>CAKRRF010000016.1 GCA_934394985.1 uncultured Marvinbryantia sp.
AGACACAAACAGGATCTGCGCAACTACTTCAATCCTTATTTTCTCTAGTATATCACTATTATGTATTTTTTACCATATAAATTTATACTTTCTTGAGTTTTGCAAATGCTGCAAACATTTTTTTCACACCGACCTTTTCAAAATTGACGGTTACCTCGTAGTCCTTCCCTCCGTCTATGATGTTTTCCACAGTTCCAACGCCAAACTTAATATGGCGCACCTGATCACCTACTGTATAATCCAGATTGTCTGCCTTTTTCACCCTGAACTGGTTCGGATCAAATGCCTTGCTCTTAAATGCTTTCTTCGCCTGCATATATGGACTGTGGACATCTGGCATCTTTTTCACCGTCTGCTCTGTTTTCACCTGATCTCTGCCTGTTTGTACCAGACGGATCGGAATCTCTCTTATGAATCTGGAAATCGGATAATACTGCGTCTCTCCTCTTACCATTCTCTGCTTTGCACAGGTAATGGTCAGCCGCTTCATGGCGCGGGTAATACCAACGTAGCAGAGACGTCTCTCTTCTTCCAGTTCATCCGGATCATCTGCATTGATGCTGGCATATCCAGGAAATACCCCTTCTTCCAGCCCGGTCAGATAAACATTCGGGAATTCCAGTCCCTTGGCGCTGTGCAAAGTCATCAATACTACATGATTGTAATCCTCGTCCTGATCATCAATATCTGCTACCAGTGCTACTTCCTCCAGGAAGCCGCTTAAGGAAGGTTCTTTTGTGGATTCTTCATAGGTAACAATCTTGGAAATCAGTTCGTCTATATTCTCAATACGTGCCTTTGCCTCATCAGTTCCTTCTGCCTGCAGTTCAGTCACATATCCAGTCATATCAATAATTGACTGAAGCAGTTCATGGACACTGTAGAATTCTGCCTGACTGCGCA
Source organism: uncultured Marvinbryantia sp. (assembly GCA_934394985.1). Lineage (GTDB taxonomy): Bacteria > Bacillota > Clostridia > Lachnospirales > Lachnospiraceae > Marvinbryantia. The sequence goes on from CAKRRF010000016.1 coordinate 904, forward strand.
GTGTCTGAATAAAGGTCACAAATGGTTCGATCTTGGCTACTGCCCTTCCCAGAGAAACAATATTGGCGGCATCTTTTAATGCATCATAAAAACTGATATCCCGGTCTACCGCATAATTCTGTACCTTCGCCAGAGATGCCGCACCGATTCCTCTTTTGGGTATATTAATAATACGACGCACTGCCAGGTCATCTTTGGCATTATCTACTGTCTTCAAATAACACAGCAGATCCTTAATTTCTTTTCGTGCATAAAAGTTAATGCCACCGACCAACTTATATGGGATATTCGCCATCAGCAGTTTTTCTTCAAACAGACGTGACTGAGCATTGGTACGATACAGGATTGCGCAATCCTTATAATCGAATTCTCCCTTGTTTTTTCTTCTGCGAATATCCGCTGTCACATAATCTGCTTCTTCAAAAGATGTCATGCACTGCCTGACCGTGATCTGTTCTCCACGCTCATTTTCTGTCCACAGAGCCTTTTCTTTTCGGCCGATATTGTGGCTGATGACTCCGTTTGCAGCATCCAGAATGTTCTGTGTAGAACGGTAATTTTGTTCCAGTTTGATGACTGTGGCATCTTCAAAGTCCTTCTCAAAATTCAGAATATTTTCGATATTTGCCCCACGGAACTTATAAATCGACTGGTCATCATCACCAACTACGCAGAGATTCCGATATTTATCTGCCAGGATACTCACCAGCTTGAACTGCGCCGTGTTTGTATCCTGATATTCATCCACCATGATATAACGAAAACGATCCTGATAGTATTCCAACACATCCGGACAGGTACGGAACAGTTCCACAGTCTTCACGATCAGATCGTCAAAATCCATGGCATTGTTTCTTTTTAAGGTTGCCTGGTATTCTTTGTATACATCACAGATCTTTCGTTTAGTAAAATCACCGAATACCTGCGTCTCATACTCTATCGGTCCTCTTAGTTCATCCTTCTGGTGAGAAATGGCTGCGAGAAACATCTTTTCTTTATAAACCTTCGTGTCAATCTCCAGACGTTTGCAGATATCTTTCATAAGAGTCTTCTGGTCATCACCGTCATATATGGTAAAATTCGTGCCATAGCCCAAACGGTCTGCAAATCTTCTCAGAATTCGCACACACATAGAATGAAATGTGGATACCCATACGCCGTCAGAACCAAATCCCACAATCTGATCCACACGTTCCCTCATCTCTCCTGCTGCCTTGTTGGTGAAGGTAATTGCCAGAATATTCCATGGATTCACTTCTTTTTCTTCTATCAGATATGCAATCCTGTGAGTCAGCACTCTGGTCTTTCCGGATCCTGCCCCTGCCAGCAGTAAAAGTGGTCCCTCTGTATGAAATACCGCCTGTCTCTGACAGTCATTTAATGAATCGTAGTTGCTCATTTTTATCCTTTCTTCAAAAAAAACTTGTCACGTAGTTTTAAAAACTGTATAATCTAGTCAGGAGGCGTTACATTATGAAACTTGACACACATGATATGATAAAAAGCATTCTTGATAATATATCAGCAATTGATCACATCAAAACAGCCGATATTCCTAACATCGAATTATATATGGATCAGGTAACTACTTTCATGGATTCTCAGATGGCATCATCCAAGCGTTATCCGGATGATAAAGTTCTGACAAAGACCATGATCAATAATTACGCAAAAAATCACCTGCTTCCTTCTCCAAACAAAAAGAAATATTCCAAAGAGCATGTTTTAATGCTGATTTTTATTTACTACTTCAAAAGCTTCCTGTCCATTTCGGACATTCAGGCTCTGCTGACTCCTCTGGCAGATAAGTACTTCCAGAAAAATGAAGGTCTGAATATGGAAGATCTCTATAATGAAGTCTTTGGTATGGAAAAAGAACAGGTGGAAAACTTAAAAAAAGATCTGATGGAAAAATATGATACTGCCAGTAAGTCTTTTGCTGATGCAGGTGAAAAAGACAGGGAATTTCTCACCATGTTCTCTTTTATCTGCCTGCTCAGCTTCGACGTTTACATGAAAAAGCAGCTGATCGAATCCATTATTGATTCTTTTCCATCCGACTGAATACCATCTGATATCCGTCATTTCCGTAATTGAGTGACCGATTTACCCTGCTTATGGTTGCAGTAGATGCACCTGTCTGTTCTGCAATTTCCAGATAGGTTTTGTTCTCTGTCAGCATCTTTGCAACCTCAAAGCGCTGGGACAGTGATAACAATTCATTGATCGTACACACATCCTCAAAAAACTGATAACATTCTTCTACATTTTCCAGTTGTAACACAGCTTCAAATAAATGCTTTACCGCCTCTGTATGAACTGTCTTGCTCATGTTCGTTCCTCCCTTTACATGGTCTGTTTTCTGATATAAGTCAGGAATTCTTCTTTGGAACGGTTCACCACCAGTTCCTCCGGAAATCCCACTTTTTCGATTAAACTGACTGCCAGATCGTGATTCCGAATATCCCAGATGCAGTGTGCATCACTTCCCATAATCACCGGCTGCTGATATTCCATGCAGTATTTTAACATGAGAATATCATTCTCCTCTGCACCAACTCTTGTTCCGGACGGATCCAGTGAATGATTGTTCAGTTCCAAAAGCTTATGTTCTTCCTTTGCTGTCGCAACAATCTGTTCCATATCTACCGGATATCTTCCGTCATCCGGATGTCCTATGATGTTCACATAAGGATTCTTCAGTGCTGCTACCAGTGCCTTGGTATTCTCCTGCACACTTCCAGGCTTAATACACGGTGTATGAAGACTGGCAATTACCACATCCATCTGCTTTAGCGTAGACTTTGGCAAGTCCAGTTTTCCGTCGTAATCCATGATATTCACTTCTGTTCCAAACAGCACCGGCATACCGTTTATTTCTCTTGGCATAATCTTCAGATTGTTGAAGTAAAACAGATGAGGTCCTCCCGGCATCTCAGGCGCGTGATCGGTAATACCAAGCAGTTCCAGACCTTTTTCTGATGCTGCCTGCACCATCTCCATGATAGTGTTATATGCATGACCACTTACCAGTGTATGGGTATGAATATCTAAAACATCTCTCATGTCATCCTTCCTTTCTTCACTTTCCTCAGTATACCATACTCCCATTCTTTTAATCAACCACTTTCCTGTTTTAAAGCGTGAATATGTGAAAGAAAATAAACTCCCATACAGGAGTTTCTTCTATCATCTCACTGTATGGGATTCTGAAAATAATCTTATTAAATTCTCTTCCGGTTATGCCTGTTCCAGGTATTCTTTCAGTGCCTGTGCCAGCTGATCCGGACAGGATGTCGGACGCATTCCGCACTTGGTTCCTTCCAGGCGATGCATTACATCTGCTACATCCATACCTTCTACCAGCCGTCCAATTCCTGCAGTATTTCCACTGCATCCACCGATGAAGTTCACATTTTTCAGTTTGTTATCCTCTACTTCAAAGGTTACAGCGGAAGAACATACTCCTTTATTTTTATGAATATATGTGGTATCTTCTTTTTTTAACATGGTATTTCATTCCTTTCTGTGGTAATTATCACGAACCGGATACAGTATACCACAGATTTAACCCAACTGCAATTCGAGAATCCCACTGTACTCCGAACTGATATCAGGAAATTCCACACATTTGTCCGTGTTCCCGCATATAGTAATCTGATCATGTTTTTGGAGTTTTTAACTATGAAGAAACGTCTTTCTGTATTTTTCCTTACTACCGGTCTGCTGTTCTCGTCTCTTACACCAGTCAGCACTTTGGCAGCCGATACATCGGAACTGGAATCGGTTACATTGAGTGAGGTAGCACATTCGATCTTTTATGCCCCACAGTACGTCGCTTACGAACAGGGATATTTTATCGACGAAGGACTGGATGTGACTATTACAACTGCTTTTGGTGCAGATAAAGTCATGGCTGCACTTCTCTCTGATTCTGCGGAAATCGGATTGATGGGATGTGAATCTACAATTTATGCCTATAATGAAGGCGCCGCCGATACAATTCTGAATTTTGCCCAGCTTACTCAGCGTGCCGGGAACTTCTTAATTGCCAGAGAGCCAATGTCTGATTTTAAATGGAGTGATCTGAAAGATCATACCGTACTTGGTGGACGAAAAGGTGGCATGCCTGAAATGGTATTTGAATATATCCTGAAAAATAATGGTTTGGATCCATCTACAGATCTGACCATTGACCAGAGCATTGATTTTGGTTCTACCGGTGCCGCCTTTACCAGTGGACTGGGAGACTTTACGGTCGAATTCGAACCGTCCGCCACTGCCCTGGAAAAAGAAGGTGCCGGATATGTGGTAGCTTCCCTTGGTGTGGATTCCGGTTATGTACCATATACCTCCTACTGCTGTAAATCCAGCTATCTGGATGCACATTCTGATGTTGTCCAGAAATTCACCAATGCATTACAAAAGGGTGTGGATTATGTCTTAACCCACACCCCGGAAGAAACTGCTTCGGTGATTGCCCCTCAGTTTGCTGAAAGTGATCTGGATACCATCACGAAGATCGTAGACCGCTATCTCTCTCAGGATACCTGGAAGCCATCTTTAATTTTTGACCAGGATCACTTCACCACTCTCCAGGATATTCTGGAATCTGCCGGTGAACTGACTGAACGTGTTCCTTATGAGGAACTGATTGTTACAGACTATGCAGATCAGGCTTCCTGATCCTTAAAGCGGATCCGCTTCGACACACTGAGCGCCAATGCCATTTCTGCCATCAAAAACACAATGGATGTTCCTCCGTAACTGATAAACGGTAACGTAATACCGGTAGTAGGAATGACATTGGTAACAACCGCAATATTCAATACTACCTGTAATGCAATGTGAATAAAAATACCGGACGCAATCAGGGAGCCCAGTAAATCCGGTGCATTCTGTGCAATAAAGAACAGCCTGTACAGCATAAATGCAAACAATATTGTCAGCATAATTGCCCCGAACAGTCCCAGTTCTTCACAGATAATCGTAAAAATCATATCATTCTGGGCTTCCGGTACATAATCCAGCTTCTGCAGACTGTTTCCCAGACCTTTACCAAAAAAGCCACCAGAACCAATTGCATACAGTCCCTGCATTACCTGATAACCGCCTACACTGGAATTAGCCTCAGGATTCAGCCATACCTGAACTCGCCTCAGACGGAAACTGTCACTGGTCACGCTTCCCTTTACATACCAGACTACTGCAATCGCCACAACTGCAACCAGAATCACGCCAGCCACAAAAGGTCTGCTATCCGGGAATACAATAAATAGCAGGCCAACGGTGATACCTGCAATAATAATGGCTGTACTTAAATTATCCGTAAATACATAAGTCAGGAAAGAGGTCACTCCTCCTGCAATCAATACTGTAAAAAATGCCGGCCATGTCCGCATATTCTTCCCCATTTTCACAATCAATGTGGGCAAAAATAAGATAATTGCAACCTTTGCCATCTCTGCCGGCTGAAAGGATACCGGTCCGAAATAAATCCATCTCTTGGCACCATTCAGTTCTGTTCCGATAAACTTTGTCAGAAATAATAGTATATTGGCAATCAGGTATAACCATCCTGCAAAATTCCTAGTCAGTACATGATAATCGATCTGAGATCCTACAATCACTGCAACCAGGCAAAAAGCACTGATTGCCGCCTGCTTGGTAAAGTAATACATGTCATCTCTGAACTTAATCTGAGCGGAATATGCACTGGAACTGTACAGCATAATCAGTCCAAAACAGGTCAGCAAAATAACACTGACCAGAAGATTATAATCATAATATTGAAAAACCTGACGAACATTTTTCTTTATCCCGCGCTTTTTTTTCGCCATTGAACGCCCCTTCATCTCTCTTTTTCACTCTTCTATCTTTTATTCATCACTTTTATAAGGATAACATCAGACCCGTGTTTATGCAAGTTTTTTTCAAAAACCCTCCCCATATTTCCTGTATAAAAAAGGTATTCGCAATCCCTTTTTTGCACTGTATATATTTAATCTGACACTTTCAGATACCGTGTGGAACAATATCCTTTTAGGTCCTCATATACTACATAAAGCCATTTGATCTGTTCTGGCGTTTCATTGTAATAACCATCACAATGTATTTTTTTCCCGGCAGGAACTACTATGATTCCAGTTTTTTCCTTTCCGGCTCCGGTTCGCATCCACAGATCTGTGATGGTTTCGTATGTTCCTTCTGTTTTTTCATCATAGAACAGAGCATCCTCTACCGATAACTCATTGTTTTCACTTATTTCCGGTGTTTTGAAATCTGCTTCTTTTTTACTGTAATGTGGAAGCGCAAATCCCCTGATGTATCCCCATCCAAATGGAACAATTCTTCTGCCAACAATACCGCCTTGAGTATTTCCTTCTATTACTGTCATGGTTCGGTTCTTCTTATCAACAATTTCTATCATCCCAATATGATCACTATATGCATTATTGGGCTGTGTACTTTTACGCCAACTGTATACAATAATATCCCCCGGCTGTGGAACGATTCGGCCATCTTCTTTCCAGATTCCTTTTTTGCGGAATTTGCTGACATGTTCCTCTACCCCGCATTCAATTCCACCGATCAGATCTACGGCATTTAACTTTATAAAGACCGCTGATACCGCTCCATCGCAATAATCATCTGTATAAGTCAGACGGTACCCTCTGGGCTGTGGAAGATAACTGTTGTAAATATCTACGATAGGCTTATGCGTTCCTTTTTTGCGGCTCATACCAAGCCAGCTTCTAAACACATCTATTGCCTGCTGCGCTGTAATAGCCATATCAAGATTCTCCTTCTGAATTTTTTTTGCACTCTTTGTGCAGGAAATTGCGAAGCATTTCATAAAATCCCGTAGAAGCCAAACCACTGATCATTCCACCCAGAATGATTTCCGCTGAGATCGCATTGGGATAATTCATAATAATTGAAATTCCTGTTCCCAGAGTCAGGGCTGCCAGTGGAATATAGCGGTTTGGAAAACGACGAAAAGCGGTTTTGAGCACGTACCCAACCAGCAGACAAATTCCCAAAATCAGAGGATTAATATATTCCATGATATAGTTCAGATCCATGTTCTTTCCTCATCTTTCTACTAAAAATTCGCATTATTATTTTATGCTTTGAGGATAAAACCGGTTCCCTGTAAGTAGGAACCGGTCTTTTGATTCTCCTATTTATCCCATTATCACATGTGCTGATTACTGCTGTTTACAGTTGCTGCTATTCGGAAGGCAGGTCACAGGTTTGTCAAATGCCGGATTGTATCCATAGAAGTTTCTGGAATCCAAGTCATCCTGAATCATGCGCAAAGCTTCACCGAATCTCTGATAATGAACCACTTCTCTTGCACGCAGAAAACGTATCGGATCTGCTATTTCCGGTATGTTTCCAACTACACGCAGGATATTATCGTATGTGCTTCGAGCCTTCTGTTCTGCTGCCATATCTTCATGAAGATCAGTAATCGGATCTCCCTTAGACTGAAATTCACAGGCATTAAATGGAACACCTCCCGCAGCCTGCGGCCATACAGCTACCGTATGGTCAATATAATATGGTCCAAATCCGGATTTTTCGATTTCTTCCATAGAAAGATTACGGGTCAGCTGATGAACAATGGTTGAAACCATTTCCAGATGCGCAAGTTCGTCCGTACATGGGTGTTGGACATAAGAAAAAAGCCTTATTTTATGCGAGTTTGCAGGACATGCTACAGTCACTTGAGTTTGTGCAGGCTAATTATATTTAGTCCTTGAAAAATCGTCAAAAAATGGCATTTTTTTAATTCCATTTTTACAATTTTATCCATATTTTTTCAACATCTTAGTGACTTTACATCTAACAGTATGTATCATTATAACTGCTGCCCGTTCTGCCAGTCTTTTATCTCAGCAGGATGCTTTTCCAGGTATCGTATCCGGCACTGCCATCCACTTTCAGTTTCTTCTTTTTCTGGTATTCTTTGATTGCATAGACTGTATTGTCTCCGCATGAGCCATCAATGGTCAGATTCTTGTTATCCCTGCCTTTGCATCCATTACTCTTCAGCAGTCTCTGTAGTAATTTCACATCATTACCAGTTGATCCACTCTGCACTGTTTTCACTTCAAACATATATCTTGTCCTCCCTGTCTCCGCGTTCGATTTATTTTCTGTCTTTGCCGCGGTACTATCTGCATACTTCGGCACCGCATAGCCACGAATATATCCCCAGCCAATTGGAATTGTACGTCTGTCTACTACGCCGTCATTTGTGTTTCCTTCAATGACTTTCATTGTTCTCGCTTTCGTATCTACACTTTCCACGATGCCGATATGATCTGCATAACCGTCATTTGGCTGTACAGATGTATCCCAGTTATAACAGATGATATAGCCCGGCTTCGGTGTGATAGTTCCATCCTCCTGCCAGATGCCCTTGCGGTCGAAAATCTTGATGTGTTCTTCTACACCACATTCCGTACCGCCGATCAAGTCCACCGCATCCAGTTTGATAAAGGCTGCAGACACTGTGATATCACAATAATCATCTTCATAACTTGCCTTATAACCTCTGGCACGTGGATAATAATTATTATACAGGTCAATGATTGGCTTATGAGTTCCTTTTGCCCGGCTCAGTCCAAGCCAGCTTCTCATTACATCCAGAATCTGTTTTGCTGTTACTCCCATCGTCTTCTCCTCACTTTCTACAATTGCATATTTTCTAATCCAAGACACGCAGCACTGATGACGGCTTTGGTAAACTGTATCTCCCACCTGGTTGTTGTTACTGGTATCTCTCTGATCCATGAGCAGAGATGCATAGATGTTATCCGGTGTGTATGGCTTTTGCGCCCGCGCAAAAATACGTTTCACCGGTGCCAGCCCGCCAAGATGCTGGATCTCACACCACATCATCTGTGCCGGCACTGTCGTTACACCATACTTTTCTGCTTCTTTGATATAATCAGCCATCTGTTCTTCAAACAGTTCATCCTGACACGCCTTTCCTGCTGCCGTGGTGATGATTGCAATCAACGCAGCCTTTTCTTTTGCTGATGGACCCCATTCCGTCTTTTCCCAGTCTACAGACAGTTTCTTTTCGATGCCTGCTGTATCTGCTGCCCGGAATGCCTTCGGATCTCTTTTCATGATCATCTGGCATAATCTTCGTGCTCTGGCTCCATAGTTCTGCGCCCACCCCAGAGTGCAGGTCTTTTCATCTTGTGTATTTGCGTATTTTCCCGCATATGCTTCATAACGACGTTTACCATAGATCTGACCGCCAGATTCCACCCCGCCGATGATGTTCGTTAAGATCTCAAGCTGTTTCTTGTTCATAGCACCCTCCTGAATTATTTTTCTTCTTCAAAATTAGAGGGAGATACGTCTGAAACATATCTCCCAAATTCTTTCCAAATCATTCTTCCTGCAATTCCAATAGCTACAATCACACCGCCTGCTGCAACATATCCCATGGTGTTATCCCCTTTACATTTTATAATCTTTTTTCTGCTGTGATCGCTTTTTCCTGTGTGCTTTTTGCATCCTGCTGTGTTGTCATACCTTCCACCTGGCTTTCCCAGATCTCATCAGAATCCGGAAGTTCATCTGTATAATTGCTCAGGAAGTTGCGTACTACGTTCCATACCTTTTTCACCGGCAGTCCGCAGAGATACATATTCTTCAGAATACTGACAATTTCATAGGCTATGTAAAGCAGACCGAAGAATTCTGCTGCACCGATAGACTCCACACCGATCCACATTCGTACTTGCTCCGGCACAAATCCGATCAGATTAATCTTCACCAGATAATCCACAATCAGAAGACCACACAGGCTGACGATCATCGAGATCTTGCGGATAGCTCCATCAATACCAAAGCAGGAATTAAACTTTTTCTCCTTTGCTGCCCGGATCACGCCAAAGATCGTATCAAAAATAACTGCTGCCACCACCAGCTGAATAATTTTATTGTGCATAAATAATTCAATAAGTTTTCCTAACATTTTTTTCGTCCCTTCTTCTTTATAATATTCGTTTTCACTTGCTCCAATTATCTGTATGGTTTATCTCGTATCATTGCATTACTCCTGTTAATAATCAAAAAGAGACAGTCTCGAAAACTGTCCCTTTACCGATTAATTAAATGTTATCTCGATATCTGCATCAATACCACATGATGCATTATTGATTGTGTTAGCATCTCCTGTCTGCATTATTGCTGTAATCCGCACCCATTCTTTGTTAGCAGAGGCTTCATATGTAATTTTTTTTGTGCCTGCTTCCGCTGATGAACCATATAAGTAATTACCGTTTTGCCGTATTTTCATTCCTTGTACATTAGCCACTGTTACAGGTGGAATCATAAGTATAGGGCGAGATAACGGGATCGTAAATTTGACGTATGTCCCAGCATTGGTTATATAACCAGCTCCATCCCAATGAAGCTTGACAGAGTCGCCCTGCTCATAATATGGTTTCCATCCAATATAATTGCCGTTGTCGTCTGTATACTCTTTAAATAAGAAACGTATTCCGGTTCCGCCATAAATATTGGTACTCTTCCGTCCACCATATCCAATAACGACGTTATCGTTCGAAGACATATTGACAAGGTTCGTATACTCGCCTGATGTAGCCATTCCTAATAATGCCTTGCCATTCTTTAGATATATATTTCCGCCAAGTGTAAGATCACGACTGGCTGTAATACTGCCCGTTTCTATTTCATTCGTCTTGCCCCATAAACGGATGTCGCCAATTTTGGCATGTTGCTCATAACCATCCAGTTCTATTGTTCCAGTAGTATCTCCCTTTTTGTTTCCATATCCAAGATGCAATGTCGTATAACGTATGTCGGAATCTTGCTGCATTCGGAAAGTTCCTATAGCTTCATCTTTTCTGGTATCAGTGAGGATGACTCCTGTTCCAAACAAAGCAGCACGGGTATCTTCAATCTCACTCCCCCAGACTTCAACATAACCGCCGTTTAACGTGCTGCCATTATAAATAGCAATATTACCGCCAGTCAGATTCGTATCATTGATTTCAAAACTGGCTATTGTACCTTTTACGCCATTTAACGTTACACCTGTAATAGATCCTGTAGCAGTAATATCTTTCGCAAAAATACTGTCGATATCTAATCGGTCTGCAGATATTAATCCAGTTTTGATATTGGATCCGTCAATCGTAGTGGTTCCATTGCCAGAAAGACTTGAAATCGTAACATATCCATCCAGATCTATCATACCGGCATTAATTTTGATCTTTTCTGCTGACTGATTAATAGCTGATATGATTCCGTCTTTGTCAACTTTCAGTTCGATTTTGCCATTCATCATAGACATCGAAGCAATAATCTCTTTTATCGTTTCATCGTTTGTCTCAAAAAGTTTGATCTCTTTTTCTGCTATGATCACGATACTGCCTCCTTCGTAATCGAAAATCCATTAATCATTGTCTCCAGGATTTCATCTGTAATAGTTGCTGAACCAGCAGAACCGGATTTGAAATTGACATACAGATACAACTCGTCTGATGCAGGGGTGTATGTATAATCTGTACCGGCAGCTTTCCATCCAGAATCCAATACTCTTCCAGACGCAGAATATACATTCAGTCCATAGTAACATCCAGGCGCCACAGAAGAATCCAGTTTTATCATATATGTTTGTCCATTCTCCAGCAGAATACCGTATTTATGTACACTGTCCACTATACCAGTGTTAGGTTCTGTATCTGTAACATACGAATATGCTCTGGCTGTGTTTCCACCCAGTTTTGGATCTGTTCCTGACATAGCCCATGATGCACCTTTCCCAATATGTACTGTAACAGTTGGATCTGGTTCTGGATCAGGATCCAGTGTTGTTCCCTTAAATGGTATCTTAGAAATCTCTTCTGAATCATACTTCAGATAGATGTAAGAATCATCTGATCCCAGACGGAGTCTTTCTTTGATAATAGATGCAATGTCTGGTTCCCTTTCTTCAGCAAACTGCCATTTTCCATCTACTACTTTAATTATCCTTCCTTCATCTTCTGCTGTAGGAACGGGCAGAAGTCTAAGTTCATCGATCGTAATCCCTGATCCGCCAGAAATTGAGATATCGATTCTTTTACCATTAAAATCAGTAGCAAACATCGTACCATCATCAACAATGTATACTGCATTTCCAATCAGTTTTTTATCTTTTTCCAGTTTTTCTTTGGAAACCCTGCAAATTTGCATATAACTGTTTGATGGTTCTTCGCCGCGAATTACAATATTTTCTTCATTAACATCATACAGATACATACCTTTTATAGTTGCCTGGATGTAATCACCTGCACTATTTTGATACTTTCCTGAAGTATTAGTAAAGTTAATATATCCATCTGTTGCAGTTTCTGATTCCGGAACAGTAAATATGAATCCAGGTCTTTCATCACCGTATATAGTTGACTTAATCTTTAACGTGGCAGGAATCCATTTATTAGCTCCAGGATAATACAACCGAAAAGCAACATTGGCACCGCCAGCATTATGTTCATATGTCTCACAACCGAATTCATACGTATGACCTGGGATGAAAGACCCATTTGGGATATTCCATCGTAATCCAGACCAATTTGCATAATTATTGGGATCGTTCCATGTTATAGTAAAGTCATAATCCCCAAACTTTTCAAGCTTATAACATACCGTTAAGTTATTATTTGTAGCCCCGACTAATGTAGGAATAAGATTTGTGTACCAATCTTTGGTAATATCTTCACCATATTCATCAACATCAATTGCATAAAAATTACTAAAGTCAAATACTTCCCCAGCTGCGCCGTTATATACTATCCTTAAACGCCAGGTGTCCTCTTCAGTGTCCTCCGGGATAATAACTGTTTTTACATATCCATAAAAATTTTCTCCATAAAGTGACGATTTCTGAGTATTGTTCATCGCCGGACGAATTGTTGTCCAACCTATTACAGCTGGTGATTCAGTATTAAAACCCCAGTTATTTGATTTTGTCACCTCATTAACAGTCCATCCAAATTCCAAAGTATGACCTTTTTTATTTGAAATATCAACCGTAAGGAACTGTACAATTTGTGAATTGGTTAATCTTGTCAGCTTGAGATTATTTGTTCCATAATCGACACTGTCAACGGTTGCAATTCCGGTTTTTACTTTGTCAACGATGCCCTTAATAAATTCTGTAGTAGTTACAAAATTAGTGTATATGTATTCAGATGTCCAGTCATCAATCATCATACGATGATATATACTTGCTGTAGATTTGGAAGAGGTCTGTAGTTTTTCAAGTTCATCTTCGACTGTACCAAGGCGCTGATCCGTTTCGTAAACATACTGTGGTACTTTTTTGAACCCGTTTTTAATTCGTATTCCATCAAAGTAGATATACACTTTGTTAAGTGTTTTCAAACTGACTGTTTCACCCTGCGCCAAATTATCGCCACGTATAACTTCAAGAGTATGTCCGTTTGCATGTAATATGTAATGACCAGCAGCTTCTCTTGTAATATCATATTCAGTATCATCTGATATTAGCAGATCGTCAAAGAATTCCGGGAGATCCCATGTCCGTAAACCATTCATATCTATATAATGTGCACCACAGCATAAAGTGTCACATACCAGATATGTCGCAAGCTCGTAAAACTCCTCATCACTAAGTTTCTCCCCGGTGCCTGATCCATACAAATAATCATTAACTACTACTTTAGATCCGACCTTTGGATACCAATTTTGGTAATAATTCCATACATTTGTAGTGTTATTCACATGCCTCCACAGCGGGCGTCCAGAAAAACCGACCTGTGAGTGACAACTCTCCAACAGCATGTAATCATTTTCACCGATAGCTGACGGTAATCCATCCGGATTTGCACTGCTTACAGTATCTGCATACCAATCTTGAGACATCTGATTTGGAAATGCAATTAAGCCTTTACTATGTGTGTAATCTACCAGTTGGATGTATTTCTCTCTCAATACCACCGGGAATCCCTGATTGATACGCCCTTCTTCAGTCTCCATTCCAGCATCATCATAGAAACAGCCGTCAAGAGCTATACCGCCTTCATAAAGATCAATATATTTGTCTTCTGTATGTTCGGTTCCTTCATCATCGGTCCATGTATATGCCTCAATAAATTCTTTCTTTCCATTTTTTATACCACCAACGTGACAAGCATATTCAAGCAATTGATATATTTCCCATTTGGTATGTATTCGCACCGCACCTGGATGTTTAGAGGCTTCTTCTTCGTCCCAGTAGCCACCTTTGCCGAGAATGTGTGACCAGTCGCCGTCTTTTCTCCATGACGCAATCGTAATGTAATAGAAGATTTTTAATTTTGGATTTAATTTCTTCGCTTTTTGTATAATTGCAATTTGACGGTCACGGTCGGCATCTGAAAACTTTCCAGAGTATAAAGTGCCACCAGCAACAACAATGTCATTTTGTGCTATCACAGCTGCTGCTTCTTCATCTGTATTTCCAAAATGGTAAAAATCATGGTACCAGAGACATGCTTTTCCGACTTGCCGTTGTTTTCCTCTACGGATATCCGAATTAGCCACCTCATCCTGTAATTTTGCTATGTTGTCTTTGTTCTGCTCAATCTGACTGACGTAAACGTCTTTGTTTATTTCAGATGTAATATCATTTTTTACTGACGGAAGTATTGTTTCGTCAACATAATCCTGCAGTCTGGATGCTACCCGGTCGATAGCTGTTTCCCGATCTGGTGTAATATAGCCTGATCCGGTACTTACCAAGCGGCACTTGAAGGACACTCGGTTTGCAATATCGTCTGCCGTCGGAACCAGTTTGAATCCGTCATCCGATATCCTGCTGTCATTTGCCGGAATGTCTATATGATTTGATTCATCATTGGTTTTGTAGTACCATTTCAGATGTACATCTGAACTCATAACCTTATGTAATTCTTCGCTGGTAGTAATCCTATTTTGACCATTATAAATAATTACAGACAGAGCGGTTGTGGTTACCCCATCTTTTAAAGGTGCCCCATTTGATGATTCAATTTCGATTACTGTTGTCTTCTCACTTAATACATCATCAAGGTCATCTGAGGTAGCAACCGACTTGGAAGCTATTTTTAAACTGGACACCTCCATATCCAATGTCCCTGACACCGTATTGAAGTCGAATTTGGAATTTTTTCCAATGAGTTTAAAGCTGCCATCTACGTATGCCTGAAGTGGGGATTCGTTCTTACCTGTAAGTGAGCCATCACCCATACCGATTCCCACTGTGGAAATATAGATTCCACTTGTTGGATCTTTTATGGAAGTTTTCCCGCTGTAGATTGCATAATTGCTCATATCGAAACCGGCAATCTGAGCCTGAAAAGCAGACAAATCAGCTACGTCAATGGACGCCGCCTGAATTTTTGTGTTATTGATTTCTGCTTCTGATACACCATTCGCTCTATTGATGACTTCTACAATAGATTCTTCTCCGTCTTTCCCGGTTATAATCAACCGATCAGTTTTTATCGTACCAGCAATAATATTGTCTGCATTGATTGTTTTTATCTTAGCAGCCTCAATTGTGGCATCGGCAATTTTTGCATTTGTAATAGCTCCATCATGAATCGCACCAGATCCTATGGAACCCTCTTTTATAATACCATTCTCTATCCAGGCATTGTTTACATTAGCCAGTCCTATATCTGCATATTTCAGCTTTGCCTCATCAGATCTCAAATAACCAAATGTGCCTACTTTTGACTCCAGTTCATCTGTTTTCAGATATATAATCTCTGCTTTTTCTGCGCTCAGATAGCCCAGCTCTGCCACTTTTGCTTCCAGGTTTTCTGCTGTAATATTGTTTGCATTAACAGTATCGATCCTGGCATTCACCGCTGAGAGGTCCGTGATGGTTGCTTCTTTGAATTCTGCATAGTCTCCGTTCAGGTTATCGATCTTAGCTGTATAAGCAGATAATTCATCCGTAACTGTGCTTTTAAAGTTTGCATAATCACCATCGATGGATTCCACTTTTGCCTGCAGAATATTAGCTTTTTCCAGTGTCGCATATTTGATATCTGCTTCATTTGCTTTTATATAAGTAGCCTCTACTGTACCAATCCTGGCTTTTACCAGTGACACCTCTCCAGTCAGATCATTCACACTACTGCCCAAGGAACTTACATCACCTTTTACAGTTATTATTTGCGACTGCATGTCTTTTACAGAAGCTGAATTATTGATCACAGTCTCAATTCCGACTACGCCATTTGCTTCTACACCTCTGACCAGAATTCCTTTTACTGTTCCGTCTGCATTGGTAATGTTCTCGAATGCAGACCTTGCTGCTTCCAGTTTTGACTGATATTCTTCCCAGCTTAATACCGTATTGGATAATTCACAGGTATTTTTCTCCGGAGTCTGTGGATACTCCTTCATTTTTACGATGCGCTGTTTTTCCCTGGTTCCTGTTTTTTCATCCAGAAGCAGGATGGTATCTCCCAAAGCATACTCCAGCAGACTATATTTCTGGTTTTGCTTTGCCAGATCGAATACCTCTACGCTATAGGATTTCTTTGGTTTAGACAGATCTGCCAGTTTTGCAATGGCATCTTCTTTCATAGCTGCAGCATCTTCATAATTGGTATCTTCCCAGATCAGCGTCCGTACCTTCGAAGAATACTGATAATTTTCCACATATTCTTTTCCGCTATTAATGTCAGTTATTTTCAGTCCGTCTTTTCCAATTGGGACGATTCTTGTGTAAAAATCATAAGTATCTTCTGTATACTTAATTTTATTGAGATTCAATCCGCTGACAAAGTAGACGCCTTTATCATTCCCGATTTTTTCGCTGAAACATACTGTTTTGTTTTTGGTATCAAAACTCATCTCACACATCCATGCATCCCTGATTTTTCCAAGGATTGTATATGGAGTGGCTTTTAATGCCGCAACTTTTCTGATTTTATCAGCAGCAATCTCTGATTTTACCTTCCATCCAGTTCCTGCTACCGCAAGCCTTGCTGCATCCAGGAGCGAACTGTTTTCCGATGCAAATCTACTGTGCATATAAGATTCCAGATCTTCCAGATCAAGCTTACACTGATACTCTGGAAATCCATCTGACGATATTCCGGTTTCTTTTACTACATATCGGTCGTCTTTTGTCTCAATATAATATTCATTCTGGATATTCTTGGATTTCCTTGCGCAGTAAGTGAAAGAGAGTGATTTGTCACCAGTTTCCAAATCACTCTCTACGCATGCATCTTTGTATTTTGAAATGTACCCGGCAGGGTTCTTATTCTGATCGTAAATCTTTAACACGGGTACTCACCTCATCTCATTCTTCCAGCATAAACATAAATGCGCCAAGATATTCACTGGACAGCTCAAGCCCATCCATACATTCTACTTTGATCTTGTGAATATTTACATCCCGAACATCAATCTCCAGTAATTCCTTCTTTTTTTCCCCATACTCATCTTCACTTTTGCCAGTCTTGAAAACTTCCTGCGGAATCGGTTCTGTTCCCGGATCCGTGCCCTCGATCATGCTCCTCAGCTTCTTTTTCTCATACTGGTTCATTGCTTCCTCGAACACAGCCTGCTCTTTTTCCTTATCTCTGTATTCATTGTCCAGTTCTTCCAGCGCCGCAAAATATGGTGCGAGTTTATTTAGGAACTCTGCCATATTTTTCCTCATCGCATACATGATCTGGATCCTTCCTGCAAAAAGCTGTTTTTTATTTTCTTTATAATATTCTTTTTCAATCTTCTGCATGGCATCCAGGTTATTATAGTTCTGTATCATTTCTACGTTTTTCATTTTCGTTTCCTTTCATAAATACATAGGTAAAATCTTAATCGTAACATCCATCCGGTTATTGCTTAACGTAATTTTATTGCTTCCCGGCAATAACGTTGGCAGTGCCCATATATCTGCGTCCTTCAGTTGTCCATTTTCTGTTATCAGCCCGTTCACACCATCCAGCACCACTTTTTTCCCGGTAGTCAGTTTTCTGACCGTTACCGGAAGCTCCGCTCCGTTGTTGCTGTCCCTGCATATTCCGGTTATGGCAAGCTCTGCAATCCCGATTTGCGGTGTAATCTCAATAATTGCCGGGGAAATCAGATTTCCCGGATTCGTGACCTGAATTTCTGTGATGCCTGTTGCAGTTGTCACAAGTTCCCCACCACACTCATAAGCGTTAAACTGTAATTCCAGTTTCTGAAATCTTTTTCTTGCACTGTCACTGCCTTCACTGACGTTTGTTTTGTTCAGAATCCCATTAAATTTTCTGACATATCCATCCAGAATAAGTTCAGCCGGATCTAACAGCAGCGCTGTAATATCCGATATCTTATTTCTGATATTTTCACGGGATGAGCCATATACCAGAAGTGTTACAGTCACTTCTTTGAAACCACGATAATTCACATTAAAAAATGGGAGTGGGCTTCCTCTTACCCACTCCGAATCATGCTTCATATCTGACGGTCCAAACTCTACTCGCCATTGTCTGGCATTGTAAATACTGATGTCTACATTGTTTATCTTCATCGTCTATATCTCCTCTGCCGCATTGCCAGGGCGCTTCCCATTCTCTGTTCTGTACTTCCAACTATGGCATCGCCATCCAGCGTTACAACCTGATTCTGGCCGATCCTGCGGATATATGGCAGGCATTCTTCCATCAGACTGCTCATCTGCGCTAAGATCTGTTCCATTTTCTGGATACCCATATTTTGTGTTGCGTTTTCCCCGGATCCAATCTCCATCAGTCGATTCACCTTTGCCATTCCTATTGGGATACTCAAATCTTGCAGAGACATTCTGCTTTGCCTTTGTATCATCTCTTTTAATTCTGCCAGATTGTACTTTCCGATCTGTGCAAGATTGGCTGCTGTATCTGCATTAATAATCTCGTCTCCCGGACGGGTTCTGGTTAAAATCGCATTATCAGATTTTCTCACAAGCATTTCCGGTCCTTTTGTCTTAAGTTCCTCATCCATCCAGGTTAGGTTGCCCCGAATCCTGCCTCCTGTCCGGTATCCTTTCGCCTTCAGCTTTTTCAGAATGTCATTTTTCTGGCTGTTTGTTACTGTTTTACTGACCTTCACTCCCAGTGCTTTTGCCAGTTTTGTGTACAAATCATTGCTTACTGTGTTTTTATAACCCGTTGCTTTGGAGATTGTTGTTTTGGAATTACTTTTTGTCTTGCTGGTCTTTTTCGAAGATTTTATATCATTTGCAAATTCTTTTTTGATGTTTGCGCCCTTCATAGCTGCCACTAGTGCTGTTGTCTGATCGTCCACTATGGTTTTCGCTTTACTTGCAAGATTCTCCATTGCTTTTGACAAAGGCGTTTCCAATTTTACAATAGCACTATCTCGTTCCTTTTTTAACGCTGCTTTATTCTTATCTGCCTGAGCAACTAGCGCTTTTGTCTGGTTACTTAGTTCTTTTTTCAGGTCTGCTGTATCTTGTTTTGCCTGGTTCTTAGATATCTTTGTTTTGGCAAGATAGGCTTTATTGTACTCTTTCAGTTCGTCCGTTGTCAGATCATTCAATGCATGGATTGCTGCAGATATCCCCGGTCCCTGTTCTGTCAGTTCCTTCAACAGCTCCTTATTCAATATCCCTTTTTTAGATAATTTATTAATCTGCTCTGTCCAGTCCTGATATCCTGCTACCTGGGACTTTATATTAAACAGCAGCGTTTTCCCATCCGCTGATTCTGATTCAAATGAATCAAACAGGCCAAACGCATCTTTAATTGCTTTCTCCCGGCTCTCTAATTCAGAGTTGTACTTTTCCGTCAGTTCAGCCTTATCTTCTTTCAGCTTCTTATTGACTTCCAATACTTTTTCTTTGTAGTCGTCTTCAATCTCTTTCAGTTTCTCCGCATATTTTTCTTTTGCTTCCAGATACTTTTGATCTGCTTCCTGCCGTTCTTCTGTGCCTCTTTTATAATTCTTTCTTACCTTATCCCAGTACTGTGCTTCTGCTCCTTCTGACATATTATAATATTTCTTATAATTATCCAGAAGATTTGACATGTTACTGACAGTTCCTACCTTCTTTTTCAGTTCCTTTATTTTGGCCTGCACACTGTACCATGCTTCTGAACTCTTTTTCAGTCTCTTCGCCGTCTTTTCCCAGTACTTGATCTGGCTTTCTACCAAGACATCTTTTACTGATTCTGTCTGGCTCAGCTTCTTTTCTGCCTTCTGATAAATCTCTGTGTCTTTTTTCTTCTTCAGTTCCTTTAACTTAGCCTGCGTATTGTACCATGCGTCCGACCCCTCTTTCAGCTTCTTAGCCGTCTTTTCCCAGTACTTGATCTGACTTTCTACCGAGACATCTTTTACTGATTCTGTCTGACTCAGTTTCTTTTCTGCCTTCTGATAAATTTCTGTGTCTTTTTTCTTCTTCAGTTCCTTTAACTTAGCCTGCGTATTGTACCATGCGTCCGATCCCTCTTTCAGCTTCTTAGCTGTTTCTTCCCAATACTTGATCTGGCTTTCTACCGAGACATCTTTTACTGATTCTGTCTGGCTCAGCTTCTTTTCTGCCTTCTGATAAATTTCTGTATCAATCTTCGCTTTTAATTCTTTCAATTTGGCCTGCACTTTGTACCATGCATCTGTTTTTTTCTTCAGTTTCTTTGTAATGGCGGTCCAATATGCTATCTGATCCTTTGTTGATACCGTTTTTACAGACTGCTCATTTTCCATATACTGTTCAGCTGCTTTGTAGATCTCGTTATTGTAAGTTTTGGTATCTTTTTTTACAGTCTTCTTTTTCTTTCCGCTTTTTATTGTCTTTGTTCTTGAAACTCCAGATGCAATTGTTCCAGCTACCGCATTATTATACCTGGCAGTTGCTTTTTCGTATGCTGCCGTTCCTTTCTCGACATGCTTTAATACTTGCTTCCAATACCATTTTTCATCACTCAATGCAACCTTCTGTTTTTTCTTGTAATTGCTCATCCAATCGGTTGCTTTGGTATAGACTTTCAATGACATCTGCGCAGCTTCCTTTGTTGCAAGCTTTGTATTATCCTTGATACCAAATGCCATGCCAGCCGGAATCTGCTTACCAACTTCTGATCGGAATCGTCTGGAAGGAGAATGAATTCCCAATTTTGCTTTTGCCGCCGCCAATGCCGCAGCTGCCATACTCGCAGCTGCACTAATAGCTGCACTCTGTCCATTTCGAATACCAGATGCCACACCTGCAGATATATTATATCCAACTCCTGGGAACTCACCGTTTCTGCTTGCCGCTCCTGATTTAGCTGCCGTTGCTAATGCAGATCCAGATGATGCTGCCTGTGACTGACCTGCACTGATTGCATCTGCATAATACTGTGCCTGGCTGCGTCCTGCTTCCTGCATGGAACTTAATTGTCGTCTGACAGCGTCGATTGGTGCCTGACCCAATGTTGTTCCTGCCGTTGTCGCCTGCGACTGTCCTGCGCTGATTGCATCTGTATAATACTGTGCCTGGCTGCGTCCTGCTTCCTGCATGGAACTTAATAGTTGTCTGACTGCATCGATTGGTGCCTGACCTAATGTTGTTCCTGCCGTTGTTGCCTGCGACTGTCCTGCTTTCATTGCATCTGTATAATATTGCGCCTGACTGCGCCCTGCCTCCTTCATCGCACTCAGCTGTTTCCTGATCGCATCGATTGCCGCCTGACTCAGTACTGTTCCTGATGAGCCGGCATCACCGGAGGCAGATGCTATACCCGTTACAAATGCGTTTCCAAGTTCCCTGCCTGCTGCTTCATACTCTCCAGTTTTGTCCGTCAGTCCACCGGTATCTGGATTTAATGCATTGTTGATATCATCAGATGCATCGCCCAGTCCCTGCGCGACTGCTTCACCAAGTGTTTTTCCTGCTGCCCGGTATTCATCTGCCTGGGATGTGATACTTTCCGGATTAAGTACGATAGAATCACTGGCATTCTCTGCTGCTTCTCCGGCAGCTTCCGTAGCTGTGCTGATCACAGCAACGGTTGCCTGTGTTACTGTCTCCTGTCCATCTGTAATTCCATCTGCTATACCCTGAGTAATCTTCTGTCCCGCTGACGTGTAGTTTGCAACTACATCCGATTCCTCTTTTAACTGCATGGCTTCTGACCATTTACCAGCAATTTCTTCAAAATCTCCAGTGCCACTGTTCAGTGCATCTACCAGTGTCTGAACCAGATTGGCGCTTTCAGGTCCCATCTCAGCAAGTGCATCATACATCTCCTGAGACATTCCATCACCGATTTCTCCGGCAAGCGTCTGCATATTCTCTGACCAGTTCTGAATACCTTCTATCTGGCTGTCCAAATTCGCTTTAATCTGATCCGAAGTAACTTCTGTTCCGCCACTGAATTCATCAAAAAAGCTGATGCTATTCTCTATTGCATCTGCAATTCCCTGCTGCATGTTGTCGTAGGCTTCCACAATCTGCCTGGATGCTTCTGTAACCGCTTCTGCTTCTTCCTCTGACAAATCTGTGATGTCATTTCCAAATTCATCCAATACTCTGGCTGTTTCATCTGCTGTATTGCCTACATCTTCAAGGCTGTCTGCTGTCTGTGCCGCATTTTCAGAACTGATGCCATACTCTTCTGCCAGATCTCCCAATGTTTTTTGCAACATTTCCTGATCTGCCTGTGCCTGCTGCACCTGTTCATTTGCTTTTTTCTGTTCTTCCTGTGCATCTTTCAGTTCGTTACTCAGAGCGCCGTATTTTTCTCCTGCTTCTCCAGTTACAACACAGCCATTCTCAACCTGATCATTATATGCTTTGAGTGTATCCCCGCCCTCTTCAACTATAGCCTGAACCGCAGCATCCGCTTTTGCCTTTGCAATGGTTGCCTGTGCTACGGCTTCTAACGATTCCTTCTGTGCATCCAGAATTGCCTGCTGCATAACCAACTGTTGCTGATTGGTAATCAAATCACTGATTTCCCGGTTAGTCAGGTTAATGCTTCCACTTTCTTCATCAAACGCACTTGCAAGTTCCGGTATTGTTCCTGACAATTCGTCTACTATAACTTTTATCTGACGCT
Organism: uncultured Marvinbryantia sp.; assembly: GCA_934394985.1. Classification (GTDB taxonomy): domain Bacteria; phylum Bacillota; class Clostridia; order Lachnospirales; family Lachnospiraceae; genus Marvinbryantia. The sequence goes on from CAKRRF010000016.1 coordinate 23,985, forward strand.
TCTGCCATTCATTTTTATCTTCTACCGCATTAAGCTCAAGCAGTTTTTCTTTGTATGTTTCCAGTGTTCCAGTATCTACCTGTGCCGTGTCCAATGTCTGACTTGATTTTGTCAACAATTGTTCTACGTTTTCATTGGCAGATTTCACTTCATCAAGGAACATCCCAAGTTCTGTTCTCTGCGGTGTGATGGCTCCTGTTATTCCCTGAATGGTTCCCGTTACGCCCTGTACTACGCCACGCACCGGTCCATCTATATAATCGTAAGCCGCTATTCCCAGTCCTTCCAGTGCGGATTCTGCTGCTGTCAGATCACCTTTCAGGTTATCATTCATGATCCTTGCCATCTCTTCGGCTGCACCGCCGGAATTTCTCAATGCTTCCTCATATCCGGCAATTTTATCCGTTCCTTCATTCAGGATCAGGTTCAGTCCCTTGATGGAATCTGCCGTAAAGGTGGTAAGTAATGCTTTATTCTTTTCTGCTGATCCAAGTCCGTTTGTGGCACTCTGTACATCTGCCATGACATCTGTCAGATCCCGATAGTTGCCGCTGGCATCCTGTACTGCAACTGCTGTGTCACCGATCTGTATCTTGCCGTCTTTCATCTTAGCAGTCATATCACGCATGATTGCAGTCAATGCTGTGCCGGCTTCTGATCCTTTTAAGCCCTGGTTCGCCATTCCTTCCAGAAAGGATGTAGTTGTCTCAATATCCTGTCCTGCTGAATGCATGTTTGCTGCACAGTTCTTATATGCCTCGCCTAACTGTTCTGCTGAAGTATTGCTGCTTGCCTGCGCCGATGCCAGCATATCTGCCATCTTGGAACTTTCGGATGCCTGCATACCAAATGCCGACAGGTAATCCGTAACCATATCAGATGCCTTTGCCAGATCCATACCGGATGCCGCCGCAAGATTCAATACGCCGTCAATACCAGACAACATATCCGAAGTACTCCAGCCGGCAAGGGACATGTACTTAAATCCTGCTGCCACTTCAGACGCTGAGAACTGGGTACTGGCACCAAGTTCCTTTGCCTTTTCTGACATGGCTTCCAGATCACTTCCACCTGCTCCTGATATTGCCTGTACTTCCGACATGGCAGCTTCAAAGGAACTCCCCACTTCTACTACGTATTGGGCTGCCTCTGCCGCTTTATCTTTTAACTGTCCCATAGCATCTACTGCCATGGATACACCCTTGGTTGTTATCGCAGTTGCCAGTTTATCTTTCAGATTCGTGGATACTTTGGCAGTATCATCTGTAGCATCTCCCAGCTTTTCCACGTCACTGCTGGCCTCTTTTGCCGCTTTACCAAATTCATCGATACTTGTGGCACATCCATTGACAGAGTTTTTGGCTTCATCCAGATATTTATTATTCTCTTCCAGTGCCTTACTGTTTTTCCGGACGTCTGATTCCGACTCTATTACCTTTTTATTCCAATCTGTAACACGTCCCTGAGCACTCAACATGTTCTGAGTCTGCTTCTGAAGTGCAGTGTTCAGTTCCTCAATAGACTTTTCCTGCTTCTTATAGCTTTCTGATCCTTCTTCCCCGTTTTCTTTCATCTTTTCCAGGGATTTCTGTGCTGTAGTCAGTTTTTCTTTCAACTTCTCCACAGCCTCAGTCTGTTTTTCATACTCTTTTCTGGCATTACTCAGCCCGGTATTGGCTGCTTCCAGCTTCTGTTTGAATGCTTCCTGCGCTCTGGTCAGGTTCTCCTGCTTTGCCTGCAGTGCCTGCATGGAATTGGCACTGCCCTCAAACTCCTGTGCCAGACTTTTAGTTTCGGCATTCAACATCTTGGTCGCTTTCACCGCATTGGTAAAGCCCTGCGTATATTCCTTTTCACCGCCCAGTGCCAGGGTTATGCCTACTTCTTTTTTTCCCATTCACCTCATCCTTTCTGTTTCCGGCACGTAAAAGGAGCACCTGCTTTTCGCAGATACTCCTTTTTCATTTTCATTTATTTCACTTTACAGTTTATCCCAATTTTTAGGATCGAACATATCACGGAATCTGAGTTCTTTCTGATACTTCTTTTCATATCCCGGTTTACTCAGTCTGTATACTGCATAAACCATGAGTAATAAAAATAATACTGTTCCCATGCCCGTCTCCTTTAATATTCCTGTACCTTTGCATCCAACATACTCTTAATTTATTCAATTGCAGATTCCAGTGCTTCGATCAATTCCGGTGTGATATCTGTTGTTTCCGGTAAATTATGATCTTTTTCAAACTGAAGCAATGCACTGTTTGTCTGCTTTCCTGGTACTCCATCTGCGGATCCACAATCATATCCTGCACTGTTTAACAATGACTGAACCTTCTGAATGTTCTCTTTATCTGTATACACTGCTTTTTCACTGATCTTATTATCATCACTTACAGACAGGAACTTTTCATCTCCTTTATAAAGTATACTAAATGAATCAGCATCCATGATCTCAATATCCATTGACAATTCTCTGATTTTATCAATTCCAGCCTTATCCAGATCACTCTTCCAGAACGACATCGTTGCATTTGCTGTTTTTCCTGACTGCACTTCTGCATAAAGTGGAGATAACATCATTGTTCCATTTACAACTAATTGTGAATTGGATGTAGATACCATGATATTATGATGATTCAGGTTTTCTATACTAACATAAAAATCTGTTGAAGTATAATCCGGTTCTTTCATTCCGGTTATTACAACTTTTATGCCCTGATCGTTAAACAGCTCTATCTCTGAATTATTTTCTTCTGATGCTTCGTTGTCTGTTTTTTCTGATGTATCCACGGCTGCTGATATCGTCTTTCCACTATCTTCTCTAAATGGCACGACCTGTTCTTCCGGTACATCCAGTCCATAATGATCCACAAAATCTGGAATAAGCATTGCCCGCACATTATATCCCGCTGACCATTCTGAATTATATATATCCGGCAATTCTGTATAATACTTTACTGCATCCAACTGCATTTCAATTGCCTCAATATATGCATGTGCCATTAAAGAAAATTTCTCATTTTCAAAGTCTTCTTCTGCATATTTGCTTATACGGTCATATTCTTCATTCACTAATTGTGTCCGATACTCCATAAATTCACTATTGCTCATAGCGTCCTCATCTGAATCATATGCCCATCTTGCGGTAAGTCCTTCTGCCATATCTTTCAGGAAATTATCCTGTGCATCATCTGCCAGCACATACATTGCAGAAGACATACATAAACTTGCTGAAGATACAATGATTGCCATTTTCTTTAATATTGTTTTTCTCATAACTCCGATCCTCCCACGGCTTTTCTTTTATTCTACCATGTTGTGGATGGAATACAAGATGATTCATATTTTTTATGAACATTTCTTATTATATTTTTTCTGTGCACTGTATCATGTGTCAATTGTTCCGGTACAATTTTGCCATCAAAGTAGGAACTGCGCAATGCAGTTCCTATGGCATATTATCAATGGCTGAATCGAATTCTTTCTTCAGACCATTCAGTATCAGATATTCATCGAATATCCTATAGAATTTTCTTGGTGTCATGTCCAAGACTTCTGTTTCGGTATACCCCAGTTTCACCATTCCTATGTGGATCATGCGGGCTACGTTCAGCTTTTCGTCTGCCCGCTCGTCTCGTTTGGGTCTTCATCCCCTTCTTCACTTTCCGGAATAGATATGCCGTAAGCTTCCATTACCGCTCTCAACACTTCATAGTAGTTGTCCAGTCCAATCATATTTCCTACATCTTCCTGAGACACCGTCAACTGCGCTGTATCTGCTCTCAGTCTCGCATTTCGCTCTGCTTCGCAGTTCAGCAATACCGTAACTATATCTCGCAGCATATGATTATTCTGTTCTGCAACCGTCAATTCTTCTATGATCTCATATAATGTCTGATCATACTCCTCTTCCAGCTGGTCAATCACATTTAATGTAAAAAAGAGATACCTTGTCACTCCATCCAGTTCGATCGGTACACCTCTTGGTTTTAAATCACTCATTTACTTTCCTCTTTCTTTTACGCTGCTGCATCTGTCAGACCAAGCACCTTATTTACATGCGCCTTTGCTTCTGCCAGACTTTCGAATTCATTTTCGATCTTCCAGTCGCCATTTTCCAACAGGAACAGGTTGCCTTCCATTGTGGTGTGATTGAAGGTAATCGATTCCTGTTTGGTTGCGTTCTCATCGTTCGGCACCTTGAACTGGCTCTTCAGATAGATTTTGGAACGGTACACCATCTTACCATTGCGCTTGGATTTTCCTACAAATCCTACGCCTACATATGGGGCAATATCCTCTCCATTTCTGATCATACCGCCCTCTTCTGTGGTCTTATGTCCCAGAAGCCATGCTTCATTTTCCATAGTTGGCTCATTCAGTTCCAGTGAGATGGTTCCACCTGTTACGGAAGTATCTGTCTCCACTGTATTGTCATCTCCATAGTCCTTCACATCACTTACATTTGGTGTTCCATTTGCATTCGCTGCCGGTCCGATTACCTTTGCGTTTTTATATTTTACTGTGTCTGCACTTTTTGCATTTTTTTCATCCAGTTCTGCTGCCACTACATATTCAAATCCAACTTTTGCCATTTTATCTTTTCCTCCTGTTTTCTATAATTTTATATGGCGGTCATATGCTTCCTGCATAGTTTCCGCACATTCTGTTTCTGACCGTTTTACTGCTTTATCCACAAAAGGATGTGGCTTCTGGGAGCCACCGTTCCCATGTTCCAGATATCCCCATTTTTCACCGTTACGTACACCTTTACTGTCCATACCGACCGGTCTAACTTCTACATAGTATCCGTAACTGTTTTTTCGTGGTGCATCCGGGATCACAGAACTTGCCAGTTCTCCCGTTGCATAGCCTCTGTCTGCTGCTCCCATGATTTCTGACTTTATGTTTGTCTGTAAGGTACTGGCTCCCTCTGCCAGTATCTCTTCTGCAATCTGGTCTACATCCTCTGCATCTTCCAGTGCCCTGATCAAGTCATCCAGACCATCTATCCTGCATCTTGCCATCACAGTTCCTCCGCAATCTCACAAACTAAGATACATGTGGTGTACCCGGTATCTTTTTCGTATCCTGGCAGGATGTTTCGCATGGTAAATCCTGCTGCCTCCAACTTCTCCCGGATCTCTTTTCTTGCCCTGATATAATTAACCGGTTTCATGGAGCTTCCCGATTCGGATACAGGACGCGCAAACCATGTGATTGCCATCTGGTGAATCCATTCCCCTTCCTGGTCATCTCCAAAATCATCCGGTATTTCTTTTTCCGGTTCGTAGACAATAAAAATATCCGGTTTATTCTCCAGCGGGCAGTTCAACGGCCATATGTTCCCAGATACCATATCAGATAATGCAGTTTCTATTTTCTGATTTACATTCATGCTGTTTCCCCGTTTACTTGCAAATAATTTCTACCGTTGCTTTGTCTGCCTGGTAAGTCCTGACGATATCATAGACTGCACCGTCATACTCCAACTGTGTTGGATATTCTTTTCTTTTTCCAACCATATATGCGGTCTCTTCCCAGTCTTCCACCCGCATTTCCACAACAAGTTTCACCTGGATACCACTCTGCAATGCCTGATAGAACTCTGACCGTGTCGCAGACTTTGGGGTCACATACTTCGGGTATTTTTCTGTCTTCTCGACCGCAAATCCGTCGGCATCTTTTTCATTTTTTACAATTATCAGATATGCCTCTTCATCCATCTGCATCCGCCTTTCTGTAGTCCCCACTCAGCGCCATGGAATCTCTCAGAGCAGCATACGCTGCCCTGAATTTTTCCTGGTCTTTGTCATATCCATAGTAGCCTTTGCAGTAAAGCTTCAGTGCCTGCTTTGCCAGCGGATCTGAGAAATTCTCCGGCACATACACCCCACCCTTGATGATCAGGTCCATTCTACAGGCTTCTGCCAAATCTCCTATTTCATCATTTGCGTTTTTTGCTTTTGTGCGTACTGCCTGCTTCAGATCTTCCAAGAGTTTCTCATCAATTGCCACTGTTCAGCACCTCCAGAAGCTGTTCTTTCTTCATGGCAGAATAGCCGGTGATTCCTTTTGCTTTTGCAATGTTTTTCAGTTCTGCTACGCTCATGGAATCATCATAGACGGTCTTTTCTGCTGTGGTATTATTCTCAGCCGCCACTGCCCGGCTCATTATTCCCCCTTTTGCTCAGTTCCTTCTGTCTGAGTTTCAGCTGCTTCTGCAACTCCATATTTCAGGAGTGCATGGGCTTTATTCGTGGTAGGTCCACCGTCTGCAACCGCATATCCGCAATAATCAACGGTTCTCTTCTTTACATGTTCCTCAGCCATTACAGAGATTTCTTTATTGATGTTTGCAAGATATCCTACGTTCGGACTGGACATCAGAATTTCTCCATCTTTCATGGAATCATCCTGCTTCACTTCCATGCCAAACAGACGGTAAATTCCTGTGTTGACCGGATCTGGAATGAAAATTGCCTTTCCGTTGTTGTCTGTCACATTTGCCAGTTCTGTCCAGATGGTAGTACTGTTCGCATACACTTTCAGTTCCTTGGCAGCTACTTTGACTTTTGCTCTTGCTGATGTCAGGTTTTTGTATGTAAGCTTGCCTGTTTCATATGTCACAATCTGAGGTGTGCTTTTTTCTTTTTCCAGAGCAGTTACCACGCCAAGCGGTTCCGGCTTAAATTCATTGGATGCCGATTTGCCCTTGCCGTGGGTCGCTCCATATCCAAGGCCTGCGCCCATTTTTCTTGCCAGCTTTTCCTGGATAAATGGAATAAAGTCTTCAATTGCCATCTCTCTGAGCTTCCATGCAACGGTAATGCTTCTGGAAAGTTCACATCCTGTCAGGGCAAGCTCTCCAAATGTTTCTTTTCCGTCTTCTGTTTCTGTGTCCTCGTCGTACCACTTGGCATCCGTGGATTCATCACTGGTAATTGCATTGTAGGCACCTTTTACATAGGTTTTCTGAATATCATCCCAGTATGGATACAGTTCTTCTGCCAGATCTAGAATGCCTGCTGCCACAGTTTTCGGAATCACCACACTTGTATTGCTTGTGGTATGGGTATACTCATTTACTTTTTCCATAACCTCTGTTTCTTTATCATTCAAAGGTTTTCCCATCATTTTTTTTGCCCATGCATTTTTATACAGATCCGTAGCATACAGTTCTTTTGTTTCAGTATCTGCCAGTGGTACAACGCCCAGATTCACTGTATCTTTGATTTCCCCTGCATCCAGTGCCGCTGCCACGTCTGTCATATCCTGCGGATTCTGAATTCTCTGATCATTCTGTAATGCCTCCACATTTGCTCTCGCCTGAGTAATGGCATCCCACTGCTTATCCAGTTCTTTTACTTCGTTCATTTTTACTTCTGCTTCATCCAGTTTTCCTTCATCAATCAGTGCATTCACCGCATTCATGAGTTCCTGTCTTTTTGCCAAATATGTTTTAAACTTCATTCTGTTCCTCCTATTTTTTCATTCTCATATCCAGGTTCATTGCCCTGGCTCTTGCCCGCATCATTCTGGTGCGTTCTTTGATCTCTTCCGGGTCTTCTGATGCCATCCCATCCAGCATGGCTTTGACCTTTGTCATCTGTTCTTCCGTCGGAAGTCTGAAAAGTGGTCCTGCTACCATTGGCAGTTTCTCTTCCGGTTCTTCGAACATGACTTTGTCAATGAGACCTTTTTCTTTTGCCTGCTGTGCTGTCAGCCATGTTTCCTGTTCCATCATGGCAATAGCCTCTTCCTCTGTCATGCCGGTTTTCTCTGTATATGCTGTACACATGGCTCTGTCGGCTGTCCGAAGTACTTCTGCCATGTGCTCCAGATCATTGTGATTGCCCCTTGCTCCAGATGATACGCAGTGGACCATCATCAGTGCTGTCGGTGCCATCTCGCAGTATCCTGCACATGCCACGATAGAAGCTGCGCTACAGGCTTCTCCTGTAATGTAGATCTTCACATCGTATTTTTCCGATGCCGCCCGGATCAGTGTATAGATCTCTGACCCTACGTCAATTACACCGCCCGGTGAATTGATATAAACCTCAATCTCATCCCCAGGATTAGCCTGGTTCAAAACACTCTGTACATTTTTCGGACAGGTATAGTCCTCTCCAAAAAAGTCATAGTACCATGCGTAACCGTTCGGAATCATGGACCCCCGGATGTTAATTTTGTGCTTCATTTTTCTTCACCTCCCCCTTATGCATATCGATATAAGCAGTCTTCAGTATCTGTCCCATCAGTGCTGTCATTTCCCGGTAGTTTTCGCCATTCATTTTGTTCAGCATATTTTCCAGCATGTCCACAACCTGCGTATCCAGCCTCCGAATCGGTTTATCCCCGCCTTCAATCGGTGCCATATTCAGGATTGCCCGCCATTCATTCGATGTCATGGCCCCCCTGTCCACCATGGACTGAAATGCCAGCTTGGTGCTCATGCTGGCGCATTGCAAATTGCTGGCTTCGTAAACAACATAATTGCCAAAAGACTGCTCTTTACGTGAAAACAGCTTGGTTGTCAGTTCGTTCCCGAACTGAATTGCTATAGGTTCAATCTCCGCTTCGTAATACGCCGTCCACTGGTCTTCGTTCCAATCTGACTGTACAATCCGCTTATTGGTATTGAAAAATGAGTAGATCCTGTCTGTGATCCGGTCTGCCTGTGCAGCATTCGGCACGTAATCTTTCGGCTCAATCTGTTTGATATCTGCCTTGGCATCTACACCTGCTGCCCCGAATGTGTCACTCTCAAACGCCAGGTAATTGTCCACGAACTCTTTTACGTTTTTCTTAACGTCTTCCGGTCTCATGGACTGGGTGAATTTGATCAGCCACCGGATTACTCCCGAATTCTTGATTGCTTTCACGATTCCCTGGTCAATGATACTGACACACTCCATCATCTGTGCCAGTGCCGGTGCAGGGCTTTCTCCGAACACATCATGTTCCGCATAGTCCTGCCGCAGATGAATAATATCTGCATAGCGGAACAATGACATCTTTCCATTCTTGTAGGTAAACCGCATCCGCAGTTCCCCACTGTCTGAATAATCCGCCTCTGCCATCACCGCCGGTATTGGATAAAGCTGCATTGGTCTCCCATCTGCATTCCGAACAATCAGGGCAAATGCATTGTTGTTCAAGCAGAGCTGAGTTGCCATCTTCTCCTGAAACATCTGCCCGGTCATGTACGGATTTGGGTTACTCAGCAGATATTTGATATTGGCTTCCGGATTCACTTTAATCCCGCTGCCATCTTCCCGGATGTGCTTTGCTACCAGTTTTCCGATAGCTTTTACTTTCGGACGGATGCATGCCCGAACAATGTCACTCTCATAAAGCCGTCCATTCCAACTGTAAAAATGTTCTCCCCAGGTTGTGACCATCTTAAACTGTTCCTGTGTGGTCGGGCGTGTTGGCTCTCTTCCCCGGTTTTTATTTTTGTTCCAAAATTTCATCTATCTTCCTCCTAAATCAGGCTGGTGTAATCGTCATATTTATCCCTGAGCACTACATAGGCATCTATGAGCGCCATAGTTCCGTCAATTCTTTTTCTTGGATCATCCGTCTTCACCGGCTGGATATTCCCATTGATGTCTGTCTTAACTGCTGTATTTGCCAGACACCACTTGTCTATCGGGTTATTGTTATAAACAATATTCCCTGCGCCCAGTTCTGCCCTCAAGTCCTTCATTGGACTGGATAGTGTTGCCACGCCCTGTCGCACCGGTATCATGGCTGATTCTCCGAATGCCGATTTGAATTCTCTAAGCAGAGAATCATCGATGTGCCATGGATCGTACCCGATTGCCATAATGTAAATGTCCTCTTTCTCTACGATCTCCGTAAACCAGTCCAGTATCACCCGCTTGTCCACCTTGTAAGTGTCCACTGTTCTCAGATGCCCCTGTTCTTTCCAAAGCGGATAAGGCACATTGTCACGTCCCTGCCGCCGTCCGGAGTCCTCATATTCATCCAGTACACGCTGTGGCAGCCAGTACATCTGACGCACATAGATCTTCGGATCATCCTGTCTCATGCAGATCACCTTTGCTGCATTCAGGTCCACGCTGTCCGCCGCATCCATCCCACCGATTCCATACCGGAACTTTTTATCTCCGATCAGTTCTTTGTTCTCAATTTCATTCCATTTCAGCCATGCCGCCTGAGACGTCTGCTTCATGTTAAAATCTTTTACCAGGACAGTTGGTTTCGTTGCCGGTTCATTTTTTGCTTTCTGTACCATTCCCCTTAGGTAATCCCACTTTTTGATTGTCCCCAGTCCAGGATTGGCTTTGATCCAGCATTCTTCCCTGTCCCACTCATCAATAGAATCCAGTTCGTAAATAAATGGCAGAAACCGTTCATCTTTTATCTTTCCTTCCAGGATCCCTGATGCATATTCATACTGTCTGTCAAAGATGCTTTCACGGATAAATCCATTTGTTGTGATACAAAAAAGCAACGGCTGCCTTCTGGCACTCGTCGCCTGTTTGATCAAATCGTAGATATCTCTGTTTTTGATTGCTGCCAATTCGTCAATGACCGCTCCATGCACGTCCAGACCATCCATACTGTTGGAATTACTGGCCAGCGCTTTAATAAATCCATAGTTTTTCGAAAAATATAAATCATTTGCCCGCTTTTTGATGTGTTTACTCAACAACGGACTCTGCTGTATCATTTTGTGGCAGGCATTGAATCCCAGCTTTGCCTGATCCAGCATGGTAGCCACATTATAGATCTGCGGTGCGCCTTCCCTGTCATTTACCAGCAAGTCAATTTCTACTGCCGATGTTTCTGTGGTCTTCCCGTTCTTACGTCCCTCTATGATGAGACACTCATTGTACTGGCGCAAATTGTTATCATCTACGAACCCAAATACTGCCTGCAGTCTCGCTTTCTGGAATAATTCCAGTTCCAGCGGTTCGCCAATCTTCCCGGATGGAATCTTGCAGAATCTTTCGATGAAATCTGTATGTCGCTTTGCAATATCGCAGTCAAAATGATATTGTCCCGGACTATACAGCTGTTCCAGAAGGAGTTCGGATATTCGTTTCATCTTCTCGCAGGCCATGATTTTTCCGTCTATAATCGCTGTGAAATACTGTTCAAATTCCGTCATGACTATCCACCGCCTGTCAAGTATTCCATCAGTTCATCCTCTTTTGTTGGACCTCCTGATTTCTGCAGCATGTCATCTAACTGTTTAATGTACGAAAGGTAGTTTTTAGCGAAATTATTATAAGTCTCTACCTCGCTGCATTTCTTTACGCCTTTCTGATTGGCTCCGTTCTGATATTCCTCTGAATAGCCCTTTTTGTTAATAATATTCTCTAATTCCATCATTGATACACACATAAATGCGGCGTTTGGAATGAGCATTTCCGCATTTTTCTTTCTGCTGTCATCAATCCCTCTGTAAGTTCTCCGAAGTTCCGCCACCTTGCTTGAAATCAGGCTTTCTTTGTTCTTCATCTTTCCATTTTCGTCATATTCCGGTTTCTTTTTGGCCATCAGCTCACCCCCTTATACCACACCCCTCACGCGATTTTTCATGCGTAAAGATTTAGGTATCCCCTGCGGTCGCTTTCCCCTTACCTCTGTTCGTTTTCAGGGGGGGATAGCACGATATCACCGTTTGCACTAAAGTGATATCCCGGCATTCCTGGTATTTTTTTGTTCCTGTATCCGTGGTCTTCTTTCTCGTGACAGTCTTTACAATCGTACTTCAAGTTACTCATTCCCAGTGAGATATCCGGGTCGTTAATATTCTGCGGTGTCAATGGGATCTTGTGATGTACAATCTTCCCCAGCTTCTCATGACAGGTTTCGCACAGTCCGCCGTCAACTCCTCTGCGGTATGCTATGTATGATGCCCTGCACTTTCTCCATTTAGTTCCTTTGTAAAATGCTTCTGCGAATTCTCTTGCCATCTGAATCTTCTCCCGAATGCAAAGAAAAGCACCCGGTTTCCCAGATGCTAATCTTTTATTCCTTATTGACCTGATCGATGAAGTCCTTCATCATCTTGGTGAGCTGTCCCGCTGCGCTCACACCAGCTTTCTCGCAGGCTTTTGCAAAGTCTTCCACAACATCCCGCTTCAGCTTATATGACTTTGATACCCAGCCTGCTTTTGCTTCGTACTTCTTTGTTGCAATTGTCTGTGCACTTGGATTTCCTACTGGCATTACCTCTCCCTCCGTTTCTTAAAGAGGTATATGCCAAGCTTCGCCAACCCGATTGCAATAAAAAATATTCCCAGCTTCCACAACATTCTTTACACAGATGAGCTTGTGTGTTATATTTGCTTTAGAGAAGGGCTTTCGCCCCTCTCGTTAACTCAATAGTTTATCGAGAACCAGTAAGATGATTCCGATAACCAAGTCCGTGATCGCTCCGAGTAGCCAGCTCTTTAAGTCGATTTCGGACTTTTCTTTTGGCTTTCGCCTGTTTCTGTTGCTCATCTGTATCTCACCTCCTTATGTATATACTATATCATATGGTGCACCATATGTCAAGTCTTTTATATATTTTACAATCTTTTTTAATGGCACACAAAATGCCCCGCATTCCTGCGGAGCATCTCATGTATCCATTGGTAAGAAAAGCAATAAGGAGATTTTGTGTGCTGAGAAATCCTGACCTCTCTGGTCTGGTTTCTCCATTTTTTATAGTAACACACTTTTTTATCCTTTTTATCCTGATTGCAAATATTTTGAAATTTTTTCACTGACTTTTGACTGTGCCAGATGAACCCGCTTTGCAATTTTATTCTGTCCAAGATCATCCATGTAATACATCCGGAAAATTCTGCGGGTCAGGCTATCCGGTATGTTTTCGATCCATTCTTCAGTTTCCGCACATTCTTTCTGCAGTTTATCAATCTGGTTCTCATACAGTATCCGGAGTCTTTCTTCCCGCCTGTAATTATATCCAACCACTGACTGAGGTCGTGGGTACCCTGTCTTATAATCGAATATTGTATCATTATCTATCATGCTGTCCCCTTCTCCGAGATGATCCAGCTTGTACTGCAATTCTTTTATTTCCTCTTTGCAGCTCCGGTAGCTCTCCAGCCGTTCTTTTGTCATCTCCTGTTTTTCCATCTATCCACCACCTCAAATCTGTCTATAACCATCTGGTTCCTTTGCTGTAATCTTCCCATGCAATCAGGACGCTCATGCGGGCGTCCTGCTGCCGTCGTCGTTCCGACTCCTTATATCTTCGATACCATTTATATACTCTGCTCCATTCCTCATAGAGATTTACATTTTTGTCATGAACCTGTTCATTATATGTTCTTTCCATTCCCCTGTTTTCTCCTCTGAGTTTTCAGAATTCTCACTTGCTTCTGTGCAATAGTTTCTGCCTATCAGTTCCATGAACTGCTGCCGGCTATGGTTCTCTTCATAGGCTCTTTGTGCATCCCTCTGGATTTCACGGAGAATATCATAGTTCTTGTGAACTGCATCTGTACCAAATTCATGATGGCCAGGGCAGAGGAACACATATAGTCCCTCTGCCTCTGCTATCTTCCTGTTTGCTCCCAGGAATGCATGATGCTTATGTACAATTGGCCAGATCCGATCAGATCCATTCTTCATGCAGATATAACATCTGCCATCCTTTGCCTGTAAGATACTGTCCTTATGCTTCTGGCGTTTCTTCCTGCTGGGCTTCTTTGGATACATCATGATGGATCCTCCGAGAGATCTAACATGCAAAGTTCATTCAATAATCGGTTGTGCCGCATATCTTCTTTTAAATCAGCAGAGAACTGGGCCATATTCGTTCGCCATACGATTCTGTGATCTCTCAGAAATGGTCCTTCAATACTACTCTCTTTTTCTGCATCCCAATACAGTAGATCCGCAATCTCCACAAATACATTATTTACTACCAGAATCCGTTGATTTGTCTGAAGCAATCTGTTCTTTGTTTCAAATGCATCTATCAAAATCATATCTGTAACCTCTGCCATGGCATTCAGTTCTTCTTCCTCTTCTTTTACCATCTCCCCCATATCTTCACTGTAATCATTTCCATTTGTTCTGTAATACAGTTTCCTTTTTCCTACATCTGGAAGTTCTCCTGCCAGTTCAATGATCTGTGCCATAATCTGTTTCGGCATCCATTTCTTCTTAATATCCGCTGTCCAGCTTTTTCCGCTTAAATGAATTTCATTTTCTGTCTGTCCAATCAGAAGTCCATTCTTATATGATTCTTTCATCAGTGACTTTAAAATCTTGATATTAATAAACATCCTATTTTCCTCCTTAGTTGAATGGCAATTCCTCATCGATTCCATCCGGTATATTCATGAAACCATTTCCATCAGTAGTCATCTTTCCCTGGCGATAACCTGCCTGCTGCAGTGCTGCTTCGTCTCTTGCTTCCCGGTCAGCTCCGGAAGTATTTTTGCTTTCAGCAAATTCCTGTTCTTCCACTATGACGTCTGTAGTGTATATCTTCTGCCCTTCTTTGTTGGTGTAACTTCCTGTCTGGATCCGTCCAGTAATTACAATCTTTATTCCCCTCCGTAAATATTTCTCAGCAAATTCCGCATTCTTCCCAAATGCGACGCATGAAATAAAATCCGCTGACTGCTGTCCCTCCTGTTTGAATCTGCGGTCTACTGCCAGAGTATAGCGTCCTACTGCCGTGGCATTCTCGCCTGCTGAGTAACGGACTTCCGGATCTCTTGTCAAACGTCCTATTAAAATTACTTTGTTCATCTTTTCCTACCTCGCTATGACTTCTCCATTTATCATTTTCTGTATTGTCCAGTAATCAAAACATTCTCTGATTCCAGATGCATATTCAAATAATGCAAAATGTCGATATTTCTTGATTAATCTGATGCTTTTCCTCACTGCTTCTTTGTATCCATTCTCACTTTGATCCCAAAAGCAAAAGTTATAGTTTTCTCCTTCTTGCAGCTTATTTCTTGTCTGAAGCTTTCTGCTTGGTGTTTTGCTCATATTTCATTCTCCCTCCATATGGTTTCCGTTTCATCCATTCCTCCGCTTTCTTATCTCTGTGTTTGATAGCCGGCTCTGTATTCTTTATCCTGACTATTGTATCTTCACTCTTTTTCTGATGTCTTTTCCACATTGTTCACACTCTTTTCATGCAGTTCTTGCATTTCTCACAGGTCTGTCTGCTAGTAACCAGTTGACCTTTCAACAGATGGGCATGTACACAGTTCGGTTCCACATATACTGCTATCTGTCCTACCGCTTTTACATATCTGCATTTCTCATAATTTATCATCAGCATCCTCCCAATATTCCCAGGTATTGCCCAGCACATCCACATCCTCTGACAACCAGTTTTCCCAGTATTCCGCAGATTTTATGTCCATCTGCTGTGCAGTTGAAAGTACTGTCATAATATGATGAGCAATCTCTCCTGCTGCCCCATATTCTGTCAGGCCATCCAGATACTGCTTTCTGGTACCTATCGGCTTCTCCTCTGGTTGTTCCGGTGCAATTTTCCCTGTCTTACATTCTTCTCCCACCGACTTTTCTTCTGACTGTGGTACCGTTTCTGCTCCATTTCCTTCAGGATCTGGTCTATGCTCTTCTGGCTCATTTCTGTTCTCCTTCTCTGGATTATGATCGCACTTCGATACGTTTTGATCCATTCTCTTCTTTTCCGGTTTTTTAGCTACTACCACTTTCTTCTCTTTTTTCTTTGGCTTGTCCCCGCCGCTTCCAGTATTTACTGGAACTTCCGGTTTTTCCGGGTATGTTTCTCCGTATACCTGCTGCCATGATTCCTGCACATTCCCCGGTTCGATCAAATCAGAGACACATTGCATGATAGTATCCCAGGCTACGTTTTCTTTTTCATTCTCCCTGACATTGTACAGAACAGCCTGTTCTTCTTTCTCTTTTACGGATAACAGGAACTTTCCAAGGCCTCTGACCCGAATGCTGTATACCGTGGATCCACTTGGATCCATGACCCACTTGAATTTCTTCCGGTCTTTCTCCCCCTGCGCCCAGTCATATACCTTTTTGTACCATTCCAGATTGTCATGTCCCAGCTGAATGATGACCTGCTGCAGGATTGGAATTTTTCCATCCCAGTCCTTTGGTTCCATCATCACTTCCAGATCCGTGATCTTTTCTTCCTCTTCTACTTCGCTTCTGATTTCTTTGATCTCTTCTCTTGTAAATTCCGGTGTCAGTTCCTGTGCAACCGCCAGCGGAAGCTGCAACATCTCTACCAGCTTGGTGTAGCCCATTCCTTTATAGGCATCCTGCAGTTTTTCCCCATATCCTCCTTCACTGTACCGGTCATTGATCTGCATGAACCGTGTCACCTGATCCGGCCGGAGATTGTACTCTGCTTCTGCAAACTGTGTCACGGTCTCATATCCGCTTTCATAGAGAATATTGGTATCCCTGGCTACCTTCAGCAGATAACCGATTCTGACAAAACTCTCTGCCGATCTGCTCAGTTCCTGATCCAGGCTCTCCTTATACTGCTTATAATTACTGAATCCAATTACCTCGTCCATTTCTTCCTCCTCATCCTGCTGCCATGAAGTCTTCTGCCAGCTTCTGTAATACAAAATTGTTGTTCCGTTCCTTCAGTTCCTGTATATTCTGTTCCCGGAGCACTGCACTCTTCTTTGCATATTCCAGATCTTTTTTATTCAGGCGCTTCCTGATTTCCCGCTGCCATTCCTTCAGGAATCCCCGGATCATATCTATATCCGGTTCTTCGTCATAATAAGACCGGTTCTGCCGGATCGTTCCATCCGGTTCGAATTCAATGGTATAGAACGGTATGTTCTCTCCCCCCACTTTTCGGCAGAATCCTATGTAGGTCTCCCTGTTACAGATCCGGTTAAAATACCGGTCACTGGATCCTCCACAGTGGTGCAGTGCATACCCCTCTTCCACGATCTCTACCAGATCTTTCGGAATCCGCATAATGTATTCTTCGCTCCTGTAGGAATATTTTTCCCTGATGTCCTGCAGGATGGCTTCTGCCTCCGGAAACTTATCCCGCATTGCCTTAGCTTCCTCTTCACGTCTTTCCGGATCCTCATTCATACGTTTCACTGCTTCCAGCTTTTGCCTGTTGTTTACCAGTGCATCATGGCGGGATTTCAGATCTTTCGGCTTATAGAACAGTTCATCATCCAGCTTCTGATCCATGGCATACATCATACTCAGATAATCTCCCCAGTGCTCCAGTGTATCTTTCACTCTCCCGTTATAATGCCGGCTCTGTTTCTCCAGATAGTTTCTGAATTTTTCTACACTTACTTTTTGGGTGATTGGAAGTAATGCTTTTTCCATCTCGGTTACTGCAATTCCATGGTCTGACAGCCACTGCAAAGTATCCTGTGAAATTCTGTCATTCTGCGCATCTGAGTACTCCATCCACTCCCTAACCATTTCTCCGCCATTTATCTGCCGGATCCGGTTTATTTTCTGCCTGTCTTTGATCCGGAAGACTTCTTCGATGGTTTCTCCATCCAGATCCAGCCTCCCAATATACATTCCGTTGTCAGCCCAGCAGCTTCCTATCGTATCCCTCAGCAACTGCATGAACCGTCCTTTCAGAAGATATTCCAGCGTATTTCCCAAACCTCTTCTCTTTGCCCCAACAGCCATGGCAGCATTATAATCTACCACAATTCCTTTCTTTGCCATTGCTTCAAATGCTCTGGTTAAAGATTCGTAATCAGTGCCTTTCAATGCTTCTGAGATACCATCCGGATACAGGCTGCATTCTTTTGCTCTCTTATTACACGGATTGCTGTCATACCACTCCGGTATGTACAGTCCTGTGTACCAATTCCGATATCCCCCATTCTGACTGTAATAGATCTTATAGCCATGTGAACGGTACATCATAATCCGGATCGTTTCCTCCAATATGCAGGTTCTATACTCATATTTGCTATAAACAGCCCATTTGAACCGCCTTGCTACGCTCACTTCTTTGTCAACATTCTGCAACAGCAATACCTGTCCATACTGTTCCATGTGGTTACTTCTGGTTTTCAGCAATCCTTCTCCGGAGCAGTTCGGGCATTCCACCCGGTCATTATGTTTTGCATTTCTTTCTCCAGAGATATTGACAAGTTCCTTTCTCGGAAACTCCTTCCTGCAGATCGGACACTTGCAGAGTTTCTTTGTTTTATCCAGGAAAAAGAATATGTTTTCCTGATCATCCAGAATCTTTTCTTTCATATCATCTTCCGGTTCCGGTGGTATCCGTCCCATTAGTTCCCGAATCCGATCGTTTTTCAGTTCCAGGCTTCGCTCTCGCTTATTCCTCAGCCATTCCTCTTCCTTACTGCAGATCCTGTATCCAAAATCTCCACCACCCAGGCTTTTTTGAGCTGTAATGCGGTCCTTTTCTGTATCCCATATCACGCCGTTGCTCACTTTGGGTTTATATTGCCAATAATAGGATTTTCCCTCGATTACTGTTGCTATCTTCCACTTATGGGTTACTTTCCCCTGCCGGAATTCATATTCCCCGGTATCCAGGTCCATGGCATATCGGCCCCGGTGCTCTCTTTCTTCAAAGATATCCAGTACCAGGAAGTTCTTGTATTTATGCGCCTTTGCGACGCGTCCCCTTTTCTTTTTCGGTGTGATTATCTCTACCGCCTCCAGGCTTTTCCATTTCACTTATCCACCACCTCCAGTTCATTCTTCTCATTTATTGTGTATATCCCGTCTTTTTCTGCTTTTACTGGCATCGCATATACGATCATTCCACGCTCATTCTCCCGCACCAGTCCCAGATAGCTGCCTTTTACCGCCGACACTTCCGGATGCACTCCTCTTGCAATAGCAATGGATCCTGTTTCTCCTGCTGCCGCTATGTCTCTGGCTATCTGACACATATGTATATCTCGTTCCCAGTCCATGCGTGGGTTGCGGACCATATATTCCATGGTCTTGATCACAAACTGTTCCATGGTCAGTTCCTGCACCAGCGTCATTTCTGTACAGGAGCATACCTTTCCCTGCTCCTCGTTGATGTCTCCGCCGGCATTGATCAAGAAATACCGGTTGCCGTTCCCCAGTCCGTAAAATGCCAGACAGTCCGGGGCATACTCCACAAAGTGGAATCCGTTATGCCGTGCCTTACATTCTGGTTCAATGTAGGTGCCACTGGTGGCGTACTGGTATACACCCTTCCCCAGTGTTGCACACATGTCTTTGTTGAAACCTCTGATTCCTTCCACTGTTCTTCTCCTTAGTCTCTGTTATAGTAATTGCGAATTGTTTCCATCACCTGCTGCCGTGTCGGAATGCCTGTATACACATTGTCATTCAGTCCGGCTTCCCTGCAGATCCGTTTATCCACCTGCTGCTTGCTGTCAAATCCCAGCTTCAGCAATTTTCCAAACAGTCCTGTCAGATTTCTGTCTTTCCTGCAGACTCCACGGCAAAGTTCTTCATCTTCCATGCACATTTCCAGGACACAGCCTTTCCATTCTTCCCAGATCCCGCTTACATCCAGGTCTTTGGCTTCCACTTCGATTCTGGCCACAACCGCTTCCATCGGTGTGCAGAGAACTTCTATCAGATCATCCATATAGTCTTCCGCATCTTCTCTGGTCAGTCCATTTTCTTGCGCCAGCGCAATTAAAGCTTCTTCGTCACCTTCCGCTTTCTCCGCTTTTGCTGTACGGATCAGTTCGTCATAATCCATCTTTCCAAACTTATCGAACATTCTGTTCTCCTTTCTCCATCTCTTTTTTCATCCAGGTACTATATTCGTGTTTCCCGCTGACTCCGATCAAGTTTTGATCTCTGGACAGCTCCGCAATTCTCTGCCACAAGCCTGCATTTGTAATCAGTTTTCCCTTGCTGTTCCGGAATCCCTTCTCGGTCCATCCCTGTAGCTGATGCTGAAGCATATTCAGCATCCACTCATTTCGGCAATGTATATACACCACGCACGGTCGCACGATTCTCTCCATTGCTTCTATCAGTGCGGTCAGGGATGCCATATTGTAAGTCCCAGTCAGCCGATCCCCTCCGCTTCTTGTATTTCCTGGATGGGAACGGCATTCCAGCAGATATCTGTACTGCCTGTCCATCTCCCTAGGAGACGTACTGCTGCATTCAATGTAGATATCTATGATTTCTTTTTCCTGCACCTGCTTCGCCTCCTCTTCTTTTTCTTCGGCGGATCCACCAGCCGGATCATGGTGTACCGGCGGTATGGATAACCGGTTACCGGATTGGTGCCTTCATGGATATTGGCTATGTAGTATCCCTTTACCGGATTGACCTCCATCTTCCATCTGACCAGTTCCTTTTCCTTCGGTTCCGGAAGCGACATATTCCTGGAAGTCCCATAGTTGGATTCTTTAATCCGTGGTTTCTCCACGGTACCGTCTTCTTTCTTCTCACCGGCACCTGCAGTCTTCGTCATGTAAGATGCCAGCTTTGAAAAGTCCTCATCATAGGTCTTGTCATTATGCCGGATGTCATTACTCCAGGTACCGCCTTTCTTCCAGGCTCTCTGTAAGATACTGGCTGTATCCCCGATCTCATTCACAACCAGATGGATATGCCATGCCCCCTTTGTTCCCCGTTCTATATTGCGGATCCAAAATAGCTCCCGTCCTCTCTTCCGGAATTCCTTCCGCACATACCTCATGGCTTTCTGGAAATCCTTCAGGGCAGCTTTCATATCCGGCGGTCTCTCCTGTGGGCTGTAGGTCCAAGTGGCGAACACATCCCCATCTTTAAAATATTCCAGAAGACGCAGTCTGCAGTTCCTCTGCTTCGTCATCCGGTTCACTACCTTCATCTGATCCTCTGTCAGTTTCTCCTTCTTACGTCTCTTCTTTCCCGGTGCTCCATAATTCCCCTGATGGTACTCTTCTCTGTATAAAATCTTTCCATTTCTCAGCTTGTATGTAGTCCTCAGCATCCCTCTATATGTCCTATCTTTAATATCTTTATCAAGTGGTAAACAGTGGCGTGAACCACTGTTTTTCTTGACTTTTTCGACCTGTTGGGATACTATAAACATGTGATTATTTGTAGCCCCAAAAGGCTTGCCGGTGTTTCTATGCACCGGCTTTTTTAATATTCATTTGCCGCTGCTTCTGCAGCATCTTCTCTCAGATCTTCCAGTTTCTTCCGGTCTGCTTTCACCCGGCTCACTGACACCGTGCCCAGGGCATAGGGTTCGGATTCCTTCTGAATCAGATACTCCCGAACACCTGCAATAGCCAGTGCCAGTTCTGCACCAAGAAGCTGGTGTGATCCACTGATCCTGATCTGCCCTCCATGAATCTCAATCATCAGACTACCTCTCTCCATTCATTCGGTCCCAGATCATAAATCTCTACTGACTGGAATACCAGCCGTTTTGCCTTGATGCTGTTTCTTTTTCTTGTCTCCTGCAGATCGCGTAATTTCAGACTCACGATCAGCCCTGTCACCATGCCAGCCATAAATATACAGGCAATTATCATTAACAAATCCATTTTCTTCTCCTCCGCCTCAGGCGGTTTTCTCTTTGGTCTGGAATGCTGCCAGTGCCCTGGCAGCTATCATCTCTAATATCTTCTCTGTCTGATCCGGCCGCACACTGTCATCATGCAGCCGGATGACTGCTTTCTCTGTTCTGATCTCACTTACTAACATAGTTATCCCCCATTTGTCTTTACAGCATGTTATGCCCGATGCATTGTCCATGTTGCTTTCTTACCTGGCATATCTTTTCTTTACTTTGCTTCAGCAATCACAGCATCTGCTCCCTGTACTGTTATGCTTTCATTGACTTTTTTATCTCTTTTCCGTATCCTATTAGTACAAGTTGCTTCATCACCTGCTTACATAAAGGAAAGGTATTATTACTATGACTGATCGCAGACACTTTAAAATTCTTAAAATAATATATAAAGATCCATATATTACTTTTGCTGATTTAAAATGCTCCTACCCCAATTATCCTGATGTTGAGGATATTGTTACGGAACTCGAATCCAAACATTTTATCGAATTTCGCTGTAGTGAGGATTTTAAGGACAAAAACTGCCATCTTTATGTCCAATCAGATTCCCATCTACTTTCTACTATTACAGGCAACGTTCTCATTGAAGAGCAGCACGCATTTGAAAAACGCTGGTTCATTACCACTTTTATAGCTGTAGTAGCAGCTCTTGGAGCATATCGCAAAGAACTGGCTTTAATACTACAAGCATTGCTGCAATTACTAACATGATCAACGGAAAATTCGGATATCTGAGCTGAAAACTCAGTCTGTATCCTGGATGTTCTGTTTTAAAATTCTTCCTCTCACGCTTAGTCAATTTTCTATCTGTCCATACAATCACTTTCAGCTTTTTCATACTGTTTCCCACCTCCTCCGGCTATTCTCTCTATTGATTTTTCCATCTGATCTCCATATCCTATTAGTACAGGCTGCTGCAACAGCCGAGTACGAAAGAAAGGAGAACTTATTATGCTTTTATCTTCAGCTACAACCTCAACTCTATTGCCCAAATTTGATCTCACTATCAGTATTTCCGTGATATTGGC
Source organism: uncultured Marvinbryantia sp. (assembly GCA_934394985.1). GTDB lineage: Bacteria > Bacillota > Clostridia > Lachnospirales > Lachnospiraceae > Marvinbryantia. The sequence goes on from CAKRRF010000016.1 coordinate 46,563, forward strand.
TCTTTGCGCAATCTTGTCTCCAATCCTTACAGCGATCATAAATAACATTCATCATACTAAAATCAGGAAAATGGAACTCCAGCAAGATTACTATCGTGAAACCATTTTTCACCAACGTGAGCTATTTGAAAATTACCTCAAATGTGCTGGACGCTGTATCCAGAATTCAGATCTTGATGCATTAAAGGATTACGGTGAATATTACTTTTCTGCCCTCCCCTATACAGCGGGTAAACTACGTTCTGATATGATCAAAGCAAACCAGCTTATCCTCAAAGAAGAATACAAAGAAGCTTCACCGATTTTAGAAGAAATTACATCCATGATTTCAAGTACTCCACCCATGCAGTAAGCAAAATGCAGACGATTGCAACCCAGATAGGATAAATCTTATTTTCGGGTTGCAATTTTTTCATGATCGCTACTCCAATCACTCCCACAATCCATACCAGCACTACTAATGCTGTTTCACTCATCTATCTCACCTCCTCCGACTACGCCTGACTGCTATGTTGCACTAGGTGTCTTTTAGGACACTTTTTCTGCAAAAAAAATCCCCATTGGTGATTCAATACCAAGTACATCTATAATTGCCTGAATCTCACTCTGTGTAAATTCGGATAAACCGTTACACTTTCTATAAAAGGCAGATCTGCTCATATTTATTTCTTTGCAAAGCTTCTCCTGACTTATTTTTCTTTTTTTCATTTCATATTCCAATCTATATTTATCCATTAACACTCCCTCCTTTCTCCGTGTCATTTAGGACACTTATAAAATAGCCTATAATTTTATTCTTGTCAATAGTGTTTGTGTATTTTATGACACTTTTTTATTTTATTTGCAAATATATGTTGCGTAAAAGACACATTTATGATATTCTTTCTATATCGGAGGTGAGTTACTTGGGAAATATGGGAACCCTTATTAAAAATTTACGGTTAGAAAATAATATGACACTTGAAGAATTAGGAAATAAAGTCGGTGTAGGTAAAAGTACCGTCCGTAAATGGGAAAATGGCATGATCGCAAATATGCGTCGTGATAAAATTGCCAAATTAGCAGATGCTCTTAACGTATCACCTGCTTATTTAATGGGTTGGGAAGAATCCCCAGCTGCTACTATATCATATGATATAAAATGCGATAATAAAAATGAATCCGACTTACTTCTTACTTACAGAAAATTAAATAAAAATTATCAAGACAAGGTTTTCACATATTCAAAAACTCTTCTCTCCACCCAGCAAATGGAAGAAGATCTTCTGGCCGCTCATGCCCGTACTGATATGGATCAGCCTTCAAAAGCTGTTCAGCAGGATCTGGATCTTATGAATGATGATAGTAAATGGGAATGATACGCTTCTGATCAGAAGTGCTGTACTTTGATAATATAATATACTTAACCAGGGAACTGTTGGGGTGTTATGTCAGCCGCCGGACGCTTACGTGAAAGGAGGCTGGTGCGGATGGTTACATATGGTGATTTATTTACTTTTGTAATTATGCTTTGTGCAGTCGTAACTCTTGTTATTACTTTTATGCATAAAAAATAGCGCCCTCGTCCTGGTAAGATAAAAGCGCTATTTTTAGTAATTACTCTTGCCGGCGGTCAAGTGTACGCTGACCAACGGTTCTCTTGTTAAGTATATTATATGAATTTCCAAATTATTTGTCAAATCGTATTTTCATGGATTGTGAGGTGAGCCATTTGAACTATGAACAGCTTTTGACTGTAGCTGATCGAGATGGTCTTCTTGTCAGGGAACAGCCGCTTCAGGTGCATGACGGTCTGATCTCCGGTAAACGGATAGCCATCCGTAAAGATATCGACACTCAGACCGCAAAGTCCTGCGTACTGGCTGAGGAAATCGGACATTACTGTACCAGCTCCGGGGATATTCTGGATCAGAGCAAAGCAGAAAACCGCAAGCAGGAGCTTCGTGCCAGAATGTGGGCGTACAATAAATTGATAGGATTAACGGGAATCATACGTTGTTATGAGCATCGGTGTCATTCATTTAGTGAAATGGCTGAATACTTAGAGGTTACAGAAGAATTCCTGTCAGAAGCCTTAAAATACTACCAGATGAAATATGGAATCTGCGTGGTATATGAGAAATATGTAATTTACTTTGAACCGACATTATCGGTTATGAAAAAGATTGAGTAATCGTTTTTTGATACTAATACGAACCACTCCAAGAAATATTCCATTACTAATTTTTTTAACTTGTCAGGAATTTTTTTAGTTTAAAATAAAGAATGAATATGCAAAAGGAGTAAAACGAGTTATGAAAAAGATTTTATTATCTACTATTGCCCTTGTTTCTATTTTGTCTTATCCCTCTTCATGTCCTGCTGCCTCTTCAGTTGCTGATCAGCCCGAAGTTGAAGGTGATATTAATTATGCAGTTGGTGATGAAGTATTCTTTTTTACAAGATATGACATTACTTCCGACTACGAAGGAAATCCTGCTCTTGTTTTATCTTTTGAATATACCAACAATTCTGCTGATCCAAATATGGCAGCATCCGATTTCTATATACAGGTATTTCAAAATGGGATTGAAAAGGATGTATGTTTTTTATCCTCTGATAGCCAATGGGCAGATTTGGAACACAATTTAACCACCGATATAAAAGACGGCGTCTCTCTGTCGGTTTGCCGTTCTTTTGCATTAGATGACCTAAGTTCTCCTATTGAAATTGAATCATCCGAATTTGTCAACTTTTCAGATTCTCAAAAAATGACCATTGATATTTCTCAATATGCTGGTTCTGTTCCAGAGACTGAAGCTGAAACAGAGTCGGCGTTATCCGCTCAATCTGAAGAGTATGACATTTTGAAAAGCGAATATGAGACTTTAAAATCTGATTATGAATCTTTGCAGTCAGAGTATTCCAAATTGCAAAGTGAGAATGGTAGTTTGCTTGCTCAAATTAATTCAGAGACAGAATCTGAAACTGCATCTGAGGCTGAAACGGAATTAGAGACGGAAACTGAGTCAAAAGCTGAAACTAAATCAGAGACTACTTCACTTGCCACTTATTCCGATGATTATATATCATTTGAGTATGCAACTGATTCCTATTGTGAAATATCTTATTACACTAGTGGCGATAATATGATGTATAGTTGCGATACTTCCATGACTGATGAAGATTATTCTTCTAATGTCAATGCTTCAATAGGCATTGAGAATATTGAAGATTATGAATCAACATTTGAATTGAGCCGGGTACTTGGAAAGAATCCATTTTTTCCGATGATAAAAATGGCAAAAAGTTAATTTCTGATGGCGAATTTCCAGAGGTGGAATTCACTTTTTCTGATGATCCGAATAAACTTGCATATACCAAGCTTCTCTGGTACGATGATAATAGTTTCGCCATCGCCCACTATGTTTCAAATAGTTCCTCTCCAGATTCGTCCAGTCTCTGTAAAGGCATATATGATTCGGTTTCTTTGTCTGATGATTGTATTGAAAATGGCTTTACTCCTGATGAAGATAATCATGGTATTATTTTTAGTAACCTTGCATTATCATCCCAGGCTCAAAACTATGCCGCTACCGCTATTGATATTTTGGAAAAATATCTTTCCCTTGACTTAGATGCTAATTCTGCTTCGAAGCAAATAGAAAATATTCAAAAACGGGCTGATGATTATAGTAACACGAGTAATTATATTTATGATAACAGAGTTGCTGTTTATCTATATAGTGCATCTCTTAATATTGATAATGGTGCCGATTCATCCATAATTGAAACCATTGAAGAATTAAAAACATTACTTAATGAAAATTAATTATTTGCTCGATCAGTTTAGATCTGAACAAAATTTCTGTAGATTTCAAGTGGCTGATACATATATTTCTTGATTAAATGTTGTTATTTCTAAAAAGGAATGGACTATGACTGAAAGAGAATTTTTTACCAATGAAATTGTAAATTATATACAAAAAGAACTAACCTTGTCTGATGAGGACTTAATTGTGCTCAAATCAAGATTAGACAATGAATCGTGTCATGTATTGGCATTAATATTACATGATATAAAAAATGATGTTAAAGAAACATTTGAAGTTCTTAGATATGGCTATAAAATTCGTAAATAATAAACTTTGTAAATAAAAGCAAAACCGCCCGGTGTTACCAGCACCGAACGGCTTTACATAGATTACTGTACAGTCCCTGTCGGAACTGTGATATAACCTCATAGCATTAAGATTATATCACAATCCTCCGGCACCTGTACAGGTGTATTTTTTATACTCTTTTTTCATACTTTGGGTAAGGAGGATTGATTGTATGGAACAATATTGTATGTACCTACGTAAGTCCCGTGCGGATCGGGAAGCGGAACAACGTGGTGAAATGGAAACTCTGGCCAGACATGAAGCTACTCTTCTGGCTCTGGCCGCCCGGAATCATCATCCGATCACGAAGATCTACCGTGAAGTTGTATCTGGTGAAACAATTGCTGCACGTCCCTGTATGCAGGAGCTTCTCTCTGAAGTAGAAGCCGGCATCTGGACTGGTGTCTATGTCATGGAAGTGGAGCGTCTCGCCAGAGGGGACACCATAGATCAGGGTGTGGTGTCCAGGGCTTTTCGCTTAAGCAGTACCCTAATTATCACTCCGATCAAAACTTACCATCCGGATAATGAATTTGATGAGGAATATTTTGAATTTGGTCTTTTCATGAGTCGGCGAGAATATGCCACCATTAAACGCCGCCTGCAGCGTGGACGTGAAGCATCCGTCCGTGAAGGGAAATTTATCGGCAACAAACCGCCTTACGGATACCGCAGAGAGAAACTTGAACGCGACAAAGGTTTTCGTTTGGTGCCAGATTCTGATCAGGCTGATGTAGTACGTAATATCTACAAATGGTACTGTGAAGGAATCCCGGCTGATGGAGTTTCACCCACTACCTTCGGCATGGCTAAAATCCGGGATAGATTAAATAATCTTGGAATTCCTGCTGCCACTGGCGGGCCATGGACGATCTCTTCCATCAGCTGCATCCTGCAGAATCCAGTGTATACCGGAAAGATACGTCATAACTACCGCCCTGCCGAAAAGAGCCTGTCAGGTGGTGTGATCACTGTCAGACGCCCACGCAACGGACCCGGAGATCTTTATGACGGTCTTCATGAAGCAATCATCAGCCAGGAATCCTTCGATATGGTTCAGGATTTTATGAAGAACCGTAAGCTGCCGTCTGTTCCTCTCAAGAAAAAGATGGCCAATCCTCTTTCCGGAATTGTTCGCTGCAGTGTATGTGGGAAAGTCATGATCCGGCGTCCTTATCAGAGTGGCCGTCAATGCGCCCTCATGTGCCAGACTGCTCATTGCGCCACGGTTGCTTCTGATCTGGATGAGGTAGAAAGAGAAATCCTGAATGGTCTGGCTGACTGGCTGAAAGACTATAAGCTGAAATGGAATGCTCCGGATTCGGCTGACTCCTCTCCTGCCATCTCCATGCTGCAAAATCAGTTTGAGTTGAAGCAAAAAGAGGAACAGCAACTACAGACTCAGTTAAGCAATACTTATGATCTGCTGGAGCAGGGTGTCTACACGAAAGATGTCTTTCTGTCACGTAATAAAATGCTGGTGGAAAAATTAGATGAACTTCACGCTGCGCTGGAATCTCTTGAAAAAGAAATTGCGCTGGAGCAAAAACGCCTTCAGGCTAAAATAGATGTGATCCCTAAAGTAGAGAATATCCTGGATGTGTACTGGACACTTCCGGATGTAAAATCGAAAAATGATCTGTTAAAATCTGTACTGGATAAAGTAGTTTACACTAAATCCGGTCGAAATGGTCCACACCGGAAAGTGCATTACACTTTCACCCTTGACCTTTATCCTAAGTTGCCAAAAAGCCCGTAAATACGGGCTTTTTGCATAATGTCCAACATCCATGTACCGGTTCTTCAGTTCCAATATCTGTCAGCAAACCACATACTCTTCGGTCTGACATCGTAAACCTTTGTGAAAGATATCGCATGGATGCTCCGATTTCACCATCCGGTCCTCCATACTGGCTCATGATAAAGGTTGCGATCTTTGCATTTGGAGTCGTAATCTTTATCGGGTATTGCAGTCTCTTTTCATAGTTCCACATGAACAACATCCCCCTTTCCCTGTGATTTCCCATGGCCATGGCTGAAGAATCCAGTTCCATGAACTGTCTTGTGAGACTTCCATGCTGTCAATGGTCAGTGGTTCAAATCTTCTGGAATATACTGCCACGGCGGCATTCCTCTGTCGGGTAAACTGCTCTGCATACTGTAGCGCCTTACAATCATAAGGATGGGTATCCAGGTACAATAAGAGGTCATCCAGTGCAAAACTGACTTCGTTGATACAATTTATTAATTGTGTCTGTGTCATAGATTCGAAAGAAGCATACTGATTCATGAGCAGCCTCCTCTCCGTCCACAGAACGGTTTATCTAGTTCCGGGAAAATGGTGCCTCTGGATAAACCTTCGCGGAAATCATAGATCGTATGAAAAGACTGCCACGGAACATATGCCATGGCGATCGGAAAAGAAGCCAATGGATCAGAATGGCACATCTGAACAGGTTGATTGTTACGACATGTTGATTTCATAAAAACTCCTGATGTTTTTTCACTATTATGGTATGAATAAAATCAGGATTCGTGCATAGTGCACCCACATCTATATGTTTTGTTGTTCTAACTTCTTCTGTCCAATCAGATTCGCCAGTACTGCGTTTGGTCCAACAGAAAGTCCCTCAATCAGATTCACGAAAATACTCACCCGCGCCACGCAGCTTCCTACTGCTGCCAGTGCCGTATCTCCTGCCTGTAATTTTTCTGAACAATTATCTGGTCTTCCGATATATTTCAAAAGAAACAAAATACCACAAACCGGCTATTTACCGATCTGTGGTATCTTCTTACGCGCTGACTTAGATGAATCTATAATGTTCTTATAGATTCAATTATTTATTGTAGTTTACGATCTTACACAATTGATTTACTTCTTTACCCCTATGCCTGTATTTTACTGGTTTTTTTCACATTTGTAAATAGTGTATCGGCCAAAAGTGATATCTATAATCCTATCAAACATTGCCAAATGTTATATGAATACTTCTTTCCCGACAATGTTCTTTATAAACTCTTCCTGAGATTCGGACGATACATAATATTCCTTTCCTATTTTATTACCATATCCCATCTGAAACATGAGTTTCAGAATTCTTAATGCTTTATCACTTTCGCAATGATAAATATCCATGATATCTTTTTTGCAAAGCATTTTCTTATTTTTATCTTTCAGAGACTGAATGCAGGTTTCAATCATCACATCTTTATTCCTGCATAATTGAACCAGTTCTTCTCTTGTCATTTCTTCATAGTTATACGTATATTTTACAATGATCTCATCAGCAAAAACATCCCCACCGAAGCTGTTATTATCCGGTGCATATGGTTTCTGCACTTCTCCATCCATAATGACCTGTGTTCCCTTGCAGTCAATGAACATATCTGCCGAAAGCCAGCTTCCGCTTTTAATATGGAACTTGCTTCCTCTGTCATTATCTGTCAGAGCTCTCCAGAAAGTAGGTTTTGGGCAACGGTACAGCCACTCATATCCGTTTTTAACGATAGATTCCAGTCCGCCTTGTGCATAAGAAAAAATATAATCAAATCCTTCACCATGTACCCCAAGTGTATAGTCACCATAAACCACTCTTAATTTATCTGTATAAGCCATAGTAATTCCAGAGTTATAACTGGTTCACGCAGAACAGCTATCTGCAATCTCATCGTCATTATTAAACGGATTTTCCATTTGAAAGTTATAAACGATTTGACTTCTCTCTGTCATAAACCATTGATCCTTTAGACGTTGATAAACAATAGGCCCTTTGCTGCATTGTATTGTCTTGTAAACATATTCTCATCGTGTTTTGGTTCAAACGTACGTTTTCCTTCCAATACATTATTTGTTTATATACATCAATCCCCATTTTTCAATTATTTATATACAAAACAACCTATTATGAGCTGCCTGCAAAGACAGTTTTACAATTTGCATTCAGTCCGACTATTTATGTAAGATGATATCTCCTGATTAGAAAAGCTGTCAGGTAATCTCTTACGTATAAATATTATAGCTATTTTTATCTCAAATTCATGTGAATTATATTGAACAAAACATGCACAAAATGATATTTTTTTATGATAGTCTTTTTAAGAAAAATTAAGTATGCTATGAGAAATTTTAGAAATAAAGTCTATGGAGATTATATCCGCTATACCCATTCATCCTGTCATTCCATTTTCGATTTAAAAACTATACTTGACACAAAATGACTATTGTAGTAGTATAACCATATGATTACTATTTCAGTAGTCATTTCATGCATGAAGGGAGCTTTTAAATGAACGTTAAATTATTTGATTCTGAACAAAAAGTAATGGAAGTATTATGGCGGGAGGGAAATCTGCATGC
>CAKRRF010000017.1 GCA_934394985.1 uncultured Marvinbryantia sp.
GCGCTCTAGCCAAGCTGAGCCACACCCCGTAAGCACTTTGTTTAGCGCTTTCGTTTGACGCAAATAGAATTATATATGAATGCCTCTAAAAAGTCAACACTTTTTTTCAATTTTTTTTATTTTTTTTGAAAACCCCATTTTCCCCTTATTTTATGCGGTTTTTTGAGCTTTTTCTTTTCGGATTTTTACAAATCCAGATATTTTATTTCAAAATCTGTGTCTCCATTTTCCTCCAGTTGCATAATAATATAACTTGGTTTTCTGCCTTCCTGTCTCGGATATGCCAGACTGCCCGGATTCACCAAAACCACTCCACTACGATCTTCTATCTTCGGTCTGTGGGTATGACCGTATAATACAATATCAAATCCCCTGGCTCCTGCATCACTTCCAAGCATCCCTGTATCCAGAGACACATAATAATAGTGTCCATGGGTCAGAAGAATATGATGACCACAGAGATCCAGCTCTTTTTCCTTTGGCAGATCACCAAACATATCATTATTTCCTGCCACCATGTCCACAGGACACTTTGCCATCCGCATCAGCTTCTTCTGACTTCCTTCTACATCACCCAGATGAATGATCCTGTCAAACGGACCTTCTTTTTTTAATATCTTTTCTACATTATCATCTTTTCTGTGCGTATCGCTTATCACTAAAATTCTCATCTTTATTCCTTCTAACCCGTTCCCTGTTCTCTTTAAACCATCTGTTCCAACATTTGTTTCTTTACCGCACGCAGAGCTTTCCCTCTGTGACTCAGGTTGTTTTTCTCTTCCGGAGAAATTTCTGCTGAAGTACATCCGTAATCATCCAGCCAGAAAATCGGATCGTAGCCAAATCCATTCTCTCCTGCAATATGATCGGCAATTCTTCCTTCCATGGTTCCGTATCCGATCGTACTCGTTCCTCCCGGAAATACCGCTGCTACAGCGCAGACAAATCTTGCCGTCCGCTGTTCTTTTGGCACTCCTTTCAACCGCTCCAGAATATGATTGTTCTTTATATCATAAGAAGTATGCTCTCCCATGTAACGCGCAGAATAAATCCCCGGCTCCTTATTCAGGAAGTCAATCTCCAGTCCAGAGTCATCCGCCATAACAATATCGTCTGGGAGAAGCTCTGCAATAGCCTTCGCCTTAATCAGCGCATTCTCCTGAAACGTAGTTCCGTCTTCCACGATCTCTTTTTCCACGCCTGCTTCTTTCATAGATAGAATCGGCAGATTCAGATCCGCCATAATCATTCGGATCTCCTTCATTTTATCTTTATTTCCTGTTGCAAATATAATTCTTTTTGCCTTCATTACTTTTCATCCATTCCCTGTTTTCATTTCTCGGTTGTGTATAGTTTCATACAGACATTACATCCATATTCTGTCTCTGTTCCAGTCCATTTTGCTCCATTATGGCTGATATAACCATCTCCGTCTGACAAATCAGCCTCTGTTGTCGCCTTATCCGCTGCATACTCTGTTGCCACCGGATAATCTGTGTCCGGTGTATGCACTTTTACTATCACAGCATATGGTTTTCCCTTTTCCAGATGAACCGGTTCTTCCAGCCGAACAGTATAGTAGCCGGCATTATGAAAGCTGCCAGAGGCTTTTATTTCTTCCAGTAACGCATTCGAAAGATCTTTTTCTCCATCCATCACTGACACGCTGTACTCTGTATCCGGGCCTACTGCATAAAATCCGACTGCATTCAGCCATTCTTCTCTTTCAGCCTGAAAGAGATTGGCAAAATAACAGGTTCCGTCTCCATAGCCCAATTGTCCTACCCATCCACACAAATCTGTCTGATACAGATGATCGTAATTATCTGCATCTTCTATGTCGGTATAACAAATTGTATTTCTTCCAATACATACATCATCATAAGACACATAAAAAATCCCGTTTTCGCCAAATTCCGTTCCCCAGCTGTTCTGACAGACAAACGCTCCGTCATTCTTTGTTTTATAATTGAATTTTTCCGCCGGATACGTGTCGTCCCAACCAATAATCAAAATATCATGATTTGCCGTTTTTTCTCCCGGATATAGATAAGAGTAATTCAGCTGATTGTAATATACGGAAGAAGAAAATGCTGTGGCCATATCCATATACACCGAAGACTGTACTGCGCCATACTGATAAACAGCGCTTTTGATCGCTTCATAATCTTTTTCCTGAAGGATCTGCATTTCCTGCACATGTTTTACCGCCGCCAGTGATTCATCCGAGACACCATCTCCATAAGGATCATCTTTTTCCAGGACAGGTCCCTGCCATCCGGCAAGATAAGCCATTACCATTGTATAATCTCCGCCATCATTCTGGCTTCTGGAAAAAGAATTCAGAAGTGACATATGATCCGCCGAAAACTGTTCTTTTTCCTCCGGCAGCAAAACCGATTCCAAGGCAGAAGATGATGCCATTGCCCAACAGGTGCCAAAATCTCCCTGATTTTTTACAGTGGGTGCTTTTTTCTGTTCTCTTAAATCATATTTCTCTGGCAAAACAGCCTTTTCCTCTGTCACCAGACGCTGTCTGTACACAACTGCTCCATTCTCCTGTTCTCTGGTAACTGAATATAGTTGAACAAGAAGACCTGCGCACAGACATAATAATGCTGCTGCAAACAATTTTTCTAGTTTTTTGATTGTCATTTTATTTCTTTTGGTCTTGGCGGTCTTGGTCCCAGGAACTGATAAAAATACGTCTTCATCATACCATTATAGATTTTCCTGTTTTTATCCGCTTTTTTTCCTATATATTTTTCTGCATCTTCGTATGCGGTAATCACATATTCTGACCAGCAGTCCAGTCTCTGAAATGCCGCTCCGATTTCACGGTAAAGCTGTGGCAAATTTGCTTTTTCCTCAATTCGTTCTCCATACGGAGGATTGGTAATAACAAACCCATACTTTTTCGGATGATTCAATTCCGCCACCGGTCTCTGCTGAAAATGAATCAAGTGATCCACTCCTGCCAGCCTGGCATTTTCTCTTGCAGCCTTTACCACATTTGGATCAATATCATATCCCTGAATATCAGTCTCTATCTGATCATCCACCAGATCATGCGCCTCATCCATAGCATCATACCAGCACTTCTTCGGAATCAGATTCATCCATTGTTCTGCAAGGAAACTACGATTCATGCCCGGTGCGATATTGGCTGCTATCATTGCAGCCTCTATTGGGAAAGTGCCGCTTCCGCAAAACGGGTCTACCAGAATACGTTCTTTTTTCCATGGAGTAAACAAGATCAGTGCCGATGCCAGCGTCTCTGTAATCGGAGCCTTGCTGGTCAACCTGCGATATCCTCTTTTATGTAATGATTCTCCCGATGTATCCAGTCCGATCACCGCTTCATCCTTCATAAATGCCACACGCACCGGATAAGATGGTCCATCTTCCTGAAACCATTCTTTATGATAAACTGATTTCAGTCTTTCTACCATGGCTTTTTTCATAATGGACTGAATATCTGACGGACTGAACAGCTTGCTTTTAATCGAAGTGGCTTTGGCAACCCAGAATTTTCCATTTTCCGGAATAAACTGCTCCCACGGAAGCGCTTTGGTACCTTCAAAAAGTTCATCAAATGTCTCTGCATGCACAGTTCCAACCTTGATCAGAATTCTTTCTGCTGATCTCAGAAAGACATTGGCATAACAGACCGCTTCCATGTCTCCGATAAATGTTACCTTGCCATCTTCAACTTTACTGACATCGTAGCCCAGATCCAGAATTTCTCTTTTCAACACTGCTTCCATGCCAAAATGACATGGCGCAATCAGTTCTATTCTTTCCATGTAAAGGACTTCCTCCGTTATTTCTATCTCTTTTGTATACCCTACTATATTAAGGTTCCAAAACCCTATCTGTCAATATCTCTCTTTTATTTTTCCCCTGCATGATTTTATTCCGCCAGCCAGAGCGCTGACAGGAATGCCTTTTTCTGCCAGTTCTTTTGCCGCTGCAAAACTGGTAGGTCCCCGTTCGCAGTAAAGAATGATTCGCTTTTTCTTCCATATGTTCTGAAATTCTCTGCTGGCAATGTATCTCGTCCAGTCATGATACGGAATGTTGACCGCATTTCTGATATGCTCTTTTTCATAGACCGAAGGCTCCCGGAGATCAATAATAATGCATTCCTCATCCCATATATATCTTTCCATTTCGTCTGGCGCAATTATATGAAACCTCATAACCTCCCCCCTTATATTATACCATATGATATATTCTGAAAAAGGTCATAAACTTTGAGTCTTCTTGGCTGAGATAAAACAGTCTGCCGAATTACTCCGGCAGACCATGCTACTCTTATAGACACTATCTAATATTCTTCTTTATTTCCACTCTTTTCGGCAGTATATTTATCTGCGGTATTTTTTTCAGAATTATCCGTACGGTTTTTCGTGGAATTCTGACTCTTACTGCAATTAGATGCAGTTGTCTCAGCTCTGTTTCCACTTACTGTGTTCTTATCCTGAAAATTCTTATTTTTGCTCATCACAAATACCTCCTGAAAATATTAATTTTTTGTTACGGTATTTATTATTTCTTAATAATTTCAAAATATGTATTGCAATTTTTACCAAATTATATTATAATGTCTCCAGTAAGAGTTATCACTCTTACAACCCCTTATTAATTATTTATACTCCCCTCGAAACAGCCGGTAGCTCCCCTACCGGCTGTTTCATTTTGCGATCACCAAAGGATTTCCTTGATTTCTATATCCATCTGCATTATACTAAATTATATTGAATCAAAGGGGAGAATCATTTATATGAAGAAAAAATGGAAGCTTTTGCTTCTTCTGGCTGTCAGTTCCACACTTTTACTGTCTGGATGTCGCCGTAAACCAATAGAAACTGAAAGCGAAACAGAAACTCAGTCAGAGACACAGTCAGAAACAGAAAAAATAACAGAAAAACAGACAGAAAAGCAAACAGAGCAAAAAACCACAACTTCTGCTCAAAAGAAAAACACTTCACAGACAGAGAAAAAAACTTCTGTGCAGCCAAATGAAAATCAGACCAAAAAGAACAATACCTCTGCAAACAGCTCTGCTGTTCAGACCTGTCCTTATTGTTATCAGAGCTTCAGCACCACGCCAGACGCTGACGGTTCTTCGGAATATTCCAGACACTACGCTCAGGAAAAGGCTTATGCTGATATGTATGGCATTCAGCCAGGAAACGTCTCTGGTGACAGCAGTTCTGCCGGCAGTTCTTCAGACAACAGTTCTTCCAGTGACAGCAGTGACTCCTATGCACAATGTCCTTATTGTTATCAGTGGTTTTCCACTACCCCGGATGCATCAGGTTATTCTCCATATGGAGAACATGAAGCTGCCGAATCTGCCGCTGCTAACTCCAGTGCAAATCCAACACAGCAATATCAGGAATGTCCATATTGCGGACTGTGGCTGGATTCCGGTACTTATCAGGATCATATCACCAACGGGTATTAAATCTTTTCAGACAGGCAAAGCTTATAAATATAAAAAAAGAATGTGTCGCGGCACATTCTTTTTTTATGTCTGTATTCTTATCTTACACCAGGAAATCTCTCAGTCTCTTGCTTCTGGACGGATGTCTCAGTTTTCTCAATGCTTTCGCCTCAATCTGACGAATACGCTCACGTGTAACATTGAATTCTTTTCCCACTTCCTCCAGGGTACGTGCTCTTCCATCAACCAGACCAAATCTCAACTGTACGACCTGTCTCTCTCTGTCTGTCAGAGATTCCAGTGCAGTGCTCAACTCTTCTCTCAGCATAGAGAACGCTGCTGAATCTGCCGGAGACAGGGCAGAATCATCCTCAATAAAGTCACCAAGATGACTATCATCCTCTTCACCAATCGGCGTATCCAGAGAAACCGGATCTCTGGAGATTTTCAGAACTTCACGCACTCTGGCAACCGGCACTCCCAATCTGTCAGCTACTTCCTCTGGGGTCGGTTCACGTCCAAGCTCCTGCAGCAGAGTTCTTGTCATACGCAAAGTCTTATTGATCGTCTCAACCATATGCACCGGCACACGAATGGTTCTTCCTGTATCTGCAATACCACGGGTAATAGCCTGTCTGATCCACCATGTAGCATAAGTACTGAATTTAAACCCTTTGGAATAATCAAACTTATCCACTGCTTTCATCAGTCCCATATTTCCTTCCTGAATCAGATCCAGAAATGGCATACCACGGCCCACATATTTTTTGGCAATGCTGACTACCAGTCGTAAGTTTGCTTCAATCAGCTGCTTCTTGGCACTTTCATCACCGGCTTCTACACGCTGTGCCAGCGCCACCTCTTCCTCAGTCGACAGAAGTGGTACATTTCCTATTTCTTTCAGATACATACGTACCGGATCTTCGGTACTGACTCCCTCCAGAACATCTGCATCATCAATGATCTCTACTTCATCTTCCTCGCTGAGAATCACTTCATCATCGGTATCCAGAAGCAGATCTGTTGTGTCATCCACATTATCATCCTGAAGCACATCAATGTTGTTCTTTTCCAGATACTCCAGAATCAGATCCATTTTTTCTTCATTGATTGGCATAGAAGCAAAGGCATCATTTACCTGCTTATAAGTCAGCACATTCTTTTTTGTCTTGGCTTCTTCTACTAATTTTGTAAGTATCTTCGTGAACTGTTCCTGTAATTCATCCATAAATTACCATATCTCCTCTCAAGGTAATCTTCGGGCCACCCTTATGCTCTACATATTCCCTGGTAATCGTTACTTTACCAATATTATCATCTTTGGGAATTTCATACATAATATCGAGCATTATTTCTTCAATGATTGCCCTTAGGGCTCTGGCGCCAGTTTGCTTTTCCATTGCTTTTTCAGCAATCGCCTCCAGTGCTCCATCCTCAAACTCCAATTTTACTTCGTCCAGTGCCAACAGCTTCTGATATTGTTTTAAAATTGCATTTTTGGGCTCTTTTAAAATCTTAACCAGCATCTCTTTATCCAGCCCCTTCAGGGTAAATATAACTGGCAGACGTCCGATAAACTCAGGAATCATTCCAAAACTGCGAATGTCCTCTATGGTTACTTTTTCCAGAAGATTCGGGTCGTCATTATATTTATCCTTCAGATCTGCCTGGAATCCCATCGACGACTGCTTTGTCAGTCTCTCTTTTATGATATCTTCCAGACCTGGGAAGGCACCTCCACAAATGAACAATATGTTTTTCGTATTCACTGTTTCCAACGGGACCATGGCATTTTTGCTGTTGGAGCCCACCGGGACTTCCACTTCACTGCCCTCTAAAAGTTTTAACATTCCCTGCTGAACAGATTCTCCGCTTACATCTCGCTGATTTGTGTTCTTCTTTTTTGCTATTTTGTCAATCTCATCTATAAAAATAATCCCCTGCTCCGCTTTCTGCACATCATTTCCTGCAGCAGCGAGCAGCTTAGATACCACACTTTCGATATCATCGCCGATATATCCTGCCTCTGTAAGAGACGTTGCATCAGCAATCGCCAGTGGCACATCCAGAAGTCTTGCCAGAGTCTTTACCAGATAGGTTTTACCACAGCCTGTCGGTCCAATCATCAGCATATTCGACTTCTCTATTTCAATGTCGTCCATCGTACCGGTAGCCACTCTTTTGTAGTGGTTATACACAGCTACAGAAATCACCTTTTTGGCATATTCCTGTCCAATGATATATTCATCCAGCTTTTCTTTTATCTTATGGGGTGCCGGAACAGACTTCAGATCTAAAACTGGTGCCTTACTTTTCTTCTTCACTTTCTGGCGCTGCGGTACCTGATTCGTCAGATCTGATACATTGATCATCTGCATATTCGGGAACTTCTTGGACATCTCCATCAGTTCCTGATAGGTATTCGCATCCATTCTGCTCATACTGTCAAAGGACTTCTGCATACAGTCCGGGCAGATGCACATATTTGGCATCAGTTCAATCATTTTTCCTGCCTTGCTCTCCGGTCTGTGGCAGATGCAACAGACTTTTTCATATTCATCTGTATCGTTTTCCGCAGAGGATGACGTTGTCTCTTCTATTAACTCTTCTGTCTTATTTTCTTCTGACACGTATTTTCTCCTTTTATTCATGCATATATTATGCATACTGAACCCATAATAAGTAATACTAACACATAACGCTTTTTTATACAA
This sequence comes from uncultured Marvinbryantia sp., assembly GCA_934394985.1. Lineage (GTDB taxonomy): Bacteria > Bacillota > Clostridia > Lachnospirales > Lachnospiraceae > Marvinbryantia. The sequence continues at coordinate 8,167 of CAKRRF010000017.1, forward strand.
GCTTAAATATCAAAAAATGCCATGAGTTTTCTCATGGCACTTTTACTGTCAGGCAGATATTCGCAATCTGCCTCTCTATTTGTTTGATTCGGTTAAAATCCGAAATAACGGAACAGATCTTCCAGGCCTCCATTGCCGTCCGAATAAGGCATCTGGCTTCTTCCTCCAAAGTCATACCAGTCCTGAAAATCCTCATACTCTGGAATTTCCCCCTGGTTACTGTTGCCATTCTCTGATTTTTTCTCTGAATCACTGCTTTTATCCTGTTTTTCTTTCTGATACCCTGGAAGATCAGACTTCTTTCCAAGTTCTACATCTATGATCTTTTCCTCATATCCATCTGCTCCGGAACGTTTTACTGTAACAGCTACTGTCTCACCTGCCGCATAATACTGCATACGATCCAACAATTCACTCTTTGAGCTGATTCCGGTCTTATCCAGTCTGACAATAATATCTCCTTCACGGATTCCCGCTTTTGCTGCAGCACTTCCATCCGTCAGTTCATACACAAAAGCTCCGGTAGGAATATTATAAATTTGTCTTGCCTCTTCTGATACATCTACCGGAATCAGACCTAATGCTCCCGCATCCTCTGCACTGACTTTTGTCCTTGTCACCTGATTCATCAGTTCCTCAATGATCGGCTTGGCTGTATTAACAGGAATAGCATAACCCATGCCTTCTACGCCTGTCTCCGCCGCCTTCGCAGAGTTAATACCAATGAGCTCACCTTTCAGATTCAAAAGAGCACCACCGCTGTTGCCAAAATTAATAGCCGCATCTGTCTGAATCATCGGATTACTCACCACGCCGTTACTTGTAGAAACAGAAATCTCACGATCCAGCGCACTGATGATACCAAAAGTCACAGACTGGCCATATCCCAGCGCGTTTCCAATAGCAACCGCATATTCTCCAACCACTGTCTGATCTGAATCCCCTAATTGTGCTATCTTGATCTTTTTTGCCACATCTTCGCTGATATCACTTAATTTTACCGCAATCACAGCCAGATCCCATGTAGAGTCGGTTCCCTTTACCTGCGCCGGCACCAGTTTTTCGTCATCCTCCGCATCTGCTGTAAAACATACCGTAAGCTCTTCTGCTCCGTCCACTACATGATGGTTCGTAGCAATTAACAGTTCACTGTCATTTTTTCCCACAATAATTCCGGACCCGGTACTCTCGCTGTCCATCTGATATTCTTCTCCAAAAAAACTGATGCTCTCTACGCCCACATTCGTAATGGCCACAATAGATGGCATCACATTCTCAGCAACCGCTGAAATATCCGGCATACTCAGTTGATCCTTTTCTTCTGACAACTCTGTCTTTCCGATTAGTTTTCCAATTTTACTGTCGGCTGTATCATTTTTTTGTATTTCACTTTCTGTCTCTGCTTCTGCCTGTTCTGTCTCAGCAGAATCTGTCTCTCGTTTGGAAAAATCAGCTCCGATTTTAATCCGTTCACTTTCTGTTGCCTCTTCTGCGGCTACACTGAGACTTCCTGCCGATACATTCATAATGCAGGCTGCCAGCACCAGTGCTGTAAGACTGCGCCAGTGATTCTTTCTGTGCATCTTTTTTCCCCCTTTGATCCATATCACTCATACTCAAGCTTTATTTCAAGAATTCTGTTCCGTATTCTGACGACAGATACGAAATCGTTCCCACGATATTTTATTTAGTGTAACAGATATTTGTGTTCAATCTGTGATATTCTGCAAATTCTTTTTTTCCCAGTAGCTTTTGTCAGACGTAAATTTTAAAATCAGCTTTTTCGGAAGACGCTGATACTTTTTCCCCGCACGATATCCCAGATACTTCCATCCACTCTGCCAGATCAGCGCAGGAAGCAGAAAATAATACTTTTTCTTTATCAGATATCCCGCTGTTTTTTTTACCAGACGAATGCCTTCCCCTTCTGATGCAATACCATGAAAAATTTCAGGATGATCTGCCTGTGAAACTGCCAGATCAAAATTACGGTGAAACTGTTCCATTGCTGTATAATTATGTGAATGAATCACTCTTGCTTCTGCTGCATAGGCCACTTTATATCCTTTTTGAATCATGGTAGCGGCACAAATCATATCTTCATTAAAAATAGTATGCCGTATAAATCCACCCACGGAAAGATAAATATTTCTCCTGTACATGGCACATACGTCTGAGCAGAAAAAAGTCTTTATTCCCATTTTGGGAATATCATCTGCCGTTTTGATACGACTGTTTTCTCCATAATTAAATTCTCTTGTATAGCGTTCTATCATTCCACAGTCGGCTGTCGGCAGCTGTCTTGCATAAGCTGCACCGATCATCGGATCCTGTGTCATTGCTTTCAGCAAACGTTCAATCAGATACTGATCGGCAGGTATGGCATCCTGTGTCATAAACATCAGGTATTCGGCATGCGATTTTCCTGCCGCCATAGCACGTGTGCCGCCATGATCAAATTCTTCTTTCCGAATATGATGCAGTTCCATTTTCATGCCAGCCAGTGTCCCGAATACAAACGGAGACTTGTCAAATTCTGCCTGTTCCCAGAGTTCTTCTTCCGTGTTAATGACCAGAATTCTCTGAGGTCTTACTGTCTGACGCTGAAGACGACTGATCAGCTTTTCAAATGTAGCGTCTGGCTTATATGTGGGAATAATAATATCAATACTATGTTCCATACTGTTTCCCCTTCTCTGACTCTATTCAGAATAGATAAAAGGGGACTGTCACTGCAGTCCCCAAAATCCACTTTATGAAATACCTGTACGGTAAGCAATTTCATTGCTGATATCCTGTACGGTATCAGATGGTGTATATTCTTGATTTGCAAATAAGAACTGATGCAGTTCTGTTACATTCTGTGCAAGATTTACCGGAATAACGCAGTCACCTGCATCTACATCCGCAGTCTGTTTCTCAAACGGGAATCCGGTAGTATCTGTCAGACTGTAGGATGCTACGTCTTTTGCAAGATTCAGGATCTCTGTGGTAGAAAGACTGGTAGATACCTGATCCATCACATCGTTGATGATCTTGGTAATAGTAACCGGATCCATCTTCTTTACTTTCTCCAGAATCTGTTCCAGCACCTTTCTCTGTCTGTAAGTACGTTCGTAGTCCAGACCTTCATGTTCAGAGTCAATTGCCTCTGTATAACGGATACGGCAGTAAGAGAGTGCCTGAAGTCCGTTCAGCGTCTGCATACCAGCTGAAGTAACCGGTACAATTTCCAAACCTGTAATTTCAGATCCCTCATTCTGATATCCGTTCAGGAAATTAATCTCATCCTCGCGAACATCAATATCTACGCCTCCGATATCATTTACTACCTCTGCTACTACATTCATGTTTACGGTAAGGAAATCTGAAATATCAAGGTCCAGATTCTCATTCAGCATCTGAATGGAACGTTCTACACCATAAATGCCATAAACATCCGTTGCTTTGCGGAAATTATAAGACCCGTCTCCGGATTCCAGATATGTATCACGGTATACGGATGCCAGCTTCACTTCTTTCGTATCTTTGTTGATACTGCAGACCATAATGGTATCACTCTGTCCAACATCCAGATTTTCACGTGAGTCTACACCATACAGTGCAATGTTCCAATATCCCTGCATTGCTTTGGCTGTATATTCCGGAAGCTGTTCCTGCACCTTCTGTTTGATCTCATCATCTTTCAACTGTACACGCTGTACTTTGGAAAGTGTAGCTGCTGCATATAATCCTACTGCCAGCACAATGAGCAGCAGAAGTTCAAATACAAATAATATTCTGCGTCTTTTTTTCTTCTTTTTCTTTTTTTCACCGGCAGCCGCTGCTTCAGCCTGATATGGAGTACCATATCCCTGCGGTCCTCTTGGATTCTGATAATATCTCTGCTGTCCATATGGGTTCTGCTGATAGTACTGCTGTCCGTTCGGATTCTGTCTGTAATACTGCTGTCCGTTCGGATTCTGCTGATAGTACTGCTGCCCGTTTGGATTCTGCTGATAATACTGCTGTCCGTTTGGATTCTGCTGATAATACTGCTGTCCGTTCGGGTTCTGCTGATAATACTGCTGTCCGTTCGGATTCTGCTGATAGTACTGCTGTCCATTTGGATTCTGCTGATTTGTCTGCGTTGTATGACCGGCTTCACGTCCGGCTCTTCTGGTATCGCGTTCGTCTCTGCTTCTTGCCATAATGTTCCCCTTTTTCTCCTGTCATCTAATATGCATTTTTATTAATAAACCCTTTAAAAACCGTCAGGAACAGGATTTTAATATCCAGTCCCATGGTCCAGTTCTCAATATAATACAGGTCACAGTCAATTCTTTTTCGTATAGAGGTATCTCCCCGGTATCCGTTCACCTGTGCCCAGCCTGTCATCCCCGGTCTTACCTGATGTTTTACCATATAACGTGGAATTTCTTCTCTGAATTTTTCCACAAACTGCGGACGCTCCGGTCTTGGACCGATCAGGCTCATTTCCCCCTTCAGTACATTGAATAGCTGCGGAAGTTCATCAATACTTGTCTTTCTCATAAACTTTCCAACTCCGGTCACTCTGGCATCATTCTTTGTCGTCCATCCTGCCCGTTCACGGCTTTTGCTCTGTACCTGCATAGAACGAAACTTATACATAACAAAAGGCTTGTTATGCAGCCCTACCCGTTCCTGGCGAAAAATCACAGGTCCCGGTGACGTCAGCTTCACCATAAATGCTGCCAGAAGCATCACCGGTGAAAACAGCACAATACAGATCAGAGAACCTACAATATCCACCGCTCTTTTTGCCATAGCATTAAACGTATTGGATAATGGTACATATCGAATGTTAATCACCGGCAGTCCCATCAAATCTTCTGTATACGGTCTGGTCGGTATAATATTGCCATAGTCAGGAATCAGCTTGGTATGCACTCCTGACTTTTCGCAAACCGCAACAATATGCGCCAGTTTATAATACTCACTTAAACTCAGCGCAATAATAATCTCGTCCAACTGGTGCTCTTTCAGGATTCTTTCCAGATCTTCTGTTCTGCCGATCATATGAATTCCTCGATAGGACGCTGTCCGTTCCATATTGTCATCTAAAATTCCAAATACATGATACCCCCATTCCGGGTTATCCATAATGCGGTCCATATATCCTTTTCCAGCCTCGCCCATGCCAACGAGAAGAATATGCTTTAAATTCATTCCCCGGCGCCGGATCTTTCGCAGGCTCCAGCGGATAATGATCCGTTCCAGTGTTTCAAAACAAATATTAAAAGCAAAAAAGATAAAGATCAGCTGTCTGGAAAACTCATGCTGCTTTACCAGGGTAACGGCCGCCATAAAAATCAGCATACCGAATAAATTTGCCTTTATTATATTACTCAGTTCCAGTCTGCGCCCCTGCACCCGCTTCGGTGCATACAGATTAAATGCGGAATTCAGTAAAAGCATTCCCGGAATCAGTGGAATCAGAACCAGCATATACATCTCTGCCGGAAGCACACCGATCTCTTCACCGGTTATGATCTTAATCTGAATAAACCATGCCAGCATATAGGAGCCGGCCGTAATCAGGGCATCAATCAGAACATGCAGTCGATTAAAGTACTGCTGATTATCCTTTATCAATGTATTTCACCCCTCATAAGCTGCGTACTTTTACATCATACATGACGATTCTGGAAATTGCAATATTTCTTTCAATTTTATTACAATTTTATTTATTTTTTCTTAATAAACCCAGCATATTCCGCCATAATGTCAGTTGAATTTTGCAGCATCGGTCAAAATTTTCCGGCACAAGTGCAAATTTCTCCCCTTTTCTGCTCAACAATACGCCTTTCCAAAGCCCTGCCAGATAAACATGACCCAGGCCTTTTGGTATAAAATAAAGTGTCTTTATCACGCATCCGGCAAACAAAAATGGTAAATTTATAAGAATCTGCCATCTTGCCATATTCTTATAAATCAGATAGATATTATTTCTGGATGCATGAGATACCTTAAAAACATTGTGCCTTGAACCTGTAGCCGCACTCCCCTTGTGATATACAACTGCCTGTGGCTCATACCAGTTCTCATATCCACAGATCTGAGCCCTGTATCCGACATCCACATCCTCCAGATAGGCAAAATGCGCTTCATCAAACAGACCGATCTGCTCAAACACTTCTCTACGATACAAAACAGCTCCTCCGCAGGCTGAAAAAATCCGTGACGGCTCTGTAAAATTCTCTGCCGGGCTGTCTTTTCCTCTTGAGTAAGCCCATCCAAGGGCACAGTACTGATCACCCGCATTATCAATACGATCCGGATGATCCATCTGAAGCATTTTTGCCTGACAGGAAAACAGTTTTTTATTTTTTTCAGCTCGCAGTAACAAATAACGAATGAAATCGCAATCCACACGAATATCATTATTAAGAAGAACCACATAAGTTGTACTGGCTGCACGAATTCCTTCATTTACGGCTCTGCAAAATCCGTAATTTTTATCCAGTACAATCAGTTTTACCCATGGGTACTGTTCTTTTATATATTCCCGGCTTCCGTCTTCTGAACCGTTATCCACAACAATCACCGGAACCTGCCCAACGCTCTGCTCCTTCAGACTGTCCAGACACTGACCAATGTATTCTTTTCCATTCCAGTTTGGTATAATTACCGTTACTTCCATATATTCTTTTTCACTCCGGTTCTTATTTTCGAAGAGAAAAATTATGCTTCGCCAGGGTCAGATTCTGATTGTAGCACGGATCTCCTGCCGCCAGAAAATCTGCCCATTTTTCCTGAGTGTATTTCACTTCTCTTGCATGTCTTTCCTTTTTCTCATCATTGATTCCTCGGGACTTTGACTCATAGTGATACAATTCCGCATACGGGTCGAATACGATAAGATACCCGGCTGTCACAATCTTCAGTCCCAGATCCACATCATTAAATGCCACGGTCAGTTTTTCTTCCAGCCCATGTACTTCTTCGTAAACGGATCGTTTCACCATGGCGCAGGCTGCTGTCACTCCGCTCATGTCCACCTGAATGGATGCCCGGTGCATATAACCGGATTTTTTCCGATCCATATTTACAAAAGCGTGGTCTGCCATTCCTCCCATTCCGATAATTGTTCCAGCTGACTGGATCGTATTATCAGGAAAATACAGCTTTGCTCCTACCATACCCACTTCTGGTCTCTGACAGTTGGAGAGAAGTTCCTTCATCCATCCTTTTGTGATCACTTCCGTATCGTTATTCAACAGAAGAAGATATTCCCCTTTTGCGTGCTCCGCTCCGAAGTTGTTGATGGCTGAATAGTTAAACTCTTTGTCCCAGTACAATACCCTTACATGATGTCTGCCATCTACTTTTTTATAATAGTCAAATGTTTCTTTTTCCGTACTGTTATTTTCTATAATCAGTATCTCATAATTTTCATATTCTGTCTTTTCCCAGATCGACTTAAGACATTTTTTCAGGGTCTGCAGCTGATCTTTATTCGGAATGAGTATCGACACCATTGGGGTACCGATAACCGGATATTTTACCCGATAGTAGCCAAGATCACAGGTTTCTTCCACCTCTGCACGAATCCCCATTCTCTGAAGATGCGCTTCCACTGCTCTTTTTCCTGCATGAAATGCATAAATCTTACTGTCAGGATTATCTGAAGTGGATTTTTCATGTGTTCGCCAGTGATATAGTACTTTGTGTACATGCGCAATCTTTTCTGCTTCTTCTGTACATCTGAAAATAAAATCATAATCCTGTGCTCCGTCAAACTCCTTTCGGAATCCTCCGACTTTTTCCATCAGAATACGACGCACCACAAACAGATGACAGATATAATTATTCGATCTGAGCAAATCCAGATTGAAATCCGGCTTCATATTCGGAGTCAGATGTCTGGTTCCCTTACTGTTGATTTTATCCTCATCCGTATAGACCACATCTACTCTGTCATCTTCACAGATTTTTTTTGCCACCTCATATAATGCGTCCGGTTCCAGTGTATCATCGTGATCCAGTAATCCTACAAAATCTCCGGTAGCCATGTTCATGGCAAAGTTTGAATTTTCTGCAATACTTTTATTTTCCTTCAGGATCTCATAACGAATTCCTGCATATTTGATCTGATACTCCCGAATCACTGCAGTCAGTTCTGTTTCTTTGTCAGGAACCTGCATGGCGGCTTCTTTTGCTTTTCTGCCCTTTATCTTACTCAGTTCCTGACGCAGCTGTTCTCCCCGCGGACTGGCATCTGCAAGGCACAGCTCCCAGTTCTCATAGGTCTGATTTGCCACAGATTCTATCATTTTCCGCAAATAAATCTCCGGTGTCCGGTATAATGGTACTACGATACTGATCAGAGGGCCGTTCTCAGGCTGATTCTTTCTCTGTTCCTGTAATTCTTTTTCTGTTGCCTTATTTAACCCAAACCAGGTCTCATAGTCAATATCTTCCTGCTGAAACCTCTCTGTCAGACGAATCAGAAACTGCTTCATTCCATGCCGTTTCAGATAACGGTATCCTTTTTTTATATAGGCAGGGGAGATCGATGTTATCATTTTTCCCCATTGTGTACGGTATTCTTTTCTTCCCATGTATGCCCCCGTTACTTATATTTCCTTATAGCCCGGGAATTTCTGGACAAGTTCTGCCACCTGCTCTGCCTTTGCCAGATCCAGATTATAATACATTGGCAGCCGCACCAGTCTTTCACTTTCCTTTGTGGTATATCTGTCTTCTCCATAAAATCTTCCAAAGCGCTGTCCTGCGGTCGCAGTGTGAAGCGGAATATAATGGAATACACACTGTACTCCATTTTCTTTCATATAACGGATAAACTCGGTTCTGGTTTCCAGATCCTTCAGCTTCAGATAATACATATGTGCATTATGTACAGCATAATCTGGCACAAACGGACGCTCTACCAGATGTTTTTCTTCCAGTCCGGCAAATGCCTCGTGATAAAGATTCCAGATTGCCATGCGCTTTTCATTGATTTCTTTCAGCAGCTCCAGCTGTGCATACAGATATGCCGCATTCAGATCACTTGGCAAATAGGATGAACCAAAATCCACCCAGGTATATTTATCTACCTGACCACGGAAGAATTTACTTCTGTCCGTTCCCTTTTCACGGAGAATCTCTGCTTTTTCCTGATAACAGTCATCCTGAAACAGCAGTGCGCCCCCTTCTCCCATCGTATAATTCTTTGTCTCATGAAAGCTGTAACAGCCAAAGTCACCAATGGTTCCCAGTGCCTTTCCTTTATACCATGCATTCACTCCCTGCGCAGCATCCTCTACTACCAGCAGATTATGTTTTTTGGCTATGGCCATAATCTCATCCATGGCACAGGCTACTCCGGCATAGTGAACCGGCACAATTGCTCTGGTTTTTTCTGTGATGGCACCCTCGATCAGTTTTTCATCCATATTCATAGTCTTTGGATTAATGTCTACAAATACAATCTTTGCACCTCTCAGTACAAAGGCATCTGCTGTAGATACAAAGGTATATGCAGGCATAATGACTTCATCTCCTGGCTGAATATCACACAGATATGCAGCCATCTCCAGTGCATGCGTACAGGAGGTGGTCAGCAGACAATGTCTGCTCTGAAACTGTTCTTTCATCAGCTGAGAGCATTTTTTTGTAAACGGACCGTCTCCGCAAAGCTTTCCATTGGCAATAGCCTGCTGCATATATTCTGTTTCTTTTCCTGTAAAAGGTGCAACATTAAAATCTATCATTTATTTTTTCTCCTTATGTTCTCCCGTTTTTTTTGCATCATAACAATAACTGTAAATAACAGTGTACTGATCACACTTACGATTACGCCAAGACGCAGCAATGGTGCAGTGAATCTTACCGTCAGGTCATACTCTCCCGCCAGAACAGGAAAACTGATAAACCCATAATCTCCGTTTTCCAGCTTCTGTTTTTCGCCGTTCAGTGTCACACTCCATCCGTTTTCATTTGGAACTGCCAGCATCACATAACCGTCTTCTTTTGCACTGATATGTCCATTCAGAAGGCTATCTTTTTTTGGTGCCTCTATGGTAATGTCCGCCTGTTCGGAAAATGTCGGTTCTTTTTCTGTTCCATAAACCTGAATATCACTGATACGAATATGACCGGTCGGTTTTTCCACTGTCAGTGTTACCTTCTGTGCATCTTCAGGAAGCTCAATATGCATCTTTCGCGCAGTCTCCCAGTTATGTACATAATCATGGCTGTATCCGTCATTCATCTGTACCGTTACAACCGTACGTTTTTCTGCCAGCATGGTAAATTCCAGAATTGCCGATTCATAGCCTTCTCGTTTCGCCTGATCCAGATCCAGTTCAACTACAAATGGTGTGGTTTTTCCATCTTCCTGCACATCTGTTTCATAGCTTGTCTTGCTGTCACCTGTCAGTATACCACTGATTTCATCCTTTTCATATGCTTTTATTTCAGAATCTGTTAATGTTTTCTCATTCTCATCTTCCAGAATCAGCGTATCTGCCAGAAGTGATCTAGTATTCAGGGTATCTTTGTTCTCTTCATATTGTTTCTGAGTCATAGTCTGTGTGAAGAATTTACCCAGTGACTGTGTTCTGGTATTCTGATAAATGTAGATCTCACCTTCCTGATGAATCAGTTCATATCCATCTACGTCAATGTTATCTGACTTGGACAAAATATATTTTACATCTGTCAGTCCGGCAAAGGTACTGTCCCACAGTGCATTCATAAACTGGATGTGATTCACATCTCTTTCATGATTCAGCTGCGGCCATACTTCTGCCACAAATTCTTTGATGTCAGCATTCTGATTGGAATTGTATGCACTGATTCCCCGATAATCCTGTGCCAGAGAATCAAAACAGCTGGCTGCTGTAAAATAGTCTTTTTCCACTCGATAGAAGGTATCATCACTGGCTTCCAGCCAGTCCAGTGCCGCATCTACATCAGAATGATATGTTTCCGAAAAATATTCCGGATGATTCTTCGGCAACGCCACACGATCATTATAGCAAAGATAGGAATCTGACACGATATTCATGGTTACCACCAGAACCAGCAGCGTGTAACAGGTTTTCCGATCCAGAAATCTGTTTTTACAGTACATCCAAAGAAGTGCTGCCATTGCAAGACCGGTCAGCCACAGAATCATGGCATTATCTTTAAACTGCTGTTCCGGCAGAATACGATAAGCCTTCATATAAACTGCTGTAATCAATAAAACCGATACAATCAGAGCCGGTATACTCAGCTCTTTTTCTGTCATAATCCGATCCAGTACCAGGCATACCATAACAGCAAACACCGGCATCAATACAAAAGTGTGACGGAAAAAAGGTCCGTACAATCCGTTAAACAGCGTAGTGACATTTGTGATTACTACACTGGCTGCACAGAGAATCACACAAAAATACTGCATAAACTTACTGCGCCTGCTTACATTCTGTTTTCGAATACATACCAGATACTGAAACAGTAAAATAATGAATAATGTAGAAAAGAATAATTCCGGGTCTTCGTAAAAATTTCTCTGTCCTACGTAAGTCTCATTTCCATTCCCCTGAATACAACTGGAAAACAGACGGTATATAATGGACTTGTTAATTCCTGTACTCCATAGTTTGATGTGGAACAGTCTTTCCACCAGAGATTGTTTTGCTGCCATACGTTCACTGGATCCAACCTGCGCAGCGGCAGAAGGGAAGAAACGCCAGGCAGACATCAGTACCCCCAGTATCATGGTTCCGGCTGATATAAAAAATGCTTTTCCTCTTTCACGAACTGTCTCTTTTTCCTGCATCAGAATACGGATGCAGACATATGCACCGCCTCCGAACATACACATATAGCCCTGGTAAAAACTGCTGAGCATAGCCAGACAGCAGATCAGGCACAAGCCTATACTGAATTTTTTCTTTTTGATTACTCTTTCAGCAAATATCAGAATGGCCGGGAAATATACCACGGAACTTCCCAGCGCATAATGCTGGCCCCATACCATCATATAACTGTTAAATGCATATATCACAGTCGCGATCAGCTTAGACCGTTCGCTGAATTCAAATTCAGATAAATACCAGTAACACAGTGTGGCTGCTACAAAGATACGGAAAATTTCCATCCATACCATATACCAGGTGATGTGTTCCGGACCGAACATCACGCCCAGAATGTAAATCGGTATCAGAAACGGTTCTGTCAGATGATGCCCCATGGTATTCATCCCAAATCCGTTTCGAAAATCCCATGCAGAAAAATTTCCGTCCCGTAAGCTGTTTACGATTCCGTTGTACCACATAATATACTGGTCTTTTCCATCTGTACCCACATCATAAAAAGCAATGGTATAATTACCAATTACGTACATATGGAAAATATAAAGGCATCCCAGTCCCACCAGAAACCATATCATCAGAATGGTATTCCGGTTTATTCTTTCATTTTTCATCTGTTTTTTCTCCTCCGGTTCTATCTTCTCAGGGAAAAATCCGGTTTTTCCAGCGTCAGGCCTGGATTGTAAAACGGATCTCCCCTGTCAATTTCTTCTTTCCATTTCTGACAGAAATATTCTGCTTCCCGTCTGACACGTTCCGCTTTCTGTGTGCTCATTTCAAATCCCCTTGTCTGAGATTCATAATGATACAGCTGTGCAGCCGGATCGTATACAACGATCCATCCAGCTCTCCTCAGCTTCATACAAAGATCAATGTCATTATAAGCTACACCAAGTTCTTCTGTAAATCCCCCGATTTGCTCAAATGCCCTGCGATCCACCAGCATACATGCTGCGGTTACCGCTGACATCTGTCTGGCGACTTTCGCATAACGCTGTTTTTCATATAGTTCCTGCTGCATTCCCTCAAAAGCATGTCCGGCAATTCCTCCGTATCCCAGCACTACACCGCCATGCTGAATCGTCAGATCCCCATATAGCAGCCTTGCGCCCACTGCACCTGCTTTTTCTCTCTGCATACAGGTCATCAGTTCCAGAAGTGCTCCCGGTTCTTTTACTTGTGTATCATTATTTAAAAACAGCAGATAATTTCCTTTTGCTTTTCTGACCGCCTCATTATTAATTGCCGAATAATTAAAGATACCGCTCCAGTTCAGAATACGGATCCTTTTGTCCTGCCGCTGCAATTCTTCATATCCACAAAAAGTTTTCTGCTCTACACTGTTGTTTTCCACAATCAGAATTTCCAGGTGTTCATATCCCCCATGTTCCAGAAGGCTGTTCACGCACAGTTTCAGATCTTCTATATGATCCTTATTGGGAATGATCACAGAAAGCAGATCTTCCCGTACCTCTATTTCCGCTTTTGGAAAAGTCCTTATTTCTTCCAGCTCTTTTTCCAGTTCCTCTGTCACATGATACAGAAGCTTTGGAAGATGCACTGTTTTTTCTGCTTTTTGAAGCACCAGTTCTTCCAGTTGCTGCCATAGTTTTTCTTCTGTCCCTGCAGTGATTTCTTTTTCTGACAGTACAGGCTCTTTCATCAGTTCCTCTGCCACTTCTTTGCTGACCAGCAAAGCCGCCCCCATATAGTTCTGCTGCCTCTGCCAGACCGGATCATAATCCGGCTTGCAAAATGGCTCCTTCAGACGTCCGTCTGTCCCAATCACATCATGATCGGTATATAACACTATCGTTTCCTCGTATTTTTCAGCCTCTTTTGTCATTTCAAATACCGCTTCCGGACGCAGCTTCGTTCCTTCTCTGAGAAACAACACATATTCTGTCTGTATATTCTCAGTCTCCATATTTCCATCTACATTCGTCTGCTTTTGAGTAAACATTGTCGGAAATATTCGGATTTCTGTCTTTTCCTGATATTTCCAGGCTTCTTTTTTCTGTCGTTCCAGTTCTTTCTGGTTCGCCGTATGACCCTTCAGCCATACCTCATAAGGGATCTCCCTGGACAGGACTGCTTTTCGCCCTGCCCGGCAGATCGATTTGCGCACACCGTTTCGTTTCAGATATGCGATTCCTTTATCCAGCTTTTTTTTCAAATCTGACATCGTAACGTCTGTGCTCCTTTACTAGTTTTCTCTTTCAGAGGCAGGTGGAATACGGAACGTACAATTCCATGTCGTGCGGGAAAGATTTCTATTATAGTATGGATCTCCCTTTTCCAGCACATGCTTCCATCTGTTTCGGAAATAAGCCACTTCGCTGTCATAACGCGCTTTTTTCTCCGGTGTATCCTCCAGTCCTCTGGATTTAGATTCATAGTGATACAACTCCGCTTCCGGCTGATATACTACCATTTCTCCGCATTCCTGCACTTTCATGCAAAAGTCTACATCATTCAGTGCCACCTGAAGCGTTTCTTCAAATCCGTTTACTTTATGAAATACTTCTGCTGATGCCATCATACAGGCAGCTGTTACCGCACTTAAATTTTGCATAGTACAGGCTCTTCCCATATAACCACTGATATTTCCCGGTTCTTTCACAAACAGGTGGCCTGCAATATTGCTCAGTCCCAGAATCACACCGGCATGCTGAATTGTATCATCCGGATAATAGAGCTTTGCCCCTACTACCCCCACTTTTTTCTGCTGGCATACAGACAGCATTTCTTCGATCCAGTCCGGTGTCAGAATTTCCGTATCATTATTTAAAAAGATCAGGAATTCTCCCTCAGCCTGTTTTGCCGCAAAATTATTAATGGCAGAGTAATTAAACTCTTTCTCCCATTTCAGAAGCTTTACTTTATCATATTTTTGCAGCATCTTTTCATACCAGGCAAACGTCTGCGGCTGACGACTGTTATTTTCCACTACCAGTACTTCAAAATTTGTATACGTTGTTTTTTTCTGAATAGAATTCAAACACTGCTTAAGATCTGCAATATGATCCTGATTTGGAATAATCACAGATACTTTTGGATTTCCCTTTACCTGCCATTTTACACGATATCGCAGCGGATAATTCGCCCATGTTACCTGTGCCTGAATCTTTGCAGCGGCATAATAATCTTCCAGTACCCTCTTGCCGTCATCCCATTTTCTGCACAATTCCTGCCTTCCTTCCAGATCTCGTTCCATCGGACAGCTTTCATGATATAGTATTTCACTGATATGTGCGACTTGATCTGTTTTATCCCGACAGCGCAGAATCAGATCATACAGTGACTGGCTGCCATATCCTGACCGGACACCTCCGGCCTGTTCTGCCAGATCCGCCTTTATCCATATGCTGCTGCCAATATAATTGCCACTTTGCAGCGTATAAACGCTATCATCCGGCTTAAATTGTGGATCAAAAAAAGTATGCGTCTCAGAATCCAGTTTATCAGAATCAGAATAGATCATATTCTTTTCCGGTTCCTGGTTTATCTTCTGTAAAATCTGATAAAATGCTCCCGGTTCCAGTACATCCCCCGGCTCCATAAACAAAAGCCAGCTGCCCTGACTTTGCATTCTTCCTGCTTCATAACGGGCACCTGTTTCGGTTTCCGGTGCTGTTTCTATATATCGTATTCTTGTATCCTCTTTTTTTAGCTTCTTTTCTCCGACCAGCAACAGTTCCCAGTTCTTCACTGTCTGGCTGCATATACTGTCAATCGTCTTACATGCCGCCTTGGTCTGTCCTTCTCTGACCGGCAGAATCACACTCATCTTCAGATTTTCCGAAAAACTTGTTTTCTGTTGATTTGCCCGTTGTTTTTCTGTAAACTGATGCGCCATTCTCCATGTGTCGAATCGCTGATTTTCCACTCGATAAGTTTCTGACTCTCCAAACAGTCCCATCTCATGAGGTGCGATATAAGATATGGTATCCTTTGCTCCTCGAAGTTCCATCAGTTTTTTTCCGATCCGGCTCTGCTTTATTCTCAGTTTTTCTACCGGAATCGGGAACTGCACCTCACTGCTGCCATCTTTTGCTATCAACATGAATTTTTTGTTTTTCTGCACTTCTTCTGGCAGTCTGCATTCCAGATGAAATCCTGCTTTGCTGTTCTTGCCGCTTAATTTAAACTGATCAACCACATCCCTGCGATACAGGTATTCTGTCTGTACGGTTTCAAGTTCCCGTCCATGCTCATCCTTCAAGATAAAGCGCACCTGTTTATCTGCTTTGCTGACTGCCCATCCATTCACATGAATACCGGTCATGGCAATCTCAAACGTATCTACAAATACTTCTATGCCTGTATTGGCCTCTGCATTCGCCCGTGCAATCGCTTTTCTGTGTTCTTCTTCTGCCCGAAAGCTGACACAGCCGGGTGAAATTTCTTCATAGAGATATCTCAGAGGCACATGTGTTCCGGTAATATAACGCTGGAAGGCTGCCTCCATATCCGTATATTGTGCGATCTCCTGTTCCGTCAGTCCGGCTCTTTTATATAACAATTCTTTATTTAACGCTGTTCTCTCCACATTTCCGTAGAGATAGTTCTGAATAATACGATAAATTACATAGTTCACCGGAACCGGGAAATCGAAGGTCCATTCATAATCCATATGAATCCACCCTTCTTCCCGGCAGATCGCATTTCCTGCCACCATATCAATATCAGTCACCGCTGCACAGGTCAGACTATCCGGAAGCAGCACCGGTCCGAATACCTGTTCAAACTCTGGTGTCACATGGAATTTCTTTCTGCTGCCAGCCTGACGTACAGCCTGAATATAACGCATCAGTTCTTTCATGGCCTCTTCTGTTTTTCCTTCCAGAAGAAGATGATCCATTTTTTCTTCCAGTGTCTGACCGGTCAGGAAATCAATTTCGCATCCTTCCTGCTCCCTGTGACAGGTGTTCATGGTAATTCCTGCTTCTTTATATACTTCTGTCAGCTGATTCATCCATGTCGGCAGCTTCTCTATGTGAGAACGCCCTTCCTGGTAACAGGCAGTCTTTCTGGCATGTCGTTTTCCCGTTTCGTCAATCAGAATATCTGTCCGTATCGCAAATTTTCTTGCTCTTTCATTGGAATATTTGGAAAAAACAATTCTTTTCTGCAATTCCTCTTTTTTTTCTGCCTGTGCCACTACCAGAAATGAATTGGAAAAGATCGGAAACAGGCCATCCTCAATAATATGATCAAATGCTTTCGTTTCGTCAAACAAAATATATCTTTCCTGATCAAAATTACGCAGATTATCCCACAATTCTCCTACCTTTGGAAGGTGATCATCAGAATAAACCGTCATCGGAAGATGATAGTCCGGATAAGGATAATAGAACTCTGCCTGCTCCAGTCCGGCTGATTTTATCATTTTTTCCAGTTCTGGCCGTGAAAAGGTTTTCTTTTGCGCACCCTCTTCATAACCCTCTACTCCTCTGAAGTATTCCTTCGAATATGGTTCTCTGCACCCGGCAAAATACCGCAGCCCCAGCCGGTTATCTGATGCCAGTACGATACGTCCTCCCGGTGCCAGATATCGTTTTACGCTTTTTAACAGTTCTGTCCACGGATCATTTCCCGCCATCCAGACAGATGCTTCTTCCAGGGCTCCCATCAGGAAAATCCAGTCATAAGATCCCTTCAGATGCTCTGCTGCTTCCATCCAGGTTCCCTGATAAATCTCTATTCCTTCACGGTTTCTGTTTCGTAATTCATTCATCCTGTTCTTTTCCGCTGACGGTTCCACACAGGTCACTGATCCGGATTTTTCTGCCAGAACTGCTGTCAGAGCTCCATCTGCGGATCCGATCTCCAGTACTTTCTGTCCCTGTGACACCGGCAGCCATTCAATCGCATTTCTTCTGATATGTGACAGGGAAAACAAAATAGCCCAGTTTTTCTCCTGGGCAATTTTTTCATTATATTCGCTTTCCTGACAACTGGAAACAATCTCCTCTATTCTTTTCATCTCATTTCTCATTTTTTCTGTTCTCCGCTGTCCTGTACTGTTATCTCTGAATCCATATCATAAAATCCAACAGTATTTTTATCAGATACCACAGAAATACTGCACACATCGTAAAGTCTGTGGTACACATTAAACTCTCCATTTTCATATCCGGTACAGCTTATGGATAAAAGGTATTCTCCCCCTTGCAGATTCATGGTCTGGGTAAAGCTTACAATCTGACTGTCCCCTTTTTTCTTTGGTTCAATCGTTACCCTCTCATACATGGTATTGGTACCGGTAATCTCTGTCCCTTTCAGATCTTTGATGGTAAAGGTATAAATCGGAGCATTCACCGCTTCATGGAAAACCACTTTATATTTAATCGTAAACGGTGTCATCTTTTCAATGGTGTTTCCCGCCAGACCATTTTCATCTTCAATCGTAAAATCTACAATCTCGGCTTCCTGTCCGCCATATTCCAGTACATTCGGATTGCGCCCAAACGGCCGTTCAAATATACCTTCTTTTTCAACGCCCACAGCTTTGTTCTTTTCTCCATCCATCTGTACCAGCACCTTCTTATAAAGATTGATCATCTCTTTTGGTTTCCCGGTATTCAGAATTACTCCTTTATTCAGAAGAATGACACGGTCACAATAGCGACTGATACTGCCCAGATCATGGCTGACAAATACAATCGTTTTTCCCATTTTTTTAAATTCTTCAAACTTTCGGTAACATTTGGACTGAAAAAACACATCTCCTACTGAAAGAGCCTCATCTACAATCAGAATTTCCGGATCAATATTAATCGCCACTGCAAATGCCAGACGCACGAACATACCACTGGAATAGGTCTTCACCGGCTGATGCACAAAATCCCCGATATCTGCAAAAGAAAGAATATCATCCAGCTTCTGATCAATTTCCTCTCTGGAAAAACCTATCATAGTTCCATTCAGATAAATATTTTCAAGACCAGTATATTCCATGTTAAAACCGGCTCCCAGCTCCAGCAGTGCGGAAATTCTTCCGTCTACCTTTACTTCACCTTCGGTTGGATTCACCACTCCGGTAATGATCTTCAGCACCGTAGATTTACCGGAACCGTTTGTTCCGATAATTCCCACACATTCTCCTTTTTGTATCTGAAAATTCACATCATGGAGTGCATAATGTTCTTTTACACTGACCTTTTTCCCCAGTGCTTCCTTCAGTCGGTCAGACGGCTTTTCATATAACTTATATCGCTTGCTCAGGTGTTCCACCGAAATGGCCACATCATTCATATCTTTTCTACCTCTTACAGTACATCTGCAAAATGCACTTTTAACTTCTGAAATAATCTTGTTCCGAATACGAACAATATCACGGTCACTGCCCAGAAATACAGCGTCATTCCAGGATGTTCCCAGAACCACTGTTTATCAATCAGCGCATTCCTGTAACCGGACACAATATAATACATCGGATTCAGTTTCAGAATTCTGGCGATTAACGCCGATTCTGAAATCCCCATATCCGTAAAATCCCACATAATCGGTGTCATCCAGATTCCAATCTGAAGAAGAATGGTAATCAGATGAGTCAGATCGCGGAAAAATACTACTACTGCGCTGGTAATATATGCCATAGATAATACCAAAGCAAATGCACAAATGCTGTAATAGATCAGCTGAAGTACATACAGATCCGGAAAATAGCCGTAACAGCAAAACAGAATCAGTGTAAATGCCACAAAGAAAACATGCACAAACAACGACGCAATTACCTTAATCAATGGCAGGATACTGATCTTAAATACTACTTTTTTTACCAGATAGCTGTATTCTATCAATGCATTGGTACTCTGCACCAGCGCTTCCTGAAAAAAGAACCAGGGCACCAGACCACAGACCAGCCATAATACAAACGGCACTGCCTTGGGTGCTCCCTGTCTGACCACACCAAATACAAACCAGTACACCATCACTGTCACTACCGGCTGTACGAAGGCCCAGATAATGCCCAGATAAGATCCTGCATATTTCGTGCGAAAATCGTTTTTTGCCAGAGTCCAGATCAGTTTTCTGTTCTGATAGAACTCTGACGGTATCGTCATTAACTGCTTCATAGATTCACCCCTGGATTTCCTTCAGGTAACGGCTTAATGCGTCCTGCCAGGTTGGCAGTGGTGTGAAGCCATTCTTTACCAGCTTACTCTTATCCAGTCTGCTGTTAAAAGGACGGGCAGCCTTTGACATTCCATATTCTTCTGTAGTTACCGGAATTACCTTTGTATCATAACCGGCCTGTCGGTATATCTCGCAGGTAAAATCATACCAGGAAATATAGCCGCCTTCATTGGTCGCATGATAATAACCATATTTTTCTGTTTCGACCATATCAATCAATAATCTTGCCAGGTCATAGGTATACGTTGGTGTACCGATCTGATCCTTTACCACACGAACCGTATCATGCGTTTTTCCTACATTCAGCATCGTCTTAATAAAGTTCTTTCCATTGACTCCAAATACCCAGGCAATACGGACAATAAAATATTTATCCAGATTGCGGCTAACTGCCAGTTCACCTTCCAGCTTGGTCTGTCCATATACATTCATTGGTTTATAGTCTTTGCAGTCCGGATCCCACGGGGTCTCTCCCTGACCGTCAAAGACATAATCGGTACTGATATAGACCATCTTGCAATCCAGTTTTTTGCAGACCAGCGCAATATTCTCCGTTCCTCCTGCATTGACTGCACGCACTTTCTCTACCTTATCATCATCTTCTGCCATATCTACCGCAGTCCATGCTGCACAATGTACCACCACATCCGGCCGGATCTGTTCCAGTGTCTGTTCTACTGCATCTTTATCTGTAATATCCAGCGAGACATATGGCATTTTTGTCACTGCACTGCCATCCTGAATCCCGGTATATTCCGGAGCTACATCACTTCCGATTCCTTCATACCCTCTTTTTTCCAGTTCATTCATGACATCGTGTCCCAGCTGACCTGCTACACCTGTTACAAATATCCTCATTGTTTCCTCCTATCTTTCCTGTACGGAGTCTTTTCTATTCCTCTGTTTCTCTACTCTTTTACCTGACTGTCGATCTTTCTGGAAATCAGGTAACGCGGTCTTCCCTTTACCTCTTCATAAATTTTGGAAATATAATAACCTATAATTCCAAGGCTGATCATCAGAATACTTCCGATCAGCAAAAGCAGCAAAATCACTGTAGTAAATCCCTCTACCGCATTGCCGGTGAAATAATGGATCAGAGTCTGAATCCCCAGTATCACTGCAAGCAGCAATACAAATACACCGGCACCGGTTACAAACTGCATCGGGGCAGAAGAAAAGGAAACAATATTGGTAATGGCATAACGGATCAGTGATTTTGTAGACCACTTCGATACGCCTTCCTCTCTTTCCTGCACATCAAATTCTACCGATATAGTCTTATACCCAATCCATGCAGAAAGTGCACGGAAAAAAGCATTTCGCTCCGGCATTTCCAAAAGAGCATTGACTGCCTTTCGATCCAGAAGCTTGAAATCTGATGCCCTGGACATATCAATTCCCACTGCTTTGGAAATCAGTTTATAAAACATGCCCGCACTAGCTTTGTGTGCCAGACTCTCTTTTCCTCTGGTGTGCTTTACACCCTCTACTACTTCATATCCCTGTTCCCAGAGACGATACATCTCCACTACTGTTTCCGGTGGATGCTGCAAATCACAGTCCATTACCACGCAGCAGTCTCCATCTGCGCTGGCAAGTCCCGCCATCATGGCAGATTCTTTTCCGAAGTTTCTGGAAAAGTGTACTCCCGCCACATGTGTATCTTTCGCTGCCGCTTTTTCAATCTCTGTCCAGGTCTGATCCTTTGATCCATCATCTACAAATACAATTTCATATGGAATGTCCTGTTCACTTAATATCCGGCCAATGGTGTCACGGGCTTTCTCGATCATTCTCTCTTCGTTGTATGCCGGAAGTATCACGGACAAAAGCTTCATTCTGCTGCCTCCTTTTTGGCATCGCTCTGCTTTCCAAGTACCATATCCAGAATTCGTTCTGTCGCATGGCCATCACAGGAACGCATAAACTTATATTTAAAATCAACCACCTGTTGTTTATCAAATCTGGTATCCAGATGCAGGATATAATCCAGCATTTCTTCGTTCTCTGTGCAGATCGGTCCTGGCGTCATCTCTTCATAATTATAATAGAATCCTCTCCAGTCATCATATTCTGCCTTGTCATAGGCAAAGAAAATCATTGGTTTTTCAAACAGGGAATATTCAAATACCAGTGAAGAATAATCTGAAATACAGATATCTGCCACACAGAGCAAATCATCGATGGCCATCGTCTCCGTCACATCCATAGCAAAGTCACGGCACCCTTCCGGTACTTCCGGACGCACTCTTACCAGCGGATGATGCTTGATCAACAGAACATATTCTTCTCCAAGTGCTTTCTGGAACATGGAAATATCCAGCTTGTCCGGAGCCTTTCCATTTGCAACACGACCACGGAAGGTCGGTGCATAAAGAATAACCTTCTTTCCTTTGCTCTGCGGCATCTGCTGAAGCAGCTTCTCACGGGCATCTGTTATGAACTTCTGATCAAAAAATACATCTGTCCGGCTGATTCCGGTCGCTTTCAGCACTTCCGGACGATCCGATAGATTCATAGCCTCTTCATAAGCCCACGCCACTTCCGGACTGCTCAATGTTACGTACGTATAATTTTTATAAAACGGGTATTTCAGCTGCTGTTCCCGGTTCAGACCAAAGATCAGATCCGCTGTACTGAAGCCGAACTTTTTAAAGGCACCGCATCCATGCCAGGTCTGAGTTACAATCGTCTCAGGACGCATTGGCACACAACTGAGCACATTGGAAGCTTCATCTGTAAACACATACTTTGCCGTAGCAATATCTTTTACAAATTCCACACAGTTTTTGTCATACTGCTTTCTGCTGGCAAAGGATAATCGCAAAAAGTGAGTATGCACTTCATAACCACCCATTTCTGTGATCGTTTTATGCAGCGTCTGAAGACTGTTTGTCAGTTCAGCCAGTCTCACCTCGAAAAAAACAACTTTATTTTCCTCCACCGGCTGTCTGGCATATTTGCGATAAATACGTGGAAGCTTGAGCTTCAGAGTATAATATCTGTGCCATTTTCCTGCCAGTGAACGCATCTGCTTCACCGGAGGTTTTTTCTTCAGAAAACGCCAGGCAGGTAACAGCGGCGTATTTCTCAATGTTTCTTTTATATTTCCCATATTACTTACTCCTTACTGCCTGATTCTGTCATCCTTTCCAGATCATGACGGTTTTTCCGATAAGCTTATGAATATCCGTCTCAAAAGCCTCTGTCATATCTTTGATCGATTTCACTTCAAATGTAGTTCCCACAATATTCTCCAGATATTCAGGAATATCCGGATTTGCTTTATATAATTCCATCAGACCTTCAAAATCTGTGCGACCGCTTCTGCTGCTGCCAAAAATATGCAGTCCCTTTTCCAGCACCATTCTGGTATTGATCGGTACCGGATCTTCGCTGACCCCGAGAATACTGATCGTGCCTTCCGGCTGGATATAATCAATAATCTGATTGATCGCTATGGCAGATCCGTTGCCGCCCACACATTCAAAGGCATGATCCAGACGCAGGCTCTGTGGGATCTCAGACACCAGATATGTCTCATCTGCAAAAGAGAAGTCGCTGAGCTTACTGGCATTCACACCAAAAATGCAGACTCTGCTCTCCGGCAGCATCTTTTTCAACAGCAATGAGGTAATATACCCCAGATTTCCATCTCCCCATACGCCAATCGTCTGACGTCTTTCATGGGAAAATCTTTCAAATCTGCTGATGGCATGATAACTGACCGATACTATCTCCGTAAATGCTGCCACAATCTTGTCAATCCCCTCCGGCAGACGCACCAGTCTGTCCGGGAGAAGGGATACATACTCCTGCATAAATCCATCTTTGCTGCTTCCGCAGAACTTACTGCTGCGCAGATAATTTTCTTCTATGATTTCATCCTTTTCCACCGGATGATTCGGAATCATCACAACAGATTCTCCGATCTGATACGTTCCGGTAGGATCATATACCACTTTTCCGATTCCTTCATGAATCAGTGCCATCGGAAGCTTAGAACGTAAAACCGCTTCCGGCCGGTTTCCCTGATAATATCTCTGATCCGCATGACAGATCGATAAATGGGTAGGCCGCACCAGCACATGCCGGTCATCCAGAGGGATATCTTTAAATACCGTCTCAAACTGACGCGGTGCTTTTAACTGGTAAACCGTATTTAACATGTCTTCTCTCCTCCCAGAATTGCTTCTGCCACACGCAGATCATGGGGATAAGTGATCTTAATGTTGGATACTTCACCCTGTACCAGATGTACTTTTTCCCCCTTCAATACCAGAATCTTGCAGGCATCTGTCAGAATCTCCTTTTCTTCCGGTGTCAGAGCTTCAAATACACTGCGCAGTTTCAGAGCTTTGAAGCTCTGAGGCGTTTGCCCCTGATACATCTGAGAACGATCAGGGATATCGCTGATAATTTCATGGTCTGCACTGGCTACGATTGTGTCTGTAGCCGGAATCACCGTGTCACAAGCTCCCATTTCTCTTGCGTAGTGAATATTCTCTTCCAAAATCCGGTGTGTTACAAATGGACGTACCGAATCATGTGTTACGATAACTGTGTTTTCATCCAATCCATACTGTGTTTCAATATGACTGATTGCGTTCATAATCGTATCATTTCTGGTTGCTCCGCCTTCAATCACATCAATCTTGTCTTTTTCCCGGATATATTTGCGAATCACATCTCTGGTATAATTCAGCCATGCTTTTGGCGAAAGCACAATAATGCGTTCAAACTGCGGCTGCACTACAAACTTTTCTATTGTATGAATAATGATCGGCTTTTTGCCCACTTCCATAAACTGCTTCGGTTTCTCCACATTTCCCATGCGGCTTCCGATACCGCCGGCCAATACTACACCAAATGTGTTTGTCTTTTCCATATTTAATGCCTCCGTTCTGTTACCAGCTCAATCAGCCGGTCTGTTGCGTGCCCGTCACAGGCACTCATAAATTTGTTTCGAAATGCCCGGATCTCCTCCGGATCAAAATTTTTTTCTGTTTCTCTTATATACGAAATCACCTCTTCCGTAGTCCGTACGACCGGTCCCGGTGTCAGTTCTTCATAATCATAATAAAATCCCCGCCAATCTCCGTAATCCTCCAGATCATACGCAAAAAAGATCAGTGGCCGTTCAAACAGGGAGTATTCAAAAATCAGAGACGAATAATCTGATATGCAGAGATCACAGCTGCAAAGCAGTTCTTCAATCTCCAGGCTTTCCGTCACATCAAACGCAAAATTTTTTGCCTCCTCCGGTACTTGCGGTCTCTTTCTGACTACCGGATGGTGCTTGATCAGCAAAATATATTCTTTCTCCAGTTCTTTGGCCATCTTTGCCACATCCAGTACATCCGGAGCGGATGCCTGACTTACGTTTCCTCTGAACGTAGGTGCATATAGCAATATCTTTCTGCCTGCGGCCTGTGGTACTTCATCCAGCACTTTTTGTCTGGCCTGTTGCAAGAACTCCTGCTGGAAAAACACATCTGTTCTGCTGACCCCAATTGGCTGAATCTGGCCGGAACTTTTCTTCAGACACATAGCTTCCTCATATGCCCATGCCACTTCCGGGCTGGATACAGTCACATAATCCAAATTTTTATAATAAGGATATTTTTCATATTCTTTTCTGCTTCCCCCGAAAATCAGCTCTGCAGTACTCATACCAAACTTCTTAAACGCTCCGCACCCATGCCAGAGCTGGGTAATCACAGTCTCCCATCTCGGATGAATACAGCTCACCAGCCTGCTGGCATCACACAAAAATACATACTCCGCATCTGCCATATCTTCCAGGCACTTCATCGCAAGCCGAATAAATGTCCCTTTATCTACGAAAGATTCCCGCAGGCAGTGTATATGCAGTTCCCATCCTTCTTCTGCATCCAGACGGTCATACAATACCTGAAGACTGTCCGATAAAGAAGGCAGCTGAGATTCCAGAAAAATGGCCTTTTTTTCTTTCAATGGCTTTTTCGCATTTCTTTTATACTGCCAGGGAAACAGTATTTTTAAAGTCATATAGCGGTATATCTCTCTGATCCAGCTGCTCATTGTTCACACACCTCGGCAATTCTTTTTCCAATCTCTTCACATGCATGCCCTGTTTCTGTAGCGCCCATCATTCTGTGATGTTCTTCTATCTTCTTCCGATTATTCTGTTCATCATAGTTTTCAATCAGATGCCAAAGTTCTTCCTGCGTCCTCGCAATCGGAAACGGCCACTGGTGAATATCCACATAAAATCCTGTTTTTTCCAGATATTCTTTTAAATCCGGAGTATATAAAAAACAAGGTCTATACAGATACGAATAATCCCAGATATTGGAAGAATAATCAGTAATCATCATATCTGCCGCTGCCAGAAGTTCCTGCATATCCGGATATTCTGATGCTTCCAGTACTCTTTTTCCTGTTACCCTCAGCTTCATATCTGCATCCTGATAACGATGCGCACGATAAAGAAATACCCACTTTTCTCCGTTCTGCTCCAGATTCTCCAACAGACTGTCTGCATCCAGCACTACTTCCGTATTGCTGTATCGATATGTCGGTGCATAAAGTAACACATGCACATCTTTATCCAGCTGATAATACTGTCTTACTGCTTTCTGTGCCTGCTGCAGCTCCTGTCTTACCAGGAAATCATTTCGCGGCATCCCCACTTCCATGACCTCTCCTGCATAACAGAAAGAACCACGAATCAGTTCCTTCGTGGCGACTTTACAGGTAGATATAAATAAGTCAATATTTTCTGCACAGAATCTGGCCCGGTGTCTGGTTGCCCAGTTTGCCCCCGGCTTACTGTTCTCGATGCGCTTATATGCTCCGCCTCCATGCCAGGTGTTGATAAAATACTGATCATGGCGAAACGGAAACCATGGTGCATAAGATCCGTTAGATACGATCACTTTTGCTGTCAAAAGCCATCTGAATGATTCCAATGAAAAATGCCGGATCAGACGGATACCTTTTTTTTCCAGGAAACGATATCTGTCCGGATCACTGACTGCCCAGATCATCTCATACTTTCCCGGTTCATGCTGCATCAGATGTTCACAGAGGTACATGGGATTTCCTGAATACTCATAGGAAGTTCCTCCCGTCAGTCCGGTGAATACGATGCGGTTTTTTCTTATTTTTTTTAAATGAAATGGTAGCAGCACAATTCTCATGAATTCTGAAAACAATGCTTTGCCATATGTGTTCATGAATTGCCTCCTAACGAGCTCTCAGATATTTCCACACCCCGTGTACTGCATAACAACAAAAATACCAGGAAGAACGCACTCTTCCAAAGCCACTGTAACGATATGCACGGTAGGTCATACCTGCTGATTTCAGTTTGTTTCCTGACTTCCCGCTGGAACTCAACCTATATTTTAGCAGAGGTTCATTCAGACCGCAAGCATTTTGGTATTTTCTGAGAATCCTCAGCCACAGAATATAGTCCTCATGACTGTCTTCATGCTCCATGGGATACTGCTGTATCACTTCCCGGCGTATGAGTACGGAAGAACAGTTTATACTGTTGTGATGAAGCAGTTGTCTGTATGTAATGATCTCTTTCACCGGGATGACCCTTCCAGTCAGCTTTCCATCCGGTGTTACCAGTTCTCTTGCAGTACAACAGAGTACTGTCTGAGATTCTTCCATACATCTGATCTGTTTAACCAGCTTGTCTTCTTCCCACCAGTCATCTGAATCCAGAAATGCCACATATTGTCCTCTTGCCATGGCTACTCCCCGGTTTCTGCTCTGAGCGGCTCCCATGTTTTTTTCATTTTTTACATAAAAAATCACAGGATTGTCCACATAAGACTCCATGACCTGATCCAGGCGGTCACCGGAACAATCATTAATAATAATCAACTCCAGTGGCACCTGCTGTTTTAATACAGATTCAATTGCCTTTGCAATCGTCGCCTCGCAATGATATGCCGGCATAATAACCGATACAATTGGCTCAGTCATACAAAATCCTCCGTCACCCTGTGACTTTTCGTTATTATTTATTCTTATCTTCTGTTTCTTCTTTTGTAGCCGCTGTCACCTGCCAGCTTTCCACACCCTCTGTATTTTCCTTCTGGAAAAGAATCTTAAAGGTCAGCATCAGCAGCTTAATATCCTGCACAAAGCTGTAAGTCTCAATATAAGTCAGATCCAGCTTCAGCTTATCATACGGTGTGGTATTATATTTTCCATAAACCTGTGCATATCCGGTAAGCCCCGCTTTTACCTTCAGACGATAATTAAACTCCGGGATTTCTTCCAGATACTGTCTGGCAATCTCCGGTCGTTCCGGTCTTGGTCCTACCAGTGACATATCCCCTTTCAGAATATTAAATATCTGTGGCAATTCATCAAAATGAATCTGACGTAGTACTTTTCCTACCGGAGTAATGCGGTCATCATCCTTCATAGCCAGTCTGGCGCCCTTCTTTTCCGACTGCACTTTCATGCTTCGAAACTTCAGGATCTTAAATATTCTTCCATCCTGGGTCAGACGATCCTGCTTATAAAAAACAGGCCCGCCATCATATGCTTTAATCAAAATGGCAATCACCAGCATAAACGGCGCTGCAATCACCAGACCTATCAGTGAAAATATAATGTCCATTGCACGTTTGGCAAGCTGCTGTTCCGCAGTCAGACCTCTGTTTCTGGAGAGCATCAGTGTAGTATCAAATAAATGAATACTGTCTGCATTTCTCAGTAATATATCAGAAATCTTTGGAATACTATAGCATCTGATATTCTTTTCAAAACAATATTTCAGGAAAATATTTCGTTCCCTGGAAGGGATATCGCCCAGAATCACAGACGGATACTCATCAATCTTTGCCTTGATCTTTTCTTCTCCCAAGGAAAGATGCATCATTTCACAGATATGATATTTATCTTCCCTTGAAGAAATCTTATGAATCAGATCTCTTGGATTGTGTGCCCCGTAAATCAGGAGCATTTTTCTCGGCGGATAAATCTTTTCATAAATCATCCGCATAAATACTACCCACGCAATTACAATGACCAGATCAATCAGGGTCATATATAACAGCGGCAGGATATTCGTAGTAAACTTCCATCTTCCGATCAGACACAGCTGCAGATAAGTGATCATATTGACACATAACACTGACAGAATCTGAGAATACAATACTTCAAATACTCTGAGATATCCCACCTTAAAGCCGCCGTAAATCCGATAAAACAGGTACATCATCAGTGCATACTGAGCAATTACCACAATATTTCCCTTGTGCCAGAATGTCTTGCCTATGATTGCTTCATCTGCATAATGATAATACCACACATAAGCAAAAATTGCTGTCTCCAGTATTAAAATCAATGCAGAAGCCAAAAACATAATCATGCGCTTATATTGTTCTCTCTTTTTCATGCTTCCTACCTTCTGTAAAACATTTTCATCACATTCTACAACATTTTTCTGCAAAATACAACCATGTGCTATGGTGTCCAGTCCATATCTTTAAATACAATGTAAGAACCAACTCTTCCAATCACTTCGAAATGATACTCGGACATACCATCCACTCTTCCGACACCGTCTGGCAGTACAATGTAATTACATCTGACAGCACGGCATTTTTTGCATAAGGTAGCATAGTCCGTGATTTCATTTTGCAGAGCATTTACGATGTAACGTCCTCCCTTTTTTGCCATCCAGTAATTTCCCTTTCGGCCATATACCTGGCGGATAGATGCATCATATACCCGGATATATGGCACCATATCTTCCGGTGCTGCCAGCATTGCCCATTCCTCTTCATTTTCTCTTGTTGAATTGACAATCTCACAGATCGCTATCGGAGAGGTCGGTATTTTTTCCCAGTTAGCTCTTGTTTCATAGGGACTATCCTCTACATAAATGAACTGTCCGAGGACAATCATCACTCCGGCAAACGCTCCTATGAATGCTGCTCTCTGCCATTTTTTTTCTATTCTGCTCCAAAGCTTCACCATGGCATAGGCAATGATCACCGGCAATGGCATCATCCAAAGCATTCTCCAGTATACCAGCTTTCCGATTGTTTTTGTTATCAGCCAGGATGTCAACGGGCAAAAATAAACAACTGTAAAAATCAGACTGTATCCTATAAATAATCTTCTGTGACAGACCTCTTCTTTTCTCAACAGTATATAAATCAACGCAAGAAACATAATGATAAAGTGCAGTCCTTCATCATTAAACTGCAGCAGCCAGTTCACAGACATGTTTAGTTGGCTTATGATCAAATTCATCATTTTTCTTCGGTATTCCTTTTCCTCTTATAAAATGTGCTTCAGCACGATATACAGTGTGCCATATAAAACACATGGCAGACATCCTGCTGCCATCTTACAGAAATATTTTCCACTTTTCTGGAACAGTCCGAACAGCAGTGCAAAAATCCCCAGCATAACTACCGGAAGTGCAATTCCCATAGAGGATACCAGGCAGCAGCTAAACATCGCTGCCAATAAAATAAGAAAATTTCCTTTTTCCTGTGGTCTGCATGCCATCCGATAGCAGTGATAAAACAAAAATGGAATCAGTACTGATGCAAGCACTGCTTTTCCCTGCCAGAGCCGGACCAGCAGCACCGAACCCTGATTGCGGATACAGTAATAGGATGTGACATGAATCACTGAAAGAAACAGGATAAATAATCCTGTCATTTTTTCTGTACTGTCAATGCCATGCTGCATGTTATTTTCTTTTGAAAATAACAGTTTTCCCATCGAACAGTATACCAGATATGCCACTATCACCAGCATCGGTGCAAGAATCGTATGATCCAGCGTAGACGGATGTACACCAATCCATTTGCTCAGTGCCGCCTGCAGCATGGAAAATGGTGACAGGCAGTATCTGAGATTAAATCCTGTCACAGCTCTTCCTGTATACGGTGAATACCGATACATCGTATCTGTCTGAATAGCTGTGGTTGCCACTCCTACATAATATGCATCATCCAGATTCGTCACCATGTACTGCACGTAAAAAAATGCCTGCGCCAGAACCGCTGCCACTGATGCATATACCGTCCAGGAATGATGCAACAGGCTCCTGACCTGTTCTGCCAATATTTTCCAAATCCATTTTCTGCTTCGAAAAACGCCCGCAGCTGCTAGTATGAGATACACTGCTGCCAGTGTCCGGCTGAACACATGAAACGGCACTTTCATCAAAATCATCGGCACAATCAGAATCTGACATGCTGCAAACATCACAAAATATCCGGTCGTCATACATTCTGCTATCCTGTCTTCTGCTCTTTTTCCAAAAGAAAGCAGAAGTGCTCCCATCAGAAATGGTATCAGACATAACCAGATCAAAATTCCCGCTATTATTTTTCCCATTTTTTTATATCCTTTAACTGTATTTCATTCCGTTTTATTTCTGTTTTCCTAAAATAGTTCTTTTCTATTCTAACGTAAGGCTTCTGTTTTATCAAGTATCTCCCCGATATTTCCTGTTTCGGCTTGTGGATTTGCCGTCGGAATGTTATACTAAAGTTAACCAAAACCCATATTTTACATATTATAAAGGAGAGGATTATGATTCAAAAAAAGAAGTATTCACTGATGTCAGTTCTTCTGTTTTTCTGCCTGCTTTTTTCGCTTTCTGGTCTGGTAAGTGCCGAATGGCGGACAGAAGATGGTGCCACTGTATATTACAGTAATGGTCAGAAGGCTGTCGGGCTGAAAACCATCAGCAAAAAAAGGTATCTTTTTGACTCTGCCGGCAAACTGATTACCAACCAGGTAACCCGATACAAAGGAAAGCTTTATGTCAGCCGCACCGATGGTACACTGTTTACCGGATGGGGAAAATACAACAAGAAAAATTACTATGCAGCTTCTTCCGGTGCATTAAAAACCGGTTTATGCAAACGCGGCAGCAATTATTATTATTTTGACCCGGCAAATGGTGCCATGATTAAGAAAAACTGGGCAACCGTCGGCAAGAACACCTATTATTTTGCTTCCAACGGAAAAGCAGTCCGGAACAAAGTGGTCACCATTAACAAAAACAAATACTATTTTAATTCCAAAGGAGTCCGTCAGAAAGGCCTCCAGCGAATCGGTAAATACTATTATGTATTTGGTTCTTCTACCGGTAAGATGCTGTCCGGTTCTGTCAAATATGGAAAATACTATTATTTCCTGAACAAAAAGACCGGCCGTGCTCTTACCAATGCATGGAAAACCATCAAAGGCACCCGATACCATTATGACAGTGTAGGACGGCGCCAGATGGGATGGCTGATACTCGGTTCAAAAAAATATTATCTGGATCCTGCCAGACAAGGTGCCATGACTACCGGAAAGAAAAAAATTAACGGAAAAACCTACTCATTCGGAAAGAGTGGTTATGTCACCTATAATTCATCCGGTAATATTGTGATTAAAGTAAACCGTAAAAAATGTGTTGTTACCATCTATGATAACGGAATACCGGTCAAAGCCATGGCCTGTACCGTTGGACGAAGCGGTCACGAAACTCCGGTAGGTGTCTTTA
The DNA here is from genome assembly GCA_934394985.1 of uncultured Marvinbryantia sp. GTDB lineage: Bacteria > Bacillota > Clostridia > Lachnospirales > Lachnospiraceae > Marvinbryantia. The sequence continues at coordinate 40,681 of CAKRRF010000017.1, forward strand.
CCATTAAAGATCACCTGGCATGGGCTATGCTTGATGGTCCATCTCTTGGACAGTACAGCAGCCATTTCCTTCCGGAATACCTGTTCCACTCTGTTCCGATGCATACTACAACAAGAAATCCTTATAAAGTTGAAGCCAATGACTATAACAATCTTGGCAAGCCTGCTTCCGCCGGATGTATCCGTCTGTGTATTGCAGATGCCAAATGGATCTATTATAACGTACCGATCGGTTCTACGGTAGTGATCAGCGACACCGCTCCGACTCCGCTTGGCAAACCTGCAGTTGTTAAAATGCCAAAAAGATCTGTTGGTGCAGATCCGACTGATGACTTCAAAAATCCGGCAGGATATGATGTAGCCATCAAATCCTGATGTCCGGAAAGAAAAAATATGGGATGAAGATTTTCTCTTCATCCCATATTTTTTGTTTACTGCAATTCTCCAAGACCCTCTTCTATGAGTCTGCCAATATTTTCCAGTGCCTCTTCCTCATCTTCCCCTTCACAGGTCAGTATGATCGTATCTTCGTATTTGACACAGGCGCTGAGTACATTCAGCACGCTTTTGGCATTTGTTGTTGTATTTCCGGATGTCAGCATCACAGAGGATTTATATTTGATTGCTTCTGTACAAAGTGCTGCTGATGGCTTCAGATGTAATCCAGCCTGATTCTTAATCGTAAAAGTTCTGCTTACCATTTTCTATCCCTCCGTATTTGCTTCTACCTCCGCTTCGTTATCCTGTTCTTCTATATTTACCACAATAGATACATCATTTACCAGGTCATATCCTTCCGGAAGCGTAATTTTTACAGGAAGCGTATAACTGCCATTAATCTCACAGCTCTTCAGATCAATTTCAGCTGTGATATCCGCCAGTGTCAGTGAAATGGCATCCTCACTGTTCTCATCTGTTGTTTTCACACTGATCGGGACTACATCTGCCGGTGAAAAGATCAGCTTTTTATCCGATGGCACATCGTGCATAATAATATCTGAGATCGGCATCTGGAATGTTTTACTTCCTACTTCATCGATTCCTATATGCACTGTTATCGCAGAAGAAATATCACTTTCCAGACGAATATTATCATACTGATTCAAAGTATCATTTAAATCCACGGTAATATCCTGGGTTTCTGACATACCTTCTACATTAATAGCATCTTTTAGCTGTATCACATTTCCCAGTTTTTCAATTGCGTTTTCTGCTGCAACCAGGTTAATCGTCTGCGGTGCCAGTGTAATGGAAGATACTTTGTATCCCGGAGCCACCTCTCCGGTGATATCCACTTTCAGCGGAATATCATTATATACTTTCCATATCTCAGTCCGTACCTCCGCCGAATTATTCTGAAGGCTTACTCCGTCACTGTTTTTCAGTTCCAGATTTCCCATCTGTCCATCTGTCAGTGTTGCTCCGTTTTTATCCTCTATGCGAATCGGATAAGAGTCTGTCGAACCCACACTCATATTCGTGACATCAACAGATATAGTCACTTTACCGATAATATTGATCAGTGATTCCGGTCCTGCTATGCGAATCGTGTCACCCGTCACAATTGTGGTCTTTCCAACTTCATGTCCCTTGTCCGGTTTTCCTGTCGTAACCACTGCCACACCAAAATTCTGTTCTACTTTATCCTCCAGATTAATCTTCAGAGAAGAAGGTATCATTCGGATATCTTCCTGCCGGATTCTGGCATCTTCGCAGCTGATCTCCAACGGTATGGTGCCGAGAGCCTCATTGTAATTCTCCATATCTGCTTTTACCGTAAAACTGCCTGTATTCAGCGCTGTACGCACACTTTTTCTTGCTGTAACATACACACTGATTTTATCTATGCCGTCTACTACCGTAAAGGTCTTATTGGCATTTGTGATGGTATCCTGATTCTTGATTGTAATCGGTACATTTTTATATACCTGTGTACTTTCCGGATCATTGGTATTGGTTACCACTACCCAGATCAGGCAGGATACGAGAAGAGAAACAGCCTTCAGTCCCAGATTATTTGTCCATGTATGCTTCATCTGATTCTTTTCCCTTCTTTCTTAAAATTCCCACACCCGGTATACCTTTCTTGGCTGCCGGAACCTTATTCTGTAATGCCACCAACGTTGCCCGCAGTTCTTCTTCTTTTACATTATGATGAAGCCGTCCCCTCTGGGCAATTGAAATTCTTCCGGTCTCCTCGGATACAATGATCGTAACAGAATCCGTCACCTCACTGATTCCCACTCCGGCACGGTGCCTGGTTCCCAGAGCCTTACTCAACGACAGATTTTCCGACAACGGAAGATAACAAGTCGCTGACCGTATCTTATCTCCTTTGATGATCACTGCTCCATCATGAAGTGGTGTGTTATGTTCAAAAATATTAATCAGCAGCTGACTGCTGACCAAGGCATCCAGGTCAATTCCAGTACGCTCATATTCTTCCAGCGTCTCGTTTTGTTCCAGCACAATCAGTGCACCGGTTTTCACTTTTGCCATCTCAATAGTTGCTCTTACCAGTTCATTTACCGTCTTGTCACTGCAGCGCTGTTCCACATCTTTTTCACTGCCGTTTCCAAAAATGTTAACAAGGAACATCTTTTCTCCCAAAATCTCCAGTGCTTTACGAAGCTCGGGCTGAAAAATAATGATTGCTGCAATAATCGCAATATTCAGTCCCTTGTTAATAATGAAAATCAGCGTATCCATATGGAACAGATATACAAGTGCCACGAAGAAACCCAGGAAAATGATACCCTTCAGTAATGTCCAGGCCCTGGTATTTTTGATCCATATCAAAATCGTGTATACCAGAAAAGATAATAGAATGATTTCAATTATGTCTATAATTCCGACCGGCATGCGAAAAATATATAATCCCGGGATATACTGGATAAACCACATCTTTATTGTCTGCATCCCCTATCTCCTTTCCGATCTTCTGCTTCTTTTTCTGCGGTGTACCTTTCTCTTTGGAACCGCCTTTACATAATAAAAATATTCATCATCCTCAAACCGCACCTGTTCCGTCCTGCGATAATCCAGACTGAACAGAAATGCCTGCGCTGCCATTGCGGTAAGTAATGCAGCAGCCACATCCGCTGTGATTGCTACGATCTGCACTGTCGCGCCCGTCACAATGCTGCCTGCCACACGCAAAAATACATAAAAAATGATTCCTGTCACAGACGCCGTCATCCATGCATACCGAATTTCCATTCTGCGGATCAGCCATACCATCCACAACAGCACCGCCAGTGCCGCAGCCATCACCAGCATCTCCTGATTATTCATTACTGCATTCATCAGCACTGTCATTTTCTGTACCATTGCTTCTGCTGCATCTGCAGCCGTTGCTTCCAGTGTGCCCCCCATACGATTGGTCACCTCTACCAATTCATAGGTAAACACCCCAAAGATTACTCCCACCGCTGACAAAGGGCCTCCAATCAGCCCAAACAACACAGCCGCCATGCCCGGTATTCCCATGCGCATGGTAATCGCTGTCAGGATCAGCGGCACAGCAGAATGTGGTGCAATACTGAAATACAGCAGCATACCCACAATCAACATTCCACCGCCTGCTACGGCTGCTTCCGGTGAAATTCCATAAAAATGAATCAAAATCATTCCTGCACCGATCATTACCGTGCTATTTGATGGTAAAAAAGCACAGACAAGTGCAAGTACTGCTACAATCAACGGATTTCTCAGCATTACCATCTGTCCCAGGGATGCGTTAATCATTCCAAAGGCGCACAGAGCCATACAAAACTTGGCAAGTATCCGTATGACTGTATCATGTTCGCCATAAAACCGGCTTAGGCTGTCTCTGATGCCAAGTAACAGTCTCATGCTTCTTCCCCTTTTCCCTTTATTTTATCTTCCCGTTTGTATTCTCGTTCCAGCATTGTCAACATGGACTGATACTGCTCCAGATCCTTCCGTGCACGCATATACCGGATACTGTGTATGCAATAGGTAATTACCAGAAAAAAGCTGAGCCATACTGCATACAGAAATAAAATCTGCTTTCCCAGCATCCATACATCTATTCTGGTAATATCCAGCATCAGAGTCTCTGCGTGATACATTCCCCAGCCTGCCAGAATACACAGAAAAGCAGCTGTCACTCTCAATCCGTTTTTTATCATATGACGGCCAATATAATCACTTCGAAAACAGGTGCGCACACTCTGAAGCTGTTCTTTGTGATGTTCTTCAAAAATGGCCAGCCGGATCATCTGGTAAATTCTTTTTTCGTTCATCCGCATACCACCCTCACATTCTTTTTTCAGTATACCATATCACCATGGCCAATACAAATTGCTATATAAAAAATCTCAGTAATTCCTGCTCTTTTCAGTGCTTCAGCAGCAGCATCTACCGTACTTCCTGTTGTGTATACATCATCCACCAGAAGTACTCTCCTGTAGGAACTTCCCTCTTCTGCCTCAAAAGCTTCCAGCAGATTTTTTCGTCGCATATTCCGGTCCAGTTCTTTCTGCGCACCGGTATCTCTGATTTTTTTCAGGAGCTGTGTATCCACCGGAAGATTCCAGTATTGTCCCAGATAACCTGCCAGAATCTCTGCCTGATTATATCCTCTTCTCTTTTTCTGCTTCGGATACATAGGCACAGGCACCAGTACCTCAGGTTTCCACAATGCCACATCCGGATATCCGTAGTCTGCCAGCCGTCTGGCAAATGTCTCCAGATATTCTCTTTTGTTACTGTATTTTATCTTATGAATGGCATCTTTTACTTTTCCTTCGTACAACAACATGGCACAGCCCTGCTGATAACTGTGGGATACATTCTGGCAGTCCGGACAAAATTCCTCTTCCATCCTGCCAACCGGCTTCCCACATCGATAACACCTCGGCTGCTTCACAATCTTCAGCTGTTTTTCACATTCCCGGCAAATCCCATGTTCAATGTTTCCACAAATAGGACATCTTGACGGATAAAGCAGTTCTGCCGCTCCTTTTACCGCCTTTTTCCATGCCTCGGGCCATTCTGCATTTCTGATCTTCTTCACTCCTCTTCTTTCCACTGCTGAATCTGCTCTTTCAGCGTGGAATATCGCTTCTGCTCCATTTCATTATCAATCATCTGCTGAAATACCTGTTCAGAGCCCACAAGCGTCACGCATTTTCTTGCTCTGGTAATTGCAGTATACAGAAGATTTCTGCTCATCAGCATCCTTGGTCCGGAAAGCAGAGGGATCACAACAGCCGGATACTCGCTTCCCTGAGACTTATGAATCGTAATAGCATATGCCAGTTCCAGCTGCTCCAGTTCTTTAAACGAATACTCGATATATCTGTTATCATCAAATACAACGGTCATCTGTTCTGCATAGCTGTTGATCTCATGGACAATTCCCATGTCACCATTAAAAACACCCACACCTTTTTCCACCGGAATACCATAGGCTCCACGAATTTCCCACTCGGCCTGATAATTGTTTTTTATCTGCATGACCTTATCGCCTTCCCGGAACAATCCGGAGCCAAATTCTTTTTCCTTTTTTTCCGCTGACCTGGGATTCATATACTCCTGTAAAATACTGTTCAGCCGCTCCACACCAAGAAGGCCTTTTCTCATAGGTGTCAGTACCTGAATATCCAACAGTCCGGCATTCACATACTTTGGCATTTTCTTCATTACCAGCGTCAGCACCACACTGATGATTACATTGGCATCGTCTCTTTTCAGAAAGAAAAAATCACGGCTCTTATTATCCAGCTGCACATGCTGTCCTTCATTAATCTTATGTGCATTTACCACAATGTCACTTTCACTGGCCTGACGGAAAATCTTATTCAGCCGTACCACCGGAAAACATTCGGAACGGATAATATCTTTCAGAACACTTCCCGGTCCTACTGACGGCAGCTGATTCACATCCCCTACCATAATCAGCCTGGTACCCACTGTCACTGCAGACAAAAGTGCATGCATCAAAAACAGATCCACCATGGACATCTCATCAATAATGATCACATCCGCTTCCAGTGGATTCTCCATATTCCGTTCAAAATGATAACCGGCAGATTCTTCCTCCGGTACTCCTGAAATCTCCAGCAGGCGATGAATGGTCTGTGCTTCGTAACCGGTCGCTTCTGTCATGCGCTTGGCAGCTCTTCCGGTAGGCGCTGCCAGCAGAATATCCAACCCCTCTGATGCAAAATAATGGATCAGTGTATTGATCGTTGTAGTCTTTCCGGTACCTGGACCTCCGGTAATTACCAACAGTTCATGATTTACCGCCTGTACCACCGCCTCTTTCTGCAGTTCTTCCAGGCTGGTTCCGGTCCGATCCTCAATATCTGCCAGCTTCTGCATCACAGTATCATCGGCAATATCTGCTGTTACATTCAAATCATGTAACATCTTGGCTGTATTCAGCTCCAGATAATAATTTTGTGTACAATATACCCGATCTTCTTTCAGCACTACCTTACGATCCATTGCCAAATCCATAAGATTACGTTCCATTGCTTCTGAGGATACCCCAAGCAGTTCTGCTCCACGCCGGAATAACTCTTGTCTTGGAAGATAAATATGTCCTTCTGCCATAGACTGCTTCAGCGCATAAAACATTCCGCTTCTTATACGGAAATCAGAGTCTGTATGGATTCCTGCTTTTTCTGCAATCTCATCTGCGATTTTAAATCCCACACCCTGAATCTCATCTGTCATCTGATATGGATTTTCTTCAATAACCCGATATAACCTTTCTCCGTATTGATTGTATATCTTTACGCTTAAAGCGGAGGAAATACCATATTTCTGTAAAAAAATCATAGCTTTACGTACATCTCTTTTTTCTTCCACCTGCCGTGCTATTTCCCTGGCTTTTTTTTCACTGATTCCTTTGATTTCTGCCAGCCTCTCCGGTTCTTCCTCCATAATCCGGAATGTATCTGCCCTGAACCGCCGTACAATTCTTGCAGCCAGTGCACTTCCGATTCCCTTTATTGCTCCGGATCCAAGATAACGTTCGATCGCCAGTTCATCTTCCGGCGTCTTTAATTCAAAAGAGCTGATTTTAAACTGGGTACCATACGTACTGTGCTGCGTATAGGTTCCCTCTGCTTCGATCAGCTCTCCTTCATTTATATACTGCAGGCTGCCTACGCAGGTCACTTCTTCCCCGTCACAGACCATCACCATCACTGTATATCCGTTATCTTCATTTCGGAAAATAATATGATCTATGTATCCCGAAATTTTTTCCATGCGTTTTTCCTTCCACTCTCTTTCCTGCCTGATCTGTACTAACCTTCCAGACGATTGTTTCGAGCTGTCATCTCCGCATAGATACCGGTACCGACAGCTACTGCCGCAATCGGATCTTCTGCTGTTACGGTATTAATTCCGGTTTTTTCTTCAATCAGTTCCTCCAGACCGTCTAAAAGCGCACCCCCGCCTGTCAGGACAATTCCTCTTTCTACGATATCCGCAGCCAGCTCTGGCGGTGTCTTTTCCAGCACACTGTGCACTGCCTCCACAATCTGTCCGGTTGTTTCTTTTAAAGCCTCTCTCACATCTTCTGATGTAATACGCACCGTCTTTGGCAAACCGGTACCCAGATCCCGTCCTTTTACTTCCATAATCTTCTGTTCCGGACGTTCAATCGCAGTTCCCACATGGATCTTAATATCTTCTGCGGCACGTTCTCCGATGATCAGATTGTGTACTGTTCTGGCATACTTCATAATGGCTTCATCAAAATTATCTCCTGCCACATTAATCGTATAATCCACCACCACACCATCCAACGAAAGAATCGCTGCTTCACAAGTACCTGCACCGATATCTACAATCATTTTTCCACACGGCCTGGATATATCAATACCCGCTCCCATAGCTGCCGCAATCGGCTCCGGAACAGTCAGTACTTCTCGTGCTCCTGCCTGATACGTTGCATCTTCCACTGCTTTTTTTTCTACTTCCGTCACATTGCTTGGTACACAAATACTGATGCGAGGCTTCTTAAAAGAAAGTCGGCCTGTTGCTTTCTGAATAAAATACTTCAGCATCTGCTCTGTCACTGCATAATCTGCTATAATTCCATTTTTTAACGGACGAATGGCTACAATATTTCCCGTTGTCCTTGAAAGCATAATACGCGCTTCATCACCAATCGCCCGAATCTTATCTTCATCACGATCATAAGCTACGACTGATGGCTCCTTAAGTACTACCCCTTTTCCTCTGACATATATTAATATGCTGGCAGTTCCAAGATCAATTCCAATATCTGATACGTTCATATACTTCCCCTTTCTTACTCCTTGTTCAAGTATAAAACACCGCCCTGAAATTTTAAAGACCTTTTTCCGAATTTCATATTTTCTTTTCTTTTTGAACACATTTTGAACACATTTTACCGATATACTGTAACCATATTAGCGAAGAGCTAATATATTTCATAACTCAAGCTTCGCAGCACCACACGTTGCGAAGCACTCCCTCAATAACATTTAAGTTTTTTCTCTTTCCTGAAATGAGCTGTGCAGACCGCACAGCTCATTTCTTGTTTTCTATTCATCCTATCACAGGATCCTCAAAAAATTCTTTTTCCTGCAATGTTCTTTTATTGACATACATTCGTTCATCTGCCTGATGGATTGCCTCAATAATCGGATGTACATTGCAGACACCTCCGATACTGACTGATAAATGCAGATCCGGATATTCCGGAAGCACGATACTCTTTACCGCGGTTTTGATCTTTTCATTTTTTTCCAGCATTTGTTCCTGTGACAGCTTTGGAAAAAGCAGTAAAAACTCGTCTCCGCCATAACGGATCAGAATATCTGTACTTCGAATACAGGACTGTATTGCAGAAGCAATATCTCGCAGCACAACATCTCCAGCAGGATGTCCATACATGTCATTGACCTGTTTAAACTGATCTACGTCAACGATTTCCACACATTCCATTCCTTCCATATGTGTAAGATAAGTCTCAAAATATCTTCTGGAATAAGCACCGGTCAGTGGATCAGAAAACAATTCTCGATTTTCGCCCCGACTCTTATCCAGCAAAAATCTGGTACCGTTCGCATCTATCCAACGTCCTTCGTTCATTTTAGAAAGCATTTCCAGTACACATGGAGTTCCATTAATACAAAGGTATTTTGCAGTTACATAATACATATCTGATCTGGTAAATTCCAGTTTATTAAGCATAGTCTGTTGAGCCAGAGCACGTGCCGAAATACAGTTGGCGCAATTTCCTCCATTCTCCCAGAACGCAGCACAATGCTGTTCCGTCTGTCTTAAAATGCCTTTATCATCTATTTCCAATACTGCATTGGATGTCGGATCTACCAGACGTACAATGTCGAAAATTTGTCTCAGATGATCGAAGGCTTTTCTCACATCTTTTCCATCCGTTGTCACATTCTCTTCCAATTCACCTGGAACCGGAAGGTCTGCCTCAATCTGTCTTGGCCGGCTCATCTGCCCCACGGCACCGATATAGTGTTCCGGTGAAAAATCTGACCATAAAGAATGTATCCTCAGGTCACACCACTCGTATTCCTTTCCAACTGGCAGCATAATGCTCATGGAAAATTCTCTGTTTTCCGGTGTAGTAGCTCCCAGTGCATTTTTCAATCGATGAAAATCCTTCTGACTGAGTCCTGAAAAGCAGTTTGTATCTGTCACATTTACAACAGAATAACGGTACTGCGGCGGTTCATTCCAGTTTACTACATTTACCAGTCTGGAACATGCATCATATTCAAACTGAATTTCCCCACTCAGCGACGCAAAAAAGTTCATCCGCTCCTGCATGGATTCCAGCAAACGCTGCGCACGGTCACTGTGCGGCACATCCCTTTTCTGCATAACTTCCTCCGCCAGCCGGTCAGCCTCCCGTCGATAAACACCTTCTCCGGTGTCATACTGAACAGCCGCTCTGAGCTGCGATGCAATTTCCTGCAGGCATTTTAAAAGAAGGGGATTGAATGCGCCACACTCACCAGCCATAATCATTCCAAGTGCCGTTTCATGATCATAAGCATCTTTATAACACCGCTTGCTTGTCAGTGCATCATATACATCTGCCAGTGCAACGACCTGAGCCGCTATCGGAATCTGTTCTCCGATAAGTCCATCCGGATAACCATGTCCATCCCATCGTTCATGATGCCAGCGACAAATCTCCCAGGCTACCCGAAGCAGTGGTTTTTCCTTTTCTGTAGACATCCGTCTGATAATATCTGCGCCGATCGTTGTATGACGTTTCATAATCTGAAATTCATCCTGTGTCAGTTTCCCCGGTTTATTCAGGATACTTTCCGGAATATCGATCTTTCCGATATCATGCAGTGCAGAAGCCGTTGTGATGGTGGCAATATCTGTTTCCGAAAGCTGATATTCATTCGTTTTTTGAAGGAGCTTTCGCAATAAAAGTTCCGTTGCCGTACGTATATGAATAATATGCTCTCCACTCTCGCTGTTTCGAAATTCTACCACATGACTCAAAATGCCAATCATCAGATTGTTGTTCTCTTCTTTTTCATAAATCTGATCTGAAACCATCTGCATCAGTCGTTTCTGATTTGCATACAGATTTAGTATATTCTGTACACGTCTGCGAACGATAAACGCATCGAATGGTCTGCGAATATAATCTTCCGCACCAAAGATATATGCCCGTTCAATAATATCCTTTTTTTCTTCTGACGATATCATAATCACCGGTATCTCATTGATCCACTGAAGCTTATTCATTCGCTCCAGAACCTGAAACCCGTTCATTTCCGGCATATTGATATCCAGCAGCATCAGATCTACCATAAGATCCTGCTGTAGCATATGAATTGCCTCACGACCATTTTCGGCCTGTACATACTCATATTCTTCCCCAAGAATTGCCATCAGCATCTGACGGTTTATCTCTGCGTCATCGACAATCATGATTTTGGGTCTTATATCCATGGTTTTTCTCTCTCCTCCCTCTTTTTTCATCCATTCTTTGGAAGTGTCTCCTTATAATCCTGATATTTTTCATCCGTGAGCTTTACATAAGCACTATAAGCCTGATCCAGGGTATCATATTTCTCACCATTTGTATAAGGTCTGAATCCATTCGCATTATAAATGTGATCTGCTATAGCGATATAGGTCTGACCTTTATTATTTCTTTCTGCCGTGGTTATCTCTGATATATAGAACCCTCCGTCTGCTCTGCTGATCAGAACCGGTATCTTTTTTCCCGCACCAACCTTATTTGTGTCTACCGAAGTCCAAAACAGATATCTGCCGGAATCATCTCTCGGACTTCCCAGATATGCCCATGTCCCATGTGCCAGCAGACTGTTGGTTTCTTTTCCTATTTCCGCATTTACCTTTTTGACCATATCAGAATTCGGACATTTGGAATCTATCTCAAAACGCGTAACTCCCTGACTGATCAGATTTGCTAACAGTCCGGTATTTGTGAGTACATTATGAAGATCATTGTTAAACTTTATCACAATATCTGTATCATTTTCATTATTATCCTGATCCTCATTACTGCTCTTCCCTTTCCAGTCGAATACAATACCGGTGTTCTCATTATAAGACACCTCACATTCCCCGTTCTCAGTCGGCACGCCCTTCCAGTTATCGGTATCTCCTTCATTTTGGTAATGAGTAATTCCCGCTATCGACACAGGGTCCAGAGACTGCCATCCGTTCTGCTTCTGCTTAAGCTTTACCGTTCTGACTATATTATTCGATGTGTCTGCACTTAGCACTTCTGTCATTACTTCTGCATATGCAGAACGCACATTGGACAAATCTGCAGACTCACGACTCTTTTCCAGCTGTTTTTGAAAAATCGGTATCATCACTGCAACCAACACGGTAATGACTGCGACCGAAATCAGGCATTCCGCCAGCGTAAATCCATTTCTTTTATGATGCATGCTATGTCTGTTTTCCTTTTTCTATATCTGTTCCTTATTTTCATAGATATGACATCGCAGATAGCAAAAAAGAAAAACAGAGCCGCCGATAAATATCTACCATTGCCTCTGATATCGTCCTATAACTGCAATTACCCATATCTGAGCACTACTTTACCAACTTTTAAAATATCATACATGATTCTTCTCCGTCAATACACTTCCACACTTTTGCAGTTACCGTTCTTAAAATTTTCCCTTCTTTTTCCACTGCGTTCCGCCAATAGCCATAATCAATATCGCTATGAATGCCACTGTTTCATAGATCTGCACACCGGTATTTACCGGATCATCATCAATAAAACGTTCATTTGACTGAAGAACTTCATTCATCGCCATCAAATCCATAAAATCTATGTACGCCGCTTCTGTTCGATCAATTTTAAAAACAGTCCGGTAAATATTCGTATAATTGATTTCCAGCAGACTTACGCCATCTCTGCTGATCCT
>CAKRRF010000018.1 GCA_934394985.1 uncultured Marvinbryantia sp.
AGTCAGTAAAGATTTTCTGTAAGATATTCATAAGAGTATTATGAAGGAAAATGAAGCAAAAAGAAACCCCCTATCCCATCAAGATTGAGGGACAGGGGAGTTGAAGTGTCGAAGACACTTTTTTATTGAAACAGGCAAGTAGGGAAGCGGATTGCGAATATCCGTTTTACTGCTTTACAATAAACTGAGAAAATCAGATAACAGGGGATATTTTGCGTATTCGAACGTCTAATGGATGAAAACAAAAACAAGGAGGTGCATGTCGGTGACAAAAGAACAACTGGGAGAGCTGATTCTGGAATCTCAGCATCAGATGTATGCCACGGCAAAATCCATATTGAAGGATGATCACGACTGCGCAGACGCCATTCAGGAGACCATTGTGAAAGCTTTTACGAAGCTGGATACTCTGAGAAAAGAACGTTATGCAAAAACCTGGCTGATGCGGATACTGATGAACGAGTGCTATAACATCTGTCGAAAATCTGAAAAGATTTTACCCATAGATCAGTATATTGAGCAGATGGAGGTGTCACAAAAAACAGAGACAGACTATGGAGATCTGTATGAAGCAGTCAATGATCTGCGAGAGGAACTTCGTATACCGGTCGTGCTGTATTATGTGGAAGACTTCAGCTGCAGGGAGATTGCAGAGATTCTGGGAATTTCGGAAGGAGCGGTACAGAAACGTCTTGACAGAGCCAGAAAGAGGATGAAAAGTAGATTAGAAAATAAGGAGGCGGCAGGCAGATGAGATTAGAAGATTTAAAAGATCAGTATCCGAAAACACCGGATTTTATCAGTAAGATGATTGAGAAAGAAGTAGAAAAACAGATCCATACACAAGATACAGGCAACCAGAGAGGAAAGAAAAAACAGGTATGGACGCTGGGACGTACCGCTACAGCGGCAGCAGTTGCCTGTGTGCTGATCGGAACAGGAGCTTACGCAGCAGTAAATGCATATCGGGATTATCATATGAAGATGGAACAGCAGGGAAATTATCGTGTGGTGACCGGATTGACAGCGGAGACAGAAGAACAGACAACAGAAACGAAGGGACTGCCAGATCAGATTGCAGAGGTAAAAGTGGAAACATCTTATATTCCGGAAGGTATGGAATGGAAAGATGAACGACATCTGGATGATACAAATACAGAAAATAAAGGTGGATTTTCTTTTGAAAGTGTATTGATCGGAGATGGTAATCTGGAGGAAGGGCTGACAGATACCAGTGTGGAAGAAAGTGAACAGACTACATTCGGGGAGCATGAGGGTGTTTATCTGAAGTATCATAGTGTACGGACAGATACTCATTTTAACCAGAGAATATATCTGCTCTGTCCGGAAGTATCCAGAGTGTTGATTATCTATATCGGAAGTGATGTGTCCAAAGAAGAGGCATATAAAGTGGCAGAAGGCGTTAAGCTTACAGAAACCGGTGAGATGGTCAGCACTGCGGAAATGTGGAACTGGAATGACTTTATACAAAATGCAAAAGGGGAATTTACAGAAGAAGATAAAACTGATATTATGCCATATAGCACGGTAGTACCGGCAGATCAACTGCATATTTATGCTATGGGAGAAGAAATATATAAGGAACAGGCATTTACTGAGGAAGAGAAAAAAGTGAGCTTGCGAGTAGACAGCCTGCAGGTATCAGATGATTTCTCACTTTTAAATGAATCCTATATTCCGGATGAATGGAAAGACCGACTGGACGAAAATGGAAAACTGAAAGATAATGACGCATCTTATGTGAAACGAGGTGACGGTGTGAACACGCTGGATGAAGTAGTTCGAACAGAGAGTTTTCCGGCAAAGCTAGTGTATGCTACGCTGACCGTCACGAACCATAGTGACCAGGAAATAGAAGATATCCTCTATTATATCAAGATGTCTCTGCTGACTCAGACAGATGATGGATATCAGGAATATCATTATATGGAGCAGTCAGGAGAAGATTATGATTATGTAGAATGGAACAGTGGATTGTCTCTTGATGGTGGAATGGGATACTATGACAATCAGAATGGAATCGGAAAGAATCACATTTCCAGTCTGGCAGCAGGCGAAAGTACGCAGGTGAATGTGGCATGGATTGTCAATGAAGATGATCTGAACAACATGTATCTGGAAGTATCGGGATTTGGAGCAAGTTTGACCGGACCTAATGCAGATCTGGCTCAGCTGGTGGATGTAAGACAGCAAGATAATAATAGAAAAAAATGAAACAAAAGATATGAAAAACTCGACCACTCGGCCGGGCGCAGGTTTTAAAGGAATAAGCAAAGTGGGAGAAAATCCATTACCAGTGAATGAAGGTGGGTATGGAAAGCCTTTTGGAAAAGGAGAAAGTTGAGGGATAGTAGATGAATAATGAAGAGATTATATTTGCCGGAATATTTTTCTTTATGGGACTAATATTTCAGGATGTTCCGATCATATTGAAATACTTGAGAAAAAGACGATCAGAACGCTGCACCTCAATGACCACAGCAACAATTACCGGCTATGTGTGCCGCAGTGATGACTCATCCACTACCTATGTTCCGGTATACCATTATTGGGCTAATGGGCAGGAATATGAAAAAGTATGAAAATTTTTGTGCTGCGCTCTCCAATAGGAAAGAAAGCTATCATTATACAGAATCTTACGACAATGTTGTTCTGACTGGACTGGTAGGATTGTATGAGATCTGTTGAAGATGAAATTCAGAGATCTTGGAATCAGGGTAGTGTATAAGATAGAGCGTGTGGAAAAGAACATGAAGTAAAAAGGAATTTGAATCGGGATATATTTTCCTGATTCAAATTCCTTTTTTGATATTGTATCACTGACACTGACGATGAAATAAGCAAGCAGTTGCATCGTTTAATATGCTCTTTTTAGGTATATTTTAGTTTCTTTTTAGGTAGCTTTAAGGCTTGAAAACAGTTCACATTTTTTTAAAATTTATCCGTATTTTTGTTTAAATTCAGTTTAAATTTCTCCTTTACTATAAAGAGCAATTTCAAAATGTCCGGTCCTAAAAGCAGGCATGTGATATTACATTAAAAAATGACCGGCATCATGACGATAGTATAGAAAGTAGCAGGAGTATATAGTATGAAGAAAAAAGAAGCAATGAAGAAATGTACGGGATTGTTTTTGGCAGCTGCAGCGATGACGATACAGGTATCAGGAAACTGGATCGTCAGTGCGTCTGACATTCCGGAATACGCAGGGACAACACAGATCAGTACCAGGGAAGTCTATCCATCGGTGGATACTTCGGCAGTAGAACTGGAAGTGGAGGAAATCTACGCAGAAGAAGGAAGTCAGCTGAAGAAGGGAGATCCGATTTTGAAGTTGACAGAAGAGAGCTATCAGGAAGCATTGGCCTATTATGAAGCGGCCATCATCAAAGCAGAAGGTACACTGACGGATACACAGTTGGAATACGATCAGGGAGTGCTGGAGGAAAAATATACCTTTGAAACAGCAGAAGCAGATGCGGAAAATGCAGAATATATCAGGAACTATCAGACCAGTGAAGTGGAAGATGCACTGACCGATCATGAAGAGATGTTAAGTGAGATCGATGATCGAATTACGGAACTGGAAGAAGGAATCTCAAATGGCAGCTATGATGCTTCTGGAACTACGACATCTGGTGCAGCCTCTTTGAGTGGAAGCGGTACATCCGGATCCGGACAAAAAAAGAACAGCAACACAAAAAAGCAGAGTGAGACGGAATCTGAGATGAATACAGAAGCAGGTCAGTCAGGCGAAACTGAGAGTGGAAGTACAGAAACAGACCAGCCAGATGAAATAGAGAGCGGAAGTACAGAAGCAGGACAGCCAAGTGAAACAGAGAACGGAAGTACAGAAGCAGGACAGCCAAGTGAAACAGAGAACGGAAGTACAGAAGCAGGACAGCCAGGTGAAACAGAGAGTGGAAGTACAGAAGCAGGACAGCCAGGTGAAACAGAGAGTGGAAGTACGGAAGAACTTCGTCAGGAACTGACTACGAAGATGAGTGAGGCAGAGACTTTGGCACAGACGTTGACAGAAAAACTGAAATCTGCCATGGAGCAGACGGATACAGAAAATGTGGACAGCAATGCATACACGGTATATACAGAACAGTTAAAAAATATGCTGGAACAGCTGGAGGCAGATATTGAGAGTCAGAAAAAAGTAGAGAGCATTTTGGAACAGTATGATTTTTCTTCAGAGGACGCCAGTCAGGTGACCCTGTCCGCATCCATTACAGGAGATGAGAATGTGCTGAGTTCGCTGAAAGAGGTTCAGGAGAAAATGACGAAGTATCAGACGCTGATCAATACGGTTATGAATCTGTGGAGTACGGATAGCAGTACAGTTTTGGCAGACAGTGAATTGCTGAGCGGGATGAGTGAGTATCTGAGCAAACAGGCTGAAATCAATGAATTAGCCGTAACGTTACTGGAGCAGTATGAAAGTACAATTCAGGAACTGAAAAGTGAGGAAACCACTGGAAGTGAAGAGGAAAAAGTACAGCCGGGTGGAACTTCAAACGAAACGACAGACAGTGCCGATGGTGCAGGTAGCATGCCGGGCGGTGTCTCCGGCAGCGCAGGAAGCATGGGCGCAGGTGCAGCAGGAAATGCATCGGGAGAATCGGGCGAGGACAGAGAGACATCTGGCGGCGAACAGGGAACGGAAACAGGCCTGTCAGGACAAAATGCTCAGTCGTCACTGTCAGACGAGGATATTTCTCTGCTGGGAGATACCTATGACCTGACCAGTGTGAAGCAGCTTCTTTCCAGAGAACCGTCTGACAGCGACGATGCGCAGGATTTAATAGATGAACTGCAGGATGGCAGAGAGACGACAGAACTGCAATATGAGGAATTACAGAGAAAGAAGAAAATTTTTGAACTGGAGATTCAGCATACTTATGATACTGCTGTGATTGCCGGAAAGCTGGCGGAACTGACCTATCAGGAGAACCTGTCAGATTGGGAAGAAACACTGGCGGAAGCCAGACAGAATAAGGCAGAGCTGGAGACACAGAAAGCACTGTTGGACGCTATGACGGATGGAATAATTGTCGCAGACCGAGATGGAACGGCAGCATCCATTTCTTATGAAGCAGAAGAACTGTTAAGCAGTGAGATACCGATAGTCAGTTATTATGATACCGATACGGTGAGTATTGTCCTGGAGGTGCCGCAGGAAGAAATTGCCAGCCTGTCGGTGGGAGATACGGCAGAAGTTACGCTGGCAGGAGTCGGAAGAATGGAAGGAACGCTGACAGAGAAATCGCTGGAACCGGAGGATGGAACATCCCGGACAACGGTAAATTATACGGCGACTGTCAGCTTGGATAACGCAGATGGAAGATTAAGTGACGGATTATCGGCAACTGTGACATTTGCCCAGAAGGAAAAGACTAAGAAGGAGACTGCGAAATGAATAAAAACAGAAAAATAATAAAAAAACTGGTACCGCTGGCTGTAGCGGTGGTGGTGGTAGGCGCTGGGGCGGGCTGGAAGCTGAGCCGGATACAAAGTGTTTCTGCCACCACGGATTCCGCATATGAGACGGAAAGTGTGAGAAAAGGAACGGTTTCTTCCGGAATCAGTGAAAGCGGAACAGTGACCTATGGTACTACGGAGCAGACATTTTCAGTGGCAGAGATTACAGAAGTATCGACGTCTTCTTCTGACAGTGATTCAGATAACTCAGATACCGGAAGCAGTACACAGAGTACTGCTTCACCAACCACAGGTGGAAA
Organism: uncultured Marvinbryantia sp.; assembly: GCA_934394985.1. Lineage (GTDB taxonomy): Bacteria > Bacillota > Clostridia > Lachnospirales > Lachnospiraceae > Marvinbryantia. The sequence continues at coordinate 5,769 of CAKRRF010000018.1, forward strand.
TACTTCCGGAGGCGGTGCCGGTGCTGCAAATATGACCTCCATGCAAGGTGGAGCCAGCATGTCACAGAATGGAAATCAGAGCAGCAGCCAGACATCTGCTCAGAACAGTTCTGGCAGCGGTTCATCAGATTCGGGTACCGCATTGATCGTAGAAGAAGTCTATGCGGCCACCGGTCAGGTAGTTTCGGAAGGAGATCCGATCTTAAAGATCACAGATGACAGTATTGCAGAATATCAGTCGCAGCTAGAGGCAGCGGTAGAGACAGCACAGCTGAATGTAAAACAGGAAGAGATCAATGCGGAAAGCAAAAAGTCAGAGGCAGATTATACTTATCAGATGTATCTGGCAGAAGGAGAAACGGCAGAAGAAACCTGTCAGGCCACGATCACCAGCCTGGAAAAAACAGTGTCAGATCTGGAGGAAGACCTGGAAGAAGCACAGGATGATGTGGATACTTATCAGTACTACGTGGGTTGTGGCTATGATTATGACGATGAGCTGGAAGAAGCGCAGGATACTTATCATACGATAGAGTCAAATCTTCAGATTGCAAAAAATAATCTGACAACTCAGTCAATTGAGGCAAAGCAGACCTGCGAAAGTGCACTGACAAATTATAAATATGCCGATCAGCTTTACGAGATCGACACCAATGGCCTGGAAGATGATCTGGATGATGCAAAAGAGACTCTGGAGGAGGCAGAGGAAGCACTGACTGATTTCCAGGAGCAGATCGGGGATGGAATCGTCTATGCGGCCACAACAGGAACCGTAACGGAGGTGGCCTATGAAGCTGGGGATGAGATTTCTAATGATACAACGATTGTGACTTATACTGACCCGAAAAATGTAACGATGACGGTGTCTGTATCACAGGATGATATTGCCCGTGTGTCTGTAGGGGAAGAAGCATCCATCAGTCTGACCGCATACCCGGATGAGACATTCTCCGGTACGGTGTCAGGAATTGCCACATCAGCGACAGCAGGATCTGCTACGGTCAATTATGATGTCACAGTACTGTTTTCAGGAGATATCAGTAAAGTATATTCGGGCATGACAGGGGAGGCTGCTTTTGCAGGAAAGACGATCAGCGACACGCTGTATATTTCCAGTCAGGCGGTGCTGCAGGATGGGGACAGATCCTATGTAAAGGTGCTGGAAGAGGATGGCAGCATCCGTGAGACAGACATCACGACCGGGTATTCGAATGGAAAAATCGTAGCGGTGGAATCCGGGCTGGAAGAAGGTGAGAAAGTACTGATAGAAAGCCAGGTGGAATCATGAGAGTATCAGAACTTTTCAGGTTGGTATGGCTGAATATCAACCAGAATAAATTTAAATCGGTGATGACTTCGATCGGTATTGTGGCAGGCGCAGCTACTATTGTAATGGTAATTGGAGTTGGCCGGGGAGGCCAGATGGATATTGCGGATCAGTTTGCGGAACTGAATGCAGGTGCCATAGATGTCAGTTACGAATATGCAGGAGAGGAAACAAGCGTTGGTAAGATCGGAGGCTTTTCTTTTGGCGGCATGATGAATGGCAACTATTCTGGTGCACCACAGAATCCAGAAGGCGAAGAGTTCCAGAGGCCGGAAGGAACAAATGACAGCCAGGGAAGTGATGTGGATGCGCCACAGAGGCCGGAGGCGAATGACAGTCAGAGAAGTGATGTGGATGCGCCACAGAGACCGGAGGCGAATGACAGCCAGGAAAGTGATGGAGGTACGCCACAGAAAACGGATGGAGAAGAGTCCCAGAGACCTGAGGAAGCGGGAGACAGTGATAAGATGGCATCGATACCAGATTCTGATAACAGTGAGGAAGAAGATGCAGAGCAGTCATCAAATGTGGAGCAGATTATTTTAAGTGCTTCTGATGTGGAAAATATTGAGACATCTGTGACAGGGATTACCGGAGCAACGATTTCCTATAGTAGCAGATCCGCTATAGAAGGTGGCAACCTGACCAGTGCACAGACCTATACAATAGCCGGAGTGTTTGAGAATTTTGCAGATATAGGAAAACTCAGTCTCTCAGAAGGCTGTTTTCTGGATGAGACAGATAATGATCTCAGATCAAAAGTATGTGTGATCGGAGCCACTGTGGCAAAAGAAGTGTTTGGCAGCACAGAGGATGCAATTGACAGTACCGTTTATATTGATGATCGCAGCTATACTGTTATCGGTGTACTGGCAAGCAGTAGTAGTGTGGTGTCTGGAATCAGTCCGGATACTTCTGTTCTGGTTCCGTATCAGACAGGAATCAAGTATATCACCGGAGAAGAAATTGATCCGACGATTACGGTAATCGCAGAGGATGTGAATACCCTGCAGTCGGTGATCAGCAATGTGAAGACAGTTCTGGAAGAAAGCTATCCAGATGCATCATTCACCTTTGAGGATTCCGGAAGCAAAATGAAAGCGGCTGAGGCCTCGAACCGGACACTGACGATGCTGTTGTCAGCCATGGCGGCTATTGTATTTCTGGTAGGTGGGATCGGTATTATGAATGTATTGTTTGTATCCGTTAAAGAGCGAACCAATGAGATCGGTATTTTAAAAGCAATAGGAACACCGCGGACAAACATTTTACTGGAGTTTCTGGCAGAATCGACAGCATCAGTCTGATTGGAGGAATTCTGGGTATAGCCATCAGTTTTGGGATCACACCGATTGTCAGTCATTTTCAGGTGAGGGTGGAAGTGAATGCGGCCGCATGCCTGGCAGCACTGGGATTTGCTGTGCTGACCGGAACGATGTTTGGAATTTATCCGGCCTGGAAGGCATCCAGACTGGAACCAGTGGAGGCGCTGAATGCGGAATAAATAAAGAGGTGAAACATGAAAAAAATCATAGAAATCAAGGATATAAACAAATATTATTCGGTGGGATCTGAGAAGCTTCATGCACTGAAGGATGTGAATCTGGAAGTAGACGAAGGAGAATTCCTGGCCATTCTGGGGCCATCCGGTTCCGGGAAAAGTACACTGATGAATGTGATTGGCTGTATGGATAAACCAGATTCAGGCAGCTATCGACTGGCTGACTGTCAGATAGAACTGGCGTCAGAAAAAGAACTGACCCGGATTCGAAATGAAAAAATCGGATTCATTTTTCAGAGATATCATTTGATTCAGACTTACAATGTTATGCAGAATATTATCATGCCCCTACTGGTGCGGGGGATGACGCGAAAAGAAGCCGAAGCAGGCTGTCTGGAAACCATACGGATGCTGGGATTGGAAGAACGTATGCATCATAAACCAAGAGAGCTGTCCGGTGGTCAGCAGCAGCGTGTGGCCATAGCCAGAGCTTTGGTGGGAGAGCCTGCCATACTGCTGGCTGATGAGCCCACCGGTGCACTGGATCAGTCCAGTGGGAAAGACGTATTAAAACTGTTTCACAGATTACATGAGATGGGAAATACAATCGTTATGATTACGCATGATCTGAGTGTGGCACAGCATGCACAGAGAATCGTAAGGATCATAGATGGAAAATTGTCAGGCTGACATCTGCAGAAAATCTATTTACAGAGTAAAAAAAACATGGTACACTCATTGTTAGCAAAAGCTAACTAACGTAAGTTCTGAATAAATAGTGAGGTGTTGTCATGCCATTGAATCTGGCAGAGTTTCATAAAGTGTATACCATAGCCAAGGTCTGTGGTCTGGAAAAACAGAAGCATTATCTGGAGACGTTGGGATTTACAGCCGGCAGTATGGTAGAAGTGTTGTCCGAACTTCACGGATATTTTATTGTACTGATCAGGGAGAGTAAGATCGGAATTGAGAAGCGTCTGGCACAGAATGTGATTCTGGTAGCAGAATAGAAAAGAGGGAGAGAGGACGTGAAATTTAACAGGAAAATCATTAACTTTTGTAATGCACAGTTGGTGCTATTTCTTCTGTTTCTGCTCGTTGTGGTATTTCATCTGGATAATCTGATTCATTATGATACGACAGCTGCACTGCTGGTGCGAATTATTCTGTTCACCATTGCACTTCTGGGATGTGCCCTGACACGCGCATTAAAGGATTATGTGAAGAGTATGGTGCAGAGCGAAGCCACTGACGCAGTAGGAATTCATAACAAAAAGGCATTAGAGAAAAAGCTGAACCAGATTCAGGAACTGGACGATACGCTGGATGTGGGAATTATGATGTTTGATATGAATGGGCTGAAGTATATCAACGACACCTTTGGTCATGATGAAGGAGATCGTTTTATCAGATCATTTGCATCTTTTCTGACCAGAATCCTGACAGAAAACAGTTTTCTGGCCAGATATGGCGGAGATGAATTTGTGATTGTACAGGAGCATACTTCTCTAAATGAACTGGAAAAGATGAATATGGAACTTCAGGAAATCGTCGATGCATACAATGAGCAGACAGAACATCAGATCAGCTATGCGGTCGGTTATGAGGTCAGCTACAGGAATCATTATTATCTGGTGCAGGATCTGATGAAGCTTGCCGATGAAAAAATGTACCGGGACAAGGCATTTAAAAAGAGCGGAAACAGTCAGATACAGGTTGGATGCAGAGGCACAGGTGGCGATGGACAGATCATTTCGGTCAGAGAACTGGCGGGAAAGTTGTTTACCTTAAAGAATAACGGAGAAGAACATAAGACCTATATGCTGGTATTGATGGATGTGAAGGATTTTCATTTGATCAATGAATTCTGGGGATATGAGATGGGTAATGAGATTCTGCAGTTTGTGTGGAAAAGACTGGAATTATTTCCAAGGGTAGTCTTTTCCAGTCGATTTCATTCAGATGTGTTTGTGGCGGTGGTGGATGTGACCGGAGAAGAGTTTGATACTTGTCTGAAGATGGTGGCAAAGAATAATCAGATTTTGGCAAACGATGTACTGGAAAAATTCCCGATTGAATATTTTTCTATGAATACAGGCCTGTATCACGATCTGAACCGGGAAACGGATACAGAAAAGATCATATCTCATACCAATACTGCCAGAAGAAAAGCACGAGAGCAGATCGATGGCATTTGCGCTTATAACGAGGAACTGGCGCATGCAGAATTACTGCGGGCAGAGGTATTGCATTCTTTTCAGAGTGCACTGGAAAAAGAGGAATTTGTTCTGTATTTCCAGCCAAAGATCTCCGGGAAAAACGCAGAGATCACCAGTGCAGAAGTACTGGTTCGCTGGCAGCGTGCAGACGGGGAAATCTGGGGACCGAATAAATTCATATCGGTTCTGGAAGAGTGTGGAAAGGTAGAAGCACTGGATTTTTATGTATACGAAAAAGCGTTTCAGTGGCTGACAGAGCAGGGAGAAGAGAGTGCTGTGCCAATTACGCTGTCTTTGAATATTTCCCCGTTTCATTTTCGGGATATGGAAGGATTTACCGAAAAACTGCTGGATATCATAAACAAATATCAGGTTGATACACGAAATCTTATTTTTGAGATTACAGAGAGTGCCTATATCTGCAACAGGGATGCTGTAAATAAGATGATCGATATTCTGCATGAATACCACATCTGTATTTCCATGGATGATTTCGGTTCAGGATATTCTTCTTTAAATACACTGAAGGACATTGCCTTTGATGAAGTGAAAATCGATAAGAGTTTTCTTGATGGCAGTCTGACTGAAAAGGGACGCATCGTATTGCAGGAGATCTTTCATCTGTTAAAACGAACGGGAAAGAGTATTGTCTGCGAAGGAGTAGAAACAAAAGAAGCCGCAGATTTTCTGATTCAGGAAGGCTGCGATGAACTGCAGGGATATTATTATTATCGTCCAATCTGTATGCATGAGTTTGAAAAGGTAGTAAAAGAAAAAAGGAAGACCTCATAACAGAGATTCTGTTTACATACTTTTTACCTTTCTTTTCTGGATTTTTACAAAACTTTTACCCTACTATGATAGTAGGGTAAAAGTTTTTTCTTTGTTAGGGCAAGGCCGGTGGTCGTGATTCTGTAACCTTTTCATCTGCTTATTTGTATTATAATTGAAGGTACCTGAAACAGAACAAAGGGGAGTACTCATGAGACAACCAGTACAGGAACTGATAGAGCGTTACCAGAAGAATCTTTACGCTGCTGCATTTAACATCTGCAAAAATCAGATGGATGCAGAGGACGTGGTTCAGGAGACGTTCGTTCAGTATTATACAACAAAGAAAGAATTTGAAAGTGAGCAGCATATCAGGGCATGGCTTTTACGAGTTGCGATTAATAAAGCAAAGAATCTTACTGTGACGTTTTGGAAAAAGCATAAATGTTCTCTGGAAGATTATAGGGAAACACTGACATTTCCAGATCCACAATCCAGAGATCTGTTTGAAGAAGTCATGAAGCTTCCAGAGAAATATCGGATTGTGATTCATCTGTTTTATTACGAAGATTATTCGGTGCGGGAAATTGCTGATATTCTGAAATTATCAGAGAGCAACGTGAAAGTGCGGCTTTCCCGTGGACGGGCTATGCTGAAGGATTCATTGAAGGAGGAGTGGGAAGATGACGAATAAAGAAAAGTATAAGGACGCATTTTCTGCATTAGAGCCTCATGAATGCTCATTTCAGGAGGTAGAACAGATGGCAGCTTTACAGAAAAAAACAAAAATGAAGATAGCAGCAGCTATAGTAACAGGCTGTGTCCTTCTTGGTGGAACTGGGACAGCCTATGCCATGAATGTGGGCGGAATTCAGCGCATGGTACAGATCTGGATGCATGGAGAACGAACGGATGCGGTGCTGGATGTGACCGATGACGGAACCGGTTACAGTATCACATGGAAGGATGAAAATGGAAAAGAAAGGGAAGTCAGTGGAGGAGGAATCGCCTATGAAGCAAATGGGAAAGAGCGTCCACTGACCGCGGAAGAATATCTGGAAGAATGGGATTCACCAGATGTGGAATATCTGGATGATGGAAGCGTCTGGGTATATTATCGGGATCAGAAAATTGACATCACAGATAAATTTGATGAAGACGGTATCTGTTATGTTCAGGTAAAAGACGGAAAAGATCCGATTTATATGACCATCAAATACCAGAATGGATGGGGATGCGACAGTAAGAAGTATCCGGATCCGAAAGAACTGTGGGGATAACGACAGATTCGAAACAAGCATTTACAAAAGTTTTATATTTGAAAGTTCAGTGCTATGTTATAATCAGTACAGGAGGTAACTGAGAGAAATACATTACAAAAGATGAAATCTGAATAAAAAAACAGATCAAATATGCAAAAGATAAATGGTGAAAAGTACATGAGACAGTAAAAAACAACAAGGAGTGAACTCATGGAGAATAGTACCATATTTGATGATGTTTTTCAGACTATAAAAGAGAAAATGCCGGAACTGGTAATACCGTTGATTAACGAAGCATTCGGAACTACATATGCATTGGATGCACCGATTTTACGAGGCGAAAATGAGCATCATACTGCGAATGGAAAAGTCATTACGGATTCGTATCTGATAATCGGATCGAGAAAATATCATCTGGAGTGCCAGAGTACAGAAGACAGTACGATGATCCTGCGGATGATCGAATATGATTTTGCAATTGGGCTAGAATATGCAGAAAAAGAAGATGGATTCTATCAGATCCGTTTCCCGCATTCCTGTGTATTATATTTACGTGGAGACAACCCGAAAGACTGTATGAACCTGAAGTTAGTGTTTCCAGATGGACAGTCAGTGAATTACAAGGTGCCAGTGCTGAGAATGCAATGGTATTCACTGGAAGAACTTCTGGCGAAGAATCTGGTTATGCTGTTGCCGTTTTATATTATCCGTTATGAAAAGCTGAGAGAGCAGTTGGAGATTGACGGGACGTTAAGAAAAGAGCTGTATACGGAATACAGACATATAGAAAGGTATCTCGAAAAGCTTTTTTTACAAAATGGTCAGGAAAAAAGTTTCCGGGATATGATGGAATTAATCAATCGGATTACAGGTTACATTTTCTCAAAATCGGAAAAAATCAAAGAAGGGTTAGGTGAGATTATGGGAGGACAAGTGCTGGAACTGGAATCAGATAGACTGATAAAAAAAGGAGAACAGATCGGATTAGCACGAGGATCTATCGAAAAGCTGGCTGAACTGGTAGCAAAAAGGATGCGAAAGGGAGACACAGCGGAGCAGATAGCAGAATTGTTAGAGGAAGATCTGGAACTGATTCAGAAAATATATACAGTTATTCAGCAAAATGGAATAGACTGTGAACCTTCTATAATATGTGAAAAAGTATTAGAAAAGTAGGTACTTTTATTATTGAAAAACTAAGGCTGCAGTGTTCACTAAAATTTAGTGAGACGGCAGTGCCTAGTACATCATACTGCAAATAACTGTACCACATAACTTGTCTGAATTTCCATCTGCGACATCAGAAAAACTTGACGTAGCCCGCTACGCCTGCGTTATTAGTCCAGTTAATTTTTGTATGCTGTACTAGGGGTGTTACAGGGAGTAGAAGAGTAACATCACATAAAAACAGCGGTGCAGTCTGCCAGCTGTTTTTTACTTTCAGCATCAAATACTTTGGAACTGAGAAATTGAACTCTTCGTCCCTGTTTTTCTGCTTTTGCAGTAACCAGAATGTCAGAACCGGCAGGTGCACTTCGTAAAAAGTTAATATTTAAATTTACTGTGACACAGCTATGGGTCTGCATCAGATATTTGGTCAGGAGCCCCATGGTCATATCGCAGCAGGTTGTCATAATACCGCCATGCAGAATTCTCATAGGATTCAGCATCCAGTCTTTTACCTGGAATTTCAATGTAAGGGTTCCTTCCTGGGGATTACATTCTTCCAGTTCAGGCGTCAGCATATCATGGACGCCACTGCTAAAAGAACTCTTTTTGGCAAGATATTCTTTTAAAATACGCTCCATATGCTGTTGCTCCGTTTCGCTTGTCAAACTGTTTTGCTGACAGTTATCAAAAATGTTTATTGACATGGTTGTACCTCGTGCTTTCGACTTGAATTTATATCTGTACCGTGTTCGGCAGCCTGCGGTAATGATAAATAAAGAAGACATTTTCACAAACTGCGGTCACGGCCCATGTGGTGACATAAGCCAGATATAGGGATGGCAGTGTGCGGAAGTAAGCAAATATGGTAAAGAGCCAGATGATACGGAATACCACTACGCCAACAATAACAAACAGAGCCGGTGCAACACTGTTTCCCAGTCCCCTTGACGCTGCGGTTGCATTGTCCATAAAGGCGGAAACGCAATAAGACAGAGCCATAATGGTGACACGGACGGAAGCATATTTGATGACCTCCGGATCACTGGTGAAAAGGGATAAAAACGGTATCCGGAAGATATACAGAGAAACACCCAGTATCAGTCCTACCATGAAAGAATAGAACGTGGTAATCAGGAAGGCGCGCCAGATACGGTCTTTCTTTCCGGCACCGTGGTTTTGTGCAACAAAGCTGGTACATGCTGTGTAAAAGGCAGCCATCATATCAAAAATCACGGTATCAGAATTGACAGCAGCAGCGTTACCCTCTACGACAACATGATCAAACTGATTTACCGATGTCTGAATGCAGATATTGGCAACGGCAAACAGAGAATACTGAGCAGCACTTGGAATACTGATTTTCAGAATTCGTCTGGCGATCGTCCGGTCAAAGGCAATATCCCGGAAACGCAACGCATAATCCTGCTTACATCGAAGCAGAAAACGCAGTACCAGGAAAGCAGAAATATACTGGGAAATGATGCTCGAAAGAGCTACCCCCAATACTCCCATATGGAATACCAGTACAAAAATCAGATTCAGTATCACATTGATGACACCGGCGATAAACAGATAAATGAGAGGACGCTTTGTATCACCTACGGCACTGAGTATGGCATTTCCGTAATTATAAATGGCAAGAGCCGGAGAGCCGCACAGGTATACGGTAAGATAAAGAACGGCGCCGTCAATTAATTCTGGCTTCGTGTGCATCAGAGTCAGAAAAGCTCTGCTAAATAACAGTCCGCAGACCATAAGAAGAATGCCAACGGAAAGACAGAGCAGGATAGCTGTATGTACGGTTTTATTTAACTGTTCGCTGTCACGGGATCCCACAAACAAAGCCGTGACGGAATTGACACCGCTGGCCATACCCAGCAGAATGCCTGTTGTCAGAGTAAGAAAAATCGTAGTGGAGCCTACAGAACCAAGTGCAATGGCACCGGCAAATTTTCCAACTACAGCGATGTCTGCAATATTAAAGAAAACCTGCAGAAGGTTGGAAAACATAAGTGGGATAGAGAAGAAGAAAATCTTCTGCCACAGAGAACCTGTGGTCATGTCAATTTCATGTGTGTTCATAGTGTCCAGTTCCTTAAATAAAAATCTTTAAATCTCTGCATATGTTAGCATATTGATAGGAAATTTACAATTTAAAAAACGCCAGTTTTTACAGCAGATTCAGAAAAATGTATACAAAAATTATGCATAATTTTTGTTGATTTATTTAAACATATTTTGTATACTAACATCTGTGGAGAAGGCATAAGTCTCCATTGATGCGCAAGATACCGCAATGACTGCATTTGCAGGCGGTTATCAAAATTAGATACTAGGAAAGAAAAGAGGTTAATGGAAGATGGCAGAGATCAATTTAAGCAAGTATGGCATCACCGGAACAACAGAAATCGTTCACAATCCTTCATATGAACAGCTGTTTGAAGAAGAAACAAAAGCTGGACTGGAAGGCTATGAAGTAGGACAGGTTACAGAACTTGGTGCAGTGAACGTTATGACAGGTATTTACACAGGACGTTCTCCTAAAGATAAATACATTGTTATGGATGAGAATTCCAAAGATACTGTATGGTGGACAACAGATGAATACAAGAACGACAACCATCCAATGCCAGAAAATGTATGGGAAACCGTAAAAGAAATCGCTAAGAAAGAACTTTGCAACAAGAGACTGTTTGTTGTAGATGCTTTCTGTGGAGCAAACAAAGATACACGTATGGCAGTTCGTTTCATCGTTGAAGTTGCATGGCAGGCACACTTCATCACAAACATGTTCATCACACCTTCAGCAGAAGAACTTGAGACATTCGAGCCAGACTTCGTTGTATATAACGCTTCTAAAGCAAAAGTTGAAAACTACAAAGAATTAGGACTGAACTCCGAAACATGTGTAGCATTCAACATTACAAGCCGTGAACAGGTTATCATTAACACATGGTACGGCGGAGAAATGAAAAAAGGTATGTTCTCTATGATGAACTACTACCTGCCACTGAAGGGCATTGCAGCAATGCACTGCTCAGCTAACACAGATATGAATGGTGAAAACACCGCAATCTTCTTCGGTCTGTCCGGAACAGGTAAGACAACACTTTCCACAGATCCTAAGAGACTTCTGATCGGTGATGACGAACACGGCTGGGATGACAACGGCGTATTCAACTTTGAAGGTGGATGCTACGCAAAAGTTATCAACCTGGATAAAGAATCTGAACCAGATATCTACAATGCAATCAGACGTGACGCTCTTCTTGAGAACGTTACAGTTGCAGCAGATGGCAAGATCGATTTCGCTGATAAGAGCGTAACAGAAAACACTCGTGTTTCCTACCCAATCGACCACATCGAAAACATTGTTCGCCCAGTTTCTTCAGCTCCAGCAGCTAAGAACGTAATCTTCCTGTCAGCAGATGCATTTGGAGTACTTCCTCCAGTATCTATTCTGACACCAGAACAGACACAGTACTACTTCCTGTCTGGTTTCACAGCAAAACTGGCTGGTACAGAACGTGGAATCACAGAACCTACACCTACATTCTCAGCTTGCTTTGGTCAGGCATTCCTGGAACTGCATCCTACAAAATATGCAGAAGAGCTGGTTAAGAAGATGGAAAAGAGCGGAGCAAAAGCTTACCTGGTTAACACAGGATGGAACGGAACAGGAAAACGTATCTCCATCAAAGATACTCGTGGTATCATCGATGCAATCCTGAACGGAGATATCAAGACAGCTCCTACAAAGACAATTCCAATGTTCAACTTCGAAGTTCCTACAGAACTGAATGGTGTTGATACAGGAATCCTGGATCCTCGTGACACATATGCAGACGCTTCTGAATGGGAAGAAAAAGCAAAAGACCTGGCTGGCAGATTTGTCAAGAACTTCGCTAAATACGAAGGAAATGAAGCTGGTAAAGCACTGGTTGCAGCAGGACCACAGTTATAAGATTCATAGTTCGAAGAAACAGATCGGGTGTGATTTATCACACCCGATTTTTTCACACCCTTATGCGGAGATAATATTATGGTAAAAGTAGATTTGATTACCGGATTTCTGGGATCCGGGAAAACTACATTTCTGAAAAAATATGCAAGATATTTATTGGATGCAGGAGAGAATATCTGTATTCTGGAAAATGATTTCGGAGCAGTGAATGTAGATATGATGTTGCTGCAGGATCTTATGGGAGAGAAATGTGAATTGGAAATGGTAGCCGGAGGCTGTGATGAAGAATGTCACAGAAGACGATTGAAAACAAAGCTGATTTCCATGGGGATGTGTGGATATGACAGAGTACTGGTGGAGCCATCCGGAATCTTTGATGTGGACGAATTTTTTGATATTCTCAGAGAGGAACCATTGGATCGCTGGTATGAGATTGGCTCAGTATTTACAATTGCAGATGCCGGACTGGATCTGAATTTATCGAAAAGCTCTAGATATATGCTGGCACAGCAGCTTTCCTGTGCGGGAAAGGTGATCATGAGCAGGACACAGTGTGTCAGTGAAGAACGAGAGCATACTACAGAAATATTCCTTCAGAATGTTTTGAAAGAGTTTCAGTGCACGCGGAATCTGCAAACAGATATCTGGAGAAAAGACTGGGAAACGATCAGCCAGAAGGATTTTTCTCTGCTGTCCCAAAGCGGATACCGCACTGATCACTGTGCAAAGTTCTGGATGGATCAACAGGAAGCATATTCTTCCGTATATTATATGAATCTGGCGATACAGCCGAAAGAACTGCAAAAAGCAGCAAAAGAGATGATGGAGGATGAGGAATGCGGAAAAGTGTTCCGAATAAAAGGCTTCCTCAAGGACGAGAATGCACACTGGATGGAGTGTAATATTACGCATGATCAGATGTCGCTGAATCCCATTAAACATGGTCAGGAAGTATTGATTGTGATTGGAGAAGCATTGAATCAGGAGAAAATAGATCAGTATCTGGAGAGCACGCATTCCTGAAAAAATAAAGAAAAAGATGCCAGAGTCATCGTTCTTAAGACCACTTTTATACCGATACACTGTGGTTTCTGACGGTTGACTCTGGCATCTTTAAAATAATGATGTCAGGAAGTGATTATAATTTTCTTGCGCCATCTCCGATATCTACAATATAGAAATCGGCATCGATGCCAGTCTGCTTTTTGTATGCCGGTCTGATGGTTTCAATAAAGGCATCTACGGCATCATTTTTTACGATGCTGACAGTACATCCGCCAAATCCGCCTCCGGTGATACGGGAACCGATAACACCAGGAATCTGCCATGCAAGTTCGGCAAGAATATCGGTTTCTTTACAGGAGACTTCATAATCGTCTCGAAGAGATACATGAGATGCATTCATCAGTTTTCCGAATTCATCGATACGATTCTCTTTCAGAGCTTTAACAGCCTGGATCGTACGCTGATTTTCATAAACAGCATGTCTGGCACGACGCTGGCAGATTGGATCAGAGATATGAATCTTCAGTTTTTCAAACTGTTCTTCTGTCAGATCACCCAGAGATACAATATCAGCAACTGTCTGAAGCTCTTTCAAAGCTGTTTCACATTCTCTTCTTCTGTCATTATAAGCGGAGCCTACCAGACTGTGTTTTACATTGCTGTTGGTAATAACAATTTTGGCATCGGCCAGCTTCACTGGTGCATATTCATAATCTAGAGAGTTGGTATCCAGGAAAATGGCACAGTCTTTTTTTCCCATGGCACTGGCAAACTGATCCATGATACCACAGTTGCAGCCATTAAAATTATTTTCGGAATACTGACCGATAAGAGCCAGATCCTGATTAGTGAAATCAAATCCAAATGTTTCGCGCAGCATCAGTCCTGTGAGTACTTCTAAAGATGCGGAAGAGGAAAGACCGGAACCGGCCGGGATATCCCCATAGATTAAGATGTCTGCTCCTGCAGGCATTGGACAGCCACGTTTGGCAAAGGTCCACATGACACCCTTCGGATAGTTTGTCCAGCCAGCCTGATCGGAAGGTGTCAGATCATTCAGAGAAGATTCAATGACTCCGGCTTTGGAAAAATTCATAGAATAAAAACGTAATGTGCGGTCTTCTCTTGGACGAATCATACCATAGGTACCAAGAGTCAGTGCGCATGGGAATACATGCCCTCCGTTATAGTCTGTATGTTCTCCGATCAGATTCACACGTCCCGGTGCAAAATAAACCGGAAGATCTTCATTTGTATGATACAGCTTCTGAAAGGTTTCTTTCATTTCAGCAATTGAAAAATTCATCTTATTTTTCCCCCTGTTGTGAAGTAATGGATTACAATTATTTTTATTAAAGAATGTGTGTGTAATTTTCTCATAACACAACATAGTTATTATAACTGGTAATTGTTGAAAATGCTATATTTATATTGCAAGAAATTCTATTTTCATGTATCATTCAGATAAGGTTATTGTTTTTATCATAACGGATAATCTGACATGGAACAGAAAAGAAAGTGCAATGCAACAGGAGGAAGGAATATGGGTAAATTAAAAAAATGGCTTGGAAGAACTGTAGTAGCTGCTACCGTAGGTGTAGTATCTTTACAGGCATCTGCAAGTGCAGAACCACTGGATGACCTGAATGCCATTCTGGAAAAACAGCAGCAGACAGAGACTCCGTCACCGATCAGTGAGATGCTTGACTGGGATGCGATCACAGAAGCAATGAAGGAAGGCGGCGCACAGGTGACAACGAACCTGACCGTTCCGGGAGATTTGCTGACCGGCATGGGACTGCCGGAGCAGCTGGAGGGGGATCTTGGCCTGACGACTGATACAACGATAGATCTGAAGGATAAGCAGTGGCTGTTTAAACTGGCAGCAGCAGTGAACTCAGAGGATATTGCCAGCCTGTCTTTATATGGAGATGAGAATCAGCTTGCGCTGACAGTACCTGAATTTTTATCCAGGACAGTAGGACTGAAGGCAGGAAGTCTGCTGGATCAGTATAGTGGGTCAGTATGGGAGCAGATGCTTGGAGAACTGCCTTTATCAGAAGATATTGATATGAAATTTTTCCCGGAAGGCACAGAATCTGCAACAGATGCTGCCGGTATGATCGGCAATATTAAGAAAATTCTGGAAAATGCAACAGAGTCTGCTAAAAATGCCATGAGTGTGGAAACCAGGGAAGATGCAGAGTATCCTGGAGTTACATTCTATGACGCTACTTATGAAACAGAAAGCATCATGGCGATTTATAAAGATCTTTTGACAGAGCTTACTTCTGTGCTAACTACTACCGGTATGTCAGACGTGGAAGATTTTAACCAGACCATGGAAGAGGCACTGGAGCAGAGTGCGGCATTGCTGGGTGATCAGTTTACCATAACCTATTGGGTAGAAAATGATCAGATAACCAAGATGTCCATGACACTGAAGATGGATGAAAGCAAGCTGGAGCAGACAGATACCACATCAGATCTGTATACAGATGCAGAAGCTGAGTCCGAAGAAGTAACGACAGCAACAGAAGAACAGGAACCATCGGTTATGATTCTTGATATGCTGTATGCCTTTACGGATCCATCCAATATGGCAGCAGGATTTGATATGGATATGGATATTTACGAAGAAGGCAATGAAGAGGATGTCATGCATCTGGCTTACGCTTTTGCAAATGATACCACAGACACTGCCATGGATATGAAGGTTCATATGAAGCTCTCTGATAAAGAAGAAACATATATGGATTCAGAGATTTTCACAATGAACTTTGATGCGCAGACAGGAGAAATGGATGTAAATATTGCTGTTCCGGATGAAGAGAGTGGTTCAGAAGTAGGTGTGGCACTGAAAAGTACCTTTGAAAATGTGACAAAAGGAAAAGGCTTTACCTGGACACTGAATCAGGTGACGGTATCAGCAGATGGTATGGAAATGCCGATTTTAAGCGGATACGTGATGATCAATTCTGAATATGAAAAGATTGAAACTCCGGCAGAAGTAGATATGCTGGCAGATATGGATACCACAGATGTGATGGGTATCATGATGGAACTGCAGACGAATGCAGAAAGCTGGATGGAAAAATGGGGACTGGCCGAAGAGGAAACAGACGAAGATGATATTACAACGCTTCCGGAAACAGACGAAGAGATGCCGGTTGTGACAGATACAGAAACTGAAACAGAATAAAGAGTGGGGATAGACGGTTCAGGATTCATTTACAGCAAGAGTCAGATGGATGCTGAACCGTTTTGAGAGAAGAGAGAGAAAGTGAGTGTATAGTATATGGAAGGATCAATTTTTATCGGAACAGCCTGGGCCCTGTTGCCGCCATTGTTGGCAATTGTTCTGGCACTGGTGACAAAAGAAGTATATAGTTCCCTGTTTTTAGGAGTGGCACTGGGGGCACTGCTTTGTACAGGCTTTCATCCATGGAATGCCTTTGTCACATTTTTTGATGTTATGAAAAACAGCATGAATCTGAACATTCTGATCTTTGATGTATTGCTGGGAATGATTATTGTACTGATGTCAAAGTCAGGAGGTTCAGCGGCCTATGGTAACTGGGCCGGAAAACATATCAGATCCAGAAAAACAGCTATGCTGGCTACAACTGGTCTGGGTGTACTGATTTTTGTAGATGATTATTTTAACTGTCTGACGGTAGGTTCTGTAATGCGGCCGGTTACAGACCGTTTTAAGATATCAAGAGCGAAGCTGGCTTATATTATTGATGCAACGGCAGCACCGATCTGTATTATTGCTCCGGTTTCCAGCTGGGCGGCAGCGGTCAATTCTTATGTGCCTGCAGATGCGGGAATTACCGGATTCCAGTTATTTTTAAGAACAATTCCGTATAATCTGTATGCGATTCTGACGCTGATCATGGTGCTTTATGTCTGTGCGACCGGATTTGATTTTGGTCTCATGAAAAAACATGAAGAAAATGCAAAAAAGGGAGATCTGTTTACCAGTGGAGCAGAAGAATTTGAAAATGTAAAGACAGAGGAGATCTGTCCAAATGGTAAAGTATACGATCTGATACTGCCGGTACTGGTACTGATTGTATCAGCCATCGGTTCGATGGTGTACACCGGCTTTCTGGGTGGCGCCACAGATGTGGTATCTGCTTTTGCAGGGTGTGATGCAGAAACCAGTCTGATTTTTGCAACGATGGTTACGATCTTCTTTATGCTGATCCTGTATCTGCCAAGAAAGGTAGTGACTTTCAAGGGCTTTATGGACAGCTTTGTGGAAGGATTCCGTCTGATGATTCCGGCAGTGGCTATTCTGATTTTTGCATGGTCATTAAAAGGGGTCAGTGATACACTTGGTCTGGCTGAATTTGTGGGAGGTGTGGTAGGATCACATACTTCAGCAGGTGTGATTATTCCGGCGGTAATGTTTATGGTAGGAGTGTTCCTGGCATTTTCCACCGGAACCAGTTGGGGTACGTTTGCCATCCTGGTTCCTATTGTGGTTGCCATGTTCCCGGAGGCAAAGCAGCTGGAAATGATGATTATTTCGGTATCTGCAGTTCTGGCAGGCGCGGTATGTGGAGACCATGTTTCTCCGATTTCAGATACTACGGTTATGTCTTCGGCAGGAGCACAGAGCAATCATATCAATCACGTATCTACGCAGATGCAGTATGCGGCTGTGGTGGCAGTAGTCTGTGTGATCGGATATGTCGTTGCCGGATTTGTCAGAATCTGGTGGATTACACTGGGCGTCAGTGCTGCCATGCTGCTGATGGTTCTTACTTTTATGAGAAAATATAATAACGATGGAGAACATGCAGGAAATGAAAAAGAAACTGATTAATGTGCCATACATCAGTCAGAGTCCGGTTTATCCGACGGGGTGCGAAAGCGTCTCGTCGGTTATGCTGTTACGGTATCTGGGATACGATATTACAGTGGATGAATGGATTGAAAACTATCTGGAGCGGCAGGAATTTGAAAACAGAAACGGAACCATCTATGGAGGAGATCCATGGAAAGTATTTTGCGGGAATCCATACCGGGAGGATGGAATGGGCTGTTATGCACCGGTGATCTGCCAGACACTGGATAAGGTTTTTGAAAAAGAAAAGCGATTTCGGGCAGTAGATGAAACGGGACGTTCTATGGAATATCTGATACAGAATTATGTTGATAAAGGAATACCGGTAGTATTTTGGGCCTGTATCGATATGAAAAAACCGATAGTCGGACCAGACTGGCATCTGACTGCGCAGCCGGAAAAGATCTTTACCTGGATTTCCAACGAACACTGCATGCTGTTGACAGGGTATGATGAAGATGGGTATTATTTCCATGATCCATATGAAAATCATGGTGTGATACATTATGAAAAGGAGCTGGTACGGCAGCGTCATGAAGCGCAGTATGCCATGGCTGTAGGTGTGAAAAACGTACAAAAACAGGGGAAATTTACAGCAAACACTTCTAATTGACCAAATAATACTTACCTACTATAATAGGGAAGAGAAAAATTTGTCATTTTATAAAGGAAAGAGGAGATTATTATGAACGATCGAAATGATGCAATACGTGATGTCTCGAAGCTTGGACTTCCGAAGACGCTTCTGCTGGGATTGCAGCACATGTTTGCCATGTTTGGAGCAACGATCCTGGTACCGATTCTGGTAAACCATTATTTTGAAGGTGAGGGACTTTCGATTCAGGTTACCCTGTTTTGTGCCGGTCTTGGAACATTGTTTTTCCATTGCTGTACCAAATTAAAAGTACCTGCATTTCTGGGATCATCATTTGCCTTTCTTGGTGGATTCTACACAGTTTCACAGTTAAATACCGGGATTTTTGCTGACATGACGATGGGAGAAAAACTGCCGTATGCCTGTGGCGGAATCGTAGTGGCAGGACTGTTATATCTGGTACTGGCACTGGTTGTAAAGCTGGTGGGTGTGAAAAGGGTAATGTATTTCCTTCCGCCGATAGTGACAGGTCCGATTATTATCTGTATTGGACTGAGTCTGGCACCTTCCGCTATCAGTAACGCATCGTCCAACTGGTTACTGGCATTTACTGCGCTGGCTGTAGTCATTATTTTTAATATCTGGGGCAAAGGAATGTGGAAGATCATTCCGATTTTGATGGGTGTCCTGATTTCTTACGGTCTGGCACTGATTTTAAATGCACTGGGTATGACAAATGCAGATGGCAGTGCAATTCTGGATTTTTCAAAGGCAGCATCTGCCGGTGTGGTAGGCTTGCCACCATTCCAGATCTGCAAGTTTCACCTGACTCCGATTCTGATTATGGCACCAATCGCACTGGCATCAATGATGGAGCATATTGGAGATATCAGCGCCATTTCTGCTACAGTGGGAGAGAATTTTATTGAAGATCCGGGACTTCACCGTACACTGGTGGGGGACGGACTGGCTACCTCTCTTTCTGCATTGATTGGTGGTCCTGCCAATACAACTTACGGAGAAAATACCGGAGTATTGGAACTGAGCCATGTATATGACCCGAAGGTGATCCGTCTTGCAGCGATCTATGCCGTGATCCTGAGTCTGATTCCGAAAGTGGCAGAGATCATTGGTGCTATGCCATCTGCCATCGTAGGTGGTGTCAGCTTTATTCTGTATGGTATGATTTCTGCTATTGGAGTACGTAATATTGTGGAAAATAAAGTTGATTTTACGAAATCCAGAAATCTGATCATTGCGGCAGTGATTCTGGTATGCGGACTGGGATTTTCTGACGGACTGACCTTTCATGTGCTGGGAACCGATGTGACTTTGACCAGTCTTGCAATTGCAGCGATTGCAGGGATTCTGTTAAATGCCATTCTTCCTGGAAATGATTACGAATTCGGAAAGAATGCAACCGGAGATATCAGCAGAGGTCTGGGTATTAATCCGCAGAACTCAGATATAAAATAATGAGCACACATATTTGGAGGAAAACTATGAGTAATGTATTTGAAATGACACATCCACTGATTCAGCACAAAATCACCAGACTGCGTGACAAGAATACCGGAACAGCAGAATTCAGCGCTCTGGTAGAAGAGATTGCCATGCTGATGGGTTATGAAGCATTAAAAGACCTTCCACTGGAGGATGTTGAGATTGAAACACCGATTGAGACCTGTATGTCTCCTGTCATTGCCGGAAAGAAGCTGGCGATTGTTCCGATTCTGCGTGCGGGACTTGGAATGGTAAGCGGTGTACAGGCACTGGTGCCGACTGCAAAAATCGGACATATCGGTCTGTATCGTGACGAAGTAACACATATTCCTCATGAATATTACTGTAAGCTTCCGGATCCGATCTCCGAACGTCTGATTGTAGTGACAGATCCGATGCTGGCTACTGGAGGTTCTGCTATTTCAGCAGTTGATTTTATCAAACAGCATGGTGGAAAGAAGATTAAATTTATGGCGATTATTGCTGCACCGGAAGGCCTGAAGAAGCTTCAGGAAGCACATCCGGATATTCAGATTTATGTTGGCCATATTGACCGCGAACTGAATGAGAATGCATATATCTGTCCGGGCCTTGGTGATGCGGGTGACCGTATTTTCGGTACCAAATAAATAACTGGGGGATAGATTATGCCAGAAACAATCGATCTGACTTTTGTACTGGAAATGGTAGGAACCGTCGCATTTGCCCTTTCCGGTGCCATGATTGCCATACAGAAAAGACTGGATCTGCTTGGTATTCTTGTACTGGGAATTACCACTGCAGTTGGGGGCGGTATGATACGTGACCTGATCATTGGGGTACATCCGCCAATGATGTTCGTGAGACCGGTATATGTCATAGTATCTATGATTTCGATCCTGATTCTTTTCCTGATTATCAAAGTCAATCATTCTTCACCCAAATTTCTGGAATCAGCTTTATATGAAAACCTCTTTAACCTGATGGATGCCATTGGGTTGGGGGTTTTTACCGTTGTAGGAGTAAATTCTGTGATGAATAACGATATGAATCATATGCTGTTTCTGAAGATTTTTCTGGGTGTTATTACCGGTGTGGGCGGCGGTCTGCTGCGTGATGTGATGGCAAATGAGACACCGGGAATTTTGCGTAAGCATGTATATGCCTGTGCATCTATTGCAGGGGCAATCAGCTATATTATTTTATATGACTGTCTGCATTCCGGAGCATCCATGATACTTTCTGTTATTCTGGTGGTGGTAATCCGGGTGCTGGCCAAATATTATGAATGGAACCTGCCAAAGGCACTTTAAAGAGGAAATTGTGTATGAATAAAAATGTAAAAGAAAATAAAATGGGTACTATGCCCATTCCGAAGTTGTTATTTACCATGTCACTGCCGTTGATTTTATCTATGCTGGTGCAGGCATTGTACAATATTGTTGACAGTATCTTTGTGGCACAGATCAATGAAAATGCACTGACTGCTGTATCCCTGGCCTTTCCGGTGCAGAATCTGATGATTGCTGTAGCTTCCGGTACCGGAGTTGGTGTGAATGCACTGCTGTCGAAAAGTCTTGGTGAAAAAGACATGGATAAAGTAAATAAAGCTGCCAATAATGGTGTGCTTCTGGCAATTTGCAGTTACCTGGTCTTTGTTGTAGTCGGACTTGCAGGATCCAGAGTATTTTTTTCTGCTCAGACGACGGATCCGGAGATTCTGGAATACGGTGTACAGTATATGACAGTGGTCTGTGCCTGTTCACTGGGGCTGTTTATGCAGATCACTATGGAACGACTGCTGCAGTCTACCGGGTTGACGATTTATAATATGATATCTCAGGGTACCGGTGCCATTATAAATATTGTGCTGGATCCGGTATTTATTTTCGGAATCGGATTTGTGCCGAAAATGGGAGTGACCGGAGCTGCGGTAGCGACGGTAACAGGTCAGTTCTTTGGAATGTGTATTGGCACATATTTTAATTTGAAAAAGAATAAAGAAATAAGTCTTTCTTTAAAGCGTATGCGGTTTGACGGGGAAACGGTAAAAAGTATTTATGGAGTAGGTGTGCCATCTATTTTGATGATGTCGATCGGATCTGTGATGACTTATGGAATGAATAAGATTTTGCTGGGATTTTCATCTACAGCAGCAGCGGTATTCGGTGTGTATTTTAAGCTTCAGAGTTTCTTTTTCATGCCGGTATTCGGTTTGAACAACAGCCTTGTGCCGATCATTGCCTACAACTACGGAGCAAAAAACAAAGCAAGAATTATGCGTACTGTAAAGCTGGGATGTGGTGCAGCAGTTTGTATACTGATATTTGGGGCATTGATTTTCCAGACTATGCCGACAACCTTGCTGCGTATGTTCAATGCTTCAGAGGATATGATTGGAATCGGAATAACGGCACTGCGTGTAATAAGTCTCAGCTTTTTGCTGGCAGGCTTCTGTATCGTGATTGGCTCCGTATTTCAGGCGCTGGGGAACGGTTTATACAGCCTGATCGTTTCAGTATGCAGACAGCTGGTAGTATTACTTCCGGCAGCATATATTTTTGCACATGCATTTGGACTGCATGCTGTATGGTGGTCTTTTCCGGTGGCAGAGCTTGCATCTCTGGCAACATCCTTATATTTACTGAAAAAAATATATCATTCACATTTGAGAGATTTATAAGAAAATTCAAGTCCATGGCAAAGGCTGTGGACTTTTCTTTTTTATTGAAAAGAAATAATGGTTATCCATGCAGAGCTATGTTAAGATAATGGTAAGGTGGAGGTGGTGAGATTATGGGTGGAAAATCGGCTGGATGATCTAAAAAGAAGCGTGGAAGATCCTGCTTATCAAAGAAAATTACTGTAGGAAATGGAAAATACAAAATAAGAAATACGGAGGAAAATGATAAAATTTACATTTTCACACAACATGGCTTCGTGACTGGGAGAAAGACAGTTACAATCTGGGCGACAATGAATTCCATCTGGCATTTTATGTAAACGATATGGATGCAGCAATGGCTCTGCACAAAGAAATGAACGGTGTTTGTTTTGAAAATCCAGCTATGGGAATCTATTTTATCAACGATCCGGATAATTACTGGATCGAGATCAGAGTTCTTTCGAAAAATGAAAACCAGTGGTGAAATCAGTCGAATCAGGTTATAATAGATACAATATTGCGAAATAAGCGGAGGAACGTATGGGAATAGTAGTAATTGGTGCAGTATTTGTAGATATTAAAGGATTTCCGGATGAGGCTTATATACCGGATGGCCGAAATGTGGGAAGAATCGAATATATACATGGCGGTGTCTGCAGGAATGTGGCAGAGGATATTGCCAATGTAGAATTGCGGCCGACTTTTATCAGTATTGTAGATGACTCTGCCATGGGTGCAGATGTGTTAAAGAAACTGAAGAATCACAGGGTAGATACCCGCTATATTCAGACTGTTCCGGGAGGCATGGGTACCTGGCTGGCCATCTTTGATAATCATGGCGATCTGGCAGGATCCATATCACAGAGAGCAGATCTGATGCCGATTATGAAGGTATTGGAAGAGCATGGCGATGAGATTTTCTCACAGGCAGATGCGATTGTGATTCAGGCCGATATGCATAAAGATCTGATTAAAAAATCATTTGCGCTGGCAGAAAAATATCAGAAGAAAACCTTTGCAGTAGTATCGAATATGAGTATTGCGGTGGAACGCCGGGATCTGCTTCAGAAGGTGGATTGCTTTGTCTGCAATCAACTGGAGGCGGGAATGCTTTTTACAGATGATTACAGTACGAAAGAACCTGCTGAATTATGCGAAATTCTTTCAGAACGTGTCATACTTGGTAAAATTCCTGCCATGATTGTCACGATGGGAAGCAAGGGGGCTGTCTATGCGGATATGCAGGGCACAAAAGGTGTTTGTCCTGCCAGATCAGTACAGGTGAAAGATACTACAGGAGCAGGGGATGCATTCTTTGCCGGAGTGACCATCGGGCTGACATATGGAAAAACACTGGCAGAGTCAGCGCAGATTGGAACCAGGCTGGCAGCTTCTGTCATTACATCATCTGAAAATGTATGTCCGAGATTCCTTCCAAGAGAACTGGGACTGGACATGGATCCGATCGAATAGAGTACATAAAAACATCTCTTTTTGGAAAGAGTATTTCCTGAAGGAGGTGTTTTTTCATGGAAGACGATACCATCAAGCTTTTACGGGAATGCAATGCGGGGATTAAGATGGGAGTGACATCTTTAAATGATGTGCTGGATCA
Source organism: uncultured Marvinbryantia sp. (assembly GCA_934394985.1). Lineage (GTDB taxonomy): Bacteria > Bacillota > Clostridia > Lachnospirales > Lachnospiraceae > Marvinbryantia. The sequence continues at coordinate 30,203 of CAKRRF010000018.1, forward strand.
TGTGAATGATGCTCATATGAGGGATATTCTGCAGGAGAGCAAAAAGGTGCATGAAAAGCTAGGGAATGAAACTCACAAATTCTTAAATGAATATCATGATCAGGGCAAAGAACCGGCGGTGACCGCCAGGATGATGTCCTGGATGAAGACAAATGTCAAGCTGGGCGGTGAAGAATCTGACCGTACCGTGGCGGATCTGATCACAGATGGCTGTAATATGGGAGTAAAATCCCTGTACCGGTATCTGCATCAGTATCCGGCAGCTTCCGCATCCGTGCAGAAGCTGGCAGAGAAAGTCATCGCAGAAGAAGAACACATGATCAAAGAAATGCGAGAGTATTTGTAGGAGGGGCGTACGGCTCCTCTGTTTTTTTGTATTGAAGTAGGAAGTCAAAAAGTGCTATAATTTTACATAGAATGAAAAACAAAGGAGAGTTGAAAAATGACTTATCAGGAAGTGGTTCAGAACGCCCGTGGGCGCATCGGAAAATATTGTAAAGCGTGCAACGTATGTAATGGCCGTGCCTGCACCAATCTGGTGCCGGGACCTGGAGCGAAGGGAAGCGGAGACGGAGCCATCCGCAACTTTGATGCATGGAAGAATATCCGTGTAAATATGGATACTATCTGTGATAATGCACCGATTGATACTTCAGTCTGTCTCTTTGGAAAGAAGTTTGATATGCCTGTATTTGCAGGCCCGGTAGGAGCAGTGAATCTGCATTATGGTGACTGCTACAACGATATGCAGTACAACAAGATTTTGGTAAATGCCTGTGCGGCAAACGGAATAGCAGCGTTCACAGGAGATGGTATGGACAGCAACGTTATGGTGGCAGCAACTCAGGCCATCAAGGAAGCAGGCGGTGCCGGAGTGCCAACTGTAAAACCATGGAGCAAAGAGATGGTAGCGGACAAAATGGCACTGGTAAAAGACAGCCATGCATTTGCAGTCGCTATGGATATTGATGCGGCAGGTTTGCCATTTCTGAAGAACTTCCAGCCACCAGCAGGAAGCAAGAATGTGGAAGAGATGAAAGCCATCATCAGTGAACACGATGTACCATTTATCGTAAAAGGAATCATTACCGTAAAAGGTGCTCTGAAGGCAAAAGAAGCCGGCGCAGCAGCCATTGTGGTATCCAATCATGGCGGCCGTGTTCTGGATCAGTGCCCGGCAACAGCAGAAGTACTGCCGGAGATCGTGGAGGCATTAAAGGGTAGTGGTATCAAGATTCTGGTAGATGGCGGCATTCGTGACGGTGTGACCGTATTCAAGGCACTGGCTATGGGAGCAGATGCTGTCATTATCGCAAGACCATTTGTAACAGCTGTATACGGTGGCGAAGAAGAAGGTGTGAAATGCTACATAGAAAAGATCAAAGCAGAGCTGTCAGATACTATGGCTATGTGTGGCGCACACAGCATCGCAGAGATCACCAGTGACATGGTGCGTAAATTTTAAGGAGTAAAATATGATAAATTCATTCAATGACTGCTATACTTTGGAAAATGGCATGAAGATTCCTGTGCTTGGATTTGGTACCTACAAAATGGGCGGCAGCAGTGATCTGGATGTGCTGAAAGATGCGATCAAAGTGGGATATCGTTATTTTGATACAGCATCTATTTATGAAACAGAACGTGTCCTGGGACAGGCCATCAAAGAAAGTGGAATTCCGAGAGAAGAATTCTTTATTGTTACAAAAGCATGGATTGATGAAAGAGGATACGAAGAAGTAAAAGCGGCTATGGACAGAAGTCTCCAGCGTCTTCAGATGGATTATCTGGATCTGTATCTGATCCACTGGCCGAAGGCTTCTCTGAAAGAAGAAAACTGGAAGGAACGTGACATTGAGACCTGGCGCGGCATGGAAGAAATGTGCAAAGCAGGAAAGACAAGAGGACTGGGGCTGAGCAATTTTCTGCCAAATCATCTGGATGTGATTCTGGAACATGCAAGATTGAAACCACAGGTGGATCAGCTGGAAGTTCATCCTGGATATTCCCAGGAGGCGGCGGTAGCTTACGGACAGAGTAGAGGGGTCCGTATGCAGGCATGGAGTCCGCTGGGACGGGGCGATGCAGTTCATAATGAGATTATGAATATGTTTGCTGAAAAGTATGGGAAAAAAACGTCACAGATTTGTCTGAGATTCCTGATTCAGAAAGGTATCATTCCATTGGTAAAATCCTCTACACCGGAACATATGGAGCAGAATAAGAATGTGTTTGATTTTGAAATAACAAAAGAAGACATGCAGATTCTGTCCTGTATGCCGCAGAATATCTGGAGAGGAGAGCATCCGGAATTCAAGATTCCGGTGAAAGCAAGCAACCTGAATCAATAGCAGAGAAAAATTGCCCCGCTGCCATGATGGCAGTGGGGCAATTGCATTAGATACATTCGGAACATAAGGCAGGCAAATAGTCTAAGAAACAATGTTTTGCAGCCAGACTCCTTTTTTTACCAGAATAAAGCCGATGACACATTTGATCAGATCGCAGATCTGGATAATGGTGTAGATCGCAAGTACCGGAAGGCCGGTAAATCGGCTTAGGATATAGGCAACGGTAACACTGACGCACCAGATAAAGACACTGTCAAACAAAAATGTAATAATGGTTTTTCCGCCGGAACGTAAGGTAAAGTAGCAGGCATGTAAGAAAGCATTCTGCGGCATGAAAATGGCAGTAATGATAATGAAGTTCCGGGCCAGAAGTCTTACTTCCGGTGTAGTGTTGTACAACCGTGGAAACAGTGGGGAAAGAAGCAGCATGACCAGTGCCACACCGGTACAGCAGAAGACAGAAAAAGCAATCAGTTTATTATCTGCATCCCGTGCTTCTTTCATTTTATTGGCACCAAGAAGCTGACCGACAATAATGGCAACGGAATCACCTAAAGCGATAAATACAATATTAAACACATTATTGATGGTATTGGAAATATTCAGTCCAGCTACTACATGAAGTCCACGGACAGAATAACACTGTGTCAGCATGGCCATTCCGGCTGCCCAGAGGGTTTCATTGAATAATAAAGGAGAACCTTTGACAGCTATTTTCTTACATAAGGACATCGGAACTGCCAGGGTATGGTAGAGTCCCTGCGCAAAAGTATTCTTTGCGGCATGTTGATGTGTTACGATTACGATAATAGCTGCTTCCACATAACGGGAAAGTACAGTGGCAATGGCAGCACCGGCGACACCCAGTTCCGGGAAAAAGAACTTTCCATAAATCAGGAAATAATTAAAGGTAAGGTTCACCAGAACGGAAACAATACCGGCTTTCATAGGAAGAACGGTTTCTCCACATTCCCGCAGAGTACTGGCATAAACCTGGCTGACCAGAAAAGCAGGCAGACCCAGAAGCATGATTCTAAGATATTGTTCGCCATATTGCAAAATAGCAGCAGCATCGGCTGCCTTTCCTTCTCCGTTCAGATAAAACTGAACCAGATTCGGACCGGCGGTCAGAAATAGCAGAATCGTACAGGCAGTCAGAATAATCCCCAGCCACAGCTTAAAACGAAATGTCTGACGCACGCCTTCGGTATCGCCCTGACCATAAAACTGTGCTGTAAAAATACCGGCACCGGATACACCTCCGAAAATGCACAGATTATAGACAAAAATTAACTGATTTACAATAGCCGCACCAGACATCTGCTCGGTACCCACACGTCCGATCATGATGTTATCCAGCAGACTTACAAAATTCGTAATTCCATTCTGGATCATAATGGGAACTGCAATCAGCAGTACCATTTTATAAAACTTTCGGTCTCCAATAAATTTTTGAAGAAAACCATTTCTCTTGTTCATAAACCCTCCAATAAATGCTTGTAGTAAAAATAAAATTGCCCAGTATTTGGCTGCTGAAATCCACTCTACTATAGAATACTGCGAAAAGCAACAAAAAAAACTTTACTTTAGTGTGCTACTATGGTAAAATGCAAAAGTGATGATAATAAATAACCGTTTTTGGAGGAGAGATCATGAAAAAAGGTTTGGCAATGGTATTAAGTGTTGGAATGGTAATGGGAATGACGATGCCGGCATATGCGGCAGATGCTGATCTGGTATATGCAGTAGAAGCCGGTTCTGCAGGAGAAGCAGCAGCAGAGGAAAATGGATTTCAGTATAATTCTGTAGCATCTCAGGCAGATGCCCTGATGGAAGTGGCGTCCGGTACTTCTGATGCGGCAATTATCGATCTTCTGATGGCAGGTGCTATGATCGGAGAAGGAACAAGTTACCCGAATCTGACACATACGGAAGAACTGACTACCGAAGAATATGGTGTGGGTTGCAGAAAAGGATCAGACCTTGCGGCATATATTAATGATGTATTTGCAGAGACATGGGCCGACGGTTCTATGAAAGAAATCGCAGAAAAATATGGCGTTCAGGATGCGCTGGTAGAGCAGGGAACAGAAGAAACGACAGAAGTAACAGAAGAAGAGAGCGAAGATACCACAGAAGCAGCTGAAGACAGTGATGTGGCTTACATTCAGGAAAAAGGTTCTCTGATCGTTGGTATCACTGATTTTGAACCGATGGATTACAAGGATGAGAATGGTGACTGGATCGGATTTGACGCAGATATGGCTGGTGTGGTTGCAGAAAAGCTCGGTGTCGATGTGGAATTTGTAGAGATTGACTGGGATAACAAGATTATGGAACTGGAGTCTAAGAACATTGATGTGGTATGGAATGGTATGACTCTGACGAGTGAAGTGACAAATGCCATGGAATGCACCAATGCATATTGCAACAATGCGCAGGTAGTGGTTGTTCCGGAAGAGTAATGAAGCCATGTACAGGCAGGACTGGTATAAAAAAGCTTTACAAAGATAAAAATGAGAAAAAGGCAGAGGGCACACTCTCTGCCTTGTGTATGTAAGAGGAAATAGGTATGTTTTTACAGGTTACAATGGAATTATTGCGAGGCATGGGAACTATGTTTCAGATTTTTATTCTGACACTGGTTTTCTCTCTGCCTCTTGGACTGGTTCTTGCACTGGGAACCATGAGTAAATTTAAGCCCCTGAGCTGTCTGATCCAGGTGCTGGTCTGGATCATTCGCGGGACACCGCTGATGCTCCAGTTGATTATTATTTTTTACGGACCGGGTATGTGGCTGGGACACAATATCTGGGGCGGAAATGAGGCGGGACGTATTACCGCAACAGTTGTGGCATTTACCATCAACTATGCCTGTTATTTTTCTGTTATTTTCCGCGGCGGGATCGAGGGAATCCCGGCAGGACAGCGGGAGGCAGGACAGGTACTTGGTATGACAAGGAGTCAGATCTTTTTTAAGATCACGCTGCTGCAGATGGTGAAGAGGGTAGTACCTCCGATGTCCAATGAGATCATTACGCTGGTAAAGGATACTTCCCTGGCCAGAATCATTGCAGCGCAGGAGCTGACGCAGAGGGGATACTCCTTTATGAAATCAGCAGGGCTGGTATGGCCGTTGTTCTATACCGGTCTGTTTTACCTGATCTTCGTAGGTATTCTTACCTTATTATTTAATTATATTGAAAAACGACTGGATTATTTCAGATAGGGGGCTTGAAAAATGGCAATACTGGAAGTAAAAAATATCGAAAAACATTTTGGAAGTACCCAGGTCTTAAAGGATGTCAGCTTTTCCATGGAAGAGGGATGTGCTCTGGCAATTATCGGATCTTCCGGATCCGGAAAAACCACACTGCTTCGATGTCTGAATTTTCTGGAGACACCGAATGCAGGGAGTATTGTGGTTCGAGGAGAAACGTTATATGATGCATCAAAGGGTGACAGCCAGAATGAACGGGAGTTGAGAAAAAAACGTCTCCATTTTGGAATGGTGTTTCAGTCTTTTCATCTGTTTCCTCAGTATACGGCACTGGAAAATGTCATGTTGGCAGAACAGCTGCTTGCAAAAGAAAGACCGGATTACAGTCAGAATAAAAAAATAATTATGGAAGAAATTCATGCTCATGGTGAGGCTCTTCTGAAAAAGATGGGACTGGAACAGAGAGAAAATCATTATCCACATCAGCTGTCCGGTGGCCAGCAGCAGCGGGTTGCGATTGCAAGAGCACTGGCATTAAAGCCGGATATTCTTTGTTTTGATGAACCGACATCTGCACTGGACCCGGAACTGACCGGTGAAGTATTGAAGGTAATTCGCGGACTGGCAGATCAGAAGACCACGATGATCATTGTGACTCATGAGATGGCATTTGCCAGAGATGTGGCAGACGAGATCATTTTTATGGACGAAGGTTATATCGTTGAGCAGGGAAAAGCGAAAGAAGTCATTGAACATCCAAAGGAAGAACGTACGAAGCAGTTTTTGTCGCGCTATACGCAGGGATAAGAGAACGATACAATCAGGAACAGAATGTTCCACAAAGCAGTTTGAGAGAACCGTATCTTTCAGACTGCTTTTTTGTATTTCTGTGAATACAATGTGTCAATCGGTAAAATGCTATAAAAACTTCTTAAATATTTCTGAATTTTTGATATATTTGGTCTTACCAAATGGAAAAAATGGGAGTATAATACGTCATTGATAAAATATAGACGTATCTTAGGAGAGTCAGAAAGAGGTGATAATATGGGTGACCTTGCGACAAAACTGCAAGAAGAGCTTACCTGTGAAACGGTCTTCAAGATCGGTGGAATCGGGATAGCAGAGTCTACAGTCATTACCTGGGTAATTATGGCAGTACTGTTACTATTTGCAATCCTCATGACACGGAATCTGAAAGTAGACCATATCAGTAAGAGACAGGCGGCCGCAGAATTTATTGTCGTAAAACTGAACAGTATGGTTGAGGGTATGATCGGTAAAGAGAACCGAAAGTTTGTACCGTATCTGATAACGGTTCTGCTTTATATCGGCGTATCCAACGTCATTGGTTTATTTGGTTTAAAACCACCGACAAAAGACCTGAATGTGACAGCTGCACTTTCGATTATGAGTATTATACTGATTGAGGCAGCAGGAATTCAGAAAAGAGGAGTCAAAGGATGGTGCAAGAACTTTGCAGAGCCAATCGCCATTGTAGCACCGATCAACGTATTGGAGATCTTCATTCGTCCGTTGTCGCTGTGCATGCGATTATTTGGTAATGTTCTTGGTGCATTTGTTATTATGGAGTTGATTAAACAGCTGGTACCAGTTGTACTTCCGCTTCCATTCAGTTTTTATTTTGATATTTTTGACGGACTGATTCAGGCATATGTATTCGTATTCCTGACATCATTATTTATTAAAGAAGCATAAAGAAAAACACGTAAAGGAGAATAAAAAAATGAGTACATTAATCGCAATTGGAGCAGGTATCGCTGTACTGACAGGTATTGGAGCAGGTATTGGTATCGGAATCGCAACAGGTAAAGCAACTGACGCTGTAGCACGTCAGCCGGAAGCAGAAGGAAAGATCACAAAGTTACTTCTTCTTGGTTGTGCACTGGCCGAAGCAACTGCTATTTACGGTTTCGTTATTGCACTTTTATGTATCATGTTCCTTGGTTAATCGAAAGAGAGAACAGTATTTATAACAGGAAGGTAGGTTAACCAGGATGTTAAGATTAGACTGGAATTTAGTATTTACAGTAATTAACCTGTTAATTCTGTATGTTCTGATGAGAAAGTTTTTGTTCAAACCGGTGAATGAGATTCTGGAAAAACGTCAGAAAGAAGAAGATGCAAGACTGGCTGATGCAGAAGCTGCAAAAAACAGTGCATTAAAGAGCAAGGAAGAATACGAAGCATCTATCAAAAATGCAGAACAGGAAAAAGCACAGATCGTTGCAAAGGCAAGAGAAGAAGCCGCAGGCGAATACAGCCGTATTGTAGATGAGGCTCAGAAAAAAGCCGGAACTATTGTGGAAAAAGCATGCAGCGATGCAGAGCAGGAGAAAAAGAAGATTATGCAGCAGGCAGAGACTGCAGTCCGTGATATGGTAGTGACAGCAGCAGCCCGTGTGGCAGGAGAAAAAGAAGGAACGGATAATGACCGTGCTTTATATGATGAATTTCTTCGCCAGCAGTAAGGTGTGCTTAAAAAAGGAGATTAGAAGATGATACAGGCAGTAGAAAAGTATGCAACCATGTTAAAGGAATTAGAGATTCCTGAAGATGTGATCGAGCAGGCCCTTGATATCTTCCAGACAGTTCCGGTATTAATGGAACAGTTCTGTAATCCAGCTGCAGACCTGGCTGGAAAGCACAGAGCAATTGATAAAATTTTCCCATCTCAGATCCGTGATATGATCAAGGTAATGTGTGATGATCAGGATATTGAACTGTTTCCTGAAGTATGCAAAGCCTATAAAGAGACACAGTGGAAAAAGACCGGAAAAGAACGGGCCATTTTAAAATATGTAACGGAACCAACAGAGGCACAGCTGGAAGGCATCAGAGCATTTGTAAAAAAAGAAAGTGGAACAGATGAGATTGAACTGGTTAGCGAAAAGGACGAAAGTCTTGGAGGAGGATTTGTTCTTTCTATTGGAAATAAAGAATATGACTGGTCCACAGAAGGAAGAATCAAACAGCTGACAGAGAAGATCCTTGGTGATAACAGAGAAGGTAAGCATTCCCAGACTCTGGAAGGCATTATCTCTATTCTGCAGAGCGAGATCGAAGACTTTGATCTGGAAGCAAAAGATAAAGAAGTCGGTACCGTAAAATCTGTAGGTGACGGTATCGTAAATATTGATGGTATCGACCATGCCATGTATGGTGAGATCGTTATTTTTGATAACGGTATCAAGGGTATGGTACAGGATATCAAACGTGACGAGATCGGATGTATTCTGTTCGGAAGCGACAGTGAGATCCGTGAAGGCAGCAGAGTGATGAGAACCGGAAGAAAAGCCGGTATTCCAGTGGGCGATCAGTTCCTTGGCCGTGTTATCAATGCACTGGGTGCTCCGATTGACGGAGAAGGAGATATTCCATCCAGCGATTATCGCCCGATTGAAAATGAAGCTCCTGGTATTGTGGATCGTAAATCCGTATCTGTACCACTGGAGACCGGTATTTTGTCTATCGACTCGATGTTCCCGATCGGACGTGGACAGCGAGAACTGATTATCGGTGACAGACAGACTGGTAAAACATCTATCGCCATTGATGCTATTCTGAATCAGAAAGGCAAAGATGTAAAATGTATTTACGTGGCAATTGGTCAGAAAGCATCTACCGTTGCCAAGATTGTGCATACATTAAAGGCGCATGATGCCATGGAATATACTACAGTTGTGGTATCTACTGCATCTGATCCGGCACCGCTTCAGTATATGGCTCCGTATTCCGGAACCGCACTTGCAGAGTATTTTATGTATCAGGGAAAAGATGTACTGATCGTATACGATGACCTGTCCAAGCATGCAGTTGCTTATCGTGCGCTGTCCCTGCTTCTGGAACGTTCACCTGGACGTGAGGCATATCCTGGAGACGTATTCTATCTGCATTCCAGACTTTTGGAACGTTCCAGTCGTCTGAATGAAAAGGCAGGAGGCGGTTCGATTACTGCATTGCCAATTATTGAAACACAGGCAGGCGATGTGTCTGCTTATATTCCGACTAACGTAATATCTATTACAGATGGTCAGATTTTCCTGGAGAGTGATTTATTCTTCTCTGGTATGAGACCAGCCGTGAACGTAGGTCTTTCCGTATCCCGTGTAGGTGGTGCAGCCCAGACAAAGGCTATGAAGAAAGCAGCCGGAAGTATCCGTATCGACCTGGCACAGTATCGTGAAATGGAAGTGTTTACGCAGTTTTCATCTGATCTGGATCCGGCTACAGTGGAACAGCTGAAGTATGGCAAAGGACTGATGGAGCTTCTGAAACAGCCACTGTGTAAGCCATTTTCCATGCCTCAGCAGGTTATTATGCTGTGTGCAGCAACCGGAAAGGTCATGATTGATGTGCCGGTAGAAAAGATCAGAGAATTCCGTACCGGAATGCTGGATTATTTTGCAAAGAGCCAGCCGGCAGTGATCCGTGAACTGGAGACAACCGGACAGCTCAGTGACAGCCTTCGTGAACAGATTGTAAAGGCAGCAGAAGAGTACAGAGATCAGGTCTGGAATAAAGAAGTATAGGTGGTGATCCAATGGCAAATGCAAGAGAGATACAGGGCAGAATAAAAAGTATCAATGATACGATGAAGATCACCAATGCAATGTATATGATATCATCCACCAAGCTCCAGCGTGCCAAAAAGGAACTGTCAGAAACGGAACCATTTTTCTTTACCATGCAGAGTATGATTGCAAGAACCGTTCGTCATATGCCGGAAATGGATCACCGGTATCTGACACACGACCCGGTGGGATCAGGAAAAAAGAGAGGCTTTCTTGTAATCACAGCAGATAAGGGACTGGCTGGTGCATACAATCACAATGTCCTGAAGCTGGCAGAAGAGGAACTGGAACAGTCGGCAGAATGGAATCTGTTCGTAGTAGGAGAACTGGGAAGACAGTATTTTGCCGGAAAGAAGATAGCGGTAGATGAGCATTTCCTCTATACTGCACAGCATCCGACCTTTGATAGAGCCCGTGTGATTACCAGCAGACTGCTGGAAAAATATGATAACGGGGAGCTGGATGAAATTGATATTATCTTTACATCCATGAAGAATGGTATGCAAAGTGAAACAAGGATGGAACGTCTGCTTCCACTGACTCAGCAGAATTTCACCAGCCATATGCAGCAGGCAACAGGTGTCATGCAGGAAGAATTTATATTTTCCCCATCGCCGCAGGCTGTATTGGAAAGTGTGGTTCCGAACTATGTCACAGGATATATTTTCGGTGCCCTGGTAGAATCTTTCTGCAGTGAACATAACGCCCGTATGATGGCAATGGAAGCAGCAAATGACAGCGCAAAGGATATGCTTCATCAGCTGTCGATCGAATATAACCGTGTGCGTCAGGCTGCGATTACGCAGGAGATCACAGAGGTGGTCAGTGGCGCAAAAGCACAGAAACGTAAAAAGAAAGGAGACCGCTGAAAATGAATGTAGGGAAAATCGTACAGATTCAGGGACCGGTTATTGATGTGGAATTTCAGAACGGTGAACTTCCATATATTAAAGATGCCCTGGAAGTAAATAACGATGGAAAACGCTGCGTTATGGAAGTGGCTCAGCATGTAGGCCAAAATACAGTACGTTGTATTATGCTGGCATCCAGTGAAGGACTCCACAGAGATATGGAAGTCGTTGCAACCGGAAGCGGTATCAAAGTGCCGGTTGGGGAAAAGACCCTTGGCCGTCTGTTTAATGTACTGGGAGATACCATAGACGGAGAGGAATCTCTGGAGAAAGAAGAACACTGGTGTATTCACAGAGAACCGCCAACATTTGAAGATCAGAGCCCGGTAGTAGAGATGCTGGAGACTGGTATCAAGGTTATCGACCTTCTGGCACCTTATGCCAAGGGTGGTAAGATCGGTCTGTTCGGTGGTGCCGGTGTAGGTAAGACCGTATTGATTCAGGAACTGATCCGTAACATCGCCACTGAGCATGGCGGATATTCTATCTTCACTGGTGTCGGAGAACGATCCCGTGAAGGAAATGACCTCTGGACCGAAATGAAGGAATCCGGTGTTCTGGAAAAAACAGCTTTGGTATTTGGACAGATGAATGAGCCACCTGGAGCTCGTATGCGTGTGGCTGAGACAGGACTAACCATGGCGGAATATTTCCGTGATGAACAGCATCAGAACGTGCTGCTCTTTATTGATAATATTTTCCGTTTCGTACAGGCAGGTTCGGAAGTATCTGCGCTGCTGGGACGTATGCCTTCCGCAGTAGGTTATCAGCCGACACTGGCAAATGAACTGGGCGCGCTTCAGGAACGTATTGCATCCACAAAGAAAGGTTCGGTAACATCTGTACAGGCAGTTTATGTACCGGCTGATGACTTGACAGACCCGGCTCCGGCGACCACATTTGCTCATCTGGATGCTACTACTGTACTTTCCAGAAAAATTGTAGAACAGGGTATTTATCCGGCTGTTGATCCGCTGGAATCCAGCTCTCGTATTCTGGAGGAAGACGTCGTAGGAAAAGAACATTATGAGACTGCACTGAAAGTACAGGAAATGCTTCAGAAATACAAAGAACTGCAGGATATCATCGCAATTCTTGGTATGGAAGAATTATCAGCAGAAGATAAAGTAACGGTGTACCGTGCAAGAAAGATTCAGAGATTCCTTTCCCAGCCATTCCACGTAGCAGAAAACTTTACCGGTGTACCTGGAAAATATGTGCCGGTGAAAGAAACCATCCGTGGATTCAAGGCAATCATTGATGGTGAAATGGATGAATATCCAGAAGCTGCATTCTTCAATGTAGGAACCATTGATGAAGTAATTGAAAAGGCAAACGCAATGCAGAAAGGATAACTTTCCATGGCTACATTTTTTTTAAAAATTATTACCAGTAATAAAGTGTTTTTTAAAGGTCAGGTATCGATTGCAGTGGTAACAGCGACCGATGGCGAAAAAGCATTTATGGCGCATCATGAGGAAATGGTGCTGGCTTTAAAGCCTGGAGAAATCCGTTTTCAGAAGGAAGACGGGAACTGGGTAACAGCAGTGTCTGGTGTTGGAGTTGTCCAGGCTGCGCACAATCGTGTGACTGTGATTGTGGAATCAGCAGAGCTGCCGGAAGAAATTGATGCAGTCAGAGCACGTGAGGCCCGTGACCGTGCACTGGAAGAGATGCGGCAGAAACAAAGTATCCGAGAGTATAAGACTACGCAAGCATCTCTGGCAAGGGCAATCAACCGATTAAGACATAATTCCGAACAGGGTGTCATAAAATAATAAAAAAGGCGTATGAAGGTGAGAAATCCTAATTCATACGCCTTTTTTCGTGACTTAGCCGGGGAACCAACCCCGGAAAAAAAGAAGCTAGTTGATTTCGTGGTAATATTGAGAAGTCAGCTTGGTAAAATACCCCGGAAATAAGAATACAAAGAACTTCCGTGGTAATATCGTGTAGTCAGTCCGATAAAATACCCCGGAAACAAGAATATAGAGAATTTTCGTGGTAATATTGAGAAGTCAGTTTGGTAAAATACCCCGGAAAGTAAGAAGCTAGTTGATTGCGTGGTAATATTGAGAGGTCAGCTTGGTAAAATACCCCGGAAACAAGAATATAGAGAACTTCCGTGGTAATATCGTGCGGGTTAGCCTGGTAAAATACCACGGAAACAAGAATACAAAGAACTTCCGTGGTAATATTGAGCGATCAGCCCGGAAAAATACCCCGGAAACAAGAATACAAAGAACTTCCGTGGTAATCGAATGTCAGGTTAGCCGATATGTATACCAGAAATAAGAAGTTAGCATATAGTATAGCTTGAAATGTCGGCTAATATATATTATATTGAATAAAGTCAATCTCAAAGACAATTTTGATAACTGAAGTGCATGTATCAGAAAGGATAATTTATGTTTACAAAATTTTTGACTGTATTTTTTGTTTCTATGCTTCCGTTGGCTGAGCTTCGTGTGGCGGTACCGCTGGCTGTTGGAATGAAGCTTCCTTTGGTGGCGTCTTACATTGTTTGTATTATCGGAAATATGCTTCCGGTACCGTTTATCTATTTCTTTGCAAGAAAAGTACTGGAATGGGGAGCAACAAAACCACTGCTGGAGAAGCCATTTACCTGGATTCTGAAAAAGGGAGAAAAGGGTGGCGAGAAGTTGATGGCAAAAGTAGGAAGAAGCACATATGTGGCATTGTTCCTCTTTGTGGGGATTCCGATTCCAGGAACCGGTGCATGGACCGGAACACTGGCAGCCAGTATTCTGGATCTGGATTTTAAAAAGAGTGTACTGGCAGCTTTGGGAGGAGTACTTTTGGCCGGAATTATCATGGGCGTGGCAAGTACCGGAGTATTCAGTTTAATAGGATTAGTATAAAGAGAAGGGACCAGATGGCGATAAAGCCGAATCTGGTCTCTTTTTAAATAGATTTTAAAAATAGTTCGTGAATGCGTGTGTCGTTGTCTAATTCAGGATGAAATGCGTAGGCAAACTGATTCTTGTAATGAACACCTGTGATTTTTCCGTCTACGACGGAAAGAATATCCACATCCGGCGCAGCCTCGGATATATACGGAGCTCTGATAAATGTCATAGGTATGGTTCCGATGCCTTTTACTTCGGATTTTGTATGAAAACTGCCAAGCTGTCTGCCATAGGCATTTCGCTTTACTTTTACCGGAAGCGTGGCAAAATGAGATACGTTCTGACCTTCAATTTCAGATGCCAGCAGAATCAGACCGGCACAGGTGGCCAATACCGGCAACCCATCCTGAATCCGTTTTTGTAAAGGTTCAAACATCTCTTGTTCATGGAGCAGAAGGCTCTGAGTAGTGCTTTCCCCTCCAGGGAGAATCAGCCCATCAAAGTCCTGTTTTAGATCAGATGCCTGGCGCAGCTCAATATGATTTATACCCAGACGATTCAGCATCTGCTCGTGTTCGATAAAAGCACCCTGAAGTGCCAGTACTGCAACGGTTATCATCAGATGCCTCTTTCTGCCATAATAAGCTCAATTTCCTGTTCATTAATTCCTACCATGGCTTCACCCAGATCTTCGGATAATCTGGCGATCAGTGAGGCATCGGTATAGTTGGTAACAGCCTGAACGATGGCAGATGCACGTTTCTGTGGATTGCCGGATTTGAAAATGCCGGATCCAACAAAGACACCCTCCGCACCAAGCTGCATCATTAGAGAAGCATCCGCAGGGGTAGCGACTCCACCGGCTGCAAAATTTACTACCGGGAGACGATGGCTCTCATGAACATATTTTACCAGTTCGTAAGGAACCTGAAGTTGTTTGGCTGCTTCAAAGAGTTCGTCTTTTCGCATACTTCCAATGTGGGCAATTTCGCTGTTCATTTTTCGCATATGGCGTACTGCCTGAATAATATCACCGGTACCAGGTTCTCCCTTGGTCCGGATCATGGAAGCACCTTCGGTGATTCTTCTCAGAGCTTCACCCAGATCTTTGGCACCACATACAAATGGAACTTTGAAATCTCTTTTGTTAATATGATAGATATCATCTGCAGGGGAGAGAACTTCGCTTTCATCAATATAATCAATTTCAAGAGCTTCCAGAATCTGAGCTTCTGCGAAGTGGCCAATACGACATTTTGCCATAACCGGAATGGAAACAGCATCCTGGATGTTTTTGATCAATTTTGGATCACTCATACGTGAAACACCGCCTGCTGCGCGGATATCAGCAGGAATACGTTCCAGCGCCATAACAGCACAGGCCCCTGCTGCTTCAGCAATCTTTGCCTGTTCCGGAGTGGTAACATCCATAATCACACCACCCTTTAACATCTGGGCCAGCTGCTTATTTAATTCATATCTGTTATGATTATCCATAATATATATCCTCCTGTTGCATAAATCTTTTTCCATGAGTATAATGGAAAAGTGGCATTATAAAAATATCCAATAAAAATATATTCAGTAAGGTCAGATGGGAGAAAAAAGAGGACAATGCTTACCTACAATTTTACAGATACAGGGTCAGATTCATTATATGAATATCTTTATAAATGCATCAAAAAGGATATTCTTTCCGGAAAAATCAAGGCAGGAGAGAAGCTGCCATCCAAGCGGATGTTTGCAAAAAATCTGGGTATCAGCGTGATTACAGTAGAAAATGCTTATGGTCAGCTGATGGCAGAAGGATATATTTATTCTCAGCCGAAAAAAGGTTTTTTTGTATCAGATCTGAAATATACACCAATGCCGGAGGCAAAGCACAAGACCAATATCGATCAGCTGGTTTTATCAGAAGGTGAACATACATGGCTGGCAGATTTTTCCAGCAATCAGACAGAAACGGAAGTATTCCCGTTTTCTATCTGGACCAGAACTATGCGGGAAATTATGTCCGAAAAGCAGGAAGAATTAATGACAAACCCGCCATGTGGCGGAATCCTGGAACTGAGAGAACATATTGCCCGTTACCTGATGGATTTCCGCGGAATGAATGTGCGAAGAGAGCAGATTATTGTGGGAGCAGGAACCGAATATCTTTACAGTCTGCTGATTCAGCTGCTGGGAGAAGATCATATCTATGGTGTGGAGAATCCCGGATATCATAAAGTGGCAAAGATTTATCAAAGTATGGGAGTACCTTACTGTTATCTGAACATGGATCAGTGCGGTATAAGAATGGATGAACTGGAAGAAAAAAAAGTGGAGATTTTACATATTTCACCGTCACATCATTTTCCGACAGGTGTGGTCATGCCGGTAAGCCGTCGGTATGAATTGTTGGGATGGGCAGCGACAGATCCGAAACATTATATCATAGAAGATGATTATGACAGCGAACTGCGCCTGGAGGGCCGGCCAATACCCACGCTGCAGAGTATGGATGTTTCCGAAAAAGTGATCTATATGAATACATTTACAAAAACACTGTCCTCTACGGTACGTATCAGCTATATGATATTGCCGGATCATCTGGCTGAGCTGTTCTATCAGAAGCTGAGCTTTTATTCCTGCACAGTATCCAATTTTGAACAGTACACACTGGCACGTTTTATTCAGAACGGCAGCTTTGAAAAACACATTAACCGTCTGCGTAATTATTATCAGGCGAAAAGAGACCAGCTGCTGGAAACATTTCGCAGTCATCCGATTCATAAATATATCTCTATCTATGAAGAAGAAGCCGGAGTGCATTTTCTGATGAAAATCGATACAAAAAAAAGTGAAAAAGAGGTACTGGAAGCAGCCAGAAAAAAAGGAATCCGGTTAAATCCGGTATCTGGTTATTACTTCGGTACACCGCCGGAAGAGGGGCATCTTTATGTTATGAACTATTCTTCTGTTCCGTTGGAAAAAAAAGAAGAGATAGTTTCACGGATTTATGAAGCAGTTTTGTGAAAAATGAGTATTGCAATCCGGTTATGAGTGAAGGTATAATGAAACCAAAAACGAATACAAGGGGTATTGAAAATGGAAATGAAGCCTGTAAAAGAAGGAAAAGTACGTGAGATTTATGATAACGGCGACAGCCTGATTATGGTGGCTACAGACCGTATCAGCTGTTTTGACGTGATCCTGAACAATGAGGTTACCAAAAAAGGAACCGTTCTGACGCAGATGTCAAAGTTCTGGTTTGATCTGACCGAAGACATTCTGCCAAACCATATGATTTCTGTAGATGTGAAAGATATGCCAGAATATTTCCAGCAGCCAAAGTTTGATGGCAACAGTATGCTGTGCCGCAAGCTGGAGATGCTGCCGGTAGAGTGCATTGTGCGTGGTTACATTACAGGAAGCGGATGGGAAAGCTATCAGAAGACCGGTGAAGTATGCGGTATTAAGCTGCCGGAAGGATTAAAGGAATCAGATAAGCTGCCGGAACCGATCTACACACCATCTACCAAGGCTGAGATCGGTGATCACGATGAAAATATTTCTTATGAACAGAGTATTGATTATCTGGAAAAGAGATTCCCGGGCAAGGGTGCAGAATATGCTGCAAAGCTCAGAGACTGTACCATCGCACTGTACAAGAAGTGTGCAGAATATGCGTTGAGCCGTGGTATTATTATTGCGGATACCAAGTTTGAATTTGGTCTGGATGAAGAAGGCAACATCGTGATCGGTGATGAGATGCTGACACCGGACAGCTCCAGATTCTGGCCGGCAGAAGGATATGAACCAGGTCATGGTCAGCCATCCTTTGATAAGCAGTTCGCCCGTGACTGGCTGAAAGCAAATCCGGACAATGACTGGACACTTCCGCAGGAAATCGTGGACAAGACAATTGCAAAATACCTGCAGGCATATGAACTGCTGACAGGCAAGCCACTGGCATAAAATCAGCCACTGGTATGGAAGAACTGTAAAGATTCAGGATCCATTGTTTCATAAGGTGCTGAACAGATCCGAAAGACAGAAGAAACCGGCGATGTGAGAGTACAACATATCGTCGGTTTTTACGCATAAAAGAGATAGAGGTAAAACGCAGAAATGAATCGAGGAAAGGTATGGACCTGCATATTGCTTCTGCTGTCAGCAGGAGCTTTGACCGGATGTGGAAACGGTGATAAGACAGAAGAAGTACACAGCTTTGCAGTGTGGGAAAAGACCGATGAAGCAGCCTACACGTTTTCGGACGGCGTACAGGCAGTGAAGTGGAAAAATGAAAAAGAGAATACACAGCAATACCGTTATCGTCTGGAGGATGGAACAGATTTGCTTCAGACAACGTTTGTTTTGTCTCCAGAAGAAGAACCTGATTCAGAATTATCTGGTTTTGAGGGAATGGAAGAAGCAGCACAGGAAAAGGTACGGGCATATTACCAGAAGCAGGGGATCCTCTATGATCTGGAAAAAGAACTGGAGGATGCCTACGCTGATTATCAGTCCTGTGCAGATGAAAGAGAGCGCTTTACCTGTCATGAAGTGTCTCAAGATGTGACAGAATCGGCTGAAAATGGGAAATACATGGTGATTCTTACAGCAGTCACCACTCCGAAAAAGCAGCATTTTGACGGTGGAACGACCTGTAATTATCAGACAGCAGTATTTGACAGGGAAACCGGAGAAACGATAGACGTCTGGGAGCTTTTCACACATTCACAGGAAGAGACGAAGGAAGAACTGGCAAAAATCTGTTCGGTGGAAGACACTACCGTATCCGAAAAGGATGTAGCACCGGTGATGGATCAGAGCCAGATCTTATTCTTTCAGGATTATATGGAAGTCTGGTTCCCATATGGCACCTGGGAACGGCAGGAGTTTGACAAGGGATTTGGCTTTGAATATGAGAAAATAGAAGGACTGCTTTATGACTGGGCAGTACCGTCAAAAGAGGAGTAACGTCATGCGTTTGCAGAAAGTACAGGATGAATTAAAAGAAAAAGGCTGGGAATATCGCTATACGGAAGAGGCAGGCCTTGGAAGCATTGATTTTGAGTATCGTGGAATCAGTTATCATATCTGGGAATTTGAGGAGAACGGACTGGGGGCTGAGAGTAACATCCGTACGGCAGGAAGAACAGAAGATTTTACCGGACCGGATTATGAAGAGCAGATTGTAAAGCTGGTAAAAGAAAGACAATAGGAGAAGGACCATGAAAAATGCAAAAGCCATTGTTCTGGCAGCAGGCAGAGGAAAACGAATGGGAACTGCAGTGCCAAAACAGTTTCTGGAGCTGGACGGAAAGCCGCTGCTTTATTATTCACTGGAATGTTTTGAACAGTCAGAACTGATCTCTGAAATCATTTTGGTAACAGGAAAGGATGAGATTCCTTTTTGCTGGAGAATTGTAGAGCATTATGGATTTCGAAAAGTAAAATATGTGGTGCCGGGAGGAAAAGAGCGGTACGATTCGGTCTATGAAGGTCTGAAAGCCTGTGGCGAATGCGATATAATATTTATTCATGACGGAGCCAGACCGTTTCCGGATTCGGAAATGCTGGAGCGTACCATGGAAGCTGCCGGGCAGTACGGAGCCTGTGTGGCGGCAGTACCGACGAAGGATACCATGAAACTGGGAACAGCGGATGGACTGGTAGAAAAGACCCTGGATCGCAGTACACTCTGGAATGTGCAGACACCACAGGTATTTCAATATGATCTGATCTGTAAGGCACACCGCGAGATTCGTAAAGGAAGTATGGAGGGCATCACAGATGACTCTATGATGATTGAGACGCTTGGAATCTGTCCGGTAAAGCTGGTCATGGGATCTTATGACAATATGAAAGTGACGACTCCAGAAGATCTGGTGATCGCAGAAAATATTTTAAATCGCCGTAAAGCGGCCGTTCAGGAAGTCAAAGAATGAGCCGGCTGACGACAGAGATTCCTGCCAACTGGCAGGGTCAGACAGCAGAGCAGTATCTGCGCAGAGAACTGCAGCTGACTGCGGCGCAGATTCGAAGCCTGAAGTTTCAGAAAAACGGAATACAGAGAAACGGATTTGCCTGTCGCATGACAGAGAAGCTGCATCCGGGAGACATTCTGGAGATTTCTTTGCAGGAAAAAGAACCGGATATGCAAAAGACAGAACCATCTGGTCAGATGCCGGATATTTTATATGAAGATCGAGATGTGATCTGTGTCTGGAAACCGGCAGGCAGAGTGATCCATCCGGTAGCCGGCCACAGAGCAGATACGGTGACGGGAGATCTGATGACTTATTTTCTGTCAAAAGATCAGCACACTGCAGTACACAGTATCGGACGGCTGGATAAAGATACAGCAGGGATTCTGGTATTTGCAAAGAATCGAATTGCTGCCGCACAGTTGTGGCGGCAGAAGGAAGAAGGATACTTTACAAAAGAATATCTGGCCTGGTGTGAAGGCATTTTCCCGGAAGAAGCTCAGAAACAGGAACAACGGATTTCGTTTCCTCTGGAAAAGACTCCTTCCATACAGGGACAGGCACAGAAGATGCAGGTTGTTTCATCCGGAAGACCGGCAGTGACATACTTTCAGGTCATCCGGCAGGAAAAAACTCAGGCACTGGTGCGTCTGCGTCTGGAGACAGGACGAACACATCAGATCCGGGTACATATGGCATATATCGGACATCCGCTGATGGGAGATTCTTTGTATGGCCATGGAGTGTTACACCGGGACGTGACCAGATTATGTGCATGGAAAGTGAGTTTTTTTCAGCCATTTACAAAAGAAAAGATCCGGCTGGAGCATCACGGACCGATGGTGCAGATGGAATGGTGGAAGAATCCATCCGAAGAATAAGTTCCTGTAATGTTCCAAAATGATAACCCATTTCTTCCCAGCGGGTCAACAGTTCATCCAGAATGGCTGCATTGGTAGATGAGGTATTATGCAGCAGGACAACAGCACCCGGATGGATACGGCCGAGAAGCTTTTCAAAGGCTTCTTCCTTCGAAGGCTGATTATCCTGATACCAGTCCACATAGGCAAGACTCCAGAAAAACGTGTAATAGCCCAGTTCCTTTGCCATCTGCAGATTACGGATGCTGTATTTTCCCTGAGGCGGTCGGTAATAGCGTGGCATATCCTGCCCGGTGATCTGCCGATAGGCATCGGCTGTACGGTCTAATTCTTCTGAAAAGGATTCTGGTGTAGAGATTGCAGACATATCAGGATGGTGCCAGGTGTGATTGCCCACGCTATGGCCTTCTGCGACCATACGCCGGATCAGATCAGGCTGAGATTCCAGAAAGGTCCCTACTGCAAAAAAGGTGGCAGAGACCTGATGCTTTTTCAGTGCATCCAGAATTGCAGGAGTATTCCCGTTCTCATAACCGCAGTCAAAGGTAAGGTAAATGATTTTTTCGTCGGTATCCTGTGCGTAGTAAGCATGCCAGGGCAGCAGTTCTGATATGGTGGCATTTCCCACCGGTCGGCGGCCTTCCTCCTGGAAGCTCAGTCCCCAGTTATCGACCTGTGGCTTCCACTGAGAAAGAACTGGTGAAATATCTGTGCCGGAGCGGGCAGCCAGATGCCCGGCAGCAAAGCAGAGACAGAAAAACAGAAGCAGAAAAATCTTGCGCGAAAGAGGAGAAGGATGCATAACAGACTCCTGATGTTCATGATAAAGTTTATACATATATATGACAGCGCAGCAGAAAAATAACCGAAAAAAATACTTGACGAGCCGCATATTCGTATGTTAAGATGTACAAGCGAATGGAAGTAGGGCTTTTTTTTTATGCCTAAAAATTTGATGGCCGTCGCGGGTCATCCACAAAAATTTGTTTG
>CAKRRF010000019.1 GCA_934394985.1 uncultured Marvinbryantia sp.
CTGCGTTATGCTTGCATAGAACGCAGGCCATGGTGCATCATAGAGTGAGCGCACGGTTATGAGCAAAAGAGCTGCGTTAGCAGCGGAAAGCATCGAAGATGCGATTTGCGAATGTGCGCGGCTGAGTTGCGCAAACAGAGGCATGACATAAGTGGATATGTGGGACTGCGATTTGCGAACAACATGAATGGAGGGCAATATGAAATCTTTAAGTAATGAGGAACTGATGTCTTTTTGCAGTCAGATGGCGATGATTCTTCATGCCGGTATTTCTTCTGTCGAAGGTCTGGCAATTATGAAAGAGGATCTTCCAGACGGAGAAGGCAGACAGATTCTGGATATGCTGTATGATCATATGGAACAGACAGGAAATCTGTCAGAATCCATGAAGGAAACGAAAGTGTTTCCGGAGTATGTCTGCAGTATGACCGAGATCGGGGAACAGACCGGACGGCTGGACGAGGTCATGGACGGGCTGGCACTCCATTATGAGCGTGAACGGGATCTGCTGGATACGATCAAAAGTGCATTATTTTATCCGGCCGTGATGTTGGGAATGCTGACCGTTGTCATACTGATTCTGGTGATCCGTGTCATGCCGGTATTTCACCAGGTATTGCAGCAGCTGGGTGGCGGTCTGACAGGCATATCTGCAGGGATTTTACATATGGGTATGTGGATCAGCCGTTATAGTATGGTGTGTGTGGGAATATTGATGCTCCTGGTGGCAGGAACCGTTTGGCTGTCTGCCACAGAAAAAGGACGGCTGACATTCCGAAAATGGATGGAACACTCTGGATTTCTGGGAAAAACAGCAGAAAAGATCGCCTGCTCACGGGTGGCGGAAGGATTAAGTCTCTGCATGTTCAGCGGACTGGATATGGATCAGAGTCTGGAAATGACAGAAAAGCTGATCAGCAGTGCATCTATGAAGCAGCGGATTGCCAGATGCCGGGTCCTGATGATGGAAGGAGAGGGCTTTGATCAGGCACTGACGAAGAGCGAAATATTTTCCGGGCTGTATGGAAAAATGATTTCAGTTGGTATCCGAACCGGTTCCGTAGATCAGGTAATGTCAAAAATTGCAGGAGAATATAAAGAAGCTGTAGTACAGAGCCTGGAGCAGAAGGTGGCTGTCGTAGAGCCGACACTGGTGGCAGTATTGTCTGTATTGGTGGGATTGATTCTTATTTCCGTTATGCTTCCACTGATGAATATTATGACAAATCTTGGTTAAAGAATGGGAAAAGAGGATGCGAGGATGAATCGTTTTCAAAAAAAGCAGGAGAAAAAAGGAAAACACTCTTTTGGGATGGTGCCGTTTTTTGTGACTGCAGTGGTGATTGGCTGCATCTGGAATGGTATCACAGTGACATCGGTCAGCACCAGGGCACAGGAAAAAAAGAGTCTGGAAGAGGCTGTGCGCAGAGACATGGTGACCTGTTATGCTCTGGAGGGTGCGTATCCGGAGAGTCTGGATTATCTGAAAGAGCATTATGGTCTGACTTATCAGGAAGACCGATATATTGTGAATTATGAAGTCCTGGGTTCCAATCTGATGCCGGATGTGACAGTGATGGAGAAAAAAGGATTCTGATGGTGGAAATGAGGCATAAGTAGCATGAAGGAAGGAAAACATTCGATAGAAAATCTGTTTATTATGGTGACATTTCTGGTGTATGCAGCGGCATTGCTGGTGTTTGTGTCGCTGGGAGCAACAGTGTACCGTTCGGTGACGACCCAGATGCAGCAGCATCAGAATCAGCGGACGGCAGAGAGCTATCTGCGGGAAAAGATACGGCAGAATGACAGAAAGGGTGCCATTCAGATCGGAGAAGCAGAAGGAAGACAGGTATTGCAGATCACAGAACAGATCGGAGAAAAAAAGTATGTGACTTATATCTATGCGGATGAAGGAAGACTGAAGGAGCTGTTTATTTCTGCAGAAAAAGAGCCGCGACTCCAGGATGGAACTGCACTTCTGGAACTGAAAAATCTGACGTTTGAAGAAGAGGAAAACGGATATCTGGTGATTAGCCTGGAGACAGTGCAGAATGGGGTACACAGATTTCTGGTTCGAAAGAGGAGTGACAGCTTATGAGAAAGATAAAAACATCCGGGTCAGGTCTGTTTCTGCTGGAACTGATGATTTCCATTGTATTTTTTGCGTTGGCGGCAGCAGGCTGCGTGCAGATTTTTGCAAAAGCACATACCATGA
This sequence comes from uncultured Marvinbryantia sp., assembly GCA_934394985.1. Lineage (GTDB taxonomy): Bacteria > Bacillota > Clostridia > Lachnospirales > Lachnospiraceae > Marvinbryantia. The sequence continues at coordinate 2,219 of CAKRRF010000019.1, forward strand.
GTATGCAGGCAGAAAAGATGGATCTGGCAGTCAGTATCGCACAGAGTCTGGCTGAGGAGAGCAGTACGGGGAAAGCAGAAAATCACATCTTATATTATGATGAACAGGGAGAAAGCTGTGAAGTGGAGAAAGCAGCCTTTCGGGCGGAGGTGACTGTTCAGAAAAAGGAACAGATGCGTCAGATTCAGATCAGGATAACAGATGCTCCAAAAAGTGCAGACGATAAGCAGGATGTACAGGAAAAGGATGAGATCTATAAACTGGAAACGGCGGTGTATTGTCCAGAGGCAGCTGATATGACGGCGGAAAAGACAGGAGGCAGACAATGAGCAGAAAACGAGGACTTCCGGGAGCAGGACTGTCTACCGTCCTGCTGGTATTTGTGATACTTTGTCTGATCGTCTTTTCGGTGCTTTCCCTGTCTACAGCAAAAGCAGATCTGGAAATGAGTCAGAAAATCGCAGACCGGACAAAAGAATATTATCAGGCACAGAGCAGAGCAGGGGAACGGCTAAAGCAGATTGACGCTGTTTTGGCAAAACAATATAATGAAAAGAAAACATCTTATCTGGAAGCAGCACAGAATGAATTGCAGCAGGAGTCTGATCTTACGGTAACGACAGCGGAGAACGGACAGGAAGTATTCTGTGTGTATATAGAACCGATAAATGAAACACAACAGCTGCGTGTGGAACTGCAGGTCGCAGAGCCGGATAGAGAAACAGAATCCTGTGTGCGGATCATCGGATGGGAAGCAGAGCAGGCAGGAACCTGGAATGCAGATACCAGTCTCCCGGTACTGCAAAAACATCCGTAAAAGCAAGGGGATATGATCTGGGAGGCAGATGACAGAAAAAGAACCGGAGGACAGGTAAAGACCATGAATATGGAAGAAACGACAGAAAAAGTAAGGCAGATAATGAAAAATGCCATTGAACGACAGGCATCGGATATTTTCATCGTAGCAGGGCGTGCTCTGACTTGTAAAGTAAATGGCGAAATGGTGACTGCTGGCGAGCAGGTTATGATGCCGGATGAGACCAGCCAGGTGATTCACGGCATTTACGAACTGGCAGGAAAGCGTTCCATAGATAAGCTTCTGGAAAGCGGAGATGATGATTTTTCCTTTTCTCTGCCTGGGCTGTCCAGATTTCGTGTCAGTACATACAAACAGAGAGGTTCACTGGCAGCTGTGATTCGTGTGATTGCATTTCAGCTGCCGGATCCGAAAAAGCTGGGGATTCCGGAGGAGATTATTCATCTGGCAGATTTTAATAACGGACTGGTGCTGGTAACCGGAACTGCGGGAAGCGGCAAGTCCACAACACTGGCCTGTATGATTGACCATATCAATCATACCCGGGCGGAGCATATCATTACCCTGGAAGATCCACTGGAATTTGTACATCGTCATAATCAGAGTATTGTCAGTCAGCGTGAAGTCGTGACGGATACAGAAAGCTATATCACAGCGCTGCGGGCTGCACTGCGTCAGAGTCCGGATGTGATTCTTCTGGGAGAAATGCGTGATTATGAGACGATCAATACGGTTATGACAGCAGCAGAGACGGGGCATCTGATCTTTTCCACGTTACATACGCTGGGAGCTGCTAATACGGTGGATCGAATTATCGATGTATTTCCGGCCAATCAGCAGAGACAGATCACGATTCAGCTGGCATCCGTTTTGCAGGCGATTGTATCACAGCAGCTGATACCGGATGTGGATGGCAGACAGATTCCGGCATTTGAAATCATGGTGATGACACCGGCGATCCGGAATATGATCCGGGAAAATAAGGTGCATCAGATTGACGGGGTGATCTATTCTTCTAACAGTGCACAGCTGATGTCTATGGATGCATGTCTGCTGAGGTATTATAAAGAAGGGCGGATCACGAGGGATACAGCATTGGCCTATGCAACCAATCCGGATATGCTGGGAAGAAAACTGTAAAAATAGAAATCATACGGAAGAATAAATCAGAAAATAACATAAGACTTTACATACATTTTACATACAGAACTCATAAACTTTACAAACCCATGTTACAGTATCGATAACTATGGATATAGAACATGAAAAGTAAAGGAGTTATGAGATGGATATATTTTCTGCGATTGCTTTTTTAGGAGGTCTGGCATTTTTCCTGTATGGAATGTCTATGCTGGGAGATGGATTATCCCGGGCGTCCGGCGGTAAAATGGAAAAGATTCTGGAGAAGCTGACCAACAGTCGTGTGAAGGCAGTACTGCTTGGCGCCGGTGTGACGGCCGTGATACAGTCTTCCTCGGCAACAACGGTTATGGTGGTTGGTTTTGTAAATGCCGGTATCATGAAGCTGACTCAGGCAGTCGGACTGATCATGGGTGCGAATATCGGTACGACAGCTACCTCCTGGATTCTCAGCCTGACTGGGATTCAGGGAAACAATATCTGGCTGCAAATGTTAAAACCGACTTCATTTGCACCGATTCTGGCCATTATCGGAGCATTTGTTCTGATGCTTTCCAAAAATGAAAAAAAGAAAAATGTGGCAACCATTATGGTCGGTTTTGCAATTCTGATGTCCGGAATGACCGCAATGAGCAGTGCAGTGGAACCGCTGGCTGAGGTACCGGAGTTCGGAGAAATTCTGGTGAAATTTGCCAATCCGGTAGCAGGAGTGCTGGCAGGTATGATTATCACAGCGGTGATTCAGAGCTCATCGGCATCGGTAGGTATTCTTCAGGCACTGTGTGCAACAGGAACTGTCACCTATGGACTTGCGATTCCGATCATTATGGGGCAAAATATAGGTACCTGTATTACTGCGATTATGTCTGCAATTGGAGCTACCAAAAATGCAAAACGTGCAGCGGCGATTCATCTGTACTTTAACATGATCGGTACGGTTGTCTGTCTGGCATTATTTTATGGAATCAATGCATTTGTACGATTTGATTTCCTGACAGATGCCATTGGACCGGCTAACATTGCGGTTATTCACAGTGTGTTTAATATCTTTACCACAGCACTTTTACTGCCGTTTGGCGATCAGCTGGTAAAGCTGGCACAGCTGACAGTCGGAAAACACGAGAAAAAAACAGAGAAAACAGACGAAATGCAGATTCCGGTACTGGACGAACGTTTCCTGGAACGTCCGGCATTGGCAGCAGAATATTCTTATGTGGCAGCAAAACGAATGGCGTATCTGTCCAGAGAATCTCTGTTATCCGCACTGGATCTGTTCGAAACATACGATGAGAAGAAAGAAGCTCAGGTAACAGAGCTGGAGGAAACCGTAGATCACTATGAAGATCAGATTGGTTCCTATCTGGTGCAGCTGAGCAGTAAAAATTTGTCTGATACAGACAGCCGAAGTCTGACGATGCTGCTTCACTGTATTGGAGACTTTGAACGAATTTCTGATCATGCAGTCAGTTTGATGCGCTCTGCAAAAGAAATGCAGGAAAAAAATCTACATTTTTCCGAGCAGGCAGAAGCAGAAGTGTCGGTGTTCCGTTCTGCGATAAAAGATATCGTAGATACTGCATTTTCAGCATTTGTAACAGATAATATCAGTGAAGCCAAAAAGGTGGAGCCTTTGGAAGATGTGATCGATGACATCAATATTCAGGTAAGAGACCGCCATGTACGAAGACTTCAGGATGGACAGTGTACGATCCAGCTGGGATTTATTTTATCGGATATCTGTACCGATATGGAACGAATTTCCGATCACTGTTCCAACATTTCTGCTTATCAGGTACAGCAGCATGAGAGTGAATATGATCCACATGCCTATTCAACAGAGATTCGTGATCATGAGGAATTCAGACAGCAGAGAGAACGATACAGAGAACTTTATATGCTTCCATAATAACGGAAGCAATAGACAGGGGGAAGAACCATGGCAGTCATCTATATTGTGGAGGATGATAAAAATATCAGTGAAATCGAGAGCTATGCATTGAAGAACAGCGGGTATACAGTGGACTCTTTTGAAAATGCAAAGACATTCTGGAACAGAGTACAGGACCGCAAGCCGGATCTGGTGCTTCTGGATGTCATGCTTCCGGACAGCGACGGCATCGAGGTACTGAAAAAAATGAGACGAAATCCGGATACCAGACGTGTGCCGGTGATTATGGTGACCGCCAAATCTTCTGAAATAGATAAAGTAAAGGGTCTGGATAACGGAGCGGATGATTATATTACCAAACCATTCGGAATCATGGAACTGATCTCCAGGGTAAAAGCAATTTTACGCCGTATCAATCAGGATGAGGAGGAGAAACAGCTGGTATTCCAGAATATTACACTGGATTGCGAAAAACGGCAGGTGACGCTGGATGGAGCAAACTGTGAACTTACCTATAAGGAATTTGAGCTTTTGAAACTGTTTCTGCAGAATGCAGGAATCGTTATGACGAGGGAAACGATTATGGAGAAGGTATGGGGAATCGACTTTGAAGGAGAATCCCGTACGCTGGATATGCATATCAAGACCTTGCGCCAGAAGCTGGGAGATGCAGGAAAACACATTAAGACTGTACGAAATGTGGGGTATCGGATCGAATGAAAAAGAAAATTAATATTCAATTTGCCATCATAACTATGGTGGCAATTATTTTTACCATGATTGTTTCGGTATTGGTTTATTCCGAATTGTTTCAGAAGGAGGTGCGGGAAAACTTAAGGATCTGTGCCTACGAGCTGAAAAACACCGGGATTTTTGATGATCCAAAGGCAGATTATACCATGAAAGCCGTGGATAATGTGCGTATTTCGGTGATTGACACGGATGGAACGGTAGCTTTTGATACGAATGCCAGCATTGGTGATCTAGACAATCACGGACAGAGACCGGAGATTCAGAAGGCATTTCAGAACGGCGAGGGAGAAATCATGCGTCGTTCTGCGACTATGAATAAAACAGTTTTTTATTTTGCACTTCGCCTAGATAATGGTCAGGTGCTTCGTGTGGCAAAGGAGTCCGGAAATGTATGGAGCATGCTCAGTGCATTATCTGTTCCACTGGGAGTGATGACGGCTGCGCTGATTCTGGTCAGTGTGATTCTGACTCATTTTCTGACAGGCAGTATTTTAAAACCGATTGCACATATGGCTTCTCATATGGACGATACGGAGATGGAAGTGACGTACCGGGAACTGGAGCCATTTATGGAAACCATCCGCAAGCAGCATGAAGACATTGTGAAAAGTTCTCAGATGCGTCAGGAATTTACGGCGAATGTATCCCACGAGCTAAAGACTCCGCTCACGGCGATTTCCGGTTATGCGGAGCTGATCGCCAGCGGGATGACCAATGGAGAGGATACGATCCGTTTTGCCGGGGAGATTTCCAAAAGCTCCAAGCGTCTGCTGACTTTGATCAATGATATTTTGCGTCTGTCGGAGCTGGATGCATCTACAGAGGTGCCAATGGAAGAACTGGATCTGTATGAGCTTGCTGAAAAGTGCGTCAGTATGCTGCAGATCAATGCGGAAAAACAGAATGTGACACTGATGCTGACCGGAAAGACAACTAAAATGATGGCCAACAGAGAAATGATGGAGGAACTGCTGTACAATCTGGTCAGCAATGCGATTCGTTATAACCGCCCTTATGGAAATGTAGTGGTGTCTGTAAATAGGGAAGAAGAACAGGTAAATCTGACAGTGGAAGATACTGGTATCGGTATTTCCCAGGCGGATCAGGAGCGTGTATTTGAACGTTTTTACAGAGTGGATAAAAGCCGCTCCAAGTCCACGGGAGGTACAGGCCTTGGACTTGCTATCGTCAAACATGTGGTACAGTGTCATGGGGCAAAGCTGCATATGAAAAGTCAGCTGGGAGCAGGAACAAGGATTGATATTATTTTTTAAAATTACTACAATTTTGCTATCCTTTTGTTATCCTTCTTCTGCTATACTACATATGTAATAGTAGGGCATTTATATATGTTGATAAAAGGATGCGATGAGAAATATGAAAAAAAATAAAATAGTAAGATATGGCAGTGTTGTGCTGGCTGCAGCAGTGCTGGCAACCGGTGCCTGGTATACAGAACGAGAGACAGAGGATTTATCCATTCCGCAGGTAGTAGAATATATCGATACCGAAGACGGAAGCATTGTGATTCCGGAAGAAGAAGTACCACTGGCAAGTAAGCCGACAGTCAAGGTAAAGAGAACCACAAAGAGAAAAGTAAAGAAATCCAAGCTGAAAAAGAAAGCAAAGAAAACAAAAAAGACAACAAAAAGAAGTAAAAAAACCAAAAGAGTGAAAAAAGAGAATTCTAAGAAGAAAGTGGCTACTGATACGACGATACTTACCACTGTGGTGGCAGCAACCAGGAAGGATTCTAATGTGAAGACAACAACCACTACTGTGGAGACAACTGTGAAAACCACAACTACGAATAAGCCGAAGAAATCCTCCGGTGAAGCGGCTGCAAAAAACACGGCTGTCAGTACCGCCGCACAGAATACAGCTTCAGATGAACTGAAGACTGTAACAGATGTAACAGTACGCTCTATGGCACCAAAGGCAGATGCAAATGTACTCACTGCATTTGAAAATCTGGAATTCAAGATTGAGATTAATCCAGCCTCTTCTTACAGCGGATATTTTTCTGTTAAGTCACATAATATTATCCTGAAGAAGAGCAGCGGTGATACCATATATCATGAACTGGGACATTTTGTGGGCTGGCTGGCAGGTAATGTGGACACCAGTTCGGAGTTTATGGCGATCTACAATCAGGAAAAGGGCGCTCTGCAGTCAGCAAATTATCATTACCTGACACAGAACAGTGCAGAATATTTTGCAGAGTCTTATAAAGATTATATTCTATCTCCGCAAAAGCTTCAGTCTGCCAGACCACAGACTTATGAATTTGTGAAAAAAGCGGTATCCAGAATCTCAGATGCGAGAGTAGCCAATATCAAGACTGCATATATGAAGGCATATTGGACATAAAAAATGAACAAAAAAGTACGAAAGAGGCTGTATCCACATTCGGGCAGCCTCTTTTTTCTTGAAAAAAGCCAGTAGAAATGTTATCCTGTAACTATTCAAAGTTTTTTGCCTGACAGGGCAGATGACGGGAAAACAGGCAGATTATGATGTAATATAAGAAAGTTAGGAGTGTGACGGCATGCCGGGACAAAAGTTAGAAGTCAGAATGTTAGGCGGTTTTTCTGTGACCTACGCAGGAAAAGAAATTGTCATTGACCGCAATTTTGTTTCGAAGACAACGCAGCTGCTTCAGCTGTTTTTGCTTCATGCCCGGAATGGCGTGTCGAAAGCAACACTGATCGATGCACTTTATGGAAGGGAAGAGGTAGAAAATAAAAACGGGAGCCTGAATAATACCCTTTTCCGTTTGCGCAAACAGCTGAAAGCGGCGGGACTGCCGGACAGTAATTATATCTGTATTCGGGGAGGAATGTGTACCTGGGATGAGAACATTCCGATCTGGGTGGATGTATGTGAATTTGAGAGGCTGGTGCAAGAAGGGCAGGAGTGCAAGGGCGAGGAACGTCTGGAGGCATATCGCAAAGCTGTGGAGGCCTATACCGGAGAATTTCTGCCGAATATGATCGGGGAAGACTGGGTAACGATAGAAAACGTACACTGTCGTGATCTGTATGCAAAATGCGTGCAGGAGCTTTGCGAAGAAGGAATGACAGAAGAACGGTACGAGGATGTGTGGAAGGTTTCTACAGCGGCGGCAGCGATCTATCCCTTTGAAAACTGGCAGCTGTGGCAGATAGATAGTTTGATGGCGATGTCACGTTATCAGGAGGCGATGGCAGTTTATGAAAAGTCTACGCGACTGGCCTTTGATGAACTGGGATTGTCCCCGTCACCGGAGATGCTGCGGCGTTTTCGGATCATGGGGGAACATGTCAGCCAGACGGCAGAAGTGGCGGATGATATCAAGAATCGCCTCAGTGAAAAGGAAAAAGCGCAGGGTGCGTATTATTGTACATTTCCAAGCTTTGTGGATATCTATCATGTATTTACCCGTATGATAGAGCGAAGTGGCATTTCTGTTTATATCATGCTGTGTACGCTGAAGCGTAAAACTGGTAATGCAAAATGGGAAGAAAGCAGAGATCGTGCAGCATCGAAGACGCTGGCAATGGTCATATCCGAATCGCTTCGAAAAGGTGATTTCTATACCAGGTACAGCTACACGCAATACCTGATTATGTTTTCTGAGATGAAGCTGGAAAACTGCAAGATTGTATCAGAACGCATCAGAAGCAATTTTGAAAAGGTATATACAAAGGATTATGGTGTGGACTTTCATGTGACATCCATAGCAGATATTGACCGGAATGAGAATATACCGGAGAAGTTCTTCCTAAATGCCAGTGGGATTTGGAAAGAATAAGCTATCAGGTGGGGAAGATGTACTAGTAAGAAATAAGTGAACAGGAATGAGAGATGGGGCTGTCGCTTCACGATTTTTAATCGTAAAAGCGACAGCTCCATTTTTTGATCGATACAAGCTACTATTGATAAGCTGCGAAGCAGCTATTCTGTTATGAGCAATGAGCCAAAATCTTTGCTTACCACGGTAACTTGAATCCGTGGTAAAGTACCGAGGAAAAGCAGAGAAGTTACCCCGGAATAGAAGAAGCAAGCTGAATCCGTGGTAAAGTACCGTGGAAACGCAGAGAAGTAACCCCGGAATAGAAGAAGCTAGTTGAATCCGTGGTAAAGTATCGCGGAAAGGCAGGGAAGTAACCCCGGAAAAGAAGAAGCTAGTTGAATCCGTGGTAAAGTATCGCGGAAAGGCAGGGAAGTAACCCCGGAAAAGAAGAAGCTAGTTGAATCCGTGGTAAAGTACCGAGGAAAAACAGAGAAGTTACCCTGGAATCAACAAGCTTCGATTAATGTCCGTGACTAAGCTGATAAGTAAGCATACAGAACATTTTTACAGCGATCGGCAGTGCCTGCTCATTAAAATCAAAATCTGGATTGTGTCCCGGGGCAGCTGTTTTCGTTAAGGTATAGAAAAACAGACTTTTACCTCCATGGGACTGAACATTTTCGGAGAGCCAGGAGAAGTCTTCACTGAAAGAGGCAGCAGGATCCGGAGTACGGACAGCAAGAGAAAGTTGTTTGGCTGTGTCCTCCAGAAAGCATATCATATCAGAGTCATTGATGACAGACGGTGCAGAGCCAACGGTCTCGATGCTGCAGGTACAATGATGCATATCAGCAGATGACTGCAGAATACGTCTGGCATAATCCTCCATATATTGGTTTACCTCGGTGCTGCATCCTCGCACTTCCAGTTCCAGTCTGGCATGGTCACAGATCACATTTCTTCCGGATCCTGCCTGAGCAATCCCCACGTTGATCTGAGATGGCCCATCAGAATGCCGTGGAATGGCATGAAGATTTAAGATGGCAGAAGCCATCGCCAGCATGGCATTATGGCCTTTTTCTGGCAGAGCGGCATGGGAAGACAGACCGGAAAAGACGGCATTTAGCTTGGTAGTGGCAAGAGTCGGGCCAACAGATACACCGATTTGTTCTGCAGGATTCTGATATGGGAAAATATGGCTTCCAATCAGATAGTCCACATCACTCAGATGACCGTTGGCTGCAATGGAGCGTGCACCGCGCACACCTTCTTCGGCAGGCTGAAAAATCAGCTTGATGGTACCGGAAAGATAATCTTTTAGTTCAGACAGGATTCTGGCAGTCGTCAGACCAATGGCGACATGTCCATCATGTCCGCAGGCATGCATAAAGCCTGGATTCTGTGAGGCAAATCCCTCTTTGTATGGAACATGAGAGGAGCCTGTACTTTCGGTAATCGGCAGAGCATCCATATCAAAACGAAGCGCAGTAACCGGACCATCTCCGCAGCGCAGAATGCCGATGACACCGGTAAAACCATTGCGTGCATCTGCAGCATATGCAGGTATGGCACCCTGAGTCAGAGCACGCTGATAATGCGCTTCCAGATCGTGAGCGGACGGGAGTCCCATTCTGCTATCAGCCGAACATACATCAGAACCGGTAAGCACCTGATATCCCAGATCTGACAGACAGGCTGCAATAAAGGAAGAGGTACGAATTTCACACCAACCCGGTTCCGGAAAACGATGAAAATCCCGGCGCAGACGGATCAGCTCCGGAGTGTATGTGGTAAGTTTCGATTGTAATGGTAAATAAAAATCAGATACAGACGACATGATAAAAAAATCCTTTCCTGTTACAGTTAAGTTCCCCGCTGCTCGACTTGAATGGTTTTCATGGTTGATACAAGCAAGTTCTACCTATTGCTTATTGCTCTGCGTAGTTGAATCCGGGGATTTCCATGATTTGAGTCAGGAGGATAGTTGCAATCCGCTTCGCTACTTGCCTGATTCAGTGAAATGGAGATTAATATGATGTTATTATAGACACAGAACAGGCAGACTGTCAAAAGATCAGATTGGGAAAATGAAAAAAGATTTTTGAAAAGTATCTTGAAAAGGCAATCCCAGATTGTTATAATATGTGATGTATGCAAAATGGGGGAGGTTTCGGAAAAAATATCGAAACGAGAGAAATTTAGCAGGAGGGAAATAATGAAAAAGGGGAAATTGTGGACAGCATTGCTGCTTGCGGCAGCTATGTGTGTGAACCCAGTCTGGACACAGCTTCCAGGCAATGCCTCTTATGATAAAGTGAGTGCAGAAGAAGAGGAAGATTCCGGTACAGAAGGGGAGGAAGGAAGCGAAGCGATCGATCCTACCGTACAGACAAATGACATTCCGGGATGGCCGCAGGGGGATGCGGTAGAATGTGATGCCGCGATTTGTCTGGATGCAAATACCGGGACAGTTTTATATGGAAAGAACATTGACAAACAGGAATATCCAGCCAGTATAACAAAGATCATGACAGTGCTTCTGGCACTGGAAAATGGAAATCTGGAAGATACCGTGACATTTTCAGAGAATGCTGTATACAGTATTGAGTACGGCAGTGCGCATCTTGGCCTGACAGAAGGCGAAGAACTGACACTGGAGCAGTGTCTGTATGGCATCATGCTGGCATCGGCAAATGAGATTTCCAATGCTGTGGCAGAGCATATCGGCGGAAGTGTGGAAAAATTTGCAGACATGATGAATGAAAAGGCTGCACAGCTGGGCTGTATCAATACGCATTTTGTGAATCCAAACGGACTGCATGATGAAAATCATTATACTTGTGCGTATGATATGGCATTGATTACACAGGAAGCGATGAAATATGACAAGTTTCGCGAGATCATTCATACACAGGAATATTGTTATCCGGAGACAAATCTGGTAAAGGAAAAACGATATTTTGCCAATCATCACGGAATGCTGATGGATGAAAGCAGAGCGTATGATGGATTTATCGGAGGCAAAACAGGATATACGGATGAGGCGTGGAACACACTGGTATCCACAGCGGAAAGAAATGGTATGCTTCTGATCGGCGTAGTGCTTCATGCACCGGGACAGGACAGTGAATACGGGGATACAAAGACCGTCCTGGATTACGGATTTAACAATTTCCAGGAAGTACAGGTCAATAATCTGGAACAGGGCATGGATCATACAGAAATCATTGGTATCGACGATCCGGCAGAGCAGGAAAAGATCAGGCAGGCCGATTTGTCACAGGCACCGTTCACGACAGGGGAGACGGCAACGATCACAGTGCCAGACGGAACAGATGTGTCATCGCTTACCAGGAAGATGGATTTTACGACAGGAAAACTGACCTATTATTATGGAGACCAGGCACTGGGAAGTGCGTCCTTTACGTATACAGGGGAATGGGAAGCAGCGACAGAGGCACCGACTGAGACAGAAACGGAAACAGAGACAGAGACGGAAACAGAAGCAGGCGGACTGAGTAAAATGCTTCAGAATGGGGCATTTGCCAACAACAAGGTGCTGACAGTTGTCGCAGAAGGCTATGATAAAGTAGATCTTTTTATTAAGACACATACCATATTTGCTGTTTTATCAGGGGCGATCCTGTTGATCATTTTTATACCGCTTTTACTGGTATCGATCAGCAGAAATAAAAAATATAAAAAAATGATCAAGCTGCGTACGCAGGAGATGGCGCTGCGCAGACAGCTGGAAGCAGAGATTGAAGAAAAATCTGCAGCACAGGTAGAAGCAGAGCTCCGGGCACATGAACTGGAAATTCAGCTGGAGGAGGAACGGAAGAAAAACCGGGAAAAAGAAGCGGAAGAGACAGATCAGGAGGCAGCAGAGGAGGAAAAAACAACAGGGGAAGCTTAAAAGACTGCGTCAGCAAAAGAACAGACAGCCATCAGGGGAAAAAGAACAGGGCTGTAGAAATAAGGGAGGAATAATTAATATGAACTGGGTATCACCAATTAAAGATGACGAAACACTGGAACGTTTTAAGCAGGCACTTCGAAAAGTGGATGATAAATATTATATCTTATTTGAAATCGGTGTGGGAACCGGGCTTCAGCTTCAGGAGATTCTGAAGTTCAGAAATAAAGACATTCGAGACAAAGATGAGATTGAAGCATGTATCGGAACCAAGAACATCAAACGAACATTTAAGATCAATAAAGAACTGAAGAAAATCATTTTGGATTATACAGAAGGCAAAGATCCGGATGCATATCTGATCGTGGGACATGCAAGCTCTACAGCCGCATTATCCAGAGAACAGGCTTACCGTGTTTTCAAGAATGTGGGAAAAGAGCTGGGGCTGAATTCTATCGGTGCACAGACTATGAGAAAGACATTTGCATGGAGATATTATAAGAGCACCAATGATATTTATTATCTGCAGAATCTTTTAAACCATGCATCACCATCTATCACTTACCGTTACATCGGGGAGAAACCAAACGTAGAAGTGGTATTGAAGAAAATGACACCGGAAGAAAATGAGAGAAGCCGTTATCTTCTGTATAAAGATGGAAATGGAAAGAAGAGAATGGACAACATCATCGACCTGTTCCAGCATCTGAAAGCAGAACTGGATAATCCGACCAACAATGATGCGTTCTACGGAAAAGTAGACTGTCTGCTGGAAGAAGTGGAAGAACTGATTAAGAATTATAATAAAACCAATTAAAAAGCGGCACCATGAATGTTACGATTCATGGTGCCTTTTTAAGCGCCTGCGTTCCTGAAGAATCAGCTTTCGTTCCAGCAGATCGCCGGCCTGATCTACATCAATTTGTTTGATGGTTTTTACACAGAAATATCCATTCGAATTCTCACATTTTTTCATTCGGATTTTTCCCTTCAGATAGCCATGCTCCTCGCAGTACGCCAGGCAGCTGAAGTTCTTGCCGCCACTGGCAAACCAGCGGATTTTTTTCTTTGCATTTTTCCCACAGAGATAGCATCTGGTGGAAGTAACCTTACGATCTTTCATCAGTTCCTTTTTGGAAGAAAATTCTTTGGAAACGAACTTGGAATATCCCTGAAAAATAACATAGATTTCTTCCCGGCGGGTCTGAGGACTGCGAAAATAATCGATAGAATAAAAATGATGAATCTGTTCATCGGAAAGAAGTCTCAGAACCTCTGCTGTATAGATCGCATCAGAGAGTGCAGCGTGAAAGGACTCGGATTTCGGAATACAAAGCTCGTCCACGGCTGTCTCCAGTGACTTGCGGCTTTTGCCATCGTCAAAATCGATACTGTATAATTTTTGAATATCCAGATACTTCAGTGGAAAAGGGAAAAAGTTTTCCATATGATGAAAACGCATATTGCGCTGCAGTTCCAGAAGATCCAGAGAACCCCAGATACAGTAAGTGACATCATCTCCGCACCACTGGTGAAACCGCTCACATACAACCGGAAAAGGATCGGCCTTTTTCAGGCTGTCGGCAGAAAGATGAATGATGGACTGTGTCATAGGATGCAGGCGCCTGTAAACAGAAGGCTGGATCAGTTCATGAAAACGGCCGATTTCCTGCTTCTCGCTATTCAGTTTTACAGCGCCGATTTCCAGAACTTCAAAAGGCAGAGCCGGATTTTCTTTTGCCTTACCATCCGGGCACTGATTCCATTCCAGATCAAATACAATATAATTCATAGTAGTCTCCTGTTGGTTTATGTGGTATGTGTGATATCTGAAGGTTGTTTTGTGAGGTGCACACTTGAAAACCTAAGTATCATCAGTATACACAGATATTTATTTCTCGTCAACTTGCATAGCAAAAGAGAGGTTCTTTCGGCAAGTTGCTTATGAAAAGTAAAGGGCAGGTAAAGGAGTGGCAGAAGTAACAAGAGAATCCGAAAAAGTTTGGGCAATAGTGGTATGGCAGAGAAAGAGAAAAGCAGTTATACTGAGAACATGCTAAGAAGAGACGCAGACAGCGTATAAAATGGAGGAAAAATCGAGATGGCAAGTTTATCCTTATCACACATTTACAAAAGATACCCAAATGGATTTGAAGCAGTAAAAGACTTTAATCTTGAAATTGAAGATAAAGAATTCATCATTTTTGTAGGACCTTCAGGTTGCGGTAAATCTACAACACTTCGTATGATCGCAGGTCTGGAAGAGATTTCCGAAGGTACACTGAAAATCGGTGACAAAGTAATGAACGATGTAGAGCCAAAAGACAGAGATATCGCAATGGTATTCCAGAACTACGCTCTGTATCCTCATATGACCGTATATGATAACATGGCATTTGGTCTGAAGCTGAGAAAAGTTCCAAAAGACCAGATCGACAAAATGGTAAAAGAAGCTGCCAAGATTCTTGACCTGGACAAGCTGCTTGACCGTAAGCCAAAGGCTCTTTCCGGTGGACAGAGACAGCGAGTTGCCATGGGACGTGCAATCGTGCGTGATCCTAAGGTATTCCTGATGGACGAACCACTGTCAAACCTGGATGCAAAGCTTCGTGTTCAGATGCGTATTGAGATTTCCAAGATTCATCAGAGACTGGGTGCTACGATTATTTACGTAACACATGACCAGACAGAGGCTATGACCCTGGGTACCAGAATCGTTGTTATGAAAGACGGTGTTGTTCAGCAGGTAGATTCTCCACAGAATCTGTACAACAAGCCAGGCAACCTGTTCGTAGCAGGATTCATCGGATCTCCACAGATGAACTTCATGGATGCAGTAGTAGAAGCATCCGGAAAGAATGCAATTCTGAAGGTTGGTCAGCATAGCATTAAGCTTACAGAAGAAAAATCCAAAGCACTTCTGGATGGTGGTTATGTTGGAAAGACCGTTGTTATGGGTATCCGTCCGGAAGATGTACATGATGCTCCGGAATTCATCGCTGCATCACCAGAGACAGTAGTAGAATCTACCATCAGAGTATACGAGCTGCTGGGTGCAGAAGTATTCCTGTACTTCGATGTAGAGAACTTCCCAATGACAGCACGAGTAAGTCCTACTACCACAGCAAGAACAGGCGATACCGTGAAATTTGCACTGGATGCAGAAAAAATTCACGTATTCGACAAAGAGACAGAGCTTACTATTACAAACTAATATAAAAATGACGGGAGGAACAGTAATGTTCCTCCTTTCTTTTATTTTTGCGTCTTGCAGATTTTGAAAAAATGCATTATGATAGTGGGTATACGTAAAATAATGAATAAGTAACATTAAATGGTAAAGATGGACGGAGGAAAAGATGATATCTGGACAGGTAATACAGAATGCTATTGATGAATTAAAAGCAATCACACGAGTAGATTTATGCATATTGGACACAGATGGAAATCAGGTAGCAACGACATTTGTAGATGAACAGCCGGATGTTTCCAGTATCGAGTTGTTTGTACAGTCACCGGCAGACAGCCAGGTGATGCAGGGATGCCATTTCTTTAAGATTATGGATTGCCAGGTGGCAGAATATGTGCTGGTAGCGAGAGGAAATGGAGAAGACGGTTACATGATCGGAAAGATTGCGGTCAGTGAGCTGCGCAATCTGATGATTGCATATCATGAGAAACAGGACCGCAACAGCTTTATTCAGAATGTGCTGCTGGATAATATGCTTCTTGTGGATATCTACAATCGTGCCAAGAAGCTGCATATTGATATTGAAGCAAAGAGAGTGGTATATCTTATTGAGACCAGACAGGAGCAGGACAGCGGTGCACTGGAGCTGGTGAGAACACTGTTTGCCGGCAGCAGCCGTGATTTTATCACTGCAGTAGATGAGAAAAATATTATTCTGGTGAAAGAACTGCAGCCGGAAGAAGGATATGAAGCAGTAGAACAGACCGCAAAGATGCTGCTTGATATGCTGAACAGTGAAGCAATGTCCAGAGTACGTATTTCTTACGGAACCATAATTCCAGAGATCCGTTTTCTGTCCAAGTCCTATAAAGAAGCAAAGATGGCTCTGGATGTAGGAAAGATTTTCTACGAAGAGAAGAGTATTATTGCTTACAATACTCTGGGAATCGGCCGTCTGATTTACCAGCTTCCGATACCGTTGTGTGAAATGTTCATGAATGAGGTGTTCGGTGGAGAACTGCCGGAGTCTCTGGATGACGAGACACTGATGACGATCAATAAGTTCTTTGAAAACAGCCTGAATGTATCTGAAACATCCAGACAGCTTTATATTCACAGAAATACGCTGGTATATCGTCTGGAAAAACTCCAGAAGAGTACCGGACTGGATGTGCGTGTTTTTGAAGATGCGCTGACATTCCGGATTGCACTGATGGTTTCGAACTATATGAAATATATGGAACGTAATACATTTTAATGAGGAGACAGAATATGGTGAAATTATATGATGGTGGCGTCTATCTGGTAAATGGAACAGAGATCATCGAAGATCACAGAGACGCACAGGAAGTGTTAACCAGTAAAACAGGACATGCAGTATCCAGAGAAGAAGCCGCAAAAAATACGATTGCGTATCGTATTTTACAGGCACACAATACTTCTGGCAGCATGGAAAAGCTGCAGATCCGCTTCGATAAGCTGACATCCCATGATATTACATTTGTTGGGATTATTCAGACTGCACGTGCATCAGGGCTGGAAAAATTCCCTGTGCCGTATGTACTGACCAACTGTCATAACAGTCTTTGTGCAGTAGGCGGAACCATCAATGAAGATGACCATATGTTTGGCCTGACCTGTGCCAAAAAATATGGCGGTGTCTATGTACCGCCTCATCAGGCAGTGATCCATCAGTTTGCCAGAGAGATGCTGGCAGGCGGCGGAAAAATGATTCTCGGATCTGACTCTCATACCCGTTATGGTGCACTGGGTACCATGGCTATGGGCGAAGGCGGACCGGAGCTGGTAAAGCAGCTGCTGAATAAGACTTATGATATCAATATGCCAAAGGTAGTGGGCGTTTATCTGACCGGCAAGCCGGAAAAAGGAGTGGGTCCTCAGGACGTGGCGCTGGCGATTATCGGTGCCGTATTTGGAAATGGTTATGTGAATAACAAGGTAATGGAATTTGTGGGACCTGGCGTGGAGAACCTGAGTGCAGACTTCCGAATTGGCATTGATGTTATGACCACAGAGACGACCTGTCTGTCTTCCATCTGGAAAACAGATGACCAGATTAAAGAATTCTATGAAATTCACGGAAGAAGCGGAGATTATGAAGAGCTGAATCCGGGAGCGGTTACCTATTATGATGGCATGGTTTATGTAGATCTTTCTCAGGTAAAACCAATGATTGCCATGCCGTTCCATCCAAGTAACACTTACACCATTGAAGAATTAAATGCCAATCTGGATGATATTCTTCTGGATGTGGAAAAGCGTGCAAAGGTGAGCCTTGGCGGAGCTGTTGATTTTACCCTGAGAGATAAGGTACGTGACGGAAGACTGTATGTGGATCAGGGAATCATTGCCGGATGTGCCGGCGGTGGTTTTGAAAATATCTGTGCAGCAGCTGATATCCTGAAGGACGCTTATATTGGAGCAGATGAGTTTACTTTAAGTATTTATCCGGCAAGTACACCGATCTATATGGAACTGGCAAAGAATGGACGTCTGGCAGATCTGATTAAGACCGGAGCTATTGTAAAGACTGCATTCTGCGGACCTTGTTTTGGTGCCGGAGATACTCCTGCCAATAATGCATTTTCCATTCGTCATTCTACCAGAAACTTCCCGAACCGTGAAGGAAGTAAGCTGCAGAGTGGACAGATTGCATCGGTGGCACTGATGGATGCTCGTTCGATCGCTGCAACAGCAGCAAATAAAGGATATCTGACAGCAGCGACAGATGTGGATGCACGTTTTACAAATCCGAAATATTTCTTTGACAGCAGTATTTATGCACACCGTGTCTTTGACAGTAAAGGTGTGGCAGATCCGTCTGTAGAGATTAAATTTGGTCCGAATATTAAAGACTGGCCAGAGATGCCGGCACTGACAAAGCATCTGATGCTGAAGGTGGTTTCTGAGATTCATGATCCGGTTACTACAACGGATGAACTGATTCCGTCCGGAGAGACTTCTTCTTACCGTTCCAACCCGCTGGGACTGGCAGAGTTCACCTTATCCAGAAAGGATCCGGCGTATGTGGGACTGGCAAAAGAAGTGCAGAAAGCAGAAAAAGCGAGAGAGGCCAATGAATGTATGGGAGACGCACTTCCAGAGCTTCGTCCGCTGATGCATAAAGTAAAAGAAGTATATCCAGATGCATGTAAGGAAACAGTGGGTGTGGGAAGTACCATCTTTGCAGTGAAACCAGGTGACGGATCCGCCCGTGAACAGGCAGCATCCTGTCAGAAGGTACTGGGCGGCTGGGCGAACATCGCCAACAGCTATGCAACAAAGAGATATCGTTCCAATCTGATCAACTGGGGAATGCTCCCATTCTTAATCGAGGAAGGTGATCTGCCGTTTACTAAGGGTGATTACATCTTTGTTCCGGAGATCCGCAAGGCAATCGAAGATAAGGCGACCGAGATAAAAGCATACGTGGTAAAAGAAAATGAAATGAAAGAATTTACTCTGAAAATGGGCGAGCTGACAGAGGATGAGAGAACCATCATTCTGAAGGGCTGTCTGATAAATTATTACAGAGGATAAATAAAGCGGGCATTGTTGAAAAACAACCGTTCCCTAAGGCAGATGTATTCCATGATTTACATGAAATACATCTGCCTTATTTGCCATGCCCAATGCCGTGGTTTGATTTTGACGATACTTCCAGTTTAGTAAAAATATCGTGAGAGATTCGGTGGGGATGGAATTGTGTGATGCCATATTCTTTACTGGCTTATTTGTCAGTCAGATGCTGATATGCCTCTGTTTTTTCGCCTAATAATAGATATTGCGAATATAGTTTGTTGTATAGACAGATATTTTTCTCCTGTGGAGTATATACAGTTGGTTTTTGGTTTATCATATGTGCTTGTGCATCCTGTAAATTGTCATATTCTCCCACTGCAACAGCAGCATACATTGCTGCCCCAAGTGCGCAAGTTTGCTTTTCTTCCACAACACTGATTTTATGTTTTAATACATCGGCCATAGTTTGCATAATATACTCGGATTTATGCGGAATACCACCAGTTGCAATCACATCATCAATCACTAAACCATTATTTATAAAAGAATCAAATATTTTTTTTGTTCCAAAAATAGTAGATAGTACCAGTGCCTGATATAAATCATAAACATCAGTTCCCAGAGTCAATCCGTAAATGGTACCTTTAATATTTTCGTTGATATTCGGGTATCTTCTTCCATTAAACCAATCTAAAATTACAAGATTTTCATTTGGTTTTCGTTTTTTTATCTTTTCATTTAATTGGTGAAGAAGGCTGTACTGATATTTTTTCACAAAATCTTCTTCCACTTTAGCGGCATCGTTAGATTCTTTAAAAAAATCTCGTAGTGGTTGCACCAGAAAATTTTTAAACCATGCATAAATATCTCCGAAAGCAGCCTGACTGGCTTCAATGCCTATATATCCAGGTAAAATAGAATTTTCTGCCTGACCACAAATATTTTTTAAATTTTTTCCTTTCATGTGTATACTATCCTGTACTAGCATATCTACGGAGGATGTTCCAATTACTTTAACCAATACATTTTTCCGTATGCCAGCTCCAACTGCACCTGCATGTGCATCTAACGAACTTCCTGCTACAATTGTATTTTTACTGATGCCTAACCATTCAGCCCAAACCGGTAAAATTTTCCCTACAGCCGTTACGGACAATTCAGGAGCCTTTCCAAAACGTTTTCCAACTTCTTTTAAATATGGATCAATTTTTTCTAATGCATTTAAATCAGGCAAACCACCAAATTCACTATTCCACAACATCTTATGTCCTGCTGAACAGCTATTATGATACATTTCTTCTGGCTTGCATTTGCCTGTCATGATTGCTGGCATCCAGTCAGCATGTTCTATCCAGGTATATGCATGCTCACGAATTTTTTCATCTGTATGTATTCCATGGAGTACTTTACTCCAATACCATTCTGAAGAATAAATGCCTTGAAATCGTGTATAATCTTTACCCTCAAAATCACTTAATACCAGATTTATTTTTTCAGCTTCCTTTTGTGCTGTATGATCTTTCCACAAATAAAACATAGCATTAGGGTTATCCTTGAATTCCGGTAATAAAGCTAATGGTACTCCAGCTTTATTAACAGGACATGGTGTCGATCCTGTAGTATCAAATCCAATGCCAACAATTGCATTACAAATTTCTTTTCCAGCTTCTGTGGTAGCTATTTTCATGCATTTCTTAAAGGCATCTAAATAGTCTTGCGGATGTTGGCGAAATTGACTGATTGTTTTATCACAATATAAACCATCCTTCCATCTTGGATACTCCACTGTTGCTGATCCTTCTACATTTCCGTTTTTCGTATCAACAATTATGCTTCTTACTGAATCAGAACCGAAATCTACGCCAACTACATATTTTCTGTTTTCCATTTTTTCATCACTCCATATTGATAATTAAATTTCTTGATATTTGTCAGTTCATCTAATGATATTATGTTCGTAAAAAAAGTTTTCTTTGATATTTAAATACTGGAATTAAAAGCCTGAGTATAATGTAATGCTCCACCTACGGCAGAAGATTCTAATTTCAATGTACAGGATTTTATAAAATCGGTATTATCAGAGGCAAAAGTAAGGCGCTCGGCAACAAGAGATTTTAATTGATCAAGATACTTTCCCATATATCCGCCAATATATCCACCGAGAACGATATCGTAATCAAAACACACATGAATATTATTTATCATAATAGAAAGATTCTGGAGATAATTTTCAAATATTTTAACATATTCAGGATTTCCATTTTCCAATTCATTAAAAAATAGAGAAAGGTTGTCATTAGAGTATTGCGTCAGAAAACCGGCACAAAGATAAGGATCTGCGCAACCATAGCGCCCGCAGTGACAACGCATTCCATGTGGAAATAGAGTCATATGTCCGAATTCAGCACTACGACAAGTATTTCCTGTCTGTACTTTTCCATCTATTAAAATACAACCACCTACTGTGTTGCTCAAGAAGAGGTATAACATATTTGAGGTATAACCAGAAAAATGTGCTTCTGCAAAGCCGCTGGCTTTAGCGTCATTTAACAGAATAAATGGAATGTCCAGATAATCATGAAAAATATCATAAAAATCAGGAGCCATACGAATGCTGGCAGCTTCTCCGATTTTAGTACCGTTTTCATAGACAATGCCGGGAACCGTAATTCCAACACCGAGCACTTTATCACGATTGATGTTAGCTTCATCAATAAAAGCATAAATTTCATCTGCCAATTTCTTATAAAACACTGTACTGATAGCAGTTTGCATTCTTTTGCGAACTGAATGAATAATATTTCCCTTTAAATCTAGAATTACGAGAGCAATATGATTGCGTGTGATATCGAGACCAACAGCAACTCGTGCATCGGAAATGAGAGATATCGCCCTGGCACGTCGGCCAACAGTAGAAACAAAAGAACCATTGTTTGATATGAGTCCCATTTCAAGAAGTTCATTTAAATTTTGAGTAACAGTTGGAAGACTCATGGAGAGTTCATTGGCGATATCCTGTTTAGAAATCTTATCACAGGAAGAAATTAGTTGGAATACTCGACTCCGGTTAATTTTTTTTATGTTGATTGTGTCAGTCTTGGACATAGAAAAACTCCTTTTATAAAAATATTTTATTTAATACATATTCTGATATTATTATATTAAATGCATAAAGGAAAAAAAACAACAATTTTTTAAAAAAATATTGACAAAAATAGCAAACTGCACTATTATAAAAACACAAAATATAAAAATGTTTTACAAAATACATTAACACAATATAGTGACGGGGGTAACAAATGAAGGTAGCATATTTAAAAGAAGCAATGAAAATTGTGGTAAAAGATGATGCAAAGATTCCGGAAATATCGGATGATCAGGTTTTAGTAAAAATGGAGTATTGTGGTGTGTGTGGATCAGATGTTCATTTTTATAAAGATGGCAGGGTAGGAGATGTAGCAGCACCACCAGATTTTGTATTGGGACATGAGGTGGCCGGTGAAGTTGTAAAGATTGGTGCAGCAGTAAAAAATCTTAAGGTAGGAGATAAAGTAGCACTTGAACCAGGATATGCATGTGGAAAATGTGAATATTGCAAAACAGGAAGGTATAATTTATGTCCGAATGTCATCTTTTTTGCTGATCCACCTGTACAGGGAGCATTGAAGGAATACGTGGCTCATCCTGCTGATATGTGTTTTAAATTGCCAGAGAATATGTCAACGGAAGAAGGTGCGTTGGTAGAACCGTTGGCAGTAGGACTTCATGCAACTGCACTTGGCGGAGTTGGACTGGGATCAGATGTGTTGATTTTAGGTGGTGGCTGCATTGGTCTTGTAACATTACTTTCAGCTAAAGCAAGAGGCGCTTCTCGAATTGTTGTTGTTGATTTATATGAAAAGAGACTGAATATGGCTAAAGAAATGGGGGCAACGGAAGTAATTAATGCACAGAAAGAAAATGTCGCTGAACGGGTAGAGGAACTGTTTGATGGAAAAGGTGTTGATTTTGTTTTTGAAACAGCAGGAGCAATTGCAACAATCCAACAGACACCATATTACGTAAAAAAAGGTGGAACAATTGTTTTAGTTGGAATGGCAGCAGAAAGCATGGCAAATTATAATTTTTCACAGGCTATGGTAAAAGAAATAACAATTAAAACGGTATTTCGATATAGAAATTTATATCCAACAGCAATTGCTGCGATTTCCAGTGGATCGATAGATGTGAAGAAAATTGTAACAAACAGATTTACTTTTGATGAATCAGATCTTGCGTTTAGTACAGTAGTTCATGATGCACAAAACGTTATCAAAGCGGTTATTAAATTTTAAGATATGAAAAAAGGATTGGTGAAGCAATGGGTGCAGAAATCAAATTGGAAGTAAAGAACATTTCCAAAAGTTTTCCTGGTGTTAAAGCTCTGGATCAAGTTAGTTTTGCACTGAAAAAAGGAACAGTCCATGTTTTGTGTGGAGAGAATGGGGCAGGAAAATCAACACTGATGAAGGTGCTTGATGGGATCTATCGACAGGATGAAGGAGAAATCTATATTGATGGAAAAAAAGTAGAAATACATAGTCCTATGGATGCAAGAGAAAATGGGATTGCAATGATATTTCAAGAATTATCCTATGTACCAGATCTGACAATTGCAGAAAATATATTCATGGGAAGATGGGCTCCAAAGGGAAAATTCAGATTGAATTGGAACAAAATGTATGATGAAACAGAACGTCTTATGAAACAGGAAGGGCTGCCTTATAAAGCACATGATCTCTTGAGGAGCCTAAGTGTTGCAGATATTCAGTTGATTGAAATTTTAAAAGCGGTTTCATTTGAAGCAAAAATTTTGATCATGGATGAACCTACGTCATCAATTTCTAATAAAGAGGTAGAATTTCTATTTAGAAAAATAGAGGAATTGAAAAAACGAGGTGTCAGTATTATTTATATTTCACATAAAATGGATGAAATTTTCAGGATTGCAGATGAAATCACGGTGTTGCGAGATGGTACTACGGTAGCAACAAAAAAGGCGAATGAAACTACAATGGATGAAATTATTAGTTTAATGGTAGGTCGAAAATTGGAAAATATGTATCCGAAAGAAGATGTGAAAATTGGAGAGGAAATATTTCGGGTAGAAAAACTGACATCGCATAAAATTTTTGAAGACATTTCATTTCAAGTTCATCGTGGTGAAGTAGTAGGTTTTGCAGGATTGGTTGGTGCAGGACGAACGGAAATTATGCGTGCCATTTTTGGATTAGATAAATATCAGACGGGTGAAATATATTTGAGAGGACAGAAAATTCAGATAAAAAGTCCTGCTGATGCAATTGAAAAAGGAATTGCGATGATATCTGAGGATCGGAGAAAATATGGAATAATACCGATGCGTGATATAATGGAAAATGTATCACTTGCTTCTTTAAAACAGTATTTTTATAAAGGAATTCGCCATAAAAAGAGAGAAGAACGAGAGGTAGAACAAGTTTGCAAGAAGATGCGGGTGAAAACACCGTCAATAGAAGCTAAAATTATGAATTTGTCAGGAGGTAACCAACAAAAGGTAATTCTTGCAAAATGGTTATTGTGTGATCCAGAGGTCTTGATAATGGATGAACCAACAAGAGGAATTGATGTTGGCGCGAAAACAGAAATATATCAATTGATTGAAGAGTTCGCAAATGCTGGAAAAGGAATTATTTTGGTATCATCTGAACTGCCGGAGTTGATTGGAATGTGTGATCGAATCTATGTGATGAACGAAGGGCACATTGCAGGTAGTCTTGAACGAAAAGAATTTACACAGGAAGTTATTATGGGAATGGCAGTTTCAAATTAAAAGACGTAATGGAGGAAAAATCTATGTCAACAAAAAATTGGAGATCAATTTTAAATAAATATAGTTTAGTGTTGATCTTACTAGCTTTAATGGCAGTTTGCGGTGTGGCAAATGAGAATTTTTTGAAAATAAGCAATTTATTAAATGTAGTAAAACAGCAGTCTGTTATTATTATTATATCATTTGGAGCAATGTTACTGATCATATGCGGACTTCTGGATCTTGCAGCAGGATCTGTTTTGGCATTATCGGGAGTAATCTGTGTATCCTTTTTCCAGCATGTTCCGAATGTGTTTTTGACAATTCTTGTTGCAATTGTTGTTGCTGTTGCATGTAATCTGATCAGTGCGTTGATGGTAACATTTTTTCATACCCCACCATTTATTGCAACATTGGCAGTTCAGGCAATGGCAAGAGGGGCAGCTCTCTTTTATACAGGCGGAACGAATTTATATGATATTGAGGGATTGACATTTATTGGTCAGGGAAATTTCCTGGGGATTCCAATGCCAGTGTATTTTATGGTTGCATGTTTTATAATTATGGCTTATCTGACAAAACAGACAAAATTTGGTCGATCTATTTATGCAGTGGGCGGAAATGAAGAAGCAGCCAGAGCTTCAGGTATCAATGTCGAGAAAATAAAAATTCTTGCTTATGTAGCAAATGGCGTACTAGTTGGATTGGCTGCAGTAGTATGGGTAGCTCGTGTAAATGGAGCAATGCCAAATGGTGGATTGAGCTATGAGTTTGATGCAATGACCTCTACCATTATTGGCGGAACTAGTTTTTCAGGTGGAATAGGTACTGCTTTTGGAACAGTGGTCGGATCATTTATTGTTGGTTTTTTAAACAATATTATGAATCTTGCATCGATAGATTCTTACTTACAACAGGTGGTACGTGGATTTATTATTGCAGTAGCAGTTATTTGGGATATTTATTCGAAAGAAAAGAAGACATATAAAAAGGGATGATACAACAAAATTAAATAATAATGCCCAGATGGGATTGTTATAAAAACTATTATAATTTTTATTATTAAGGAGGTTCTTTATGAAAGCATGGAAAAAAGGGTTAGCAATGTTAATGGCAACTGTAGCGGTTATTCCAGTGGGGGCTGGATTTACTGCAAAGGCAGAAAGCAATGAGAAGTATGAGGTGGCATTTATTGTAAGAAATGCAGCAGACAGCTTTGTAGCAAGAATTATCAATTCTTTTGAAGAAGAAGCAAAAAATTATGATGACTTGTTTTCTTTGGAAATATTAGATGCACAGGCAGATAGTGATAAACAAAACAGCTTGATTGAAACATGTATTACAAAAGGCTATGATTGTATTATTGTACAGCCAAATGATGGAGATTTACAGAAGCCATATTGTGAACAGGTATTAGATGCAGGAATCAAGTTGATCACAACGAATGCAGGTATTCGTGAGATAGAAGGTGGATCATGGGTAGATGCGAATCCTTATGAACAGGGTGAAGTTTTAGCAAAGTTAGCAACAGAAAATGCACCTGAAAATGCGAGAGTTGTTATGATGTCATGTAATCCTGGAAATCTTCATACAGAATCCAGACTTCAGGCATATAAGGATGTTTTTTTAGGAGAACGTGAAGATGTTGAATTACTTGCAGAAAAGATCACAGACAGAGCGGATGAAGCCACTTTTATGGCAACAATGGAAGACTGGGTACAGTCTTTTGGAAAGATTGATGTTGTTATGACAATTGGTGATACATTAGCACTTTCAGCTTATGAGGTTGTAAAAGACGATGATACTTACAAAGATACTCAGTATTATGGCGTTGATGGACTTCCAGAATCACTACTTGCAATCAAACGTGGCCATATGACTGCAACTGTTATGCAGGATACGGATGAAATGGCACAGCTTAATCTTGAGGCAGCTGCAAAACTTCTGAAAGGGGAAGAAGAAGTAATTGAGTCTGAGATGGAAGCAATTTTAATTACAGCAGATAATGTAGATGAATATTTAGATTATTATGTAGAAAAAGGCGCACTTACTCAGGAAGAAGTAGATGAGGTAAGAGCAGAAGTAGATGGCTGATGAAAGGTTGGAAAAACAGAGAAATTAGTTGTTAGATAGTGTATAATAACATAAAAAGAGGGAATATCGCAAAATAACAAAGTTGTCAGTTATGGAGCGGTATTCCCTTTCCTGGTTTAATGTGGCGTAGGCTGTTCCACGGCCTCGTAAGCTTCTTTTAATGACTGTGCCAGATTCATCAGTGGCTGTGGTGCACCCAGTCCGATTTTAAAACGGAGGTTCAGCTTTCGATGCAATTGAGTGTCCATATCTTTTGAACGTTTCTGCCGGAATGCTTCTTCGCTTTCGGAGAGTGGGTAGGCATTACATGGAATGAGCACAAAGATGCGATTGGCCAGAATCGGACCGATGATGGCAGTCGGAAAAAATGCTTTGATAATTTTTCGGAAATAGGTGATCCGGCTTTGAAGCTGTACCACGGAACCGATTGGATTGCACATAGTACCATGTGCGGTGATCTGACTGAACTTCAAAGCCATGATCCAGCCATATGGTGTGTGGATGTCCAACAGGGAAGTATACAGATGCAGATTCTGGTAAAGCTGTTCCGGAAAAAGCAGTTCGCTGATCAGACCATTTTCGATCATCGGAATGACGGTTTCAAAGGATTCTTTATTGAGCTGCTCCTGAATCTGATGTTTTTTTCGGTATTCGATTTCGTGAAAGGCATCTTTCAGAGCAGCAATTACTTTATCACGCTTCAGCGGTTTGGTCAGATAACTGCGGATGCCGATGTTGGTTCCTTCGCGTTTGAAATCTGTCTTACGGGAATAAGAAACCACCAGAAACAGGCATTTATCGTAAAAAGCATGGAGTTCCCGAATGGAGAAGACTCCGTGCAGGCCGGCCATCTGAATATTCAGGATCAGTATATCCGGCTGGTATTTCTGATAAATGTCGGAAAGCTGGCTGGAATTCTGTGCAATTCGGATATCAATGTTGTCTTCCATATCATGGAACTGATTGGTGATCATAATGCGCAGGGCATCCAGTGCAACGCCTTCATCGTCTGCAAGCATAACTTTATACATGTCTTTACTCCTTGGTATCTACATTGAGATATACTTCGTTTTTCAGGTGGAAACGGGAGGAAATAATTTCCTCATCCATATTGTCTGCTGTGACGGCAACCGGTTCCAGTTTTAAATAAGGAACTTCACAGGTACCATCATAGAATGTTTCCTTCAGATTTAGATTTTCTCCTTTGGCCAGCATGACGGCATACTGGGCACTTTGCTTTGCCAGCTGGTCGATGGATTTATAGACGGTCATATACTGATTGCCTTCGACAATGCGCTGGCAGGCGTCAATATCGGCATCCTGGCCAACCAGGCAGACATCATCCGCCATGCGGTGCTCGGAAAGAGACTTAAAAGCCATAGCTGCAAGACCGTCATTGCCGCAGATGACGGCATCTATTTTTCCGACCGTATCAATGCACTCATTCATTTGTTCATAGGCATATTCTGCTTTCCAGTTGTCAGAATAGTTTTCATAAACCAGCTGGACTCCTCTGTCGGATAATGTTTTTTTAATGCCTTGTTCTACCAGAACCACATTATAATCGGCCGGAGAACCGTAAAGGACGGCGACTTTTCCATTTTCCGGAATCTGGGAGAGCACGCTTTCAGCCATCAAAATCCCCACTTCTTCATTATCAAAGGAGGCATAGAGATCGACATCAGCATTTTGGATAATACGGTCATAGGCCAGGACTTTGATGCCCTTACTGTGAGCACGATGAATGGCGGATTCCAGTTTGCTGCTGGTACCGTCCACTGCCACAATAACCAGAACATCCATGCCTTTGTCAATAAGATATTCGATCTGAGCAGCCTGTTCATCGGCATCACCGTTGGCATTTTGTACATTGACTTCCGCACCCAGATCCGATGCGGTAGAAACAAAGATATCCCGGTCGCGGATCCAGCGTTCCAGTACAAAGGTGTCAAACGACATTCCGATCTGAAGCGTATCCTGCTCGTCTGTCTTTTCAGACTGAGATTCTTCGCTGCCGGCAGAGCATCCGACCGTAGCGGCTGACAGCAGGGCAACGGTGGTATACAGCATATATTTTTTTACAAACACAGATAAATGATTCATACAAAAGATCCTCTTTTATGTCTCATGAAACATGATCACGATATTCGGTTGGCGTCTGCCCGGTGACCTTTTTAAAAATACGGCTGAAGTAATTGGGGTCACTGTAGCCGACAGCCATACAGATTTCTTTGATACTGGCAGCAGGCGAGATCAGCATTTCTTTTGCTTTTTCCACGCGCAGACCGGTCAGATATTCTACAAAGGTCTGATCGGTTTCTTCCTTGAACAGCTTACTGAAATAATACGGACTGATGTCTACATATTTGGATACCTCTTCCAGAGAAAGCTCCTTGGAAAAATTCTGATTGATGTATTGCTGCGCTTTTCCTACAATCGTTGTCTCTTTCTGTTCTTTTACATCATTGATATTGCGGCAGGCTTCCGTCATTTTACTGACAAACCAGCGACGCTGTTCTTCCTGAGTCTGACAGGCAAGGATATTATCCAGATAGTCTTTGCGATACAGAAATCCATAAGGAATACCGCCTTTTAAAAAGACCTCTTTTTCTGCAGTCATGACAAATTCCAGAATTTTGATACGGATACACTGGACATAATCCGGATAATTTTCAATCATCCAGTCAAAGAACTGATTCGATGCACGGATGACATTTTCGGTTTCTCCACGCATCAGGCAGGCGAACAGATAGCGTTCCAGCTTGTCTGGATAATCACGTTCATATTCCAGCTCCATTTTGGTATCCTGGAGATGAACGACGCTGCTTTTGTCTATGCGGAGAGATTTTTTGGACTCTTCATAAGATTTGCTTTGTTCCGTGATACTCCAGATATTGCCGATACCGGCACGAAAATGCAGAGCAATCTGTTTGCAGAGCTTGCGCAGCATATTACGGGTATTTTCGATAATGGCGATACGTTCTTCATAAGGAAGCTCCTGGGATTCATGAGGAATGAAAATCGCCACAGTACTGGCCATGATCGGACCGATAATACAGTTCGGCATAAATTCATGAATGATTTCACGAAACGCCAGATGATGATTCTGCAGCTGGACGGTAGTACCTACCGGGTTTTCCAGATGACCGTTTTCACCGTCTTCTCCAAATTCCAGAACCATAATCCAGCCATAATCGGTATGAATATTCAGCAGATCACGGTATCGGCTCAGGGAGGGAGACGGGTCGTCCTGAAATAAAATCAGGTTGATAAAACCGCTTTCAATAATTGGTACCACAGCCTCCAGCTTTTCACGAATGAGAAGATTCTGACTGCGGCTGGAACGTTCCTGATCAATTACCGCCATAGCCTTTTCCAGTGCGGCAACAATCTTTTCCCGACTGGCAGGTTTGGTCAGATATTCAATGACACCAAGATTGATGGCTTCCTGCGCAAATGTAAATTTATCATAGGCTGACATGATGATAAACTGACATTTTTTATTAAAGGTGCGAATCTCCCGGATTGCATCAATGCCTTTGATACCGGGCATCTGAATATCCATAAATGCGATATCCGGCACAAATTCCTGAGCAATCTCAATGGCCTGGCGTCCTGTTTTGGCGATTCGGACATCACAGGACTCGCCAAAGTTTTTATTGATAATGAACTTCAGGGAATCCAGAACGATCCCTTCATCATCCACCAGTAATACTTTATACATATGGTTCCTCCTCCACAGGGATACGAATGGTAACCAGCGTACCCATATTTTCTCCTTCACTTTCTATGGAGAAAAGATTTTCTTTATTATAATACAAATTCAGACGATTTTGCACATTTCCCAGACCAACTCCATTGGAATTTTTATCAGGGGATGTGTGCAAAATTTTTCCGCTGCGGATATCCTGCAGACGTTCCGGTGAGATACCGATGCCGTTATCACGAATAGAGATCAGGATTTTGTTGCCATCTCTATGGATCTCCAGAAGGATTTTGCCCTCCCATGAAATGTTGCGGATGCCATAGCTGATGGCATTTTCCACAGCCGGCTGCAGGATCATGCATGGGACACGGACTCCGGTGATGTCGCAGTCGATCGATTTTTCATAGTGAATGTCACCGGAAAAACGCACATTCATAATAGATATATAGTTATCAACCAGTGCAATTTCTTCTTTTAGTTCCACATCAGTACTTAAAGACTTCAGGCTGTAACGGAAAAAATCAGCCATATTTTGAATGAAGATATAGGTTTTTTCAGCGTCTTCCATCATAGCCATCTGTGCACCGGCATTCAGGGAATTAAACAGAAAATGTGGATTAATCTGAGCCTGATAATAACGCAGCTGTGCCTCTTTCAGATGGGTCTCCATAAGAAGCTCCCGTTCCTGGGCTTCTTTTTCTGCCTTCATACTGCTTTTTACTTTTTCGAGATATTCCTGAATACTGATTACCATTTTACTGAAGGCACGGGTCACGACACCCAGTTCATCATCGGATATAACAGGTGGCAGCTCGACATCAAAGTTACCTTTTGCAACCTGATCGGAGGCGGAAGCCAGAAGCAGAAGCGGCCTGGTGATCTGATTGACCATAATAATGATCAGGAAGATATTAAACAATGCCATGGCAATGGTGACCAGTGTATTCATCTGTTCGATCAGCCGCAGGGAAACTTCCAGTGACTGATAATTTCTGGAATTAGCCAGAAACTGCTGGTTATTCAGACTGTAAATATAGGATGTCAGATAATTATAGTAATCCGTTGCCTCATTATAGGCAGTACGGTATTTCCCAGTATTACGGGCACGTTTGGCTTCAATGGCTTCATCGGCGATATCCAGATAACTCTGAGAAATATAGTAAATATTTTTTTCCATGGAACCGGCAGTGGAATCTGTGACCTGATGGTTCAGTTCAGACAGGAGATTCCGATATTGCTGTTCGTAGTAATAATAATTATTCAGAGAGTCGGTACTTTTGATTTCCAGATATTCCAGAATATTATCATGAAGACTGTTTAAGGTCTCAGTCATGGTATTCAGGTTGTTATTGCTGGTGTAGATCGTATTAATCTGCTCCAGAGAACGGTTGATATTTGTGTTCAGATACAGTGACATGGCCAGTGAAAGCATGGATGTCAGCAAAAAAATAGAAATCAGCCGCAGTGGAAAAGGCAGATGGGAAAACAGGGAGGTATGTGTATTTTGCAATGTTTATGCCCCCTTTCCTGTCTCAGACTCAGTCTCTTTCGGAAGAGCATTTAGCTGTCGTATAGCATCTTTCTGCTCCAGTGTATGGACATCTACCTGAGAATAGTCGCTGGTGTGTCCGTATTCCAGATATTCGGCAAGATTTTCAACGGCGCGTCTGCCCATCTGGGCAGCATCGATAACAATATTGGCACTGATGACACCGCTGGAAAGATATTCCAGTACAGAGTCGTTCTGATACGAACCGATGATTTTAAAGTCACCTACATAGTTCATATCTACGGCAATCTGGCTGATGGACTGTGTCTGCTGTAAGGTAGTGCAGATAACAATATCGGTTTTATCATGATTCTCTTTTAAGAACTCACGGATGGATTCCTCTACTTCAAAGGCATTGGAATTGTCCAGCTTCATGGTATCCAGCTTCATATCACGGTGTTGTTCTTCCAGAGCCTTTCCGATACCGGAGATCAGCAGTCTGCTTTCCGTATCCTGTTCCTGGGAATCCAGAATGACCATGACATTGGAATCACTGTTATCTGCGTATTTTAAAGCCAGTGTGCCGTAATCATAACCGATGGTGACATTATTGACACCGGTATAACTATAACGCTCACTGTTCATATTGTCCCGATAGATAGTGCTGACAGCAATCCCGGCAGCGGCTGCTTTATTCATCAGCTGGGTGGTAGAGTAATCTCCATTTGCTTCAATCATAATCGCATCCACATGAGCGGCAATGGCCATTTTCAGAAGATCATTGGTCGTATAAGAAAGATCCAGATTTTTGCCGAAATCTTCTACATAGATATTGTTTGGAATCCCCTCGTCCCGGGCAGCTTCAAAAGCGCTGTCCCAGAATGCGGTAACGGAGCTGGTGATAAATGCACAGTGATACCGGTAGCTGGTATCTTCCTGATTTTGTGTATACTGTTTTTGAAGAGAAGAAATCGCAAAATATTCTTTTGCAATATACAGTATGAGACAGATCAGAGCGATCAGTACCAGACCGGCAATGATCGTCAGGTAATTTCTTTTTTTCTTTTTTTCCATAATCATTAAGAATCCCTTCTGTCAGATCTGATTCGGATAGAGAAACTGATGCTGGATCAGATAAATGCCGCCCAGCAGGGTGGCCGAATCCTGCAGCGTAGATGGAATCAGGTGGCAGTATTGTTTCATGGTATTGTGCAGTGCATTCGTAATGTCATCACAGAGAGACGGACGGCAGCGATGCAGTACACTGTTCAGAATAATAATATCAGGATTAAAGGTATTCAGCAAATTATTGATGCCAATAGACATATAGATAATAAAATTGTCCACCAGACGTCGGGCATCCGGATCACCATTGCGGTAAAGTGTTTCGAACACATCTGCATGAATCGGCATGTGTTTGATAGCTGACAGCTCTGCAAACAGGGCACGTTCGGAGGCATACTGCTCCAGACAGCCATGATTGCCACAAGGGCACGGACGTCCACCGATCTGAATAATAGAATGACCGAATTCTCCGGCATATCCGTTTTTTCCTTTTACCAACTGATTTTTCATAATAATCCCCACACCGATACCGGAGTGGACACTGATGTACAGCATTTCATTGGTCTGATGACAGAAAGACCATTCTCCCAGAACGGAAAGATTGGCTTCATTTTCCATGATAACAGGAACCTGGAAGGTTTCAGAAAGGGGTGTCACCAGATCCAGATCCTCATAAGAAGAATAGGGAAGAAAAATGATCCGGTTATGATGTACAACACCGTGGATCCCAAGGGCGATGCCAAGCAGTCCGTAACGGCTCTCGGGCAGAGTGGCGATGGCATCCCGGATGTAAGTGATCAGGGAAGGAATCAGTTCTTCCGAAGTTTCCGGAAAATCATACTGATAAATACGACAGTTGCCGCCCAGCAGGCTGGCAGTCATCAGTGTGATCGTCTCAGTGGCCAGATCAAGAGAAATGATATATCCGCAGGTCTCATCCAGCTTCAGTAAAATGGGCTTTCGCCCTTTTTTGGTGTCATCGCTGCCGACTTCCAGGATCAGACCGCGATCCAGCAGAATCTGAACAATGGAAGAAACCGTTGCTTTTGTCAGACCAAGATGGCTGGCGATGGCTGCCCTGGAAATCTTCCCGTGCTCTATGATCGTGCGGATCACAGACTGTGTATTGATATCTCGAATTAATTCCGGATTACCGGTTAATATTGTTTTCGTCATAATTGTGAAAATCCTCTTGCAAATTTACCCGAATAGAGTTATTATTACTATAACATAATTAGTTTAGAAAGTAAACTAATGAAAAAAGAAAGGGGATAGAACCATGCAGATTAAAAGCATTACAGATGAAGCCTTTAAAAAATATGGCAGAGTGCTGAAGATTGAGGTGCCGGATCTGTTAGACCGTCTGGCCAGAACACCTGTGACAGATGGCGTGGAATACGTGGCATCTGCACCGGAGCTGGAAGCCTGTTCAGAGCGTGAAGCGATTCAGAACAGTGTATATGGCGGTATGCCGATCCAGATCGGATATTGCAATGGAACAAATCATACATTGAACGCAGTAGAGTATCATCGTGACTCAGAGATTAATATTCCTCTTGACGGAGCGATCCTGCTGATCGGTTCAGAGTCAGATGTAGAGGACGATTTTACTTACGATACCGGTAAGATGGAAGCATTTGAGGCACCGGCAGGTGCTGTGGTAGAATTATTTGCCACCACACTTCATTATGCACCAATGAATGCACAGGGAAAGGATGATTTCCGCGTGGTGATTATTCTTCCTGAGGGAACCAATACAGAACCGCCGGTACTGTCAGGCACATTCCCGGAAGATAAACTGATGACTGCGAAGAATAAATGGCTGATCGCCCATCCGGAATCCGGAGAGGCCAAAGGAGGCGCATTTGCAGGATTAAAAGGAGAAAATCTTACGATCTAACCGAATCAGGCAAGTCACCAAATAATCAAAAGGTACAAAGGATGGGGCATTTGCCCCGACATTATATTATAAAATCAGGAGGATGTAGTATCATGAACAATTTACCAGAAATGAAAATCGGAATTGTAGCAGTCAGCCGTGACTGTTTCCCGGAATCTCTGTCCGTTAACAGAAGAAAAGCACTTGTAGAAGCTTATGCAAAGAAATATGATGCAAAAGACATTTATGAATGTCCGGTCTGTATCGTAGAGAGCGAGATCCATATGGTACAGGCTCTGGAAGATATCAAGGCAGCAGGATGTAACGCACTGGTTGTTTACCTTGGAAACTTCGGACCGGAAATCTCCGAATCTCTCCTGGCTAAACATTTTGAAGGTCCTAAGATGATCATTGCAGCAGAAGAAGAATCACAGAATGACCTGGTTCAGGGACGTGGTGATGCTTACTGTGGTATGCTGAATGCAAGCTACAACCTGCAGCTGAGAAACGTTGGCGGATACTATATCCCAGAATATCCTGTAGGAGATGCAGATGACTGTGCAGATATGATCCATGACTTCCTGCCAATCGCACGTGCATATGTGGCAGTAAAAGACCTGAAGATCATCAGCTTTGGTCCTCGTCCAAATAACTTCCTGGCATGTAATGCACCAATTAAACAGCTTTACAACCTGGGTATCGAGATCGAAGAGAACTCCGAACTGGATCTGTTTGAATCTTTCAAGAAACATGAAGGTGATCCACGTATCGCAGAAGTTGCAGCAGATATGGCAAAAGAACTTGGTGATGGCAACTGCAAACCAGAAGTACTTCCTAAGCTGGCTCAGTATGAGATTACTCTTCTTGACTGGATCGAAGCTCACAGAGGATACAAAAAATACGTTACACTTACCACAAAATGCTGGCCTGCATTCCAGACACAGTTCGGATTCGTTCCTTGCTATGTAAACAGCCGTCTGACAGGACGCGGAATCCCTGTATCCTGTGAAGTAGATATCTACGGAACACTTTCTGAATTCATCGGACAGGCAGTCAGCGATGATATCGTAACTCTGCTGGATATCAACAACTCTGTACCAAAGGATATGTACAAAGAGTCTATCGAAGGAAAATACAACTATACACACAAAGATACATTCATGGGATTCCACTGTGGAAATACCTGTTCACAGAAGCTGACAAAGGGTACTATGAAGTATCAGATGATCATGGCAAGAAATCTGCCGGAAGAAGTTACACAGGGAACCCTGGAAGGAGATATCGTACCTGGAGAAATCACATTCTATCGTATCCAGAGTACAGCAGATAACAAGCTTCGTGCTTACATCGCAGAAGGTGAAATCCTTCCTGTAGCAACCAGATCTTTTGGTGGTATCGGTGTATTCGCTATTCCGGAAATGGGAAGATTCTATCGTCACGTACTGATCGAAAAAGGATATCCACATCACGGAGCAGTAGCATTCGGACATCATGGAAAAGCTCTGTTTGAAGTATTCAAGATCCTTGGTCTGGATGTAAATGAAATCGGATACAATCAGCCTGCAGGAGTACGTTATCCAACAGAAAATCCATGGGGCTAAGAAGTAAATGATAATAACTAACTATTAACAATGAGCCGCCTGCGGCATATATCAGCAGGCGGCTCTATTAAAATGAAAAGTTAAAGGAGAAAAATGGTATGCTTTATATTGGCGTTGATTTAGGTACTTCTGCAGTGAAATTATTGCTGATGAATGCAGAAGGTAAAATCGAAAGTGTAGTTTCAAAGGAATATCCACTGTATTTTCCGCATCCGGGCTGGTCTGAGCAAAAACCGGAAGACTGGTGGAATGCGGTGTTAGAAGGCTTAAAGGAACTGACAGCAAGCTGTGACAAGAGTCAGATCGCAGGTATCAGCTTTGGCGGTCAGATGCATGGTATGGTAGCGCTGGATGAGAATGATGAAGTCATTCGTCCGGCGATTCTGTGGAATGATGGACGTACCCAGAAACAGACCGATTATCTGAACAATGTGATCGGAAAAGAAACATTATCCAAATATACTGCTAATATTGCATTTGCAGGTTTTACCGCTCCGAAGATTCTCTGGATGAAAGAAGAGGAACCGGAAAACTTTGCAAGAACCAAAATGATCATGCTGCCAAAGGATTATATTGCATTTAAACTGTCTGGCGTATACAGCACAGATGTATCAGATGCATCCGGTATGCTGATCTTTGATGTAAAGAATAAATGCTGGTCAAAAGAAATGCTGGATATCTGCGGTATCACAGAAGAACAGGTACCGAAGATCTTCGAAAGCTATGAGACAGTAGGAACGATCCTGCCAGAAGTAGCAAAAGAACTGGGATTTCCTGAGACAGTGAAGATCGTAGCAGGTGCCGGTGACAATGCAGCGGCAGCAGTAGGAACCGGAACGGTAGGAGACGGAAGATGTAACATTTCCCTTGGAACCAGCGGAACTATCTTTATCTCCAGCAAGACATTTGGAGTTGACGAGCACAACGCATTACATTCCTTTGCACATGCAGATGGACATTATCATCTGATGGGATGTATGCTTTCCGCAGCATCCTGCAATAAGTGGTGGATGGATGAAATCATTGGTACCAAAGACTACGCATCAGAGCAGGCAAAGATTGAAAAACTGGGCGAGAATCATGTATTCTTCCTGCCATATCTGATGGGTGAACGTTCTCCTCACAACAATCCAAATGCAAGAGGAACTTTTATTGGCATGACCATGGACACCACAAGAGCAGATATGACACAGGCTGTTCTGGAAGGTGTGGCGTTTGCCATCCGTGATTCTTTTGAAGTAGCCAAATCTCTTGGCATCAAGATCGAGAGAACCAAGATCTGCGGAGGCGGTGCAAAGAGCCCACTGTGGAAGAAGATCATCGCTAACGTACTGGGAATCAAAGTAGATGTAATCGAAAGTGAAGAAGGACCTGGATACGGCGGAGCCATGCTGGCAGCTGTGGCATGCGGAGAATTCGCATCTGTGGAAGAAGCAGCAGAGAAGCTTGTAAAAGTAATCGATACGATTGAACCAGATCCGGAACTGGTAGAAAAATATAACGACAGATACGCAAAATTTGCGAAAATTTATCCGACAGTAAAAGGACTGTTTGATGAAGTGACGATTTAATATAAAAAATGGAGAATGCCAGAAATGGCATTCTCCATTTTTTATGCTTTACTAGTATAAGAAATAAAAACAAAAAGAAACATGCTAGATATAATTAGATGCGCATGATATAATGTTTATGCTGCCATCTCGACACAGGCACAGAAAGGAGGTGGGAATGCATGGAGGAGTTCTTTACTACCTTTATTCTTTCGATTACGGCAGGGATTGTGTGTCATATAATCTGCAAATGGCTGGATCAAAAGAAATAGGCGGCAACGTGCCTGAGGATTAAGCCTCCTCACGAAAAAAAGGAATAGAAAACCCCGATAGATAGCAGCTATCGGGGTTTTCGTTTTTGTTTAACGTATGGCATCTTTACTACCTTTTGCCTGCGTCTACTATAACATATTCAGCAGGTTAATTCAAGTATTACAAGTTGGAGTTTGATTTGTTTTCTGTTATGTACGTTTATATTTCGTGAGACATCATCAAAAAATGAATAATAGTTTTGGAACGAGAATAAAAACATACTATTTGTAAGAAAAGACACAGAAAAACGAAATAAAAATAACAAAAAGTAATAAAATAGATTGACAAAAAACAAAAAGTTTGTTATATTACAAATAACAAGTAAAAGAAAAGGTAAGAACAGCATATGGAAATGAATAGTAAATTTTTCGACATAGATTTTTTTAATAGATTGCTAGATATGCTTGAACAACAGTTAGGGAAAAAATCAGAAATCATTTTACATGATTTAAGAAATGGATATGACCATACTATTATAGATATTCGCAATGGAGAAATAACTGGTCGGAAAATAGGAGGGACTGGTAGTAATTTAGGATTACAAGTTCTTCAGGGTACGACAGGAAATGGCGATAAATATAATTATATTACCAGGTTGCCAGATGGAAGGTATTTGAGATCATCATCATTGTACATCAGAGACAAGGAAAATAGAATTGTTGGCTGTTTATGTATAAATACTGATATCACAGAAACATTGAAGTTTGAAGAAATTTTAAAAGAAATGAATCGTTGTGAATTACCAGGAAATGGAGAAGATGAGATCTTTGTAACAGATGTAAACCAATTGCTGGAAAACATTATAGAAAACACAAGAATACATATTGGAAAGAAACCAGAAGAAATGTCTCGAGATGAAAAAAAGGAATTTGTCAGAATACTAGATGATAAAGGAGCTTTTTTAATAACAAAATCAGGAGAACGTGTTCAAGAATATCTGGGAATATCTAAATATACTTTATATAATTATTTAGGATCTAATAAAAACGAAAAAAATAATAATTAAAATTATACCCATAACAAAGAAGTTAAAGAATAGTAACAGATTTAATTTGCTGTTATGGGTATTTTTATACCCTAAAATAGAAGGAAGAGGAGGATGTAAGATGAAACTTAAAGGTAAAATCGCAGTTATAACAGGTGCTGGAGCCGGATATGGAATGAGCAGAGGATTTCCGACAATCTATGCGAAGGAAGGCGCTAATCTGGTATTAAATTATTATGGCGATTCAGAAGAAAAAATAAATGAACTAAAAAAAGAGTTGGAAGGATATGGCGCAGAAGTATATCTTGTGGAAGGTGATATTTCAAAAGCAGAAACAGCCGAAAAATTGATAAATACAGCAATAGAGAAATTTGGCAGAATAGACATATTATTGAATGTGGCAGGAATATCTAATCCGAAGTTATTAACGGATATGTCTATAGAGGAATGGAACAGAATGTTAACGGTGGATTTAACTAGTGTATTTTTAACATGTAAATATGCTGTACCGTATATGATAAAACAAAATTTTGGGAGAATTATAAATCTATCATCTCAAATTGCACAAAAAGGAAGTGTTGAGCATTGCCATTACGGAGCTGCGAAAGCAGGAGTAATCGGATTTACAAAGTCTTTGGCGAGAGAAGTTGGTAAATATAATATTACGGTGAATTGTATCGCTCCGGGACCTATTGAGACACAGTTGATGGGAGTTGTAAGTCCAGAATGGAGAAAACAAAAAGAATCCGAGCTGGTATTGCCTAGATTTGGAGAATTAGAAGAAATATTACCAACAGCTGTTTTTTTGGCAGCAGAACCAGATGGAAATTTGTATACAGGACAAACATTGGGACCTAATCTGGGGGATGTTATGTTCTAAAAAATGAGGACAAGACTATGAAGGAAATTCTTTTAGAGTTGCAGAATATATCTAAATCGTATTCTGGAAATGTGGTACTTAAGGATATAAATTTGAAAATATATAAGGGAAAAGTTCATGCATTAATGGGTGAAAACGGAGCCGGGAAATCAACACTTGTTAAAATTATAACCGGAGTCGTCAAACCTAATAATGGAACAATGGAATATGACGGCAAGCCATTGTGCCTAAATCATCCTAAAGAAATGTTTGATTTAGGAATTGGAATTGTATATCAGGAATTTAATTTGATGCCTGATCTGACAGTAGCACAAAATATATTCATTGGCCGCGAACCCATGAAAATGTTTGACAGGTTCCTGGATGATAAAAAAACTATTTTGGAAGCGAAAAAAATACTGAAGGAGCTTGACTGCAATATAGACCCTAAACGAAAAGTGGGCGAGCTGAGTGTGGCAGAACAGCAGATGGTCGAAATAGCAAAATCGCTTTCCTATAATTGTAAATTATTGATAATGGATGAACCTACTGCTGCTTTGACAGATAACGAAATAAATGTATTGTTTAAAATTGTAAAGAAATTGAAAGATAAAGGTGTTGCGATAATTTATATATCTCATAGAATGAGTGATCTGGATGCCATTGTTGATACGGTAAGTGTGCTAAGAGATGGAAATTTAATTAGTACAAGAGATTATCGAACCGATATAAAGGAACAGTTAATTTGCGAAATGGTAGGCCGAGATTTAACAGAACAATTTCCACCAAGACCGGAATATAAAAAAGGAAAGCTTATGCTTGAAATAGAAAATATTAATTCAGGGAAAAGGCTATGTAATATTTCTTTTAAAGCATATCAGGGCGAAATACTTGGAATTGTAGGTTTAATGGGTGCCGGCAGAACGGAACTTATGCGAGCAATATGTGGTGCATTTCCCAGAAGTTCAGGAAAAATAAAAATTGAGGGAAAAGAAGTTGATATAAAAAATCCACAGGATGCCATCAAAGCAGGAATAGGTTATTTGACGGAAGACCGAAAAAAAGACGGATTGTTTTTGAACTTGTCGATAAGTGAAAATATTATTTCGGCCAGCTATAGCAACTTTTCTAATAATGGATTTATTAATACCAAAAAAGTTGAAGCAGCTGTAGAACGATATACCAAAAAAATAAGTATAAAAATGCATAATTCAGCTCAAATGGCAGGAACCTTATCTGGTGGAAATCAACAAAAGGTAATGTTAGCAAAATGGCTTTGTAATGAGGCCAAAATACTTATATTCGATGAACCAACGAGAGGTATCGATGTTAAATCTAAATATGAAATATATCAATTAATGTACGAATTAGTAACGGCAGGGATCACGATTATTATGATTTCATCTGAAATGCCTGAAGTTATAGGAATGAGTGACAGGATTCTTGTTATGAATGAAGGATGTATTGCTGGGGAATTGGATAAGAAAGAGGCTACACAGGAAAAAATTCTCCAGTATGAGATGATGGAGGTGGATCGATATGGAAAAAAATAAATTTATATTGTCAAAAGACAAATTAAATATGCAATTAATAGCAATTACGATTGGTTTAGCAATATTGATGTTATTTTTTTCGGTGAATACCAAAAATTTCTTAAGCACAAGAAATTTGTTGAATGTTGCGCTTCAAACTTCAATATCAGTGATCTTAGCAATTGCGGAAACTTATGTAATTATAACCGGAGGAATTGATTTGTCAATTGGTTCTGTATCAGCTATGGCAGGAATGATTACAGCAATATCGCTAAATTCATCTATTCCGGTATTGCCGGCAATATTGATTGGATTACTGGCAGGAATTCTTTGTGGAGTATTAAATGCAGTTACTATAACAGTTATGGGAATTGTTCCATTTATTGCAACGCTGGGTACCAATAGCATAATGAGAGGATTGATATATGTTATTTTAAATGGTATTCCATTATCAGCATCTTCAGCAGGGGAAGCATTTACCTGGATTGGACAGGGTAAATTAGGAGGATGGTTACCATATCCAGTATTATTTATGATCGTAATTGCAATAATTTGTACCATATTATTAACGAAAACAAAATTTGGAAGAATGGTTTTCGCGATTGGAAGCAATGAAAATACCGCTTTTTTGTCAGGAATTAAAGTAAACATGGTTAAGTGTAAAGTATATATGTTGAGTGCACTGTTGTGTTCTGTGGCGGGAATTATTTTGACATCCAGAGTGGCTTCGGCATCTCCGACAGCAGGAGAGGGGGATGAGACATTTGCAATTGCAGCAGCTGTTATTGGTGGTGCAAGTCTATCGGGTGGAAAAGGTAATATGATAGGAACAATTATAGGCGCATTTATCATAGGAATCTTAAACAATGGGTTAAATTTAGTGGGCCTGAGTTCATTTTGGCAGCAAGTAGCAGTAGGATGCGTAATTATTTTTGCAGTATTTTTGGATGTTATACGAATGAAACTAAAAAGTCAGTAAAAACAAAAAGAGAAAAGGAGAACAAAATGAAAAACAAAAAAAGACAGATGATGACAACTTTATTAGCAACTGGAATGTTAGTATCCACCTGTGCAGGAATCACTGCAACTGCAGAAGAAGCAACCAAAGTAATTGGATTGATTCCTCAGTCTACCTTATTTGTATTCTATGATTATGTGAAAAAAGGTGCTGAAGATGCGGCAGCTGAAGAAGGATATACGATCAATTATCAGGGTACAACAACTGATACAGACGGAACTGGCCAGAGAAAGATTGTAGAAGACATGCTGGTAACAGGAGTAGATGCCCTGGCTATTTCAGCGACAAATCCAGATGCAGTGAATGATCTTTTAAAGTCTGTTGATATTCCGGTTATTGGCTGGGATTGCGCATTAGATACGAGTACATGTAAGACCATTGTATCCGTAGATCATTATAGTGCAGCCAGTGCAGTGGCAGATTATATGATAGATGCAAGTCCGGAAGGAGGATTATTTGCAGTAATTTCAACAAACGCAGGAAATGCTGTCATTCAGGACAGAGAAAAAGGATTTATGGAGACGCTTACAGCTCAGGAAGGCTTTGAATGCATTGGACCTTTCTATACAGATGGTGATTTAGAAAAAACTGCAAATACGATGCAGGATCTTCTGATGGAAAACGAAGATTTAAAAGGAGTATTTCTTGTAAATGAAGGTACAACAGAGGGAGCGTGCCAGATGCTGAAAAACGAAGGAAGAGATGACTTGCTTGTTTTTGGTTATGATACATCAGAAGCGTTGATTAAAAATGTATATGATGGAGTATTAGATGGCATGGTATCCCAAAATCCGTATGGTTTAGGATATAATTCAGTAAAACAAGCTATTGCAGCAGTAGAGGGACAAGAAGATTTTCCTGAATTTATGGAAAATGATTATGTATTAGTTACAAGTGAAAATATTCATGATGAAGACATTATCAAGATTTTGGATCCGCTGGGAACGATGGATTTAAAATAAAAAGGGGTATTACGTAATGTATGATATGTTAATACAAAATGGACTGATTGTGCTGGAAAATGAAGTGATAAAAGGGACACTTGGTATTAAAGAAGGAAAAATCACAGCCATCTTAAAAGATGGCTGTGATGAAGAAGCTACCCAAACAATAGATGCTGATAGCAATTATGTTTTTCCTGGAGCTATTGATACACATACTCATTTTTTTGAACCAGGAGAAAGCTGGCGGGAAGATTTCATACATGGAACACGTGCAGCAGCAAGCGGGGGCTTTACCTGTATAATGGAAATGCCAAATAGTAATCCGGCAGTAACAGACGAAGAAAGTTTTAATTTAAAAAGAAAATTGGCAGAAACAGATCCAGTTGTAGATTATGCAATATGGGGTGGCGCAACGGCAACCAATTTAAACCAATTGGATGAGTTAAAGAAAATTGGAGTAATAGCTTTTAAAGCGTTTACGTTGGATGCAGGACCAACATTTCCGTTTTTGAACACAGAAATGGAAATGGAAGCAATGAAAAAGATAAGTAAAATAGGAATGGTATTAGGATTTCATGCAGAGGATCCGATCATTATAAAGGAATTGAAAAAGAAGTATGAGAACCTGAAATGGAATCTTAGACGGCATGAACAAAGCAGACCGTATTATGCAGAATTGGCTGCTATATCTCAGATAATTCTTTTTTCACAGGAAAC
This sequence comes from uncultured Marvinbryantia sp., assembly GCA_934394985.1. Taxonomy (GTDB): domain Bacteria; phylum Bacillota; class Clostridia; order Lachnospirales; family Lachnospiraceae; genus Marvinbryantia. The sequence goes on from CAKRRF010000019.1 coordinate 46,822, forward strand.
TGGGTGTAAAGTACACATTTGTCATTTATCAATACCTGAGGGAGCAGAACTGATATCAAAGGCTAAAAAAGCAGGAATTGATGTAACGGTAGAGAGCTGCTCTCATTACTTTACATTAAATTTAGACAATGCGGAACAATATGATACATATGCTTTAATACAGCCACCAATTAGAAGTAAAGACAGAATGGAAAAAATGTGGAAATATCTGTTTGATGGAACAATAGACTATCTGGGAACAGATCATGCACCTTATGCCGAAAAAGATAAAGAACCTGAAGATGGGAACAAATGGAATGTAATAGGGGGTGCCCCATCGATAGATGTTGCATTTGAATTAATGTTTGATGAAGCAGTTTTGAAAAGAAACATGAGTCCTGTCAGGTACGCACAATTGAGTGCAACAAATGCGGCAAAGAGGTTTGGTTTATATCCACAAAAAGGTGTTATCCAAATTGGATCGGATGCAGATTTGACAATATTAGATCCGCATAGTGAATGGGTAGTTGATCGGAAAAACAGTTATTCTAAAACCCAAAATGTGAAATTCCCGTATCAAGGGAGAAAGATAATGGGAAAGGTAAAGTGCACGATTGTACGAGGAGTAACTGTATATCAGAATGACATGATAGTGGCTCCACATAAGCATGGAAGATTAGTATTTGGCAATCATTACGAATAATTTGAGGAGAAGCTATAATGAAAATTAATAAAGAACGTCTTTGGAATCGAGAGCAGGAAATTGGAGAAATAGGACGAGATGAAAGAGGCGGAATAAGCCGTTTTGCATGGACAACTGAATATAGAAAGGCTGCATTATTATTAATTGATTGGATGAAGCAGGCAGGATTAAAAGTCAGGGTAGATACTGTTGGAAATATTTATGGAAAATATGAAGGTAAAGAAGATATTCCTCCAGTATTGACAGGATCGCACCTTGATACAGTGCCAATGGGTGGAAAATTCGATGGATTGGCGGGGATTATGGCAGCATTGGAAGCGGTAACAACTATGAAGGAACAAAAATTTGTACCGCAGAGACCAATTGAGATAATTGCTTTTATTAATGAAGAAGCGAGCCAGTTTCTCGGAGGACATTTTGGAAGTAAAGCAATCTGTGGAATGTTACCAGATGATTTTGCGGAAAAAACAATTGATCGCAATACAGGAAAAACTTTAAAGCAGGCAATGGAAGAGTATGATATGGGATTAGAACCTGATAATTTTAAAGGTTCATATATATCGAAAGAAGATTATTTTGCGTTCATAGAGTTGCATATTGAACAGGGAATGTATCTTTTAAAGCAGAATATTCCAGTTGCAGTTGTAGAAGATATTGCCGGAATTCATCAATTTTATATTACATATCATGGAGTTTCTGCGCATGCAGGTGGTTTGGCAATGGAGGACAGACATGATGCATTTCAGGCTGTGGCAGAAACGGCATGCGAAATAGAAAAATTGGCATTAAATTCAGGCTCGACGACACGGGGGACAGTGGGATATGTTTCGGTTAAACCGAATGAGCATAATATTATTGCAAATGAAGTAACTATGTCAGTAGATTTTAGAGAAGTTGATGATGTAATATGGAAAGAATTATATGATAAAACGATCACATTTGTCGAAGATCAATGTAAAAAACGAGGACTTACATATGAAGTGACAACAACAATATCTACGGCTCCTTGTCATTGCGATAAAACGATAAAAGAATTAATTGCCGAAAGTGCTAAGGAAGAAAATATACCATATACTAATATGGTAAGTTATCCGGCACACGATGCAATGCAAATGGGACGATTGTTTCCGATGGCTATGATATTTCTTAGAAGTTCTAATGAAGGGGTAAGCCATTGTCCAGATGAATATACAACAAAAGAAGATTTGGCAATGGGGACAGAAGTATTATATGATACGCTTGTTAAGCTTAGCGAGTTAGAGTCTTTTAATTAGGTAGAAGGGGAAAAAGTATGAAGGCAGAGGTAATAAAAACAAATAAAGCAGCAGCTCCGGGAGGTTGGTATTCTCAAGCATTCAAAGTAGGAAATCTGGTATATACTGCTGGAGTTACAGCAAATGATCCAATTACGCAGGAGTTGGTAGCACCAGGTGATATTGTTGGACAGACAAAGCAAATTATGAAGAATTTAGAGCAGATCCTGATTTCAGCAGGATCGGATATGCAACATATATTTAAGACATTAGTATTTGTGAAGGATATAGATGATTTCGCACTTTTTAATGAAACTTATAAAGAATATTTTCCTGATAATCCGCCAGCCAGAAGTACGATGCAGGTCGGAAAATTTAATAATGGTATGGTAATTGAGATAGAAGCAATTGCAACTCTTATAAATGAATAATTATGGAATATTAAGTATATTTTTGACAGCTTGTTTATGTTAAAGAATGACAGTTAAATCAAAATGTCAGGGAATATATGAAGGAAAACTTTCGATCGTGGAAGAGATTGTTTGCCACTTGATCTGCAAATGACCGGATCAAAGAAAATAGGCGACAATCAGCCAGATGGTAAAACCACCTCGCAAAAACGGAATAGAAAATAGAAAATCCCGATAGCTCGAATCTATCGGGATTTTTGTTGTGTTATGATAAGGAACCGTGGAAAGTAAGAGAAATTACCCCGGAAAAGAAGGAAGCAAGTGGAATGCGTGGTAAAACTTGGGAAATCGGAACATGTATAACCCCGGAAAAGAAGAAGCAAGTGGAATGCGTGGTAAAACTTGGGAAATCTGCGCATGTACAACCCCGGAAAAGAAGAAGCAAGAAGAATGCGTGGTAAATATCGGGAAATCGGAGCAAGTATAACCCCGGAAAAGAAGAAAGCAAGAGGAATCCGTGGTAAATATCGTGAAGTTGTAGCAAGTACAACCCCGAAAAAGAAGGAAGCAAGAAGAATTTGTGGTAAATCTCAGGAAGTCATGTTAGCTTTTGGGCGTCAAATTTGCTATATAGCATATTTTTCGATGCAGAAAGCTATTAGAGAATATACAGTAACTCACAAGGCCTAAAATGAAAAAAATGACAATGTATAGTAAAAAAGATGAAAAAAAGTGAAAATACATAAAAAAAACTGTCCATAATTGTATAAAATGAAAGAAAATGAAAATATATGATGGAATATATTGACAAAATATGAAAAAAGAAATACTATAGATTTATCAAGAACGTGAAAAACATATAAGGGAGGAAAACACAATGAAGAAGAAACTGTTTGGAGCCATTTTAGCAACTGCATTAACAGCTGGAGCGATCTGTGCCACACCTGTTCTGGCAGCAGATACAACGGATCTGGAATTTTATTTTGCTATTGTTGCAGGCGGAGCACTACAGCAACAAATGGATGCTTTTGTATCGGAATTTAATGAAGCAAATCCAGAATACCATGTGGAAATGGTATATACGGGTACCAATAATGACAACATTGTAAAGTTACAGGCAGCTGCGCAGGCGGGAACCATGCCACAGTTTTATGTTGCACCATATAATTACAAGTATATGTTAAATTCTCTTGGCATTATTTCTCCAATGACTGACCTGGTAGAAACGGATGAAGATGGTGAAGCGTATATTGACGGTTTCCTTGATAGCTTTATTCGGGATAGTTATTTGGATGATGAATTGATCAGTATCCCATTTGCAAGAAGTTCCTGTATTTTTTATTATAATAAAGACGCCTTTAAAGAAGTAGGACTGGATCCGGAAGCACCACCAACCACATGGGAAGAACTAGTGGAAGATGCACAGTTATTAACTAAGACAGACGAAAAAGGAAATGTAGAGAGATATGGATTTGGAATTTGTGAAAATGCAGGACATAGCCAGTGGCCATATACTATTCTGACAGCACAGAACGGTGGACAGATTAATTCTGATGATGGAACTCAGACATTTTTTGATTCAGAAGAAAGTATTGCGGCAGTACAGTGGTGGGCAGATCTGCATGAAAAATACAAATGTGTACCAGATTATTTGTTAGCATTTGAAGACATGCCAAATATGTTTATTGATGGACAGCTGGCAATGATGCAGCATACATCAGGAAATCTGACTACTATATACGATAATGCAGATTTTGAAGTAGGAGTAGCACTTATGCCATATTCGAAAATTGAAACAAGCTCAACAGGCGGACAGAACTTTTTCATGTCACCAGATTGCACAGAGGAAGAACGGCAGGGCGCATGGAAGTTTATCCGTTATTGTACAGAACCAGAACAGCAGGCACGTTGGTGTGCAGCATGTGGATATCTGGCAACAGTCCAGCGGTGTGATGTCAAGAGATAAATAACACAAAAACATATATTTTTGTATATATCTCATGAAGACAAAAAAC
>CAKRRF010000020.1 GCA_934394985.1 uncultured Marvinbryantia sp.
AATTGGAAACGCAAAAGAACGATTTGGGAAGAAATCAAAAGCAGTAGAAAAAGCGAAAGAAATGTGTTCCCATATCGCAGACGAGGTAAAAGATGTATGTTCCTATGTTAGTGACAATACATGTGGAGACGGTGTGCTTGCTCTCGCGAAAAGCCCCAGTTTAAGCGGGTTTTCAGGCTTTTGTGCCGAATATGAACCTGTGTTTTTAGCAGGAAAATATGAGGATTTAGAGTGATTTTAATAGGGGTGTTAAAAAATCTGCGCAATAAGCCTTGTGCGCCGAGATTTTATCGGACTAAAGCTGTGCGCGGATTATATAAACACCCTTAAAATTCGCTTGAAAGTATTCAGATAAATGAATATAATGTATTTTGTAAGAGAAATACATGGGAAGTTAATCGGAGGAAAAAATGAACTATTTAACTTCAATAGAAACTGCAGAACGCTGGGGAATATCATCAAGAAGAGTCGCGCTACTGTGTAGCGAAGGTCGCGTAGAAGGAAGCGTGAAAAAAGGAAAAACATGGCTAATTCCGGATAATGCAAAAAAACCGGATGATCCAAGAAAAAATAAAAGGTGAAAATATGGGATACAGATACATTGGTTCTAAAGCCAGAATTGTAGATGAAATAATGAATTATGTTGATATATATCCAGGGAAAGGCAGGTTCATTGATGGATTTTGTGGAATGGGACATGTTGCTATTGCAGCGGCCAATAAACATTGGCCAGTTATTGTTAACGATCAAATGCTATATGCCGGATATATATCAAAGGCGAGACTGTTAGCGACATCACAAGCTCAATTTAAAAATTTGGGTGGATATGAGAATGTAATTCGGTTCTTAAATGAGCTTGAAGGTGAGGAAGGATTTTTTTGGAAAGAATATAGCCCAGCATCAGAAAATTTGATAGGAACAAGGAGACAGTATTTCTCTATCAATAATGCAAAAAAGATTGATGCAATCAGAAGCCAAATAATGAAATGGACTAATAATCTGCTTATAAATGAAGATGAAAGAATATTATTACTTGTCAATCTCATGGAAGCGATAAATAGTGTTGCAAATATAGCTGGCACATATGGTTGCTTTTTAGCAAAGTGGACTTCACAAGCAGAACAACCTCTCAAACTTGAAATATCGGAATTAAGATCGGACAGATGTGATGTTATTTTATCATGTGATAATGTTACTAATCTTGATTATAAAGAGGATGATGTGGTCTATTTGGATCCACCATATACGAAAAGACAATACGCTTCATACTATCATATTTTAGAAACGATAGCTGCTGAAGACATGCCTATTGTAGAAGGTGTTTCAGGGTTAAGACCATGGAAAGAAAAGGCATCAGATTTCTGCTATAAAAGAAAAGCATTAATAAGCATGATAGATTTATTAGATAGCATTAATTCAAAAAAAATATTGCTTTCATACAGTAATGATGGACATATTGATTTGGATGAATTAATGCCAGAAATGCAAAAACTTGGACAAGTTTCTGTACACGAATTAAAGAATATTAATCGGTACAAATCAAATAATGAAACCGATGGAAGGAAGGTAAAAGAGTACTTGATTGTACTTGAAAAATAATATGGCAGTTGTTAATACTTTTGAGAATAGTTTACTATTGCCGGTCTATGTGATAATTGATTCAATTTCGGAAATGGTTGGCAGAGATGCAAAAATGGAAAGCCTTATATATGTAGCATCTCGCTATTCAGGGGTTCAGTATCATAATGAGATTGATGGAATAGAGTTTTCACAAAATGAATATCAGTTGGTGAAAGATAATCTCATTAATTTATATCAATTAGTAAATGATATTAAAGTTCCGGTACCTTTGGCGTTATGTTCATTAGCTAGAGAGCAGTTATCATATGCGGATCAGAAAAAAAATGGTGTCTACTATACAGATTTTAGAATCGCTGAATATATGGCCGGGAGTATTTGCGAAAGTATTTTGCCCTGTAATAGTATAGTTGATACTGCAGCCGGTACTGGAATTCTTTTGACGGCAGTGGCATTAAAAAGCAAGGAAAAGTGGAAAAAAGAGGATTTTTCATATTGGATAAAGAAAAATGTATATGCTGTTGATATGTCAGAATCAGCATTAAGGGGCATACAAATTGCTTTTTTATCGCTAATAAATGATATAGATGATCTTATAAAGCTGAGAAAACATTTATATTTAGACGACAGTCTGCTAGGAGAGTTTTCGCAAAAGAAGAAAAAATTCGATTATATAATTGGTAATCCGCCTTGGGGAAAAATAAAATTGAGCAGACATATGTTTGCAAAGTCATTAGGCGTTGAACATATATATGGTAGTGAATTCGAAGATTTTAAGAATGAGCACTATGATAAAGAAAAACAGATATTAACCGATTATAGTAATCAAGTCAGAGAAAAATTTAAACTGATAGGAAGCGGAGAAATAGATCTTTACATGCCATTTTTTGAAAACGCAATGAATAGAGTGAGTAATTGTGGGAAAGTGGTAATATTAGTTCCGGCTGGGTTAATACGAGCCCAGGGGACAGAAAATTTAAGACGTGTCCTGTTTGAAAAATTTGGAAATATAAAAGTGGTTGTCTTTGATAACAAAGATAGATACTTTGCAATAGATACACGATTTAAGTTTTTATGTGTTGAGTTTGAAAAAGCTGGAGCTGAAATTAGAGTATCATTGCCGCAATATACAGGAAAACAAATTTTAGATAGCAAAAGTGTTGTGTACACTAAGCAAAATTTGAGAAATATTCGTGCAGACTATTCGATTCCTGAATTATATACAGAAGATGAATTAAATATTTTTGAAAAGATGGTCTGTAATGGTACTACTGAGTTTGATAAGGGAATTTGGGAAATGGATATCGCTCGTGAAGTAGATATGACTTCATTTTCTAAGTATTTTCAACGAAACAGTAGAGACGGATTGCCTGTAATTGAAGGAAGAATGGTAAATAATTTCAGAATTGGGGCTAAATCATATATCAGTGGACAGGGAAGAAGTGCGGTATGGAAAACAAATAAAATTGGTTCCGCTGTTATTAAACCACAATTTGTTATAGCTCCATCAAGTTTGCCAGAGTCAATAAAGATACGAACAACTCAAAAACGTGCGGGGTTTTGCGATATAGCAGGACAAACAAATGAAAGGGCTATGATGTCAGCAATAATTCCGGATGGTGTGGTTTGTGGAAACAAGGTTCCTACGGTTATTTTTCCGAACAGCGATAAGGGCATATATGCTTGGGTTGGTGTTACGAATTCATTTGTATACGATTGGTTTTTGAGACGGGTATTAACGACAACTGTAAATTATTTCTTGCTTAAAAGTATTCCTATTCCTGCAGTTGATCCTGGTGATAATAGACTGGCTAAAATAATAGAAAATGTTAAGCAACTAGAATTGTTGGATTCAGAAGGTGCAAATTACGATAAGTATGAGAATCTTAGAAGTGAAAATGATGTTTTGGTAGCCAAATTATATGGGATTACAGGAAGAGAAATGAGATTGATTTTAGAGGATTTTAATCTTCTAGATAGAGGACAGCCTGCGATAGAGGGAGAGGCTACATCCACTATTACACGAGATATGATTTTAAAGACATTTGGTGATTTAGATGTCAAATATTATGATGAACGAGTAAAGAAAGCAAAATCTGCTGGAGCTATTGCATACATTAATGCTGAACTTCAGAGAGAAATGAGGTGAAATTATGGCACAAGGCGTTAAAAGATTTATATTTAAGGAATTGGTTGAGGGGGATTTTAGAAAGTTTTTTGCACAATCAAATGATACAGATTCCGGTGGTGGGGCGAGAGACTTAAGATATAAACCACAGAAAGAGTTTTATCCTTTTTTTGAAAAGATGATGATTGAAAAAGACAACTCAGGAAAGTTGAAAGATAAGTTTCATTGGATCATAAATGGAAAGGAAGTAACGACAAAGTTTATAGTTCATCCGCCTACAAACTCTAGACCTAATGAAATAAGAATAGGACAAGTGAATAAGTGTATACCGGATGAGGCAGTGCCAGATGTGCATACAAATACTATTTTTTTAATAGTTCAATTGGATGATCTTACGATATGGCCATATTTTGTGACATATGACTCTATAGAAAATGAGGACTGGGATCCAATAGTTAAACAGGTAATACTAGAGGCATATACAACAGATAAACGAAGTACGACTACTGCCACAGGCTTTTATGATTATGAGACTAAGGAGGAGTATCACTATGGCAAATAAGATATCAAAGCAAGCTGAGGAAATTTTAACAGCTTTAGCAAAACATAAAAATGTATTAATATCAGGGGCTCCGGCAACTGGAAAATCGCGACTTCTAAATGAAATTGCAGATGCGTTTATAAATTTCCCTGATTATGTAACAGTTACTCGCCCGGTACATAATTCTGCCTCGGCAATCCCTATCCCAAGAACCGTAACAGAAGAGAGTAATAAAAATTTTCCTGTTCCTACTGCGACCAATAGAAAAGTTTTTCGTACAACATTTCATCAGAATACGAAGTATAGAGAGGTGATTTCTGGAATTGTACCAGTGGTTGGTGAAAATGGCAAATACACTGTAATGCAAGGGATTTTATATCGTGCAAGTGAATTTGCAAAGAATCAGAGTTCGGCAGCCTTACTTATTATTGATGAGATTAATCGAGGACCTGCTGTTGAGGTTTTTGGGGGTAGCATCGTTGCTATCGAGCCAGATAAAAGATTAGCTCCAGATAATACTGAGACAATAAATACTCAAAAATTTGAGATCATGAATATGGAGGGAAATATGGAAGAATATGCATTTCCCTCAAATTTGTACATATTAAGTGCCATGAATTCTGCAGATGCATCTATAGCTCCATTAGATGTTGCATTTTTGCGTCGTTGGTTTACATATAAATTGAAACCAACAAGTGAAGCATTATATAGCATTTATAATACGAGTCCAGCTAACTTAGTAAAAGAACCTAAATCGGCAGAGGAACTATATGCCTCGGCAATTAAAGCCTGGGAAAAGATCAATTCTAGAATTTCGGTAGGTAGAGGGGAAGATTATCAGATAGGACAAGGAATATTTTTGGCAGTTCATCCAGAACCAACAACTGATTTGGAACTAGCTAAAGAATCAATCGCTGATGTATGGCCATATATCCTAACACATATAGAAGAATGTTTTTGGAATGATACAGATGCAATAAGTAGTGTTTTGAATATTAATTCCGACAACATAGATCATCCATACCAGATTGAGAATGTTACATTTGCAGGAGAGGAAAGAGAAAGAATAAAATTTGTAGATATAACGAAAGACAATGTTATTCCTCTTTTAAATGCAATTATAGGTGAGTAAATGGATAAGTTAGTTTTCCACGAATACGGTCAAGGTGTTAGGCTTGACAGCTTAGAACAAGAATTGAACCTGAATGAAAAAGAAGTGTATGCTTTAATTAGGCAGTTTAATGATAAATTGAAAAAAATGCTTGATATAAAGTCTGATACATTTGTTTTGGACGGAAATATTGTATATGCTAAAGATGCTGCGGGTATTTTTAAAGTCGGAAAATTAGAGATTGAGATTGTTCCAAAATTTTTAGGAATTAAACAAGGTAATTGGAAAGATGATTTTTTACAATTATTGTTGTTGACTCACAGCGGGAGCATTTTATATTCAGAACATATTGGCGGAGGGACTAAAACACAATCAACTTTGTATGATGTTTTAGCATCAGAGTTTATAAAAATATTTGCTCAAAATAAAAAATACTATATTAGAAAGTATCGAAAAGAAGAATTTTTTGACTATAGTATAGAAGGCGAGATTGATTTTGAAAGTATTTATGAAAATAATCCAGAAGGTGTAAGACAGTTTAGTTCGAAATTTGATAAGACAAATGTATATAATGCAACAATTGCAATGGCAGCAGCAATCATAAGAAACAAGGCTAAGAAGGTAGAAAATATTATGGGACTTAGTAATATTGTTTCTTTCTTAGGGAAACAAGAAAATTATGATTTTTCATATAAGGTACCATTAAAATCACGAGATCGACGATGGAAAAACTTGTATGATGTATCTTATGAAGTCGTTAGAGGAATGTCGTTTACTTATCATGATAAAAAATCATTTTTTAATGCCCCTGGATATGTTTTCTCGACCTGGCAGATTTGGCAGAATATAATAGAACATGCCCTTATCGTAGGCCTAAAAGATATGAAGGTACGTGCGCAATCAACATATGCATTAGGAGAGAAATATGATAATCATGGCAAGAAGCAATCAATTGAAGTAAGACCAGATATCGTGATACAGAATAAGAAAAATAAAGCAATTGAATTACTGGTAGATGCAAAGTACAAAGGAAGATATAATCGCAGAGACTTTTCTGTATCAAACGCAGATGTGTATGAAGGAATTGCTTTTAGTTTAGCTACTGGATGTAAAAAATTAATTTTATTGTATCCGAGAACAGATGATAAAGTGATGGAAATTGGTGCTGTAGAAGTTGTAAATACAGTCAAGGTGAACGATCTTGAAATAATAGGTGCTAAAGTGGAAATGTCAGGAATAGCATCCCCAGGCGGTATAGGTAAATTTATTCGTAATTTAAGTTCAGAGATCAGGTCATATTTTGACTAAACGGTTGTCAATGATGATATAGAAATGAGGTGTAAGTTAGATGGCATATGGAAAATCAATAGAGCTTTTTCTGGTAAATGGAACAGCAGATAGTCTAATTACAGCGGAGCTCTCAAATTGGAATGGAAAAGCTATAAAAATTCCGAGAATAGAAGTTAGTGGATGCGATAGAGATGATATTTCTCAGCCAGGTGTTTATTTCTTATTCTGTAAGGAAGATGATGGTTCTGATTCAGTTTATATTGGAGAGGCAGAAAATGTGAAAGAACGTCTTGTACAGCATATAAGAGATTATCAATCAGAGAAAGAAAAGTATTATTGGAATACTGCAGTATTATTTGTTGGAAGAGATCTTAATAAGGCATTGATAAGATATCTAGAGAATAAACTTGTTGAGATTGCAAGAGCAAGTAAACGATATCTGGTGCTGACAAAAAATACATATAAGAATACGGTACTTAAAGAGTCACAAATTGCAACGATGGATGAGTTTATCGAAAATATAAAAGTGTTGATAAATGCATTGGGTTATAAAGTACTTGAATCAGTTTCTCATTCAGACAAGGTTGTACATGATATTGATGATGATATTTTTTATATTTCAACTAATGCGGCAACAGCATCTGGACGAGTGACTACAGAGGGATTTGTTCTTTTTGAAGGAAGCAAAATTAGTGAAAAGACTGCAGAAAAGTCGCTTAGTAATGGAGCAAAAAATATGCGTAAGCAGTATTTAGAAAGCGACAGAATTAAGGATTATATTGTACAGGAGGATTTATTATTTTCAAGTTCATCTGCTGCAGCGGATTTTGTTCTAGGCTATAGTGTAAGTGGACCTAAGACTTGGAAACTTAAAAATGGACGATCACTCAAGGAAATTGAGAGTGAAGAAGCTGGAGAAGAAGCTGTTCAGGAGTGAGAGTGAGGTGCATACAGTGGAAGAAAATTTTTGGAAGCGGGGATGCGATTCTATAATATATAAAGGGCTTTTCCTGACGGATGGTATGCTTGAGTATGCAATCAAAAGAAACTGGTCAGTTCAGAGAAACAATGTAAAATACATAATAGAGATAGAGACATTGTTTAATAGTAAGACCGTTCAAATCAATACTGATAAAAAAATACAGGTTAAAAAAATGTATGAGATGCTTTGTAAAATTTTGAGCTTTGAATGTTTGTATGATGGACGCTTTTTTGATGCTAATAGTGTTGTAATTGATGGTGAGGATCATACGGCAGAGATAAAGGAACATCTATTGTCTTATTATTCCGGGAATAAATATTATACAAAATTCTCACAGCCGCTGAATGATACAAAGTATAAAAGTGGATTTTGTGCTTGGGAGAGATTTGATAAAAAGTATCGTTTTATGAATCAAATGTATCATTATGTGGGTTACGGCTTAGGCGCGACGGCGGATTTGAGATTGGCACTATTTTCGGAGATTTTTGAACCCTTGTCAGAAATGCTGGAGGAGCAGCATACAATTAAAGTAATTAGTACACGTCTTAAAAAGCCAAATGATCCGACATTCGCTGATAAAATCAGAGCTGTAATGATAGTTTATGGGGTAGATACACTGTTTGCGAATGATGATATAGAGGATGTTATAAAAAAAACGGTGAACACTAGGAATAAATTATTACATGTAAATGTTGATAAAAAGGAGACGTTAACCGGAGGAGAATGCGGTTTTTATATAAAAAAATATGTGGATATGTACCGAATAATTCTTATGAAGAATTTAGGAATATATTCTGAGGATAACCAGAAAGAATTAGAGGACAGTGTAAAGAAGTTTAATGAGAATTTTCCACAATTGCGTATAAAAAAGAAACGTGTTTGTAAAAAGAAAACAAATTGACAACAGAACAAATGTTCGATATAATAACTCTAGGTTCGCTACCTAGGGTTTTTATATTTTGTTAAACAGGCCGATCAATATTAATCCCGGTATTGGAGGTGTGATTGACATGGAACTGGAGGAATGCATCAAGGATAACTTTGATGAGTCACTTCGTGTGTATATTCAGTCTCAAGAATATACCCGACTTAAGCAGCAGGAGGATAGGCTGTTATCATATTTGCAAGCAGGGTTAAGTGATATACAGAAGCAGCAGCTTGGAGCATACTTGGACGCAGTTACGGAAGTACATAGCGCATTAGCGTCTGAGGCATACGTGCATGGCGTTGTGGAAGGTATTGCTTTACGAGAGAAGGTAACAGCAAAATAGGTTGTAAGGATGACCAGCTTTGATTTCCCTTTGAGCTGGCCTTTTCTTTGGTAGGAGGCATTTATGGCAGCAGGATATAAAGCAGGCGATAAAGCCTATATTGTAGAAAGTAATAGAATAGTCAGGAAATGCACAGTGATGCGCCCGGCTGGAAATTTGTTTATTATTAGATTTGAAAATGGCGGTGGGATCCGGGTAAACAAGAATCGATTGTTTGCCACAAAAGAAGCTGCAGAGGAGAGCATACCAAAGGCTAAGCTAAAGCCGGTGGTAGCACAGCAGCGAGGGTATAGTTCACCGTATGATTATTGGCATTAGAAAATAAGCTAGTGAATTCCATTTTGGTTTTCACTAGCTTTCTGTTTTTTCTGTATTCTATTTTTCATAGGCTTCTTCTCTGGAATAGCCGCGTTCAATACCAGCATCGTATGATGCCTCGGCAAGACAGGCATATTCATCTGATAAATGATTGAGGAGACTGGTGAAGTATGCCTTCAAATGGCCCGGCAACTGCTCTCGAAAGAGTTCGATTTCCTCATTGTTTCGGGTGTGCATAGCCTGGTATCGGCCTGACTGGGTGAAGGACTGTATGTCCTCGTCGTAGTGATCCATAGAGTCATTGTATTTAAGCATGGTTATACCTCCGTTGCAAAATCTTAAGTTTACAGTTACATAGCTAATATAAGATTTGCATCATCGGTGTTGCCTCTATGGAAGCGGGTTACCAGGTAGACTTTTCGCGTTAATCCTGAGTGCTCCAGGAACGCAATCACGATATGCTTTAAATCCTGCGTATCGCCTAAATTAAGATCATAGTGAATTGCAGCGGTAACAACATAGTCTCTCGGATCAATGCCAAGAACTGTTTCAAATGCATTAAGAAGTGCACGCAGGAACTTCTCATAGATGTCGTCTACGATTTCACTTATCATTTTTGCTATTCCACCAGTACCGGCAAATAACTCGATTGTTTTAGTTGTATCTGATTCACAGTTGCGCTTAATGATTTGCATATCGTATCTCCTCCTTTCTCGTAAGTTTTCTATGAAAATTATAACATCATATTCATTTTTATGCTGCACCAAACAGTGACATCAATTGTGTTTCATATTCAGTGTAGTAAGGGCTGCAGCTTAACCACTTGACGTAGCGCTCAAGGCAGTAGCCGGACATCTCCCATGAGACATGGAAAGTGCGGCATAAGTCATCCTGGTTTGCGCATGCATAGTAGTCAATCATCGGCGGTGGCGCAAGGCTGTATGCCGCATAAAAGTTGGCTTCTGATTCCTTGTAATTGTCAGGCTTATCAATGTCCTCATCCAGGTGGCCAAGCCTTATATGTCCGATTTCGTGCATGATTGTAAAATGCACGCGACTGTCGTCAATATCGCTGGAATCATTGTAATAAATATTGTAGGTGTACATACCAGTTTCTTGGTTGTAATCTAGCTCGGAACAACCGTCTTTGCTAATACAGTGGCACTCGATTCTTTTTTCCACTGGAAGAGAAGAATATGGTACCACATTGTAATGTAATGTCTCGGCAATATCGAATGCGTTGAGTGGGAATGTATGTACATCACATTCTTCAAACATATCGATAATGTCAGCCTTAATTTCCTCATAGCGCTCGTTGGCTAGGCGAACGCCTCTGTGCTGTCGCAAGATAATCAATACTTTTGTTCAATCCTTTCCTAGATCTCGTCGGACTCAAGTAAAGCATTGATAAGTTCACGTCTCTGTTTTGGAGACATTTGAGATGCGTTTCTAGCAATCAGTCTGTGAATCTGATAGTATTCGGATTCAAAGTCACCGGTGCCGGAACCTTCCCCGTTTAATAGGAAATCAGTGGTTGTGTGAAGGGCAGTGGCAATATTAGCCAAAGTAGTTCCCTTTGGAACACGATCGCCTTTGATATAACGAGACATAGACACTTCAGTGATGCCAGCCTTATCTGCGAGCTCTCTTTGAGTCATGTTATATTGTGTCAATAATTCAGCGATTCGACCTCCTAAGTTTTGTGCCATTTGGTTTTCCTCATTTCTAATTAAGATTTGCATATGCTCTGCGTTGCTTTAAGGCGCTGCGTCTGGGCATTGTGCAGTGTTTGTTTTTTCCATCATTTTTTTGTGGGCTTAAAAAATTATTATTATTCACTCCGCACTCATCGCGGCATTCTTCTTATACAATATTGTGCCCTAACTTACCATTTTTATAAACACTGGTTTGTTGCTCGCATGACTGTCCATGTCGTCTCGCACTACAGAATTCCAGCAAATTCAGTATTTCTTTGCTTTTTTCGTAGTATATTATTTTTAAATTCATTTTTATATGAATCACTGAATTTACCAAAAGTATAACGCGGCTTACCGAAAATGTCAATATAAAATAAATTTATGGAAAGTTTTTTGTGGCTGAAAGCCTTGATTTTACTAGACTTATGAGATTTTGAGGTAAAACGAATGGTAAAATTAGTGTTGACAACTTACCGTTTGTTATATAGAATAGGCTCATAACTTAAACGAACGGGAGGTGAGATGATGAATGTTCGATTACTTAAAGCCAAGCGCGTCGAGCGCAATGTCAAACAAAAAGACCTGGCTACTGTACTCGGTATTACCGAGAAGGCCATGTGTCAAAAAGAATGTAGTGAAGTGAATAAGTTCAAAGCTGAGGAGATGGTTGAAATCGTCAAGGCACTTAACTTATCATTTCCAGAATTCGATGCAATTTTTTTTGATCACGAGCTTACCAAATGTTTAAGACGAAACATTAAAACTTAAACAAAATGGTACCGCAACGGTAAAGAATAAGGAATGCAATCAACCGGTGCCCTGGAAAGCTAATGGATGATGAACATTCCAAATCTGATTAGAGTCAGTATAGCACACTGGCTTTGGAAAGGAAAGAAGATTTTTATGGATAAGATTTTTATTTGTTCTCCATATAGAGGAGACGAGAAAAAGAACCTTGAGAATGTAAAACGATATTGCAGAGATGCTGCTTACGACGGTATTCCGATTGCACCACATTTATACTTCACACAGTTTCTGGATGAGAAGTATGACCGCTATAAGGGAATGCGCTGGGGCAAGGCACTGCTTGCTGAATGTAAAGAGATGCGTGTTTATGCGGATGAGGTGTCCGAGGGCATGATCGAAGAAATCCAGGAAGCTCGTAAGCATAAGATTCCTATCAAGTTCTTTAACTCTGATATGGAAGAAATCAAGTACGATGCCCTGATCATCAACAATCGTATCGGCATCGGATATAAGCAGATTATTGAAGATACGGTAAATCCTGGCGGCAGCAGACATATCTGTCCATACGCAGGACAGTGTGAAAAGAGCTGCGCGAAGGCTCCGGAAAAGAGTGAGCCAGTTATGAGCAAGCCAGAAGATAAGATAGTAACTGTAAACACCAAAGGAAGTGATTGGAGATCAAAACTCCTTGCTCATTTCTATCGTGGACATTAAGGAGGTAGCGTATGACACCAATTGAAGCAATTAACAATGTAGCCAAAGCATACCAGGATTTAGCGGTGGTGCTTATGGTAGTAGCAGATAAAACTATCGGAGTTCCAGTAGCGCAGGCTATGACAGTAGATGCTGATAAACCGGCAGAGGAACCAAAAAAGGAAGCACCAAAGGCGGCTAAGGCTAAGGCTGAGAAGCCTGCAAAGGGGCCGGAGGAAGTTATCACCATCGAGCAGGTGAGAGCAGTGCTTGCAGAAAAGAGTCAGGCCGGATTTACAGCGCAGGTGAAGGCACTTCTTGAGAGCTTCGATGCAAATAAGTTGTCCGCAGTTAAGCCGGAAGATTATAAGGACCTGATGGCTGCTGCGCAGGATATTAAGTAGGAGGTGCGGCATGGGTGATTTTAAGAGAGGCGATATCGTATTCGTCGATAATCCAATCAAAAAGCCACATGGCCATGTGGTATGTGGCAATCACCCTGCTGTGGTGATTCAGAACCAGGCAGGGAATGACCATTCAGGAAATCTGATTGTAGCGTACCCGTACCTTACTTCACAGCTTAAGAAGTTGGAGCTTCCAACACATATTGTGTTACAGCATTATTCCGGACTTCGTAAGGTATCCGTTCTTCAGGCAGAGCAGCTTGCCACTATTGATAAAGGTGATGTGATTTCAGTAACCGACCATCTGACCGACGCTGATATGGCTAGGGTAGATCAGGCACTTCTTGCATCACTTGGATTGGAGGTGAGTGCCTAATGCCACCAGAGGTACACAGTGTCCTCGGTGCATCGGCAGCGGACAGATGGATGAATTGTACGCCATCTGCCCAGCTCACTGCCGGTATGGAGGACGAGGCAACAACCTTTGCTGCAGAGGGAACCGCAGCACATGCTCTTTGTGAATGGAAGGTGCGAAAGGCACTGAAGATGAGAGCAGGCAGGAGACCAACTTCTGATTATTGGACCGATGAGATGGAGGAGTTTACTGATGATTACAAGGATTTCATTATGGACCTGGTAGGACAGGCCAAACTTACCTGCAAGGATCCTGTGACACTCATCGAGCAGCATCTTGATTTCTCATGTTATGTTCCGGACGGTTTTGGTACCGGTGACTTCCTTTTAGTCGCGGATAGGGAACTGAATGTAGTGGATTTCAAGTATGGAAGGGGCGTGGCAGTCTATGCAGATCACAATCCGCAGATGATGTTATATGCCCTGGGAGCTTTGAATCTCTTTGATTGTTTATACGATATCGAGCAGGTCACAATGACCATCTTCCAACCAAGACTCTCCAGCATTTCCACTTGGACGATTAGTGCAGAGGAGCTCTATAAATGGGCTGAGGAAGTATTAAAGCCAAAGGCCGAGCTTGCTGCTAAGGGAGAAGGAGAGTTTATTTCCGGATCCTGGTGCAGATTTTGTAAAGCAAGAAATACCTGCAGGGCCAGAGCAGAGAGCTTTTTGGAACTTGCAAAAATGGAGTTCCAGCCGCCAGCACTTTTATCGGATGAGGAAGTTGCTGAGGTAATGGAGAAGGCGGCCGAGCTTTCCAAGTGGGCCAGTGATGTTATGGCGTATGCCCAGGCAGAGGCCATTGAGAATGGTAAACACTGGAATGGATACAAGCTCGTAGAAGGTAGGTCAACCAGACGATTCATTGATGAGAAAAAGGTAGAGGAGGCTGCTAAGGGTGCCGGTTATACGGACATCTATAATAAGTCCCTTATTACCTTGACCGCTTTTGAAAAGCTCATGGGTAAGGATACCTTCAAAGAGGTGCTGGGCTCATATGTTACAAAGCCAGCAGGAAAATTAACGCTCGTTCCGGTGAGCGATAAAAGACCGGAAGTAACAGTTAACACAGTAAATGATGAATTTCAGGAGGATTAGTATTATGGCAAAGATTATGAATGGTAACAGAGTAGTAACTAACGAGGTAAGACTTTCTTATGCAAATGTGTTCACGCCAAAGTCAATCAATGGTGGTGATGAGAAATACAGTGTGTCCCTTATTATTCCGAAGTCCGACACAGAGACAATCGCCTTAATCAATAAGGCAATCGACCAGGCAATCACAGACGGTGTTTCAAAGTTTGGTGGTAAGAAGCCGAACAAGGCAGCACTTAAACTCCCACTTCGTGATGGTATCGAAAAGGATGACGAGGCATACGAGGACGCATACTTCATCAACTGCAATTCAAAGACAGCTCCTCAGATCGTAGATCTTAACCGTCAGCCTATCACAGATGAGACAGAAGTGTATTCTGGTTGCTATGCAAGAGTCAGCATCAACTTTTATGCCTTCAACACAAATGGCAATAAGGGTATCGCATGTGGACTTGGAAATATCCAGAAGACCAGAGATGGTGAGAGCCTTGGTGGTGGCAGAGTTTCTGCTAACGATGACTTTGGCGATGGTGAGGACGATTTCCTCGGTTAATAACAATTAAAGAGTGTCAGATGGAAGCCGGGAGGGTAACACCTCCTGGTGATCCAATCAACCGCTTAGAAAGTAAGAAAGGTGATTAGCATGAAAAGAATGAATATTGATATTGAAACTTATAGTGAAGCAGACTTATCTAAGTCAGGAGTTTACAAGTATGTAGATGCTCCTGGCTTTGAAGTGCTGCTTTTTGGTTATTCCGCAGATGGTGGTCCGGTGAAGGTAATCTCCCTAGCAGAAGGGGAGGAACTACCACAGAAAATAAAGGAAGCGCTGCTTGATGATACGGTTCTCAAATTTGCCTTCAATGCACAGTTTGAGCGTGTTTGCTTAGAAAAGTACCTAGGTGTACACCTGGCTCCGGACGCATGGCGCTGTACGATGGTGGCTTCCTTGTACTTAGGGCTTCCGGGCTCTCTGGCGCAAGTTGGTGCAGTCCTTGGCGTTGAGAAAAAGAAGTTAGAAACCGGTAAGGATTTGATTAAATTCTTCTCTGTACCATGTAAGCCAACCAAGACAAATGGTGGAAGGACCAGAAACCTTCCAGAGCATGACAGAGAAAAGTGGCAGCAATTTATTACTTACAATGCCAGAGACGTTGAAACAGAAATGGATATTATGGAGAAGGTGGCAAGGTTCCCGGTTCCAGATTTCCTTTGGAAACAATATGCACAGGATCAGCGCATCAACGATTTAGGCATTGAGCTTGATATGGCCCTGGTAACGCAGGCCATTAAATGTGATGAGGAGTCCAGGGAGCGATATTTAAAAAGAGCCCAGGAGCTTACGGGACTAGAAAATCCAAACTCACCCATTCAGTTAAAAGAGTGGATTTTGTCAAATGGTGTCGAAATGGAGACACTTACAAAAGCAGAGGTGGCTTCAGTTATGGAAACAGCAACTGGACCGGTAAAGGAAGTGTTAGAGCTTAGGCAGCTTCTTTCCAAGTCCAGCGTGAAAAAATATGTGGCAATGGAGACCTGCCGCTGCAGCGATGGAAGGGCACATGGACTGTTGCAGTTTTATGGAGCTAACAGAACGGGCCGCTGGGCAGGCAGACTTGTGCAGGTGCAAAACCTCCCACAGAATCATATTCCTGATTTGGCGGTAGCAAGAAATCTGATAAAGAGTGGTTGCTTTGAAGCAGTAGAGCTTTTGTACGATTCTATTCCAGATACCCTTTCTCAGCTTATTCGTACTGCGTTTGTGCCGAGAGAAGGCTGTAAGTTTATGGTAGCTGACTTTAGTGCAATTGAGGCCAGGGTAATTGCATGGCTTGCTGGGGAGAGCTGGCGTCAGGAAGTTTTTAGGAACAACGGTGATATCTATTGCGCATCTGCCAGTCAGATGTTTGGTGTTCCGGTTGAAAAGCATGGTGTCAATGGAGAGCTGCGTCAGAAAGGTAAGATCGCAGAACTGGCACTTGGATATGGTGGTGGAGTTGGAGCGATGATCAGCATGGGTGCTATTGATATGGGGCTTGCTGAGGAAGAATTGCAGCCGATTGTGGATTCCTGGAGACAGAGTAATCCGGCCATTGTAAAGCTGTGGTGGGATGTTCATAGATGTGTCATTAAAGCAGTAAAGGATAAACAGCCACAGACCTATAAGTGCCTGACCTTTGAATATCAGTCCGGCATGTTGTTTATTGGCCTGCCAAGTGGAAGAAGGCTCGCCTATGCAAAGCCAAGCGTATATCGCAATGATTATGACAGGGACGAGATTGCCTACATGGGTGTGGATGCCACAAAGAAATGGGGAAAGATTGACTCTTACGGTCCAAAGTTTGTGGAGAACATTATCCAGGCGATGAGTAGAGATATTTTGGCAGAAGCAATGGCTCGTATGGAAGCTGCCGGTTATGACATTGTTATGCATGTGCATGATGAAGCTGTCATTGAAGCTCCGAGAGATGCAGTTCTTGAGGATGCGTGTCAGATTATGTCGAAAGCACCCGATTGGACACCAGGGCTGATCTTAAATGCAGCGGGATATGAATGTGAATTTTATCAGAAGGATTAAGGAGGAAGCGGCATGATCGTAAATGTAAATAGAACTTTTACAGAACTTAGGAGCCTTAAGGGGAAGATTCCTAAAAGGACTTATCAGTCCATTAAAGGACAGATTTTGTCAGGAAATGTCGAAGGTGCCAATATTGGCATCTATCGCATCAAACGAGAATTAGAGAAGGAGGCGGCAGGTTATGAGAATAGCGGTAGGAAATAGCAGAATGGATAAGAAGTGGAAGAATAAGGAAATGTCCTGGGAGGACATTAAGCAGAAGTGTTCCCAGACTATTCGTACCACTGAAACCATTTCAGAATATCGAAAGATGAGTAAGCCGGCACAGGATAACGCCAAGGACGTCGGTGGTTTTGTGGGTGGCGCACTGAAAGGTGGTAAGCGTAAGAATGGGTTTGTGGAAGGCAGATCACTTCTGACCTTAGACCTGGATCATGCAGCGCCGGGGGTATGGGATGCAATCACTATGCTTTTTGATTTTAAGTGCCTCATGTATTCCACCCATAAGCATACACCAGAGGCTCCTCGTGTCAGATTGATTATCCCGCTTTCCAGGGAAGTATCTGCGGAGGAATATGCGCCGGTATCCAGAATGGTTGCAAAGGATATTGGTATGGAGCAGGTGGACGATACCTGCCATGAAGCAGCCAGACTTATGTATTGGCCTTCCACCAGCAGCGATGGAGAGTTTTTGTTTGAGGCCCAGGACGGACCAATGTTAAATCCGGATACTATCCTTGCACGCTATAAGGATTGGAGGGATACCAGCGAGTGGCCTATGAGTTCCCGCCAGTCTGAAATTGTAAAGAGGACCATCGCAAAGCAAGCGGATCCGCTGGAAAAGGAAGGAATGGTCGGTGCGTTTTGTAGAGCCTATACCATTGAGGAAGCAATTGATACTTTTATTTCGGACATTTATAAGCCATCCGCTATGGCTGGAAGATATGATTATATTCCTGCGGACAGTAGCGCCGGTGTAGTTATTTATGATGATAAGTTTGCCTACTCCCATCATGCAACGGATCCTGCATGTGGGCATCTGATGAATGCCTTTGATGTGGTGAGGGTTCACAAGTTTGGTTCTTTGGATGATAAGGCTAAAGTGGATACGCCGCCAACGAAGCTGCCATCATATAAAGCAATGGTAGATTTTGCAATTAAGGATGAGAAGGTAAAACTGCAGCTTGCAAAGGAGCGTGAGATTCAGGCAGGCGATGATTTTGATGATAAGTTACAGGACGATAACTGGCAGACACTACTGGAGCTTGATAAGAATGGTGATATTAAAGAGTCCCTTCTTAATTTCTTTACTATTCTGCGTCATGACAAGAGATTGCAGGAGATTTGTTATAACGAACTTTCCTGTGCAATTTCTGTAAGAAATGATGAGCTGCTTCCTTGGGAGCAGATTAAACCAGGCTGGTCTGATTCTGATTTGGCGTCACTTTCCATTTATCTGGATGGTGTGTATCACATCTTCAGTCCTACCAAATTAAAGAATGCGCTTTTAAAAGCATCTGCGGAGAGAGCCTTCCATCCAATCAAAGAATACCTGGGAGCACTGCCAGAGTGGGACGGAACCAAGCGCCTGGAGAGTTTGCTTATCGACTATCTGGGAGCAGAGGATAATTCCTATGTGCGTGCGGTTACAAGAAAGACACTCACTGCAGCGGTGGCTAGGGTATTCGAACCGGGTGTGAAATTTGATACCGTTTTAGTCCTTTCCGGCCCACAGGGTATTGGTAAGAGTATGATTTTTGCAAAGCTGGGTTCCATCTGGTTTTCCGATTCTCTTACCATTTCGGATATGAGGGATAAGACCGGTGCAGAGAAGCTCCAGGGATTTTGGATTATGGAGATTGGTGAGATGAACGGTATCAAGAAGGTAGAAGTGGAGACCGTCAAGAGCTTTGCATCTCGCCAGGATGATAAGTTTCGTGTCGCTTATGGAACTGTGGTTGAAAACCACCCTCGCCAGTGTATTATCTGTGGAACTTCCAATAGTCAGCACTTTCTTCGTGATGTGACAGGTAACCGTCGTTTCTGGCCGGTACAGGTAACAGGCCAGTGCGAGAAGCATCCTTGGGATTTGGATAAAGCTATCTTGGACCAGGTTTGGGCGGAGGCACTTTCTTTATACAATGCCGGTGAGGAGCTGATCTTAAAAGGAGCAGACGCAGTATCTGCTTATGAACAGCAGCAGGAAGCTCTGGAAAATGATGATAGAGAAGGACTGGTGCGAGCATACCTTAATACGCTGCTTCCGGAGGACTGGCCAAAGATGACTCTGTCCGAGCGCCGCATGTACTTGTCAGGGGACGAGTTTACCAGCCAGGGTAAACCAGGTGTTGTAGCTCGTGAGAAGGTCTGCAATTTGGAGATTTGGGCTGAGTGTTTCTCTAAGGATCCGGCATCCATTAAGAAGCAGGATAGCTATGAGCTTAATGCGATTATGGCAAAGATTGATGGTTGGAAGCGTTACGGCGGGAATAAGTCCGGCAAATTATCATTCCAAAGCTATGGCTCACAGATCGCTTATGTAAGAGATGAGGACGCGGTAGCGGAAGAAGTGGTTTCGTAAGATGCCAAACAAGGTCATTTCTTATGTGCTTTATCATGGCGCAACTGTCGGAAATGGCTATGGAAATAGAAATGGCGTTAGCATAGAAGATACAGGGCTCCTAGGCTTCCTATTTCCGTATTGCCTATTATTTATAAAAGTTATGTATGTATATAAATAAGAGAAAGCAAGAACGTGTATATAACACGTATAAGGGGATAGAAAGTTTTTAGGGGTAAAGCAATAGCAAGTAAGCAATGGAGGTTTTATGAGAGAAAAAGAAGTAGAGGCAGCTCTTGTAAAGGCTGCAAAGAAAAGGAATGGTGTGGCTCTGAAGTTTGTGAGTCCGGGCCTTTCAGGTGTTCCAGATAGATTGGTGCTTCTTCCGGATGGAAAGATAGGTTTTATTGAGTTGAAGTCACCAGGGAAAAAGATGCGTCTGCTCCAGGAAAAGAGAAAAAGTCAATTGGAGAGATTAGGATTTTTAGTATTCTGCCTGGATAGCAAAGAGGAAGTTGAGGTGATGCTTGATGCAATACAAGCCGCATGATTACCAGACCTACGCTGCTGAGTTTATCATCGCACATCCAGCCTGCGGATTATTACTTTCAATGGGACTTGGAAAAAGTGTGATAAGCCTGACAGCGCTGTGGGAACTGGTTCTTGATTATTTTGAGGTGGGCAGAATTTTGGTGATAGCACCATTAAGGGTTGCCAGAGATACTTGGCCAAAGGAAATTGAAAAGTGGGATCACTTAAAGGGCCTGACCTATTCTGTGGTGGTTGGTTCTGAAAAGGAAAGACGCGAAGCACTGTCGAAGCCAGCATTTATTTATATCATCAACCGAGAGAATGTTTCCTGGCTGGTGGATAATAAATTATTTCATTTCGATTGCATCTGCATTGATGAGCTGAGTTCCTTTAAGAGCCACCAAAGTAAAAGGTTCAAATCGCTGAGGAAGGTTCGTCCCCAGGTAAAACGTGTAATTGGACTGACCGGCACACCTACACCAAATGGGCTGATTGACCTTTGGGCACAGATCAATTTACTTGATATGGGTAAGAGACTTGGAAGATTTATTGGTGGATACAGGGAGCGATACTTTATGCCGGATAAAAGAAATCGTGATGTGATATTTTCCTACAAACCGAGAGAGGGTGCGGAGGATGCGATCTATAAAAAGATTTCTGATATTTGTGTGAGTATGCAGGCGACAGACCATTTAAATATGCCAGAACTTATCATGTCCAATGTGGAAGTTACCATGAATGAAAAAGAGCGTGCGATGTACGATAGTCTGAAAGCAGATTTGATCCTGCCGATGGAAGGTGGAGATATTGATGCGCAGTCAGCAGTTGGACTTAGCAATAAGCTCCATCAGATGGCAAACGGAGCAGTTTACGATGAGAACGGGAAAGTCAGAAAAATCCATGATAGGAAGTTAGATGCCATCGAGGACTTAATCGAAGCTGCCAATGGAAATCCAGTCATGATTGCATATTGGTTTAAGCACGACAGGGAAAGATTGATGGAGTGCTTTGCAGCAGTTCCGATTGATAAATCTGAGGACATCACCAAATGGAATAAGGGTGAGATTCCGGTGGCGCTGATTCATCCAGCAAGCGCCGGTCATGGACTTAATCTTCAGGAAGGCGGCTGCCATCTCATTTGGTTTGGCCTTACCTGGAGTCTGGAACTTTACCAGCAATGTAATGCAAGACTCTGGAGACAGGGCCAGAAAAATACAGTAACCATTCAGCATGTAGTCACCAAAGGAACAATTGATGAGGATGTTTTGAAAGCACTGGAAAATAAGGATGTTACCCAGGAGGCACTTCTTAAAGCGGTGAAAGCAAGACTTATCTCGTAGGAAGGAGCAGCAATGAAAGGATATGTTGAAAAAATCATAAAAGAATATCCTCAAATGGTGAGAGAAGTGGAGCGTCTCGATAAGCAAATCAAAAGCTGTGAATTTATTTCAGCAGATGAGCTCATCACAACGATGGCCTTCTCTCATCCAGATGGGGAACGAGTACAAAGTAGTGATTTATCGGATAAGACAGCAAAGATTGCGATATCTTATCAGCGTAAGATGGACCGCATTAACGAGGAACTGGTAATGCCAATGATAAAACGAAAAGAAGCCCTGGAAGAAGAAATCTCATTTTTCGAAGATAGTGTAAATCATTTACCGGAGGATATACTCGAAATGAGTCAGGCGATCTTTCTTGATGGCATGACATGGGAAGAAGCAGAGAGCTGTTTTTATACAAATAGCTGGGGAATCAGAAATTGTCGTAAGAGAGCGATTGATTGTCTGGTTCGTAGCTACCAGATTAGAGCATCGCAGACAGAAGCATTTTTACTTAGTTGAAAGTGCCAGTTTTATATTTTTCAGGATGGAGGACATAATCGTCATGGTCCTTAATCATTTTTATAGCGCATTCTACATTTCGTGCTTTGGCATGGTCGTGGAAATGCGCTGTTTTTATTGTATGTTTATGACCAATCTTAATTCTGGCCCAGCCTATCACTTCTGCAGGCATTTTTTGAAGTAACCAGCAGTGGCCTGTGTTCTTTGATCGCACAATGATGCAATTATCAATTTCTCGAAGGATAGTGAAATAACCGTCCGATAGTAAATTTCGTTCTTTTGTATAAAACATGTAAAATTCCTTTTTATTTCGTTATGTAAAAATAGTGAGTAATTAGCCGGATATTTGGCTAGGTGATGGATCAATTATTTCGGGTTCGATAATGATCCGGTTTTCAGAAAAAGATACTTTGACATGGTCACCGATTTTGTAACCAAGAGCAGATAACCAGTCACCCTGGAGATTGATGCGTGGAACATTACGCTTATTCCCGGATGCCTCGTACACCTTAAGATGTCTTTCATTCATTGGCGCCTCCCTTCTGGCTACCAATGCTACTAAGCCGAGTATAACATGATTAAAATATTTTTACAAACATTTCAATCTACCAGTTGACTTTCGGAAGTCTACCTGATATTATAACACAAGAAGTTTACCGGAGGACTTCCGGAGAAGGAAGGTAGATATTATGAACGAATACACAATTAGCGCGCAGTTTGTTAGTACAACAGCGAAATTTGATGCAGATGCAAAAGATGCGATAGAAAAAGGGGTAGAAAATTATAATTCACGTTCTTTAATTGCCAAGAATCCTAAAAAGATCTCTAAGCATTCATTTTCAGAGGACGAGTCAACTTTGAATTTAACACTGGAGAGTGAAGCAGAATTACCAATGCCAACTCGTGCATTAAAATTATTGAGCTCATATCTTGTGGAGGAAACTTGCCTAGGAGAGCGCTTGGCGGGAAAACAATTATTCAAAATGACAGCAGAATCAGTCCAGAAACCATCAGTTGAAAATGAAGAAGATGCTAACGAGGAAATTCCCCCACAGGTCATTGTTAATTTGATTAAAGGGCTTCAAAAACTATCGTGGTCATCTGAGGATATCACTGATTTTATGTTATATGTTTGTTCTGGCGAAGAACAGCATATCGAAAAAATAACAAGCAGACGTAAGAAGGAGGATTAAAATGACAGTCGAAACCTTATATAAATTTTTAGAGTTAGGTTATGCGAAGCGTGGTATGTGGATATCAGAAGTGGCGGATGCGTTGAACATTAGCTATAAAAATGCCAATAGACTCACACTTGCATTTGGTGCACATAGGACTAGAATTCAGGATATTACGCCATATGATGAATTTAAAAATAATATTACAGTCCAGAAAATATGCGCGTTAATAAAATAGATTTTGCTATTGCCGTATTGCTATTGCCTAAGCAAAACTCGAAATTACACTTGTTCAGAAATCCTCAGTGACAAGGGCAAAGCGGGTGTGATATTATTATACTGCAAAGAATTGTAGATAGGTCTTGTGGTTATCCCACAGGGCCTTTTTCTTTGCCATTCTTTTGGTGCGGGTGCGGAGTTTAATCCTTTCGCCGCACCCTTACATGGGAGGTGTAAACATGCCATACAGACCAAGCGTCCCATGCAAACATCCAGGATGCCCTAAGCTGGTGGCTTATGGTACCGGTCCTTATTGCAGCGTGCACGAGCCCCTGCACCGTGGGGATAGGGAAAGCGCCAGCAAGCGTGGGTACAGTAGCCGATGGCAGAAGGCTCGTAAGAAGTTCCTTCGTAGCCATCCACTGTGTGTGGAGTGTCAGAGACAAGGGAAGCTCACTGAAGCTACGGTGGTGGACCACATCACTCCCCACAGAGGAGACCAGAAGTTGTTCTGGGACGAGAGTAACTGGCAGCCTCTTTGCAAGCCTTGTCACGATAAAAAGACGTGGAATGAAGATAATAATCCAACTTATAGATTTTAAGTCGCAGTGATGTGGCTTTTTCTATTTGCGGTGAGTGCTTTCGCGCCGGGGGGAGGGGCGGTCTGAATCTCTACGGTGTTAAAGCCTGAAGACCGATGCCCCCTCAAACGCGCATTTTCGCGAAATTGTAAAGGGGTAAGTGGAGCTGTACGCGGGAAATATACTGTAAAGGTTTAGGGTTTGCGGGGAAAGGCGCTTATTTCCGGGGTAAACTGTGCGCCGGTATTTTATAAAATGGCCCTGGCCGGAAAGGAGAAACCTATGACAGCAGATGAAAAAGAGAAAGTTGTGGAACTGAGACTGAAAGGTCTCGGCTACCAAGCAATCGCAAATGAAATCGGAACTGTAACAAAAGAGAATGTCAGATACTACTGCAAGACACATGGCCTTGCTGGAAGCGCTGCTTTAGTTACGATGAATTATGATTTGCATCGTGAAATGCCAAACCACTGTAAGAACTGTGGTGCGACGCTGATCCGTAATGCCCATTCGGGAGTGAAGCTCTTTTGTAGCGAAAAATGCAGAAGGGCCTGGTGGAAAGTAAATCCGGATAAGGATGCGCAATCCAAAAAGCAGCGTTACGAGTGCAGATGCGCATACTGCCATAGGACATTTATCTCCTTTGGTAATCCAAACAGGAAATACTGCGGCAGGGATTGTTATGTCAAAGATCGCTTTTGGACGGATCCGGATGAGAAGCCGAGTGCTGCTGAGATAAAACGTAGGCAGCAGGAAGCGGAGAAGTCGGAAGGTGAAGTGAAATTGGTTCTAAAGCGAATTTCATAATATATGTTTTTGGAATGCGCGAGGTGTTCAGGAAATCCTGGATGCCTTTTTATTATGCAAAAAAAGTAAAGGAGACCAACATGGAATTTAAAAAATTGAAGATTGCTGACCTGGTGCCAGCTTCCTACAATCCCAGAAAGGCACTAAAGCCTGGGGATGCAGAGTACGAGAAAATCAAAAATAGTATTACTGAATTTGGATATGTGGAACCGGTTATTGTAAATACAGATATGACAATCATCGGTGGACACCAGAGAGTGACGGTTCTTTCAGACCTTGGTTATAAGGATATTGATTGTATTGTTATCGATATTGATAAGACCAAGGAAAAAGCACTGAACATTGCACTTAATAAAATCACCGGTGAATGGAACAAGGAACTGTTAGCAGACCTGATTAAGGATTTGCAGTCAAGCGACTTTGATGTTGCATTTACAGGTTTTGATCCGCCGGAAATCGAGCAGCTTTTTAACAGCGTGCATGATAAGAACATCACAGAGGATGACTTCGATGTGGAGGAGGAGCTTTCCAAACCCGCGATTGCAAAACTTGGTGATGTGTGGCTTCTTGGCAGACACAGAGTTTGTTGCGGAGATAGCACACTGCCAGAGACTTATGATGTTTTGATGAATGGGCAGAAAGCAAATATAGTCCTGACGGATCCTCCATACAACGTAAATGTTGAGGAGACCGCAGGCAAAATCAAAAATGACAACATGGCTGAGGAGGATTTTTATAATTTTCTCTTTGCAGCGTTTGTAAATATGGAACAGTCAATGGAGCAGGACGCTTCCATTTATGTTTTCCATGCTGACACCGAGGGACTGAATTTCCGTAAGGCATTTGCAGCAGCAGGCTTCTATCTTTCCGGATGTTGCATCTGGAAGAAGAACGCGCTGGTTCTTGGACGCAGCCCATACCAGTGGCAGCATGAGCCTTGCCTCTATGGTTGGAAGAAGGGCGGCAAGCATAACTGGTATTCAGACAGAAAGCAGACAACTATCTGGGAATACGATAGACCAAAGGCCAGTAAGGATCATCCTACGATGAAGCCGGTAGCTCTTATGGCATATCCAATCCAGAATTCCAGCATGAGCAACTGCATTGTGCTTGATCCGTTTTTAGGTTCAGGATCCACACTGATTGCTTCCGAGCAGACCAATCGTATCTGCTATGGCATTGAGCTGGATGAGAAATTTGTGGATGTGATTGTTCGCAGATATATTGAGCAGACCAGCTCTGAGGATGGTGTTTTCGTGGTTCGAGATGGAGTGAAAATTCCATATTCTGAAGTGCCTGGAAAGCCTGAAAAAACCTCAGATAATACACAGAATTAACTTGCTATTTTTTGCCGGTAGAGTGATATATGTACTACCAAAAGAAAAGGAGGAACACAGCATGGAAATTATGTGTTTAGTAGCAGACAGAAAAGAGCTGATTGCAGCAATTGAGGAGACAACAGGAGAAAAGATGAAGTACCAGGGACCACCAACCTTCGCATACAAGAATGAGGATTTGGCGGTTCTTCGAGACGGAACCCTGGTGGTGGAGAACATAGAAACAAGAATGGAGCTTCTTCTTACACTCACATCAAAGCGCCTGATCGACGGAGCTTGGGATGAGGACAGGGAGGTGCTTGAGATTTCGCTTCCGATGGAAGGCCACACAGGACTTAGCCTGATTAACCTGGTTTCCATTTTTTACACGAAAGCGGAGCTGATCAACAAGGCCATCAACGCACCAAGAGCCTTTGAAGTGAACGAGCGCTTCATGGAAGCCATCATGGAGGAACCGCCACAGACAACCGAGGAATTCATAGGCCTTTGGGAAGAATGTGGAAGCGACAACATGACAAAGGGAATCAAGTTTGAAGCAGACAAGATTTCCTTTACCGGATTTCCATTAACTGACGATAGTGACCTGGTTACCGCTTTTACCACCCTGGCAGGAAAAATCAACATACTTGCCTTGGAAAGCAAATACATCCGCGTGAAGAAAACACCGGTTGATAACGAAAAGTACACCTTCCGTATTTGGCTGGTACGCCTGGGCCTGGACGGTACAGAGTATAAGACAACCAGAAAGCTCTTACTTTCCCACCTAAGCGGCCACAGCGCTTTTAGAACGGAAGAACAGAAGGAAGCCCACAAGCAGAAGTACCTGACCAAGAAGGCAAATGCCGATGAAGAGGCTTAAGTTTGGAATAGAAATTGAATTCATAGGGATTACCAGAGAGGCGGCTGCGACCATAGTGGCCGACTTCTTTGGAACCGGATTTTTCTATGAAGGCGGTGAGCTTAAGGAAAGAGATATTGTAGATGAGAAGCACCGGATATGGCGGGTGGTCAGGGATGCCAGTATTGAAGCATATGCTGAGGAAGAACAATGTGAGTTGGTGACACCGATTCTGCAGTATGATGATTTGGAGTGCCTCAAGCAGTTGTTGCAAAATATGCAACAACTCGGAGCCAGGGTGAATCGCAGCTGCGGGCTTCACATTCATGTGGATGGGAAGAACTTCACTCCCCAGGCGATAGTAAACCTGGTGACCTTGATTGGTAGTAGAGAGTTGCTTTTATATAAGGCCCTTTCTATACCGAAGGATCGAATGAAATATTGCAAGCGTATCAATGATGATTTGGTGGATTTGATTTTGGAAAAGAAGCCAGAGAGTCTTGCAGCACTTAAAAAGGTCTGGTATATGGAATCGCCGTATGAAACTTCCGAAGGAAAATATCATAGTACCAGATATCATGGACTAAATTTACATGCTCTGTTTTCAAAGGGAACTGTGGAGTTTCGATTATTTAATTCCACTCTGGAGCCGGACCGGGTGCAGGCTTACCTGCAATTTACACTGGCCCTTTGCAAGCAGGCAATGATACATAAAAAAGCGGTCATGAAAAAGACCAGAACAGAGAATGAAAAGTACGCATTTCGGTGTTTTCTCATAAGGCTTGGCCTGAATGGGGATGAGTTCAAAACCTGCAGACAAGTGATGCTTGAAAATTTGACCGGAGATAGCGCATGGAAAGGATGATTAGTATGTTTGGAATACCAGAACACATTGTAGAAAGATTGAAGAAGGAATATCCGAAGGGAACCAGGGTGGAGCTTATTGAGATGAATGATCCGTACCGCCACATTCCAGCAGGAAGTAAAGGAACCGTTACTGGAGTGGACGACATTGGCACCATTCATGTTTCTTGGGACTGCGGCAGCAGCTTGGGAGTGGCTTATGGCGAGGATTCTTGCAGAAAAATCATAGAATAATATGCACAATGTGCCGCCGGTATCTTTGGTACATTTATGGTAAGAATTAACTGGATAAATGTAATGATAAGAGCGAATATGTACCTACCAAAAGAAAAGGAGGCCACAAGCCATGAGAAGAATTGAAGTTTTAGACAAAGCAGCAGAAGCAGGAATTAAGTACAGAGACATTAATGTGAACGCAACTTTTGGAGCCGCATACTTTACAAGCGTTGACGCGGAAAACGACCTGCCAGATTTTAGCGAGGTCATTTGGGATCATGACATTGATGAAATTTTGGAGAACATGAGAAGATTTGAAATTTTCGAATTCACTATCAGCTCTACATTTTCAAGCCTGATCGAAACAATCGCAGAACTTGAAAAAAGAGGATGCAACCTTGAAGGCCTGGTTGAAATCAACAGCCGCTACGATGATTGGCAGACTGGAGAAAAGAAGAAAGTTCCAGCATTTAAGATGACAATAAACTAAGAAAGACAATTCCGGGAGGCGGGCCGCAGGGCCTGCTTGCTCGTTGTAATATACACAATTTATCACTGTATTTCTTGCACATCTTTGGTAGGTTTATGATGCAGAATTGACTGGATATATCCTTGGTTTAGAGCGAATATGTACCTACCAAAAGAAAAGGAGGATACAACAATGGCAAACGGATGGCACGAGGGAACAATTGGAATTCCGGTAAAGGACGGAGGAATGAAGGTGGCCCACTACTGGGTGAAAGCCTTCGAGGAACCAAGCGAGGATTACGGAATCAACGGAGGCAAGATTAGCAAACTTTCCATCAAGATCGACGGAGAGTGGAAAGCCAACTACGATAGGGGCTGGGACATTGAGCCTGCGGATGAGGAAACAAACATTGCTTATAGCATTTTGTTAAACGAATACAACTAAAAACAACCTACGGATTTACATAGGGCTCCTTAATCGGGGCCCTTTTACTTTGCACTGAAAGGAGAGATTTGAAATGGCAACAAGAGGTAGAAAACCAAAGCCTACTGCGGTGAAGGTCCTGGAGGGAAATCCAGGAAAGAGACCGCTTAATATGTATGAGCCGGTTCCGGAAAAGAAAGCACCTGAGTGTCCTTCTTGGCTAAACGATGAAGCAAAAGCAGAATGGGATAGATTAGCAGATAAAATGGTGAATCTTGGTACCCTTACGGAAATGGATATGGCAGCCTTTGCAGGTTATTGTCAGTCCTATGCAAGATGGAAGGAAGCCGAGGAATTCATAGAGAAACATGGAACAATTGTAAAAACTCCAAGTGGTTATTGGCAGCAGGTACCGCAGGTATCTATCGCACAGACTAATTTGAAGGTAATGCTTAAGTTTTGCAGTGAGTTTGGTCTGACGCCTTCTTCCAGAAGCAGAATGATAGCAGGTGAAGTCCAGGAAGGCAGCGTGGACGAGATGGAGTTTTTACTGCTTGAGGGTAATGGATAATGGCTGAAACTAGGCCAAAGGATTATCCGAGGCTTACGGACTATCAGCCCACAAAGTTTATGCTGCCGACTTCTCATTACGATGAGGGCAAGGCTGATAGAGCTGTGAAGTTCATTGAAAACCTGCGTCATACAAAGGGTAAGTGGGCCGGAAAAAGGTTCTGGCTGCTTCCCTGGCAGGAGCAGATCATTCGCGATATTTTCGGTATCGTGGGTGAGGATAATTGTAGGCAGTTTCGTACCGCTTTCATAGAGATTGGAAAGAAGAATGGAAAGAGTGAACTTGCTGCGGCAGTCGCTCTTTATTTGCTTTATGCAGACAATGAGCCAAGTGCCGAGGTATATGGTGCAGCCGCGGATCGTGGCCAGGCTTCCATTGTATTCGATGTAGCCAATCAGATGGTGAAGATGACACCGGCGCTTATGAAACGAAGCAAAATCATGAGTGCTGGTAAGCGTATTGTGAATTATTCCAACCAGGGATTTTACCAGGTACTATCTGCAGAAGTTGGCACCAAGCATGGTCTTAATGTTTCAGGCCTTGTGCTGGATGAGGTGCATGCGCAGAAAACCAGAACTTTATACGATGTCCTGACCAAAGGCTCCGGTGACGCAAGAGAGCAGCCATTGTTTTTCTTAATTACAACAGCGGGTACAGAGAAGGAGAGCATTTGCTATGAACTGCATACCAAGGCTAAGGATATCCTGGATGGAAGGAAGATTGATCCAACCTTCTATCCGGTAGTTTTTGGCCTTACCGATGATGACGATTGGCATGATGAAGCAAACTGGTACAAAGCAAATCCCTCCCTGGGACAGACCATTCAGATTGACAGAGTGCGAGATGCCTATAAGGAGGCTCTGCAAAATCCAGCCGAGGAGAATGTGTTTAAGCAGCTTCGTCTTAACATGTGGGTATCCAGTCTTACCCGGTTTATTCCGGAGCAGATATACGATCAAGGAAATGAACCCATTGATATGGATAGCCTTCTTGGGAGAGAGTGCTACGGAGGATTGGACCTTTCGAGCACAGGAGATATTACAGCTTTGGTGCTTGTATTTCCACCAAGGACGGAAGAAGAGAAATATATCCTTTTACCGTTTTTCTGGATTCCAGAGGATACGATTCCAATCAGGGTAAGAAGGGCATCAGTTCCATACGATGTATGGCGGGCGCAAGGGTATCTGATGGCTACGGAAGGTAACGTGGTCAATTATGACTTTATTGAAAAATTTATCGAGAACCTGGGAACCAAGTATCATATCTTGGAGATTGCAGTGGATAGATGGAACGCCACCATGCTTACCCAGCATCTGATGGATGACGGATTTACAATGGTTCCGTTTGGCCAGGGCTACAAGGATATGAGCCCGGCTACCAAGGAATTTTATAAATTACTCATGGAAGCTCGCATCGTGCATGGAGGAAATCCGGTGCTTAGGTGGATGAGCGGAAATGTAGTAGTAGAGCAGGACGCAGCGGAAAATATCAAGGTTACAAAGGCCAAGTCGCCGGAGAAGATTGATGGTATCGTAGCTGCAATCATGGCGGTTGACAGAGCAGTGAGAAATCAAGGTGATTCAGGAAGCGTTTATGATGAACGTGGAATTTTAGTATTTTAGGAGGTGCCCTATGGGAATTAAGAGTTTATTTGGTTTTGGTCAGGCGAGGGATAAGCCCGTAGATAAAGCGGCAGATGCAGGTTATTCTTTTCTTTTTGGAAGGACAACCAGTGGTAAGCCAGTGAATGAAACGACTGCAATGCAGACCACAGCAGTGTATGCCTGTGTACGAATTTTGTCGGAAGCTGTCGCATCACTTCCAATCCATGTCTATCAGTACAAAGAAGGCGGCGGTAAAGAGATGGTTTATGACCACAGCCTATACCAGGTGCTCCATGATGAGCCCAATCCGGAGATGACTTCATTTGTGTTCAGGGAAACGCTGATGAGTCATCTTTTAATTTGGGGAAATGCCTATGCGCAGATCATTAGAGATGGAGCTGGTAGGGTGCTTGCTCTTTATCCGCTGCTTCCAAACAAGGTGGATGTGCAGCGTGATGAGAAGGGTGAAATTTACTACGTGTATTCCAGAAATACAGAGGAGAATCCAAACTTCAAACAGTACGGTGACATCAAACTGAAAAAGGAAGATGTACTGCATATTCCGGGACTTGGTTTTGATGGTCTGATTGGATATTCACCGATTGCAATGGCAAAAAACGCTGTGGGCATGACACTTGCCTGTGAGGAATACGGAGCCTCCTTCTTTGCGAATGGGGCCAATCCTGGCGGCGTGCTGGAACACCCTGGGGTATTAAAGGATCCGTCAAAGGTGAGGGAATCCTGGAACGCAGTGTATAGGGGAACCAATAATGCACATAAGATTGCTGTTTTGGAAGAAGGAATGAAATACCAGCAGATTGGTATTCCACCGGAAGAAGCACAGTTTTTGGAAACCAGGAAATTTCAGATCAATGAAATAGCAAGGCTCTATCGTATTCCACCTCATATGGTTGGAGATTTGGAGAAGTCGAGCTTTTCCAATATAGAGCAGCAGTCGCTAGAGTTTGTAAAGTACACCCTGGATCCTTGGGTAATCAGATGGGAGCAGAGCTTACAAAAGGCACTTCTTCTTCCAGGGGAAAAGGGAAAGTATTTCATTAAGTTAAATGTGGATGGCCTGCTTCGAGGTGATTATCAGTCACGAATGAATGGTTATTCCATTGGCAGACAGAACGGGTGGTTATCTGCCAATGATATCAGGGAGATGGAGGACTTAAATCCTTTATCTGATGAGGAAGGTGGAAATCTATACCTCATTAACGGAAATATGTGCAAGCTGTCTGATGCTGGTATTTTTGCTGGACAGACGCAGCAGGAAGAATCGGAACCTGAGCCGGAAGAAAAACCACTAGAAAATAATAGAAAGAGAGGCAAGCGATGAAACGTAAGTTTTGGAACTGGGTAAAGAATGAGGGCGATCCTGGAATTTCTAGGACGCTCTTTTTGAATGGAGAAATTTCAGATGAAACCTGGTATGGCGATGAAGTGACTCCTCAGATTTTCAAAGATGAGCTGTATGCGGATAGCGGTGATATTACCGTCTGGATCAATTCTCCTGGTGGTGATGTTTTTGCTGCAGCACAGATTTACAACATGCTTCGTGATTATGCAGGTCATGTAACTGTCAAGATTGATGGTCTGGCAGCCAGCGCAGCGTCGGTGATTGCTGTGGCAGGTGATACGGTTCAGGTTAGCCCTGTGGCTATGATGATGATCCACAATCCAGCAACGATGGCCATTGGTAATACGAAGGATATGGAAGCTGCGATTGCCATGCTAAATGAAGTGAAAGAGTCCATCTTAAACGCCTATGTCGACAAGACTGGTCTTAGTAGAAATAAGCTCTCAAAGCTCATGGATGATGAGACTTGGTTTAATGCCAAGAAAGCGGTGGAACTTGGATTTGCAGATGAAATCCTCTTTTCAAAAGAGGAGAAAGCACCTGCTAAGAAGAAACCGGATGAGGGCGAGGATCCAGAGGAAGGCAAGGAAGATGGCGATGACGACGAGAAGGAGAAGAAATTTCCTTTTAAACAGCAGGCGATGATGTTTTCAGGAAAGCACGCAGCACAGTCGTTTATGAATAAGGTTTCTGTGGTAAAGCCGCAAAATCAGGTACCTGTAGATCAGTTACAAAAGAGATTAAATCTCTTGAGACATTAAGGAGGATTTTGAATTATGAGTAAGATTTTAGAGATGAAGGAAAAGAGAGCAAAGACCTGGGAACAGGCAAAGGCTTTCTTAGATGCAAAGCAGAATGAAAATGGCATGATGAGTGCTGAGGATGCAGCAACCTATGACCGCATGGAAGCAGAGGTTGTTAATCTTGGTAAGGAGATCGACAGACTTGAGCGCCAGGCTGCAATCGATGCAGAAATGGCAAAGGCTACAAGCGCTCCGATCACAAATAAGCCTAGTGCCAAGATGGAAGGTGCTGCTGGTAAGACTGGTAGAGCCAGCGATGAGTACAAGAGTGCATTCTGGACTGGAGCCATCAGAAATAAAATGTCCTTTGATGTGCAGAACGCATTATCTATTGGTACAGATTCTGAGGGTGGATTCCTTGCTCCAGATGAATATGAGAGAACCCTGGTGGAAAGATTGGAGGAGGAGAACTTCTTTAGAAGTCTTGCTCATGTAATCAGAACTTCCAGCGGGGATCGTAAAATCCCGATTGTTACTTCTAAGGGAGAAGCAGCGTGGATTGACGAGGGAGAACAGTTCCCTGAAAGCGATGATGCTTTTGGACAGACATCAATTGGTGCGCATAAGCTCGCAACCATGATTAAGATTTCTGACGAGCTCTTAAATGATTCTGTTTTCAACATTGAGCAGTATATTTCCAGGGAGTTCGCTCGTCGTATCGGTGCAAAAGAGGAGGAGGCCTTCTTTGTAGGTGATGGTAGCGGAAAGCCAATCGGTATCTTCAATGCAACAGGTGGTGCTGAAACCGGAGTGACTGCAACAAGTACAAACATCACTTTTGATGATGTGATGGATCTTTACTATAGCCTTCGAGCACCATACCGTAACAAGGCAACCTGGATCCTTAACGATTCCACTGTTAAGGCAATCAGAAAGTTAAAGGATGGAAATGGCAATTATATCTGGCAGCCTTCGGTAAGAGAAGGAGAACCGGATAGAATCTTAAATCGTCCTTATAAGACTTCCATCTATGTTCCGGAGCTTGCGGCTGGAAATAGAGTCATGGCTTTTGGTGATTACAGCCATTACTGGATTGCTGATCGTCAGGGACGTAGCTTTAAGAGATTAAATGAGCTATTTGCTACTACTGGTCAGGTGGGATTCCTCGCATCTGAGCGCGTGGATGGTAAGCTCATTCTTTCTGAGGCTGTTAAGACACTTGATATCAAGGGTTCTGCTAAGTCCCAGGGATAATTTAGTGGCGGTGCTGCTATCGGTGGTGCCGCCTATCTTTTAGAAGGGAGGTAGCAAGCGTGATTGTATCAGTTGAAGAAATGAAGAAGTATCTTAGAGTAGATTTTGAAGATGACGACGATTTGATAGAGGCGTTCATTGGATCAGCACAGCGTAAGATTCAGGATATCCTAAGATGTGATGATATGACAGAATTTGAAAACAATAACAGTGTTCGTGTTGCAATTATGTTTGTGGTTGCCTTCTTATATGAGCACAGGGAGGAAGCCGATCATGAGGAGTTGAACCTTACTCTCAGGGCGATGTTATCCAATTTGAGAGGGGTGGACTTTTGATAGAAAAAATGAGAGAGCGCATCACGATTGAAAAAAGTGAAGGTGCCAGGGATAAGAACGGAAATCACAAGCTGGTGTGGAAAGAATATCATTCTTGCTATGCCTATGTGAATAATCTTTCCGGGAAAGAATACTGGGCAGCTTCCGAGGTGAACGCCCAGGATGAGGTAAATTTTGTAATTCGATATTGCGAAAAGATAAAAGATATGGACAGTGAGCATTTCCGAATTGTATTCCGAGGAACATTTTATAACATTTCTTTTGTAGATAATGTGCAGTATCAGAATAAGACGGTGAAACTTAGAGCCGCCAGGGTAAAGAGGTGATAGCATGGCGAGAAACACAGTAACGGTTGACCATTTGGCAGAGGCTGTGATGAAGGGCCTGACAGAATATGCAGATGTTTCCACAGAGCTGGTAAAGCAAAGTGTGCAGCAGGTCAGCAAGGAAGTCAAAAAGGAAATATCGGAAAATGCGCCAAAGAGGACTGGTGCTTATAAAAAGAGCTGGGGCACCAAGAAAACAAAGGAAACCAGCAATTCCCTCACCATGACGGTTCATTCCAAGAACCGATATCAGATCGCACACCTTCTGGAACATGGCCATGCCAAGCGTGGTGGAGGAAGAGTTGCTGCGAGACCTCATATTGCTCCTGCGGAAGAAAATGGTGTGACTTCCCTGCAAGAGAAGATTGAAAGGGGGCTGAAACAGTGACTCACCAGGAAATCATAGAGTTGTTAGAAAAAAGCGGACTTCCGTTTGCCTATGACCACTTTGTGGAGGGTGAATCACCGGAGCCGCCTTTTTTAGTATTTTTATATCCAAACAGCAGTAATTTTGCTGCTGACGGGAAGGCTTACTTTAAGAAACGAAAAGTAAATGTGGAGCTTTACACCGATTTGAAGGATGTGGAGCTTGAGGAACAGGTGGAGGCTGTGCTCGATGAGTGCGGCTTATTTTATGAAAAAAGCGAAGTATGGATTGAATCGGAAAATCTGTATGAGGTGCTTTACCAGATGGAGGTATAACAATGGCTGGAAAAAATAAAGTAAAATTCAATATTTGTAATGTCCATTATGCGCCGATTACAAAGGCCGAGGATGGAACTGTAACATTCGCAAATCCGGTAGCGATGCCTGGTGCAGTATCCATTTCCTTGGATCCAACCGGTGAGCCGGAAAGCTTCTATGCTGATGGTGTGGAATACTATGTAATCAATAACAATCAGGGCTACGATGGTGACTTAGAGCTTGCTATGATTCCGGAGTCCTTCAGGACAGATATTTTGAAAGAGGAGCAGGATGCCAATAAGGTGCTTGTGGAAAATTCCAATAGTGAGACCGGCAGTTTTGCACTTCTTTTCGAGTTTGATGGTGATGTGAGAAAGATCAGACATGTGCTTTATAACTGTTCTGCTTCCAGACCTTCCATTGAGTCTAAGACCAATGAGGATGAGAAGGAAGTGCAGACAGAAACGCTGACCGTAAAAGCGAGACCACTTGCTTCCGGTTATGTGAAGGCAAAGACTGGTGATTCTACCACAGAGACCGTTTATAACAACTGGTACAAATCTGTGTATGAGCCACAGAGTGCACCAGCAAGCGAAACAACTGCTAAATCAAGTAAGTAGGAGGTAGGAAAGGATGAGCATTGTTAAGAAAATTGAAATCGATGGAAAGGAGGTAGCGTTTAAAGCAAGCGCTGCCATTCCACGTATTTATAGACTTAAATTTCAGAGAGATATTTATAAGGATTTGAGTTCCTTGGAAAAAGCTATCGGTGATGGCGATGCAAGTAACTCAAACCTGGATAGCTTTTCTCTTGAGATGTTCGAGAACATTGCATTTATTATGGCAAAGCATGCAGATGCTAATGTGCCGGATACTCCAGAGGAGTGGCTTGATGATTTCAACACGTTTTCAATTTATCAGGTACTTCCTCAGATCATTGAGCTTTGGGGGCTTAATGTAAAAACAGAAGTCGAAGCTAAAAAAAACTTCGCCCAACTGAGCGCGAAATGACAACACCATTATTCCTGCTTCGATGCGTGCAGCTAGGTATCAGTATTAGAGACCTGGATCTTTTATCCATTGGAATGGTAAATGATATGTTCGCAGAGAGCAGGAACGATGAATGCAAGTATGCGACTCTTGCAACTCAGGAGGATTTCGATAAGTTCTAGGTGGATGTTAAAATGATTTGCTAGGTTCTTTTGTGTATAGATGGTACAATTCTTATATCAAATACCAGGAGGTATCATATGAGTAGAAGAGTACGATTCGGAGATAACATTAAAATTCTTCGAAGTAGAAATAAAATGACACAACAGGACCTGGCTGATAAATTGCATGTGGCAAGACAAACTATATCTGCATGGCAAGAAGGAATCGGCAAGCCTGATATCTATATGTTGGCAGATCTTTCAGCTATATTTGGTGTTACAACAGACTACTTATTATTTGGACAAATGGAAATAACAGAGGAGGAAGAACGTATTTTGAGTTATTTAGAACAGTTGGATCAGGAAGAGGCAGAATACATAAGAAACATCAAGAAAAAAGGCTTTTATGATATTATTGATCAGGATTTGCAGAATTTCTTTCCGATCATTGACATCCCTTTTTCACGAATTATGGCTATTGCATTAGCCTTGAAAGAACAGGGTTACAAAATAACAACAGTTTATGGAAATGGATTCGGGGTTTATTTTGATACGGATGTTGCTGCAGTAAAATTTAAGAGTGATCTCTATGATGTAATTGATATGTATATGCATCATGAAGAAGGTACAGCAGTTAATAAAGCTGAGCAATTCCAGGCAAGAATAGATGTTGTTGAAATGCAAATATTGGAGGAAGTAAAAAAGAAAATGTTTGGTGAAGGGGATTTTTCATTTTACTGGACAGATCAAAATGATGTGATCAGGGGCATCGCAGCAACTGAAGAAGAATGTAAGGCTCAAGCGAAAGAGCAAGGGTGTGAAAATATAGTAATCTTACAAGATTAATGAATGGCATCAGCTTAGCGGCTGGTGCTTTTTCTTAGGAGCAGAGATGCTCCTTTTTTGTTGCCATTTTTTAGGAGGTGAGAAGCGTGGCAAGTCGTATTCAAGGAATTACAGTAGAGATTGGTGGCGATACTACCAAGTTGCAAACCGCGCTAAAAGGTGTCAACGGAGAAATTAAAAATACACAGGCGCAGCTTAAGGATGTCAATAAACTCCTAAAGTTGGATCCTGGAAATACAGAGCTGCTTGCTCAAAAGCATAAGCTCTTAGGAGAGGCTGTTGAAGAAACAAAGAATAAGCTCGCAACCTTAAAACAGGCAGCGGCTCAGGCAAACACAGCTCTTGCAAATGGGGAGATTTCCCAGGAGCAATATGATGCTCTGCAAAGAGAGATTATTGAGACAGAACAGGATTTAAAGAAATTAGAGACACAAGCGAACCAGTCTGCTACGGCAGTTCAAAAGATAGCTGCATCAGGAGAAAAGTTAAAGACTGTAGGAGATAATATTTCCTCTGCAGGTCAGAAATTACTTCCTGTTACAGCAGGCGTTACAGGACTTGGAACAGCAGCAGTTTCTACAGCAGCAAACTTTGAGTCGGCAATGTCACAGGTGCAGGCGACAATGGGAATTACGAAAGATTCCATGTCTACGGTTGATGGACAGTCAGTAAATACAATGGATACGTTGAATGAGCTGGCAAAGAAGATGGGATCTGAGACCGCTTTCTCCGCTAAGGAATGTGCAGAAGCTCTTAATTACCTGGCTCTTGCCGGATATGATACGCAACAGATGTGCGATACATTACCAACCGTACTTAACTTGGCGGCCGCCGGTGATATAGACTTGGCATCTGCTTCTGATATGGTAACCGATGCAATGTCAGCTCTTGGTATGGGTGTTGATGAAGCAGGAACAATGGTAGATCAGATGGCCAAGACTGCATCTACAACCAACACATCAGTAGCTCAGCTTGGTGAAGGAATTCTTACGATTGGTGCAACAGCAAAATCGGTAAAGGGTGGAACTGCAGAGTTAAATACAGCGCTTGGTATCTTGGCGAACAATGGTATCAAGGGAGCTGAGGGTGGTACACACCTTCGAAATATTATTCTTTCATTGCAGAATCCGACAGATAAAGCTGCAGCAGCAATGGAGTCCTTGGGAATTCAGGTGTATGACTCTCAGGGAAACATGAGATCATTGAATGATATTTTGGGTGATCTTAATACTTCAATGGATGGAATGACATCTGCTGAAAAGTCAAATATCATTGGAACCATATTTAATAAAACGGATTTGTCTTCTGTAAATGCATTGCTTGCCAATACGGGAAGTACCTGGGATGATTTACAGCAGAAGATTACGGATAGTGGTGGTGCTGCTCAACAGATGGCAGATACTCAGCTTGATAATTTACAAGGACAGATCACTATTTTAAAGTCAGCCTTAGAAGGGCTGGCTATTTCTTTTGGTGAGCTTTTGATGCCAGCAATTAAGAGTATTGTAGGTGTAATTCAAAAAGCAGTGGATTGGCTTAATTCTTTAGATGATGGAACAAAGAAAGTAATTGTCACAGTGGCTCTGGTTGCGGCGGCGCTTGGACCTGTGCTGATTGTCATTGGAAAAGTGATATCCGCAGTAGGAACGATTATGACGGTTGTTCCGAAAATTGCAGGAGTTATCAATACTGTGAAAGGTGCATTTGCTGCCCTTAACACGACCATGCTGGCAAATCCGATTGTTCTGATTATTGCAGCAATCGCTGCTTTAGTTGCCGCGTTTATTTATTTGTGGAATAACTGTGATGGATTTAGACAATTTTGGATTGATCTTTGGGAGAATGTAAAGCAGGTAGCGATTACCGTATGGAATGCGATCAAGGAGTTTTTTTCGCAGGTATGGGAGGCTATCAAGACGATTTTCTCCACAGTGTTTGAAGTGATCAAGACACTGGTGACCACATATTTCAATTTGTATAAAACCATCATTGAAACTGTCATAAATGTCATAAAAACTGTAATTACTACAGTTTGGGAGGCAATCAAAGGTGTATTTACCACAGTGTTCAATGTGATAAAGACAATTGTAACCACCTATTTTAATATTTATAAGACCATCATCCAGACGGTGCTTACTGTGATTCAGACGATTATCACAACGGTTTGGAATACCATCAAGACAGTGGTTACCACAGTGATGAATGCCATTAAGACCATCTTCACAACAGTATGGAATGCAATCAAAACGATCATTCAGGCTGTTGTTAGTGGTATTAAGGGACTGATTACTGGCGATTTTACAGCAGTGAAAAATTCTATCACCACCATTATGAATACCATTAAGAGCACGATTTCCACGATCTGGAATACCATCAAGTCAACGGTTTCAACTGTGCTTGGTGCGATTAAGGGAGCAGTCAGCTCGGTATTTAATGGAATTGTAAATGCTGTGAAAGGTGCCATGACTAATGTTCTAAACGCGGTGAAAAATGGTTTCTCCAATGTGAAGAGTCATA
The DNA here is from genome assembly GCA_934394985.1 of uncultured Marvinbryantia sp. GTDB lineage: Bacteria > Bacillota > Clostridia > Lachnospirales > Lachnospiraceae > Marvinbryantia. The sequence goes on from CAKRRF010000020.1 coordinate 40,106, forward strand.
TTACTGGACTTGCTTCTCAAGCAGTTACCTGGGGAAAGGACCTAGTTATGGGAATTGTAAATGGTATTAAATCCTGTATTGGAGCAGTTGGTGATGCTGTAAAGAGTGTTGCTGATAAGATTAAATCTTTTCTCCATTTCTCAGTTCCGGATGAAGGGCCTCTTACAGATTATGAAACCTGGATGCCTGACTTTATGGGTGGCCTTGCGAAAGGAATAGAGAAAAGTAGAGGCATGATTCAGAAAGCAGTAAGTGGCGTATCCTCGGACATGGTTATTAATCCGAAAGTTGGAGAGATGGAGAATGGCGTTTCTGCACAGGGAAATATGCAGGCAGAGAGTGTGTCTGGAATGGTATCGGTGCTTAAAACAGCTATAGAAAATGTTAGCGGTTCAAATGGAGATATTGTGATTCCGGTATATCTTGGAGGAACCATGTTAGATGAGGTAATTGTATCTGCACAACAGAGAGCAAATTTAAGAAGTGGAGGTAGGTAAGATGGCATTTATTCAGTATCTGAAATTTGATAATGTGAACCTGCCTCTGCCAGATTCTTACGATGTGGCGCTTTCTGATGTAGAGGCAGATAGTTCCGGAGAAACGGAAGCAGGAACCACACAAAGAGATGTTGTCAGGACGGGAGTAGTTACTATTTCCGTCGCTTTTTCTGTTACTTCAAAGTGGTTACAGATTTTGACCAGATATAGTAAGCAGGCAAAGATCACAGTTGCTTATTTTGATACAGAAGATTTGGAGCTAAAGGAAGCAGAAATGTATATCGATGGCTTCCAGGCAAAGCTCAAAAAAGATACCAGTTATAAGGGACTTTGGAATGTGTCTTTTACACTGAAAGAAATGTAGGAGGTGAGGTCTAGTGTACGCTGTTTCGAAGCGTTTCTTGGAGGCCATTGATAGTAATGCCAGACGGTGTTACTGGACCGGAGATATTAAAACGAAAAATGGGAGAACCTATGAGTTCGCCAATGAGGATATAGTAAAGGGCAGCGGTTACATTACTCGCTCCTGCTGCGGAAGCAGTGAAATTGAGCTGGGTTCTGTTTATGCTGCAGAGCTGGGAATTACTTTGTATCTTGATGTGGATCGTTACACTTTGGATGAAGCCAGGGTGCGACTTTTCTATCACTTGCAATATGAAGATGGTTCCGAAGAAGTGGTACCTATGGGTATTTTCGAAGTAAGTGAGGCCAATCGTAACATTAAGACGGTGGAGCTTAAGGCTTACGATTATATGCTTCGATTTGAAAAGAAGCTGAACCTGGAATCTTCCAGTGGTACGCCATACAACTTCCTGAATGTAATCTGTAACACTTGCAAGGTTGAGCTGGGGCATACGCAAAGTGAGATTGATGCCATGACGAATGGAAGAGAGACGCTTGGTATTTATTCTGAAAATGATATAGAAACCTATCGAGATCTTTTATTTTATGTAGCGCAGGTACTTGGCTGCGTGTGTCAGATCAACCGAGAGGGAAAGCTGGTGCTTATTCCGTATGGAAAAACAGCAGTCCGGACGGTGGATCAGCGGCATCGATTTGATAGTTCTTACTCGGATTTCGTAACAAGATATACAGCTATATCTTCTACGAACAAGATTACAGAGACTGCGGAGTATTATGCCCTGGATCCGGATGATGGTCTTACGATGAATTTGGGAGTAAATCCAATGCTGCAGTTTGGATTGAAAACCACAAGAGCCAGGCTATTGAATGCAATCCTGAAGGCAATATCCCTTGTTGAATATGTACCATTTGATAGTAATACCATAGGAAATCCAGCGCTGGATCCGATGGATTGCTTAATCTTTCGTGGCGGTCATGCGGATGAGACCAAGATTTCTTGCATTACGAGCATAACTTATAAAATCAATGGTAAGCAGGCTATGAAATGTGTCGGCAAGAATCCGAGACTGGCAGAGGCAAAGAGCAAGAATGATAAGAATATCACAGGACTCTTAAATCAGGTGGAAGAAAATAAAACGGTTGTATATGATTTTGTAAATGTGGAGCCGTATGAAATTTATGATAAATTTACGGAAGTCTTAGCCATAACATTTGTTTCAAAGGAATCGACTAGCGCCATGTTTTTGGCAGAGGTTCTTTTGGATGTGCAGGCTTATGAAACAACCAAGAAGATTTCAGGAAAGGCTGCGTATGAGGATACAGTAGAAGATCAGGAGCAGTCTCAGGAAAAGCAGGTGGATTTTTCTTTTGTAACAAAGACACATCCATACCTGGAGGTAATGTATAAAATCAATGGAGAAGAACTGGAGGATTTCCACCCGACACAAATCTTTCATGAAGGGAAACAGCTTGTAACCTTATTCTTGCCAATCAGCGCAGTGGAAGAAAATAGTGAGAATACCTTCACCATGTGGTTCAAGATGGAAGATGGATTTGCAAAAATTGGTGAAACACAGATTAGGGCAACACTGAGTGGCCAGGGCCTGGTAGCAGGTATTGGCGATTGGAATGGACGAATCAGTGTTACGGATTCCTTCGAGAATATAGTAATCAAGTCGCATCGTATGCATGTGGAAGCATTTAATACAAGTGTGAGTGCTACTTTTCCTGGAAGGAAGGTATCTGGATTTTCACAGAGCTTTGGCAGAATTGAAATTGCGCAGCTTGATTTTGGATATGATCTTCTCAATGAGCGCGTTACCTGTGTTGAGGTGGTCCAGTCATTTACCATGAACAAGGATTATCCAGGAGAATATGTTCCTACGGAAATTGAGCTGAATGAAGATGGTGCATTCCATATGATCTGTGATTACACCTACACTTCATCCCAGGAGGAGATTGCCTATGGACAGGTTCAGGTACTCACAGTAGATACCACAGGATTTGAAAGAGTAGAAAGTCAGGAGGTGACGGTATGCGAATCATAGAAGATGAATACAACTGGAAAAGAGCAGCATCTGTTGTGATCACAACCGGTGAATCTCCGTTTACGGTAGAATTTGAAGAACCACTTAAGATTTATCGTATTCGTGGGGAAGGGAATATTTCCATATATGAAGATGAGGAGCTGTCAGAGAAAATATACTCTGGCAGTTTTCCATTTGAACCGGAAATTCCTATTTGCTGTACCAGCCTTACCTTTGATGCAGAAGAGGGAAGCGAGATTACTCTGGTAGCTGAGACCGGTGTTGAAAAGACAGTACTGGATGCCTATCTGGATACCACAGAGGGAATGACCTATATCAATAATGGGTACAACGATGATGGTACTTACTCGACTGCGGGACTTCCAGAGTTTTCGTATAACGGGATTGCAGCAAATACGCTTTATGTTTCTAGTAATCATTGGATTGGATTTGGCACCAATGCAGAGCAGCTTCAAATACTTCGTAGAGATGGGTGTTCAACTGCCATATATCGTCAGGAAGGCACCTGCGGAAATGGCGTGAAGTTCTTAAAAATCAGATTTGAAGGATACACCGTTTACAGTCAGAGGGTTGATTCCAATAGGCTGATTTATGAGCTGTTTATTATGTCAAATAAGGATATGTTCCTGAATTTGATACGAACACCAACCAGCGGGAATACCGGAAATTCCAATCTGATCTGCAACGGAAAGACAATCCCACTTAACCTGGTAGATACAATCGGAGAAGGAGGAGGCACAATGCTAACCTTCTTTCACCTGGAAGATGCCGGGAAAGAGTGGAATCTTGTATATGATAATTACAAGGGAATTGATTATTATTCCTATGGATTTCTTGTAAAGGCTGGTGAAAGTTACTGTACCGTAAAAGAGGGTGAGCTGGTTCCAGTTACAGAGGAAAGGCCAACTGCAGCAGATTTTTATGAGTTTGGTGCAGAGGGAGTTCCAAGCAGTGAAATACTTATTGGAATTGATAGTCCCCAGGTTCTTTACTGGAAAGCTGGAGGGGATAGTGAGATTTTGAGGGATGTGGTGAAGGCCTATCCGTATCCAAAGATTATCCGGTCAGTGGTGGATATGAGCCATATATCCATTTTAGGAATATCTATGATCACCGCACAATACGCCGGTGATGTCAGAGTGAAATATTCCCTGGATAACGCGGAGACCTTTTCGGAAGAAATACCGCTAGAGGAATGGTTGAATATCGATGTAGAAGAATTGTGGGAAAGCCTTCCAGAAAATAAGAGGGTGATCCTACTTTTTGTTTTACACGATAATGCGACTATTTACAGATTTAAGATAACCTATATCAATTAAGGAGGATATTATGTTAAAAGGAAAAATGACAATCGAGCTTACCGATGTAAAATCCGGTGAGAAGAATGTGATTGAAGAAGAAAACATGGTAACAAATGCCCTAGCTAATATCTTTGCGCCGCTGGGACATTTGATGAATACAGATACCATTTACAACCAGTACAATTCGTATTATGCAAAGCTCCTGGGCGGCTTGCTTCTTTTTGATAATAATATCGAAGAAAATGCAGACCAGTTATTCCCTCCTGCAAATGCAAATCTGGTGGGATGTGCTGTATATAACACACAGAATAATACAACTGGGAAAATGCGTGGTGGTTATAATCAGACGGAGAGTGAGTTTAATAGCAAGCAGAAGTATATGAAGTTTGTTTACGATTTCACGACCTCCCAGGCAAACGGAGTGATTTCTTGTGTGGCATTAACACACCAGATGGGAGGTTATACCAGCTATGGCTCCAGCGATGCAGTCAATAATAATGGTGTGAATTTAGCATTGACTCCATATAATAGTACCTTGCATTATGCGTATCCGAATTGCACCGGAGCTAGTACGGGTGATAAATATTCAGGGTGTACGGTTGGAACAACAGAGTTATTGTTCTTGCTGGATCCAGATAATGATACAGCGTATTATTTTAAGATTAAGAGTGCAAATAAAATCACAATTATCAAGAGAAGGATGTATCTGAAATCTGTATCAATCTTTGAAAATCCATACTCACAGAAGGCATTGATTGAGGAAACAGAGCTTGATGATTTGGCTACGACGCTTGTTACAAACTATATTTCTTACAACTTTGATGTATCAAATAACTGTTTGTATATTTTTACGTGTTCAGCGTATTCCATCAAGCCGAATGAGTCATGGCAGGTTACCAGGATAAAACTCAGTGATTACAGTATTCGCCAGTGGGTAATGACTAATACAACGAATGAGCAGATTTCGACCAATGGTACAAGATTTGCATTTGCAAACAATGGATTTGTGTATTTGAAGGGATATAACAGTCCCTATGAACTATATAAGTTCGAAATTGGAAATGCTGCCAATGTGGTAAAAATCAAGCGGAGTGGTATGTCTACTATTGATGGATGGCCGGTGTATGCTATTAACGGAAGAATTTACTATCAGTATTTCACAAATGATAGTAATCGTTCACATGTATATGTTGTAAATGAAGAAACAAATGAGTGCTTAAAAACAGAAGCCTATTGCACATATACAAATAATAGTAATACGCCATGTTTCACACCGGTCCTTAATCATCCGATGATACTTTATTGTAGTTATGGTAGTTGGAGCACAGGCCCATTTTTTATTCTGGCCAATTACCTGGCGACAATCAACAACTTGTCGGAATCGGTTACAAAGACCGCAGATAAGACGATGAAGATAACTTATACAATACAGGAGCAGTAACCTTGGAATCAGGCAGTTACCTATAAAGGGTAGCTGCTTTTTTCATACAAAAATTTAGAAAAGGAGGCCTTTTATTATGAAGGAATTTTGGAACATGATGCAGTTTGTCATCGCTGCGATTGGAGGATGGCTTGGATACTTTTTGGGAGGATGTGATGGTTTGCTATACGCATTATTGGCATTTGTTGTGATCGACTACATCACTGGTGTCATGTGCGCTATTGTGGATAAGAAATTATCCAGTGAGGTAGGCTTTCGCGGTATCTGCAAAAAAGTACTGATTTTCTTAATGGTTGGAATTGCCAATATCCTGGATGTGCATGTAATTGGAACAGGCTCTGTGCTTCGAACAGCAGCCGTTTTCTTTTATATCTCCAATGAGGGTGTGAGCTTATTAGAAAATGCTTCTCACCTGGGACTTCCGGTGCCAAAGAAAGTCAAAGATGTATTAGAGCAACTGCATGATCGTGCAGAAGGTGAAGATAAGGAGGACTAGACTATGAGTCAGAGATTTGGAATTGATGTGAGTCACTGGCAGGGAGATTTTGATTTTGCCAGGGCCAAGAATAAGGAAGGTGTAGAATTTGCTATTCTTAAGGCAGGTGGCGGTGATGCTGGACTTTATAAGGATAGCAAGTTTGAAAACAATTATAAGAAGTGTGAGGCGGCAGGACTTCCGGTAGGAGCGTACTTCTATGGAGATGCCAGAAACGTAGCACAGGCAAAGAAAGAGGCAGAGTATTTTATTTCAATCCTTTGTGGAAAGAAATATGAATACCCTGTCTTTTATGATGTAGAGGGAAAAATGATTACTCAGAATGATAAAGCGGGCCTTACTGAGATCGTGAAAACGTTTTGCCAGACGCTGGAAGCTGCTGGATACTGGGTTGGTATTTATTCTTCGGAGTCGTTCTTCAATAGTGAGATGAATGATAGTGAGCTTACCAGATATAGCCACTGGGTAGCACGCTGGGGAAAGAGTAAGCCTGCTCCAAGAAGCGGAGCCGAGACACAGATGTGGCAGTTTGGTGGCGAAACCAATCTGCTTCGTAGTAATAAAATCAATGGTCAGACCTGCGATCAGGATTATTGCTATGTGGATTATCCTACTAAGATTAAAGCGGCAGGACTCAATGGCTATACAAAAAGCCAGGTATCAGAACCAGCGTCTGCAAAGAAAACTGCAGTAGAGATTGCAGATGAGGTCATTGCAGGTAAGTGGGGAAATGGTGAGGAGAGAAAGCAGCGTCTCACAGAAGCCGGATACAATTATGCTGAGATTCAGGATATTGTGAATGGCAAATGTGGAGTGACACCAAAGAAGACCGTAGATGAAATTGCCAGGGAAGTGATTTCTGGTAAATGGGGAAATGGAGACGAGCGCAAAAAGAAACTTGCTGTGGCTGGTTATGATTATGCTGCAGTTCAGGCAAGAGTGAATAAGCTGTTGTCATAGTAGAGGGGCCTGGGAGGAACAATCCTTCCGGGTTCTTTTTTTAACATTTTATTAGTTCGCGCAGACCAATAATAATGCCCTGGAAACCGTATAATTGCTTGACTATTAGAGCCGTTAGAGTGATATATAGACTACCCAAAAAGGAAGGAGAATTTGCATGAAACTTAGGAAAATAGAACCTGTAAAACCTAAGCAGAACAAGCCGAGAGTATGTGCTTATGCCAGGGTATCAACGGACAGCTTAAAGCAAGGCGAGTCCTTTGAAAACCAGGTAAGCACCTATGAGCGAGTGATTAAGAGCAATCCAGGATATGAATATGCTGGTGTGTATGCGGATCAGGGAATGACCGGTAGAAGTGAGAATCGACCAGAGTTTCAAAGGATGATTGCTGATTGTAAGGCTGGAAAGATAGACCTTATTATTACAAAGTCAATTTCCAGATTTGCAAGAAATACCACCACAGTTCTTAAGTACACAAGAGAGCTGAAAGAAATTGACGTCGGGGTGCTTTTTGAGGAAAACAATATTAAAACACTTTCCTCGGAAGGAGAGCTGATGATGACGGTGCTTGCTTCCTTCGCACAGGAGGAAAGCCGCAGCATTAGTGAGAATAACAAATGGACTTTGAAAAAGAAGTTCGAGCGTGGAGAGGGAATGATAAACACAGCCCGATTCATGGGATACGATAAGGATGAGACCGGCGACCTGATTATTAACAAAGAGGAAGCCAAAACCGTAAGAAGAATATTTGAGATGTACATTTCCGGTATAGGGTGCCATAGAATTGCAAAAGCGCTGAATGAGGAAGGAGTTACTACGGTAACCGGAAGCGCCTGGCACGCAAGTACCATTAAGGGAATGCTTACAAATGAAAAATACAAAGGTGATTTTCATATCCAGAAAACTTACATTCCGGAAGGAACACACCAATCCGTAAAGAATAATGGCCAGGTGCAAAGCTACTATGTAACAGAAGATCACCCGGCCATTATTAGCGCAGAAGAATGGCAGCAGGCTCAGGAGCTTATGGAATATCACAGAAAGCAGAGAAACATTGGAAAAGGTGAAAAATACCAGAAACGATATCCAATGAGTGGAATGCTGGTGTGTCCATATTGCGGAAAAAGCCTGCGAAGAAGATATGTTTACAATCGAAAAGTTGAGTGGTTATGCGCCACTTATATTCATAAAGGGAAAGAGGCCTGTAAGGGTATCCGGATAAGGGATACAGAACTTGCAGGTTTTTCTTTTTCGGAACCAATGGTAGTAGAGGAGGTAATGATAGATGGCGAGAAGCATTACGATTATACCAGCAAAAGAGCCTACGATGCTGGTGAACGGGCAGCAGATAGAATTGAAAAAGAAAGTCGCAGCGTACTGCCGCGTGTCAACGGACCAAGAAGAACAGTTATCAAGTTATGAGAACCAGGTGAGATACTATACGGAAATCATAACAAGAAATCCTGATTATGAGCTAGCAGATATTTATGCGGATGAAGGTATCTCCGGTACCAACACCAAAAAGCGTGATAATTTTAATAGGATGATTGAGGATTGTAGGGGTGGGAAGATAGACCTCATTATTACAAAGTCGATTTCCAGATTTGCAAGAAATACACTGGATTGCCTGAATTATGTAAGAGAGCTGAAGGACCTTGGAATTGGTATTATATTCGAAAAGGAAAATATCAATACAATGGATGCCAAAGGAGAAGTGCTTCTTACGATTCTTTCTTCCCTGGCCCAGGACGAAAGCCGCAGCATTTCCGAGAACTGCACCTGGGGAATACGCAGACGCTTTGAGCAGGGCGAGCACAAAATGAGTACAAAACGCTTCTTAGGATATGATTATGACGAAGATGGAAAGCTCATTGTAAACAGAGCCCAGGCAAAGGTTGTGGTGAGGCTTTATGAGGAATTTTTATCCGGAAAGACGGTAGATTATATTGCAAGGATTTTTAGGAAGGAAAAGATAAAAAGCTGGGACGGAAAATGTAACTGGTTTGCCAGCACTTTGGATTCCATGCTTCGAAATGAGAAGTATATGGGAGACACCATTTTGCAGAAAAGTTATACTGCGGATTTCCTTTCTAAGAAGCGAGTCATGAATGATGGAACCATTCAGATGTATCACATCGAGGAAGATCACGAACCAATCATTGATGTTGAAACCTGGGAAGCAGTGCAGCAGGAGCTTGAACGCAGGCAGCGATTTTGTGAAGAACATCGTACAAACACTTATGCGGTCAATCCGGAAATAAATCCATTCTCAGGCAAAGTGGTGTGCGGAAATTGCAATAACCTTTATTCCAGGGTGAAATATACGACCAGGCAAGGAACAAAGATTGTTAAATGGCGCTGCGGTTCCACTAATAAGGCTGCCGGGCACAGGGTATGCGCCTGCCCTTATATTTACGAAGAAGCACTTATGAAATTCTTTGTAATGAGCTGGAACCAGATCGTAGAAAACCAGAAAAGCTACAAAGAAGCCTGGGATGAAAACCTAAGAAGCGATGATCCACTGCTAAAGTATAAAACTAGACTTTTGATGCGGACAGCAGCAGAGGGACCAATTCAGAAATTTGACTCAGAGCTTATGCGAATGGTGATGGACATTATCACAGTGCACGAAGATGGCAGACTGCAGATAAGATTTTATGATGGAACAGAATTTGAGTTGGCAGCAGAATAAGGCAAAAGGGCCGGTAGGTGACACAGTGGGATTTGCTTACCGGCTTTTTGCCTTATAAGAATAATGCTACATTTTAATACTACAAAATCATTGACAAAACAAAAATGTAGTAATAAAATGTAGTAAAAG
>CAKRRF010000021.1 GCA_934394985.1 uncultured Marvinbryantia sp.
GGTGGTGACGGATGGGCATACGATATCGGATTCGGTGGAGTTGACCACGTACTGGCAAGCGGACAGGATATCAACGTTATGGTATTCGATACAGAAGTTTACTCCAATACAGGTGGACAGGCTTCTAAAGCTACACAGCCAGGTGCTATCGCACAGTTCGCTGCTGCAGGTAAAGAAGTGAAGAAGAAAGATATGGCATCTATCGCTATGTCTTACGGATATGTATATGTAGCTCAGATCGCTATGGGTGCAGATTACAACCAGTGTGTAAAGGCACTTGCTGAAGCAGAAGCTTATCCGGGACCATCCCTGATTATTGCATACGCTCCATGTATCAACCATGGTATCAAGAAAGGTATGAGCAAAGCTCAGACTGAAGAAGAACTGGCAGTTAAGACAGGTTACTGGCATCTGTTCCGCTTCAACCCAGAAGCAGAGAACAAGTTCAGCCTGGATTCTAAAGCTCCTGATTACACAGGATACGATGAATTCCTGAACGGTGAAGTTCGTTACAATTCTCTGAAACGTGCTAATCCGGACAGAGCTGCAAAACTCTTTGCTAAGAACCAGAAGTGCAACGAAGAAAGATATGAATATCTGAACAAGCTGATTGCACTCCACGGAGCAAAAGAAGACTAAAGTGATTTCAGACAGGCATCGCCATCAGGCGGTGCCTGTTTTCTTTGACTTTTGACGCTGTCCCTCTTATAATAGATACCAGTGGCTTTTTGCCATCAGTTCCCATGAAAATTGGGTATACTGAAAACAAATAAGTAACGATATCAGATCGGAGGCACAGGCATGTTTCGTAATTTGCCACAATATGACATAATCAAAACAGAAGAGATAGCAGATATCAAATCCACAGGTACCCTTCTGCGCCATAAAAAGAGCGGTGCAAGGATTATGCTGTTGGAAAATGAAGATGAAAATAAAGTATTTAACATTGCATTCCGTACCCCACCGGCAGACAGTACCGGTGTGGCCCATATTCTGGAACACAGTGTTCTGTGCGGAAGCAGAAAGTTTCCGTCTAAGGATCCTTTTGTAGAACTGGCAAAAGGGTCCTTGAATACATTTTTAAATGCTATGACATATCCGGATAAGACGATGTATCCGATTGCCAGCTGCAATATGCAGGATTTTTGCAATTTGATGGAAGTTTATGTGGATGCAGTTTTTTATCCGAATATTTACAAAAAAGAAGAAATCTTCCGCCAGGAAGGATGGAGCTATGTTCTGGAAAAACCAGAAGATGAAATCATCTACAATGGTGTTGTGTACAATGAAATGAAAGGAGCATTTTCCTCACCTGATGACGTTCTGGACCGGGAAATTCTGAATTCTCTCTATCCGGATACGCCATATGGCATGGAATCCGGTGGTGATCCGAAAAATATACCGGATCTGTCATACGAAGAATTTCTGGCATTTCATAAGAAATATTATCATCCATCCAACAGTTATATTTATCTTTATGGAGATATGGATATGGAAGAACGGCTCTCCTGGCTGGATAGAGAGTATTTAAGCAAATTCGATGCAGATCAGGTAGAGTCTGAAATTTGCAGACAGCAGGCATTTTCATCTGTGAAGGAGCTGAACAGGACCTATTCCATTTCCAACATGGAAGAGGAAACAGATCATACCTATCTGGCTTATAACTGGTCTGTCGGAGATGTGCTGGATGCTGACCTCTCAGCAGCCATGTCAATTATAGAGTATGTATTACTGGAGGCACCGGGAGCACCATTAAAACAGGCGCTGCTGGATGCGGAGATTGGAAAAGACATAGAAGGAAGCTATGACAGCGGTGTTCGTCAGCCCTATTTTTCTGTGATTGCGAAAAACAGTAATCCGGAACAAAAGCGTGCATTTGCGGAGAAAATCCACCAGGTTTTGCAGGAGCAGGTAGAGAAAGGTCTGGAAGAACGTGCACTTTTGGCTGGAATCAATAATCTGGAATTTAAGCTTCGAGAGGCAGATTTCGGACACTTCCCGAAGGGATTGATGTATGGAATAGATGCGTTTGACAGCTGGCTGTATGACGAAAATGAACCGTTTCTGTATCTGAAGCAGATACAGAGCTGTGGATTCTTAAAAAGTAAACTGGGAACCGGTTATTATGAGGAACTGATTCAGAAATATCTTCTGGATAATACCCATGCTTCTCTGATTGTGATGAAGCCTCAAAAAGGTCTGACAGCAAAAGAAGAGGAGAGAGTAAAGGAAAAACTGGCTTCTTATAAAGCTTCTCTCTCGGAAGAAGAAATCAGTCAGATGATGGAAAAAACAAAAAAGCTTCGTACGTTTCAGGAAACTCCGTCCACAAAAGAAGAATTGGAAAAAATTCCGCTTCTGAAGCTCTCAGATATCAGAAAAAAAACAGCACCGCTTTTCAATCATCCGATTGATGTAGATGGTACGCTGCTGCTTCATCATGAACTGGATACCAATGGTATTGCGTATCTGAATGTCATGTTCGACGCAAAGAAATTAACACCAGATCAGCTTTCTTATCTTGGAATTCTAAAATGTGTGTTGGGAATGGTGGACACAGAGCATTATGATTTCCATGAACTGAGTAATGAAATCAATATTCAGTCCGGCGGCATTTATCCGGTTTCTGATGTGTTTGCGGATTTTGCAAAGCCGGGGGATTACGCAGCTGCTTTTGAGATGAAAGCAAAAGTATTGTATGATAAGATTGACTTTGCATTTGATATGATCGAAGAGATTTTATTTACTTCTGATCTGACAAAGGAAAAACGTTTATATGAGATACTGGCAAGATTAAAATCCCGTCTGCAGGTGAGACTGACGAGTGCAGGACATTCCACAGCAGCAACCAGAGCAATGTCTCATTTTTCAGCAGTCTCTGCATTCAATGAACGGACAGGCGGGATTGCACTATACGAGCTGGTAGAAGGTGTTGAGACACAATTTGAGGATAAAAAAGGCGAACTTGTGGATAACCTTCAAAAGCTGCTTGCGGATCTTCTGGTACAGGAGGGACTGATGGTCAGCCTGACTTCAGAAAAAACAGTGCTGCCAAAAGTGGAAGAACGAATTCGTCATTTAAGAGAAAAACTTCCGCATCAGATACAGAAAGGGGAGACCGGACAGAAGCGGGAAAGCATTCTGATTCCGGAAGCCAATGAAGGACTGATGACAGCGTCACAGGTACAATATGTGGCACTGGCGGGCAACTTCCGGCAGTATGGATGTGAATATCATGGTGCTTTACGGATTTTGCGTACGATTATGGGATATGAGTATTTGTGGACCAATATTCGTGTGCAGGGTGGTGCCTATGGCTGCATGAGCGGATTTGGAAAGACAGGCGATACCTATCTGGTATCTTATCGAGATCCAAATCTGGGACGTACGCTGGATGTATATCGGGGAATCGGAGAGTACCTGAAAAACTTTACGGTGGATGACAGGGATATGTGTAAGTATATCATTGGAACGATCAGCGAAGGTGATACACCGATGAACCCTGCAGCGAAAGGAAACCGCTCTCTGAATGCGTGGATGAGTCATGTAACAGAAGAAGAGCTGCAAAAAGAACGGGATCAGATTTTAAATGCCGATCAGGAAAGTATCCGTGCACTGGAGCCATTGCTTCTGGCTGTGCTGGAGCACGGTAATATCTGCGTTATTGGCGGTGAAGAGAAGATCCGGTCAGAAAAAGAACTATTTGAGCAGATACGGCCACTGATTCGTGGATAGAAGGAGTACAGATGAATATTAATTTAGAAGAATTAAGAAACACGCCGCAGACAAAATCCGGGTTTGTTACATTGATTGGCCGACCGAATGTGGGAAAATCTACGCTGATGAATCATCTGATCGGACAGAAAATTGCCATCACTTCAAACAAGCCGCAGACCACCAGGAACAGGATTCAGACTGTTTATACGGATGACCGCGGACAGATTGTATTTTTGGATACACCGGGCATTCATAAAGCAAAAAATAAGTTGGGCGAATATATGGTAAATGTGGCAGAGCGAACGTTAAATGAGGTGGATGTGATTCTCTGGCTGGTAGAACCGACCACATTTATCGGAGCCGGAGAGCGCCATATTGTGGAACAGCTGAAAAAGACAAAAACACCGGTGATTTTGATTATTAACAAAGTGGATACGGTAGACAAAAAAGAAATTATCAAATATATGGATACTTATCGTAAGGTTTATGATTTTGCAGAGATTATTCCGGTATCTGCACTTCGGGCACAGAATCTGGATACAGTGCTGGATCAGATTTTCAAATATCTGCCATATGGACCGATGTTTTATGATGAAGATACGATTACCGACCAGCCGCAAAGACAGATTGTGGCAGAAATGATCAGAGAAAAGGCACTTCGCTGCCTGGATGAAGAAATTCCTCATGGGATAGCGGTGGCAATTGATCAGATGAAAGAACGCAAAGGCGGCGGTATGTTTGATATTGATGCAACCATCATCTGTGAAAGAGATTCCCATAAGGGAATCATTATCGGAAAAGGCGGTTCTATGTTGAAACGCATTGGCTCAGAAGCGAGAAGGGATATTGAAAATATGCTGGAGGCAAAAGTGAATCTGCAGCTTTGGGTAAAGGTGAAGAAGGATTGGCGGGACAGTGACTTTCTGATGAAGAATTTCGGATACGATAAAAAAGAGATAGATTAAAAAACAGAAAGGAACATACGGTGAGAACAGATGAGTGACAAAATAACCCTGACCGGTATGGTCCTTTCTGCGCTTCCGGTAGGAGAATACGATAAGCGGATCGTTTTGTTGACAAAGGAGCGGGGAAAAATCAGCGGTTTTGCCAAAGGCGCCAGAAGACAGAACAGTCCCATGATGGCAGCGGCGAATCCGTTCTGTTATGGCAGCTTTGAATGTTATGAAGGGCGTACTTCCTATAATATCTATCAGGCTCAGATAGATCAGTATTTTGAAAAGCTCTCGCTGGATTTTGAAAATGCCTATTATGGTATGTATTTCCTGGAATTTGCAGATTATTATGCCAGAGAGAATAATGATGAAAAGGAACTTCTAAAGCTGTTGTATGTCACGCTAAAGGCACTGGAGCATGGCCGGGTAGGCAGGAAGCTGATCCGTTCTATCTATGAATTACGTGGGATGGTAATTAATGGAGAATATCCGGAAAGCTTTTCCTGCGTCAGCTGCGGTTCTACAGAAGGACTGGTGGGATATTCTGATGAGAAGAATGGGGTGATCTGTCAGAAGTGTTTTCCACATATGCGTGGGAAGAGGCTGCCCGAATCCGTGATTTATACCATGCAGTACGTAACAGCTGCACCGCTGGAAAAACTGTATTCATTTTTGCTGGCTCCGGAGGTCGAAAAGGAATTCTGTTCCATGCAGGAACGCTTTCGGAGAAAAATGATTGACCGGAGCTTTAAAACACTGGAAATTTTGAATACTTTGCAGATTTAGCAGTTGAAAACAGACTCTGTTCTTAGTATAATTGAATTTGAGTATTTTTAGGTGCAAAAGGGGAAATTTGCATTTTGGAGGGCAGTTCATGAAAAGGGGTTTCTTATTAGCCGCAGTAATTGGTGCGGGCTGTATTCTGACCGGATGCAGCAGCTTTTCACCGGAAGTGACCGGAATATCCGTCAGTAAGAACGGAACGGTGACAGAAGTAGTCAGAGAAAGCTTTGATGCTTCCTATTATAGTGAAGAAGAACTGAAAAGTACGGTGGAGAGTGAAATAGCAGACTACAACAGCAGCCATTCAGAGAGAGCTGTGAAAAAAAAGAGCCTGAAGATCAAAGACGGGGAAGCGCAGATGCGGCTGGAATATGATTCCTATCAGGATTATGCCGGATTTAATCATGTGGGATTTTACGTTGGCGATATTAATGGAGCCATTCAGGCAGGCTATGCTTTTGAAGGAAGCTTTTATCCTGTATTGGACGGAGCAGTTTCACAGAACAGTGTATGGGGATCGAGCCTGATGAGTGGAACCAACTATAAGACAATGGTTGTGAATGAAGCACTTTTGGTGGATGTGCCGGGAAAGATCTGCTATGTCAGCGAAGGCGTAAAAGTTACGGGAAAATCAGAAGCAGTAACAGAAAATAGTGATACATCCTATATTCTTTATGAATAAAGAGATTATAACGTTCAGGAAAGTGAGGAGAAACGAAATGGAAAAGACAATGGACAAGATTGTTGCACTGGCAAAATCAAGAGGATTTGTATATCCTGGTTCTGAAATTTACGGAGGACTGGCAAATACCTGGGATTACGGCAATCTTGGTGTGGAATTAAAAAATAACGTAAAACGTGCATGGTGGCAGAAATTTATTCAGGAGAACCCATATAACGTAGGTGTGGACTGTGCGATCCTGATGAATCCACAGACATGGGTGGCATCCGGACATCTTGGCGGATTTGCAGATCCGTTGATGGATTGTAAAGAATGTCATGAACGTTTCCGTGCGGACAAGCTGATTGAAGACTACAGTGAAGAGCATGGTGTTACACTGGAAAAACCAATCGATGCATATTCTCAGGAAGAGATGAAAAATTTCATTGAAGAACATAATGTATGCTGCCCAAGCTGCGGCAAGCACAATTTTACAGATATCCGTCAGTTCAATCTGATGTTTAAGACCTTCCAGGGTGTAACAGAGGATGCCAAGAATACCGTATATTTAAGACCGGAAACGGCACAGGGTATTTTTGTAAACTTTAAGAATGTACAGAGAACATCCAGAAAGAAAATTCCATTTGGTATCGGACAGATCGGTAAATCTTTCCGTAATGAGATCACACCAGGTAACTTTACATTCCGTACCCGTGAGTTTGAACAGATGGAACTGGAATTCTTCTGCGAACCAGGTACGGATCTTGACTGGTTCCATTATTGGAGATCCTTCTGTATCAACTGGCTGCAGACTCTTGGCATCAAGGAAGATGAGATGAGAGCAAGAGATCATGCACCGGAAGAACTCTGCTTCTACAGTAAGGGTACTACAGATATTGAGTTCCTTTTCCCATTTGGATGGGGCGAACTGTGGGGCATCGCAGACAGAACAGATTATGACCTTACTCAGCACCAGAATGTATCTGGTCAGGATATGACCTATTTTGATGATGAGAAACATGAAAAATACATCCCATATGTGGTTGAGCCATCTCTTGGTGCTGACCGTGTGGTTCTTGCATTCCTCTGCAGTGCTTATGATGAGGAAAACATCGGAACAGAAGAAAAACCGGACATCAGAACAGTCATGCATTTCCATCCGGCACTGGCTCCGGTGAAGATCGGTGTGCTTCCTCTGTCCAAGAAACTGAACGAAGGTGCCGAAAAAGTATTTGCACAGTTATCAAAGAAATATAACTGCGAATATGATGATCGCGGAAACATTGGAAAACGTTACCGTCGTCAGGACGAGATCGGTACACCATTCTGTGTGACCTATGATTTTGATTCTGAAACAGACGGAGCAGTAACTATTCGTGACCGTGATACGATGGAGCAGGTTCGTGTAAAGATCGAAGAACTGGATGCATATTTTGCAGACAAATTTACATTTTAATCAAATCAGGGAAGTACCCTGCTTCCATTGCTAAAAACAATAAGCAGTGGCATTTTCTGATAAAAAGCGGTTTTTGGCTCAGGCTGAAGGCCGTTTTTTTGTGGTTTGTTCTTTGCAGAAAGAAAAAACTGTTTTATAATGTGGATAAAGCAGGAAAACTACAGATGAGCAGACAGGGAACACGAGAATGGACAGAAATAAGAATAAAAATCATGGCAACCGAATATGGAAAAAAATGTTAATTAGCATGAGCATGGTACTGGCTCTGGCAGATATCACAGGAAGCGGAGTGCGGTTTCAGGCGGCGGATGTAGTGCAGGAGTCGGACTGTGCAGATTATGCTGAAACGGAATATACAGATCAGGAAGTGGAAGAAACAGAAGAAGCAGATGTAACAGAGACAGATCGCCAGGATTTGGAAAATGAAGTGAAAGAAGAACAGATTCTGGATCAACAGGAAGAGGAACAGATAGCTTCAGAGCAGTTGGATGAGCAGAAGGAAGATCGGACGGAGATTCAGGAAGAAGAATTTTTTGATGAATCTGCTGATGCAGGAAATGCGATAGATGGCTCAGGCATTACCGGAAGAAGTACCAGACGTGCACGAACGGTGGTGCGATTTCAGGACTGTTATGGAGATCAGCTGAATGAAGGCGCAAGAGAAGTTTATGATGCGATGATGAAAGCATGGGCAAATGGAGGAACAGATACATTTAAAGTTACCTTTGCCACGCCGCTGACATTTGAGACAACAGGAACTTATGTGACTGGAGAGGATGGAAAGCAAAAGTGGAAATGGGTGGCAGCGGATGGAAAAGACACCAATGAGAAAATGAAACTGGATCCGGCATATGGAGAAGTGATGGAAGAACTTCGCAGAAATGTACAGGGTGGGTTCGATGCAGGCATATATGATACTCCGGAGATGTTCTGGCTGAAGAAAGTGTCTTTTGGATATTCGCTGGTATGGAATATCAGAAAAGATGGCAGTGCGACAGGAACGATTCGGGAAGTGTCCATCAGCGGGATAGAAGCCTGGACAGGAGCAAAATCCAGCGTTTCAGAATTTCAGAGAAAAGTGTCCGACGCAGTTGGCGTAATCTGTGCCAGTTTTACAGATAGTATGACGGATGCGCAGAAGATGAAACGCATTCATGATTATATCTGTGCGAAATGTGTCTATCAGGAGGGAACTTATGCCCACAGCGCCTACGGAACTTTTTACAATGGGAAAGTTGTATGCGAAGGCTATGCCAAGGCATTTAAGATTCTGTGTAACCGAATTGGACTGAACTGTGCACTCGGTTCAGGAACCGTGCATAAACCTTCTTCGGATGGAGCTCACATGTGGAATTATGTGTTCCTGAATGGTGGCTGGTACATGGTAGATGCTACCTGGGATGATGGGACGACATTATCTGACCGATATTTATTTGCAGGCTCCGAGACGGATGGCATTTACGATAAGATATCCAGGGAACGAACCAATTATACGATATTTTCAACCAGACCGGAAACAGCATTTCGATTTGTGCAGCCGACCCTGCAGGAGACCACCTATCACGAAAATACAGAGATCGGGAGAATGGCAGCATCCTGCGTAAGTGACGGATATCTGACATTGCAATGTCAGCTGTGTGATGAGGTGACAAAGACAGCCATACCAGCCACCGGGCATAGTTACGGAGAGTGGAAAACAACGGTGGAGGCAGGCTGTGAAACACCAGGAAGCAGAACCCGCATCTGTAAAACATGCCAGAGCGAAGAAAGAAAAGTTATACCAGCCACCGGGCATAGTTACGGAGAGTGGGAAACAACTGCGAAGGCAGGCTGTGAAACTCCGGGAAGCAGAACCCGTATCTGTAAAATGTGCCAGAGCGAAGAAAGGGAAGTCATACCATCCACCGGGCATAGCTATGGAGAGTGGAGAACCATTCGTAGGGCAACCGCATTGGAAAATGGAGAGATGCGTCGCAGTTGTCAAAATGAAAACTGCGAAAGTACAGAGAACAAAATACTCCCACGAATTTCCGGATTCGTAAAACTGAATGCAGGCAGTCTGAAGCTTCAGACCAGACAGTCAACCACAGGGCTGAGAGTTACTGCTATGGCCGAGGGGGACCGTGTAATTAACTGGAAGAGTAGCCGGCCTGAAGTAGCAAGTGTCAGTAAAAAAGGAAAGATTACCGGAAAGAAAACCGGAACAGCAGTCATTACAGTGACGCTGGCCAGTGGGGCAACAGCTCAGTGTAAGGTAAAGGTACAGAAAAAAGAAGTTCAGCCAGTCGGTTTGAGTATTTCCTGCAGCAGACTGAAAAACAATCGTATTACCTTAAAAAAAGGACAAAGTGTCAGATGTACGGTCGTAGTACGGCCATTTACCAGCAAAACAAAAGTTATTTTTACCAGCAAAAATAAAAAAATTGCAAAAGTATCGCAAAAAGGAAGAATCAAAGCAGCAGGGGCAGGAAAAACAAAAATTACAATAAAAGCCGGAACAAAGAAAAAGACTGTGTGGGTTATTGTGAAAAAGTGAAAAATAATTGTAAAAAATTCACGTATAAACAATAAAAATGATGGTGAAGTGGAAAATCGTCTTGACTAATTTGTATAATATGTTATGCTATTCATGTGCAGCTACAACAGGGTAGTAAATCACACCGGAGAAACACCGGTGTTTTTTATGCTCTGAAGTTTTCATAAAGGTGAAAAAAGCTGCGGCGAAGAGTAGCAACTGCGTGGGGGCAGCATTGTTTTACCAATTAATATTAGGAGGAAATGAGTATGGCGAAATGGGTTTACTTATTCAAAGAAGGTAACGCGGAGATGAGAAACCTTCTTGGTGGAAAGGGCGCAAATCTGGCAGAGATGACCAACCTGGGCCTTCCTGTACCACAGGGCTTCACGATTACAACAGAAGCATGTACCCAGTATTATGAAGATGGTCAGAAGATCAATGATGAGATTCAGGGTCAGATCATGGAATACATTGAGAAAATGGAAGAAATTACTGGTAAGAAGTTTGGGGATAAAGAGAATCCTTTACTGGTATCTGTAAGATCCGGTGCCCGTGCATCTATGCCAGGTATGATGGATACGATTTTGAACCTTGGTCTGAATGAAGAAGTAGTGGAAGTACTGGCTGCAAAATCTGGTAATCCGAGATGGGCATGGGATTGCTACCGCAGATTTATCCAGATGTTCTCTGACGTTGTTATGGAAGTTGGCAAGAAATACTTCGAAGAACTGATCGATAAGATGAAGTTTGCAAAGGGTGTAACACAGGACGTAGAGCTGACAGCAGAAGACTTAAAAGAACTGGCAAATCAGTTTAAAGCAGAGTATAAAGAAAAAATCGGCAGTGATTTCCCAACAGATCCGAAGGTACAGCTTATGGAAGCAATCAAAGCGGTATTCCGTTCCTGGGACAATCCTCGTGCGAATGTATATCGTCGTGATAACGATATCCCTTATTCATGGGGAACAGCTGTTAACGTACAGATGATGGCATTCGGAAATATGGGTGAGACATCCGGAACTGGTGTTGCATTTACCCGTGATCCGGCTACCGGTGAAAAACATCTGATGGGAGAATTCCTGATGAATGCTCAGGGAGAAGATGTAGTTGCCGGTGTAAGAACACCTCAGAAAATTGATCAGTTAAAAGAAGTTATGCCAGAAGTGTATGATCAGTTCACAAAGATCTGTGCAACACTGGAAGATCATTACCGTGATATGCAGGATATGGAATTTACCATTGAAGATAAGAAGCTGTATATGCTTCAGACACGTAACGGTAAGAGAACAGCACAGGCTGCATTAAAGATCGCCTGTGATCTGGTAGATGAAGGTATGATCACAGAGCAGAAAGCGGTAGCTATGATCGATCCAAGAAACCTGGATACACTGCTTCATCCGCAGTTTGACAAGATGGCACTGGTAAAGGCAATTCCTGTTGCAAAAGCACTGGGAGCATCACCGGGAGCTGCATGTGGACAGATTGTATTTACAGCGGATGATGCAAAAGAATGGCATGCTATGGGCAAGAAAGTAGTTCTGGTCCGTCTGGAAACTTCACCGGAAGATATCGAAGGTATGAAGGCTTCTCAGGGTATCCTGACAGTTCGTGGCGGAATGACCAGCCATGCGGCAGTAGTAGCCCGCGGTATGGGAACATGCTGTGTATCCGGATGTGGCGATATCCATATGGATGAAGCAAATAAGAAGTTTACACTGGCAGGTAAAGAATACCATGAAGGAGACTGGATCTCTATTGACGGTTCTACCGGAAATATTTATGATGGCGTAATCAAGACAGTAGATGCTACCATCGCCGGAGAATTTGGCCGTATCATGGGATGGGCAGATAAATACAGAAAACTGAAAGTAAGAACAAATGCAGATACACCTGCAGATGCAAAGAAAGCAAGAGAACTGGGCGCAGAAGGTATCGGACTTTGCCGTACAGAGCACATGTTCTTTGAAGGTGACAGAATTGATGCATTCCGTGAAATGATCTGTTCTGATACCGTGGAAGAAAGAGAAGAAGCGCTGGATAAGATTCTTCCGGTTCAGCAGAGTGACTTTGAAAAACTCTACGAAGCATTGGAAGGCAATCCTGTAACCATTCGTTTCCTGGACCCGCCTCTGCATGAATTCGTACCACAGACAGAAGAAGATATCAAGAAACTGGCTGATTCACAGGGCAAGACTGTAGATCAGATCAAAAATATCATTGAATCTCTTCATGAATTCAACCCAATGATGGGACATCGAGGCGTTCGTCTGGCAGTAACCTATCCGGAAATTGCAAAGATGCAGACAAGAGCAGTGATCCGCGCAGCGATCGATGTAAAGAAGAATCATCCAGACTGGAATATTTGTCCGGAAATCATGATTCCATTAATCGGTGATGACAAAGAGCTTCGTTTTGTAAAGAAGACAGTAGTAGATACTGCAAATGAGGAGATCGCAGCAGCAGGTGTAGATCTGAAATATCAGGTAGGTACTATGATCGAAATTCCTCGTGCAGCTCTGACTGCAGATGAGATCGCAAAAGATGCTGACTTCTTCTGCTTCGGAACAAATGACCTGACACAGATGACTTTCGGATTCTCCCGTGATGATGCAGGTAAGTTCCTGGAAGCATACTACGAGAGAAAGATCTTCGAAAACGACCCATTTGCAAAACTTGACCAGAATGGTGTTGGTAAGCTGATGGAAATGGCTATCCAGCTTGGTAAGGGAGAAAATCCAAACCTGCATATCGGTATCTGTGGAGAACACGGTGGAGATCCATCTTCCGTAGAGTTCTGCCACAAGATCGGTCTGGATTATGTATCCTGCTCACCGTTCAGAGTACCAATCGCAAGACTGGCAGCAGCTCAGGCAGCTATCGCAGAAATGAAATAAATGACATAAAAAGACCCCTGACGACCTGGATTCCAGGTTGTCAGGGGGTTTCTTTTTTCACACATTGGTAATGGTATCTTTTCAAAACGGAGACTTCATAAATTGTTTAGGAGTGATTCCTTTATACTTATTAAATGTTTTTATGAAATAACTTTCGTCATTAAATCCGCAGGAGATGGCTACTTCTCTAATCGTAATATCTTTGGTGGAGAGCATTTCACATGCACATTCAATTCGATAGTAGTTCAGATAATCGATTGGAGTTCGACCTGTCAGGCTGCGGAAATACCGACAGAAATATTTGGAATTCATACTGGCAATGCGGGCCAGATCATCCAGACTGATGTTGTTGCTGTAATTGTCGGATATGAAGGTAAGTACATTCTTGACAGAAGAAATCCGTTCAGCCGATACCATATTCTGGTGTGCCTGTTCATATAAGTGTTCGTTTATGATGGTTCCTAATAAATGGTATAAATACCCCTGTACCATGAATTCGTAACCGTTTTTTTTGCTGGACAGGGCATGACACAGATGCTTTACAATTGGGAGAATATTATCTGATTTTTCAGAAAGAAAGGTAGTGATTGTAATTTTCTGATCGATAATGTCCCGTATGATTCTGGAGCATGCATGATTGTCTTTTAATAAAATCTGGAGATCGAATACGATACATTCGTAAATACAATCGTACGGAGTGCCGCCGTGAAGCGTGCCGCTGGTAATGAAGATAATATCACCAGCCTGATAGAGTTTTGTTGATTTTTCAAGCTTTAATTGGAAAGAACCGGAGATGATGCGAATAATTTCGTATTGCGTGTGCCAGTGATACTGCATGTCATAGCGTGGACTATGAGGTGTCTGATGATAAAAAGCAATAGGAAAATTAAAAGTCCCCTGCTGTGCTTTCTCCTGATAATCAATAAATTTCATAAATAATATCCTCATGGTGAAATGGGTGAATATTGTACAGCTTTTTTATAGTATAACACTTTTGTTTCAAGTGTGCAAACATTATAATTGAATTAAATAAATGCCTGCGGGCAAATAAAAAAATAAGGGAGAATAATATCATGGCAGAGAGCAGATTAATCGGTGAATACCCGGTGATTGGTATCAGACCAACTATTGATGGACGTAGAGGCCCGATCAAGGTTCGTCAGGGCCTTGAAGATCAGACAATGGGTATGGCAAAAGCAGCAGCGAAATTATTTGAAGAAAACATCAAGTATTCAAATGGTGAACCGGTAAAAGTTGTCATTGCAGATACAACAATCGGACGTGTTGCAGAAGCAGCAGCATGTGAAGAAAAATTCAGAAGAGAAGGCGTTGCTATTACTCTTACAGTAACTCCATGCTGGTGCTACGGCTCAGAGACAATGGACATGGATCCTACAACAATCAAAGGTGTATGGGGACTGAATGCAACAGAAAGACCGGGTGCTGTTTACCTGGCAAGTGTTCTTGCAACACATGCGCAGAAAGGTCTTCCGGCATTTGGCATCTACGGACATGATGTAGTAGAAGCTGATGACGATACAATCGGAGAAGACATTAAAGAAAAATTATTAAGATTTGGTCGTGCAGCAGTTGCAGCAGCAACTATGAGAGGTAAATCTTACTTACAGATCGGTTCTATCTGTATGGGTATCGGCGGATCCATTATTGATTCTGATTTCATGGAATCTTACCTTGGCATGAGAGTGGAATCTGTAGATGAGGTAGAAATCATTCGTCGTATGACAGAAGGTGTTTATGATGAAGCAGAGTTCCAGAAAGCACTTGTATGGGCAAAAGAAAAATGCAAGATGGGTTATGACAAGAACCCTGATTTTGTAAGAAAGAGCGATAAAGAAAAAGAAGAACAGTTCGAATTTGCTGTTAAGATGGCAGTTATCATCAAAGATTTGATGAATGGTAACAAGAACCTTCCGGAAGGATGCGAAGAAGAAGCAGTTGGACACAATGCTCTGGCAGCTGGTTTCCAGGGACAGAGACAGTGGACAGACTTTTATCCAAACGGTGACTTTGCAGAAGCAGTATTAAATACCTCCTTTGACTGGAACGGAGCAAGAGAACCATACATCCTTGCAACCGAAAATGATGTACTGAACGGTTTAGGCATGTTGTTCATGAAGCTGTTGACAAACAGAGCACAGATGTTCGCAGACGTTCGTACATACTGGAGCGGAGATGCAATCAAGAGAGTAACAGGATATGACATCGAAGGTGTTGCAAAAGAAGCGGATGGTGTGATCCATCTGATCAACTCCGGTGCATGCTGTCTGGATGCAAATGCAGAAGCAAGAGATGCAGAAGGCAACCAGGTTATGAAACCTTGGTATGAAATAACAAAAGAAGATCAGGACGCTATTATGGCAGCTACTACATGGTGTGCAGCAGATAACGGATACTTCCGTGGCGGCGGATTCTCATCCAGATTTGAAACAACAGCTACCATGCCTGCAACTATGGTTCGCCTGAACCTTGTAAAAGGATTAGGACCTGTTATGCAGATCGCAGAAGGATGGACAGTAGGACTTCCGGCAGACGTTTCTGATACACTCTGGAAGAGAACAGACTACACATGGCCATCTACATGGTTCGCTCCAAGATGCGATGGAAAAGAAGGTTCTGCTTTCAAGACAGCTTACGAAGTAATGAATAACTGGGGTGCTAACCACGGTGCAATCTCTTATGGACATATTGGTGCTGATCTGATTACAATGTGCTCAATTCTGAGAATTCCGGTAGCTATGCACAACGTAGCAGACAAAGATATCTTCAGACCAAAGGCATGGGATGCATTTGGAATGGACAAAGAAGGTGCTGACTACAGAGCATGTAAAGTATATGGCCCTATGTACAAATAGTCATTAGACAAAAATAAAAATCAACAAGTAAAAAAGTCGGGGATCTGAAAACCGATTCCCGACTTTAATTTTGCCTAATACCTGACTCGCAAAAATAATATGCAACATATTTACTTATTGTGGCTTTTCACTTGATACATCCGGATGGAAAAACTGGTATTGAACAGCTTCATTCACACCTGTTGACATAACGCCGACAAGGATGTTGCCGTCTTTTAAGTACCATACATTCCCTTTTGCGGTTCCCATATCGGAATCGAAACCGCTTTCACCATATAACTGGTTGGTTTCATCACAAAGGGTTTGATAAACATTTTCCAGATCTTCCTTTGATTCCGGGATATACAGCCAGGCCATACTCATCAGCTTGTTGTCACCATCGAACATATATTTGATGGTTCCGGACATGTCATGGAACTCTTTCTGAAAGGTGTAAGTCATTCCGGAATAACTAGAATCATAAGAATCTAAAGGTTCTCCTTCCAGAGCTAATACATCGTCCAGGGAATTGTCCCAGGTGATTTCTGTGAAAGGACATTCTATTTTCTTGGATTGTTCATTGGATCGTCCGCAGCTGCAAAGAAGAAGACTGACTGAAACAAGGAAAAGCAGGATGACAGAGTTTCGCAATCGTTTCATAATAACCTCCGCAAATTAGTTTTTGTAATTAGTTCGTACTCGGTTATTGTACAATATATACAACATGAAAACAAGAATATTTGCGAAAAAAATAAAATATAACGTATTGTGCAAAAAAATGAAAAAATATTCATTACTTATGGTGGATTAGTGCAAAATGACAAAGAATTCCTTGACCGAACAATAAGACGATTGTATAATATTGATAATGAGAACAAGTTGGAAAACAAAACTTTTGTTATGTAATCAACTATGGAGGTAAAAGTAAGTGGAAAAAATTAAACAAAACGCATTTGTAAAAAAAGTGGGCTTTAACAGAATTATCCTGGTTCTTGTAATGCTGGCAATGTACTTGGCTTTCGGATTACTGACCAGCGGAAACTTCTTTGGAATGTCCCGTATTATGAACACAATGAATTATGTTTATTTCCTTGGATTCCTCTCCTTGGGAGTAACATTTGTTATAGCAACAGGTGGTATCGATTTCTCAATCGGACCTGTAATGTTCTGTTGCGCATTGGTATCCGGTTACAGTTTCCTGACATACGGTCTTCCGATGGCAGCGGCTCTGATCTTAAGCGTACTGGTAGGTCTTCTGTTTGGTGTTTTCAACGGATACCTGGTTGCTTATTGGAACGTTCCGCCATTTATCGTATCAATGGCAAGTATGAACATTGCAAAAGGTATTGCAGCAGTATTTACAAAGACACAGTCCGTAAGCTGGCCACAGTCCAGTGACCCGAATGGCTGGTACAGAAACTTCGTAAAAATGGGAAATGTTCCGACCGGACTTATCATTTTCCTTACAGTAGCAATTATCTGTGGAATTATCCTGAATAAGACAAAAGCTGGACGTTACATTCTTTGCCTTGGAAGTAACAAAGAAGTAGTAAGACTGTCAGGTGTCGACGTAAAGAAATGGGAAATGCTTGCATATGTGATCTGTGGTGTCCTGGTAGGTATGGCAGCGATCTTCTATGTTGGTGCTTATACAACAGTACAGCCTGGTTACGGCGATCAGTATAACAACGAAGCGATTGCAGGATGTGTAATGGGTGGTACATCCATGGCAGGTGGTCTGGCATCTATCGGTGGTACGGTAATAGGTGTACTCATTATCTCTCTGTTACAGCAGGGTATTCTTGCTCTTGGTTTCTCAAAAGACTATCAGTTTATTATTACAGGTATCATTGTTATTGCAGCTGTTTATGCAGACGTATCTGCAAGACGTAGAAAGAATTAATTGGTGATAGTACGAAGAAAGGAAAGGATAGGTAAGAATAATGGGTGATATTATTTTAACAATGAAAGGTATCGATAAATCTTTCCCTGGCGTTCACGCACTGGATCATGTTGACCTGGAAGTGAGAAAAGGCGAAGTTCTTGCATTGATGGGTGAAAACGGTGCTGGTAAATCCACATTGATGAAGGTCCTGACAGGTATCTACAAAAAAGATTCCGGTACTATTACATACGAAGGTAAAGAAGTTGAATTCAAGAATACAAGAGAAGCACAGGATGCAGGTGTTGTTATCGTACATCAGGAGCTGAACATGCTTGGTCATCTGACAGTGGCTCAGAACCTGTTCATCGGACGTGAATTCAAAAAAGGTTTTACCATCGATGATAAGAAAATGAACGAAGAAGCAAAGAAGCTTTTTGATCGATTGAATGTAGATATTGATCCGACAGAAAAGATGTCCAACTTAACAGTTGGTAAACAGCAGATGTGTGAAATTGCAAAAGCAGTTTCCTTTGATGCGAAAGTAATTATCTTTGATGAGCCTTCCGCAGCTCTTACAGAATCAGAAATCGAAGAAATGTTCAAGATCATCAGAGATTTGAAGAAGAAAGATATTGCGATGGTATATATTTCACATCGTATGGATGAGATCAAAGTGATCACAGACCGTGTTACCGTTATGCGTGACGGTACTTATGTTGGTACATTGATTACAAATGAATGTACCAAAGAAGATATCATCAACATGATGGTTGGACGTGTTATCTACGAAGATCCTAAGACAGAAAGTGCAGTACCGAAGGATGCACCGGTTGTACTGAAGGTAGAACACCTGAATGCAGGTAAGATGGTACAGGATGTCAGCTTTGAACTTCACAAAGGTGAAATCCTTGGTTTCTCCGGATTGATGGGCGCAGGACGTACAGAGACTGCAAGAGCTTTATTCGGAGCAGACCCTAAGGAAAGCGGTGATATCTATATTCATGGCAAGAAAGTAACCATCAATAGCCCGAAAGACGCTGTTGAATGTGGTATCGGATATCTTTCAGAAGACAGAAAGAGATTTGGTATCGCAATTCAGAAGACCGTTGCTGAAAATACAACGATGGCTACGATGCATGAATTCATGAAAGGTATTTTCATTGATAAGAAGAAAGAAGCAAAAGTAGCACAGGAATATGTAGAAGCACTGGCAACCAAAACTCCTGGTGTAGATCAGTTAGTTGTAAACTTATCCGGTGGTAATCAGCAGAAAGTTGTTATTGCAAAATGGCTGACCCGTGATAGTGATATCCTGATCTTCGATGAACCTACCAGAGGTATTGACGTAGGAGCTAAGAATGAGATTTATAAGCTGATGAACAGACTTGCAGCAGAAGGTAAATCCATCATTATGATCTCATCTGAAATGACAGAAATCTTGCGTATGAGTGACCGTATTGTGGTTATGTGCGAAGGTAAGAAAACAGGTGAGATTAGTATCGAAGAAGCAACTCAGGAAAGAATCATGAATCTTGCAACCCGCGAGATCGAATAGGAGGAGAAGGAAGATGTCGAAGAAAAAAGACTTTGGTAAAATAAATGGACGTGAAGCCATGGTAGTCGGTATCATCATTGCGATGGTCGTACTCTTCAGTATTCTCAGTCCTACATTTAGAACTTATTCAACATTTGTAAGTGTATTGGATATGTCATATTACATTGCTCTTATGGCAATTGGTGTTACATTCCCATT
The DNA here is from genome assembly GCA_934394985.1 of uncultured Marvinbryantia sp. Classification (GTDB taxonomy): domain Bacteria; phylum Bacillota; class Clostridia; order Lachnospirales; family Lachnospiraceae; genus Marvinbryantia. The sequence continues at coordinate 19,473 of CAKRRF010000021.1, forward strand.
GATTACCGGTGGGGTAGACCTTTCCATTGGTACAGGTTTGATTTGTTATTCTCTGTTTGGAGGATATCTGATTGTACACAAGGATCTGCCTGTATTAGTAGCGTTATTGGCTTGTTTAATTCTTAGTATTCTGATTGGTACATTGAATGGATTCCTGGTAGCATTTATGGATCTGCCACCTTTCCTTGCAACTCTTTGTACCTGCATGATTACAAGAGGACTTGGATCTCTGCTTAGTGGTGGTTTTGGTGTATCATGGCCATCTTCACTGGAACCGGCAGGATGGTTCAGAAAGATATTCCGATTCAATTCAAATGGAAAAGTTATTCCGATTGGTATCGTAGTGGTTGTCGCCCTTGTGCTCATTATGAACTTTGTATTGAATCATACAAAGATTGGTCGTTATACAATCGCAATCGGAAGTAACAAAGAAGCAACAAAATTAGCCGGTGTAAATGTTAAATTCTATCATGTACTGGCATATGTGATTTCCGGTTTCTTTGCAGGACTTGCAGCAATTGCTTATTCTGCTACCTACGTAACAATCTATCCAGGTTCCGGTGCAGGATTCGAGCTTGATGCGATCGGTGGAGCGATTGTTGGTGGTGTATCTGCAAGTGGTGGTGTTGGATCAATCACAGGAGCATTCCTTGGTGTGTTGGTTATCACCCTGATGAAAGTAGGTTTGCCATTTATCGGCTTACAGGCAAACTGGCAGCAGATCTTCACAGGTCTGGTACTGATCGGCGCCGTTTTAGTCGATGTTGTGAAAAAGAAAAAATAAAGTAACGTGAAAGAAAGCAATACGAAATAACACTATTTATTATGATATGACGTCGCGTGACTTCATATAGATCAATCATGTGAACCCTAAAGGAGGAAACAAAAAATGAAAAAGAAAATTTTAGCACTCGTACTTGGTACAGCAATGACACTTTCAATGGCAGTGACTGGCGCAGCAGAAGGAAATGATTACCACTTTGAAGTAATCGTTAAGAGTTTCCAGTCTACTTACTGGCAGGCAGCTGTTCAGGGTATTGAAAAAGCCTGCGAAGAATTAGGTGTAACAGCAAATGCCAACGGACCTGCAAATGAATCTGATATCGCTGATCAGGTACAGATGTTAGACGACGCTATTCAGAAAGCTCCAGATGGAATCGGTTTAGCAGCATGTGATACGAACTCCGTACTTGACTCTCTTACAAAAGCATTAGAAGCTGGTATTCCGGTAGTATGCTTCGATACAGGTGTATCTGATGCTCCAGAAGGAGCTGTAGTAGCAACAGTTGCAACAGACAACGAAGCAGCAGGTGCTTGCGCAGCTACAAATATGTATCCGGTAATCAAAGATGTTGTTGCAGCAGCTACAACAGATGCTCCTGTAAGAATTGGTGAAGTTAACCAGGATGCTACAGCTCTTAACATTCAGCAGCGTGGACTTGGTTTCATCAACGAAATGATCAAACTTTGTACAGAAGATGGCAAGAAAGTTGCTGTAGTTGGTAACGAATTCTACGTAAACAACTGCTCAGATAAAGGTGATGAAGCAGAAGCAGAAGTTATCATCGAAGTTGGTGTTCCGGCTCAGACAACAGTAGACCTGGCAGCTACAGAAGCTAACAAGATTATGTCCAAAGCTGACACAATCGCTATCTTCGGTTCCAACCAGACAACAGCTGAAGGTGTTATCACAGCTAACGAAACATTGAACAAATTAGCTACAGATCCTGCAGAAGGAATCATCGGTGCTGGATTTGACGCTGGTACACCACAGAAAGCAGCTATCAACAGCGGTAAATTAATCGGTTCTGTAACACAGTCTCCATTAATGATGGGTTACGAAACAATCTACACATTAACAAACATCTGCAACGGTGAAACAGTAGAAGATATCCCTATGGATGGTTACTGGTACAATACAGAAAATATGGAAGATGATAATATCGCTCCAAACCTTTATGACTAATCTGTATCTTTGATACACTTAAAGTGAATAGGTAAAAATCAGGGATCGGAGGTTTCCGATCCCTTTTTGATAACAACCAGAACAGACTCTTTTTTTGAAGCATGATTTATATTATAATGAGATTAATGAACAGATATTATGGGAGGTATGTAAAATGTTAAAAGGAATTCCTAAAATTCTTTCACCAGAATTATTAAAAGTATTGGCAGAAATGGGTCATAGTGACAGACTGGTTATCTCTGATGGAAATTTCCCTGCAGAATCTATGGGAAAAGATGCAATCGTGATCCGTTGTGATGGTCATGGTGTTCCGGAAATTTTAGATGCTATCTTGCAGGTGTTCCCATTAGATACTTACGTTGAAAAACCGGTAAATCTTATGGAAGTAATGCCTGGTGATACGGTAGAGACTCCGATTTGGGATACATATAAAGAGATCGTTGCAAAATACGATAACAGAGGAGCAGACGCTGTAGGAAATATTGAACGTTTTGCATTCTATGATGAAGCAAAAAAAGTATATGCAATTATTGCAACCGGTGAGACAGCTCTTTATGCAAACATCATGTTGCAGAAAGGTGTTGTAGTAGATTAAGACAAGCGCAGCAGAAGACGGGGGACAGATTTTATGTTATATCAGGTTGAAACCATGTTTGACGAAATGGAACGGAAAATCAGAAAGTTAAAAAAGAAACAATATGAAGAGAACATGGAGAGCTTTATGGCAGACAATGAGGCGTATTTCCTGGAGATGGAGGCTTACTTAAGTAAGGGTGATCCAGAAGCTGCGGCGAAAGAAATTTCAAAGACATTTGTGGAAGCTGTAAAGAATCGATTTGAGGTAAAAGGAAAGATTAAGGGGACAGTGCAGGCGGATCTTAATTTCTTTATGATTTATTATGTGTTCCCGGCCATTCTGAAAAGAGGTCATGAACAGGCAACGTTGCTTGCTGATACTCTGTGCGAGACGTGGGGGAACAGTTTTAAGGGCAGTAAAATCAGTTACACGGATTATGACAGATTATACAATACGTTTCGGGAAAAAATATTCGGAATATTTTAAGAGTGAGGGACTTATGAACAAATATTTTTTAGCAATTGATATAGGCGCTTCCAGCGGGAGACATATTTTGGGCAGTATGGAAGACGGAAAGATTGTATTAGAAGAAGTATACCGTTTCTGGAATGGAATGGATAACGTGGACGGAACACTTTGTTGGGATGTTGAAAGGCTATTCAATGAGATCATTGCCGGTATGAAAAAATGTAAGGAAATTGGCAAAATTCCGGTAAGTGTCGGTGTGGATACATGGGGGGTTGACTTTGTACTGTTAGACAAAGAAGATCAGATTGTAGGTCAGACGGTTGGTTATCGTGACCACAGAACAGATGGTATGGATGAAGAAGTGTACAAAATCATTTCAGAAGATGATTTGTATGCAAGAACAGGTATCCAGAAAGCAATCTATAACACAATTTACCAGCTGATGGCAGTTGAGAAAATGCATCCGGAACATCTGGAAAAAGCAGATGCAATGTTAATGATTCCGGATTATTTCCATTTCAAATTAAGTGGAAAGAAAGTACAGGAATACTCAGAAGCAACGACTGCTCAGCTGATCAATCCTGCGACAAAAGACTGGGATTATGAACTGATCGATATGCTGGGATTTCCAAGAGGCATTTTCCAGAAAGTACTCATGCCTGGAACTGCAATTGGAAGTCTGACAGAAGAAGTGAAGGAATTGGTCGGATATGACTGTAAGGTAGTATTGCCTCCGACACATGATACTGCATCCGCTGTTATGGCGATTCCGACCAATGCAGAAGATACCTGCTATATCAGCTCCGGAACATGGTCTTTGATGGGCGTGGAAATGGCAGAAGCAAACTGCTCACCAAAGAGCAAAGAAGCAAACTTCACAAATGAAGGCGGATATGGTGGAAAGATTACATATCTTGCGAACATCATGGGACTTTGGATGATTCAGTCTGTACGTAACCAGCTGGCACCGGATATGTCTTATGGAGATTTGTGTGAACAGGCTTCTCATGAAACGATTCAGACGGTGGTGGATTGCCAGGATTCTAGCTTCCTTTCTCCGGATGATATGGTGGAAGCAGTAAAAGATTATTGCAGAAAGACAAATCAGGAAGTTCCGGAAACTTTACCGGCACTGGCAAGTGTGATTTATAATTCTCTGGCAAAATGTTATGCTGAGAAATTAGAAGAAATTCAGAAGATCACAGGCGTGAAATATGATAAAATCAATATCATCGGCGGTGGTTCCAATGCAGCATATCTGAATGAACTGACTGCGAAATATACAGGTGTCGGCGTTCATGCAGGTCCTGGTGAAGCTACCGCAATTGGAAATATTTTATCTCAGATGTTGGAAGAAGGAACCTTTGCAGATTTAAAAGAAGCAAGAAATTGTGTTGCGGATTCTTTTGAGATTAAGATTTACTAAAAAGATTTTCATTTTTTACAAGTGAGGAAGGCATGGTAAAATAAATGGCAGACTGTAAAACAAAAACAATCTGTTTTACAAACAACAAGGGTGGAAGCGGAAAGTCAACAACGTGTGCGAATCTGGCGTTTGAGCTGGCATCTGCCGGCAGAAAAGTTCTTTTGATTGACGGGGATATGCAGTTGAATCTTTCACTGTCCTTTTTTGATGAAGAACAGGTTCTACAGATGGCAGAATGTGAGAAAAACCTATATTATGCCATAAAAAACAAACAGGATTTAAGTGAGTATATTGTACATACGCCATATGAAAATTTGGATTTGATTCCATCCTCTACGTTAATGAGTCAGATTGAATATGAACTCTTTACAATGATACAGAGAGAGTATGTATTAAAAAAATGTTTGCGCAGCATCTATGAAAAAGAGAGTTATGACTATATTTTGATTGATGCTCCTCCGACGTTGGGTACATGGGTGATTAACATTTTGTGTACCGCAGATTATGTGATTGTTCCTGTGGAGGCGTCTCCATGGGGATTGTTCGGACTGGCAAATATGTTTGACTTTTTAAATGGAATGTCTGAAATGATCGATGCAAGGATTATGGGTGTTCTGATTACAAAGGTAGATGAAAGAAAGAATTATTATAAGCAGACGAGAGAAATTCTGACTGGTTATGATAATATACATGTGTTTGATTCTTTCATACATGTGGATTCTTCTATTGAATGGGCGCAGGATAACTCAGTACCGGTCTCAGTATATAAGAAGAGTACAAGAAGTGCAAAAGAATTTCAGAAATTGGCAAAGGAGGTCATGAATTATGGCAGTAGGTAAAGGCAGTATGGCCAGAGCATCAAAGGCGGCAGATCAGACGTCTGCACCCAAAGTGACAAAAGCAGCAGAAGCGACAAAAGTGGCAGAACCGGTAAAAGCAGACAATGCAGCATCCAAAGAGGCGGCAAAGAAAGCAACGGCTGGAACGAAGCGGGCAACTACAAGGAAAACGACTGCAAAAGCGAAAAGCAAAACGGTAACAGCCAGTACTGTAGTTTCCGGAACTTCAAAAGAAGTGGTGCAGATGATCGAGTATCAGAAGTCCAGCCAGGTCTTAGACCGTGAACCGGAAACGAATGAAACCTTTGGAGTTGGAGAAGCAATGCCTATTTATTTCTTCTAAGAGATGAATGAAAGATAAGAAAGAGTATCGCAAAGAACAAAAAATGTTCTGAGTGGTACTCTTTTTCTATACGATTTATGATCGAAGAAGATTTAATAAAACGGAAAGGTTGGAGTTTAAAATCAGGTCGACTGGAAAATCTGATTCTTCCAATAAAGGAAAAATGTATTGCATATCCCCAATATGTTTTTTCCCGTGACTGTCACTGGAAAGCAGAATAGGTAGTTCTATCTTTTTGCATATCTTTAAAATTTTGCGGCAGTTTTCCTGTCCGTTTACGCGATAGGCATCCGGCATAAGGGAGTCGTTGTTGATTTCCGGATAAATGCCTTTCTTTTTGGCAATCTCTAACAGGTAATCAAAATCCACCGGAAAACGAGCATCATCTATGTGACCTAAAAAATGTACGTTCGGATGGTCCATTGCATGGATGTATGCCTGAGTAAGATCTTTATAACGATACGGCGTAAAAAATGGTGAATGAATACTGATGATAGCATAATCCAATGAGGAGAGTATATCGTCTGCCAGATCCACATCGCCGGCAGTATTAAGGATATTCAATTCACAACCGTAAAGAACGTTGATGCCAAAACGCTTTCGGCTGGCAAGCTTCAGGTTTTGAAAATAAGAAGCTTTTGCTGAACCTGCGGAGGCAGGTCCATGTTCAGATATTCCTAAAAGAGAAATCCCTGAGGCAGAAGCGGATTTGAGCATGTCAGTAATGGTGTCGATGGAACCGTGTCCGCTGCTGATGCTGTGGGTGTGTAAATCTGCTAAAATGGGATATCTTTTTTGAAAATCGGAAGAAATATTTTTATTTATCATAGGGATACCTTTCACAAAGATGATATTTAAAAAGTGTACGATATAACGAAAGAACAAAAAATAATCCAAAAACCATTGTGTAATCTGACGTAAAAACGAAAAAATAAAAAATATTTATCATGATTATAACCTATAAATTAAAAAATTCCAATAAGAATTTCGAAGAAACAAAGGCAAAACAAAGACAAAACAACAAAAACCAATATAAAACATTTTGAAAACCACATGAAACACAAAAAAGTAGTAAAAAATAAAGTGAAAAATAAAATAAAAATGTTGTTTTGTGTTGACTTTGCATGCAAAGCATTATATAATCATACTATCGGAAGAATGCCCGAAGGAAAACAGGGCAAATAACTCTGAACTGTTATTTTATATTCTTTTTTATATAAAATAATCAAATAAATAAAAACAAAAAGGAGAACAAAAAATGGCACTGAACGAATACGAAATCAAAAAAATGATCTGTGATGTAGGTAAAAGAATTTATGACCGCAACATGGTAGCTGCAAACGATGGTAATATCTCTGTAAAACTGAATGACAACGAATTTTTATGTACACCAACAGGCGTTTCAAAAGGATTTATGACTCCTGAATTCATCTGTAAAGTAGATGCACAGGGTAATGTTATTCAGGCAAACAAAGGATTTAAACCATCATCAGAAATCAAGATGCATATGAGAGTATATGCAAAAAGACCTGATGTAGGGGCAGTAGTTCATGCACATCCTACATTTGCAACAAGCTTTGCAATTGCCGGTATTCCTCTGACACAGCCGATCATGCCGGAAGCAGTTATCGCATTGGGATGCGTTCCGATTGCTCCTTACGGAACACCTTCTACAATGGAAATCCCGGATGCAGTAGAACCATACTTAGAGCACTTTGATGCAGTATTATTAGAGAGCCACGGTGCATTAACATGGTCTACAGACCTGATGGCTGCATACATGAAAATGGAATCTGTTGAATTTTATGCTGAGTTATTGTACAAAGCAAAAATGCTTGGCGGACCAAAGGAATTTGATAAAGAACAGATCGCTAAATTATATGAAATCAGAAGAAAGATGGGACTTCCGGGACGTCATCCGGCAAATCTGTGCCAGAACAAAGGAAAAGAAAACTGCCATAACTGTGGCGGTACATGCAGCAGTTCTGTACCAAAGACTGATGACAACCAGGAATTAGTAGCAGCTATTACGAAAAAAGTATTAGAATCATTAGGCAAATAATCATATGAACAAAAAAAATCTGGAAACAATCGTTAACAATATTGTCGGCGACGCCATCGTAAAAGAGGTTATGTCTTTAAAACTGGCAGTGAAGTTAATAGAAGCAGTAGAGGAAAAGGCGACAGAAATGGGACTGGCTGTTGTGATAGCAGTATCCGATGCATCAGGCAGACCCATGGCTGTACATTGTATGGATGGCGCCTATCATGGAAGCTTTGATGTGGCGGTGAATAAAACATATACTTCTACGGCGTTTCAGATGTCGACAGCAAAATTATCCAGACTTTGTCAGCCGGGACAGGATCTTTACGGATTACAGTTCAGCAATGATGGCAAAGTAATGATATTGGGAGGCGGAGAACCATTGATGGTTGGTAAAACCATGATAGGCGCCCTGGGAGTATCAGGAGGCAGTGCCTCTGAAGATTCAGACCTGGCAGCTTATGGGGTATCCGCATTGAAGGAGGTAATAAAGTGTCTGTAGATGAACGTATGGTACATGACATCGTACAGAAAGTCGTGGCAAATATGCAGATTTCCGGAGCTGTTTCCGGTATGCATGGCGTGTTTAAGGACATGAACGAAGCAATCAATGCTTCCATTGAAGCACAGAAAAAAGTGTGCACCATGACTTTGGATCAGAGAGAACAGATTATTTCTAATATTCGTAAAAAAACTCATGAAAATGCTGAGATCTTAGCGAACATGGGTGTGAACGAAACAGGAATGGGTAATGTGGGAGATAAAATTCTCAAACATCACCTTACAGCTGATAAAGTACCAGGAACAGAAGATATCACCACCACAGCATGGTCAGGTGATAGAGGACTTACTTTAGTAGAAATGGGACCTTTCGGAGTGATCGGAGCCATTACACCGGCAACAAATCCATCCGAAACAGTTGTATGTAACTGCATTGGCATGCTTGCAGGTGGAAATACAGTAGTATTTAACCCACATCCAAATGCCAAGAAAACAACAATTTATACGATCAACATGATCAATGAAGCTTCTCTGGAAGCAGGCGGACCGGACAACATAGCAGTAACTGTTGAAGTTCCGACTCTTGATACAAGTGCAATCATGATGAAACACCCGGCGATTCACCTGCTGGTAGCAACAGGCGGGCCTGGAGTCGTAACAGCAGTACTTTCATCAGGAAAGAGAGCAATCGGTGCCGGTGCAGGTAATCCACCTGTATTGGTAGATGAAACAGCAGATATCAGAAAGGCAGCACAGGACATTGTAAACGGATGTACCTTTGATAACAACCTTCCTTGTATCGCAGAAAAAGAAATCGTTGCAGTAGACAGCATTGCAGATGAATTGATGAACTACATGATTTCTGAAAACGGCTGCTATCTGGCAAGTAAAGAAATTCAGGATAAGTTAGTACAGACAGTATTCACACCTAAGGGAGCATTAAACAGAAAATGTGTCGGAAGAAGCGCACAGACACTGTTGGCTATGGTAGGTGTAAACGTAGGACCGGAAGTTCGCTGTATCGTATTTGAAGGACAGAAAGAACATCCATTGATTGCAGAAGAACTGATGATGCCGATTTTGGGTATGGTTCGTGTCGGATCCTTTGAAGAAGGCGTGGAAACAGCAGTATGGTTAGAGCATGGCAATCGTCATTCCGCTCATATCCATTCTAAAAATGTGGATCACATTACTACATATGCAAAAGCATTGGATACAGCTATCTTAGTGAAAAACGGACCAAGCTATGCAGCATTGGGATTTGGCGGAGAAGGTTATTGTACATTTACCATCGCTTCCAGAACCGGAGAAGGTTTAACAGCTGCACACAGCTTTACAAAGAGCAGACGTTGTACAATGTCTGACAGTCTTTGCATCAGATAAGAGAAGGAGATAATAAAAATGGCAGTAAAAGAGCAGGATGTTGAATTAATCGTAAGACAGATCCTGGATCAGATGGCTAGCGGCGCTGTAAGTGCACCTGCAGCAGCTAAGGCATCCGAAACCGGAATTCCTTCTACCGCACATGTGGCTATGCTTACAGAGTTAGAGAAATTCGAAGTGAAAGAATTTCCAATGCCAGAAGTCGGGGATGATGATATCCTTGTTAAAGTAGAAGGTTGTGGCGTTTGTGGTACAGATGCTCACGAATTTAAAAGAGATCCGTTTGACCTGATCCCGGTTGCACTGGGACATGAAGGAACCGGCGAGATCGTTAAAATGGGTAAAAACGTTAAGAAAGACTCAGCAGGAAAAGATCTGAAGCTTGGTGATAAAGTTGTTACCTGTATGATTTTTAAGGATAACCCTGATATTACCATGTATGATCTGAACAAACAGAACGTAGGAGGAGCTGATGTATACGGCTTACTTCCGGATGATGACATTCATTTAAACGGATGGTTCTCTGATTATATTTTGATACGTGGTGGTTCTACTGTATTCAATGTAAGCGACTTAGACTTAGACTCCAGAATTCTGATTGAGCCTTGTGCAGTATTGGTACATGCAGTGGAAAGAGCAAAAACAACAGGAATTCTTCGTTTTAACAGCCGTGTAGTTGTTCAGGGATGCGGACCAATCGGTCTGATCTGTATCGCAGTTCTGCGTACAATGGGTATTGAAAATATCACAGCGGTAGATGGCAACCAGGCAAGACTTGATTTTGCTATGAGAATGGGTGCGACAAAGACAGTAAACTTTATGGATCATAAGGGAATTGAGGCATTAACAAAAGCAGTAGAAGATTCCTTTGACGGACATCTGGCAGATTTCGCATTCCAGTGTACAGGAAATCCAAAAGCGCATGCTAACATTTACAAATTCATCCGTAACGGCGGAGGACTTTGTGAATTAGGTTTCTTCATCAATGGTGGAGATGCACAGATCAATCCACACTTTGACTTATGCTCAAAGGAGATTACTTTAGTAGGATCCTGGGTATATACTTTGAGAGATTATGCAACCACATTCGATTTCTTAAAGAGAGCAAAAGGCATCGGACTTCCAATGGCAGACTTAATTACTGATAAATATCCATTAGAAGAAATTAACGAAGCATTAAAGAAGAACCTGGAAATGACTGGACTTAAAATTGCGGTTGTCAATAAATAAGGGTATTCGGAAAGGATAGATCATGGAAAATCTGACAACACGTGACAATCAGGAAGCGGTAGGTTTGTTAGAAGTATTTGGGCTTGTGTGTGCTTTTCTTGCAGCAGATGCAGGCTGCAAGGCAGCAAATGTACATCTTCAGGTGTTTGACAAGAACAAGCCTGGAAATGCAGATGCCTTACCGGTACCACTTTTGGTCACTGTCAAATTCAGAGGCAGTATCGCCGATGTGGAAGAGGCAATGCGTGCTGCGGAAGCAGTAGCAGAGGCTCATACGGGTATCGTATCCAAACATATTATTCCAAGACCTACAGCGGACACAGAGAAAATGTTGACGGTCAGCGCACTTGATAAAGATTAATTATTATTTTATATTATAGGTAAGACAAGATCTTAAGGAGGATTATTATAATGGCACAGGAAGCATTAGGTATGATTGAAACAAGAGGACTTACAGCAGCAATCGAAGCAGCAGATGCAATGACAAAAGCAGCTGAGGTAGCATTAGTTGGAACAGAAAAAATTGGTTCCGGATTAGTAACCGTCATGGTACGTGGAGATGTAGGAGCTGTAAAAGCAGCAGTAGAAGCTGGAACTTCAGCTGCAAGCAGACTTGGAGAATTAGTTGCTACACATGTAATTCCAAGACCACATAGCGATGTTGAAAAAATTCTTCCAAAATTCAAAGGCTAAGAAATAAGAACAGGCTGTCTGGCAGCGCAGAAGCTGCCGGACAGGTTAAAGGAGAATCGACATGGGTAATGCATATGGATTCATGGAGATCACGGGTGTTGTAGCTGCAACAGATGCGCTTGACATCATGTGCAAAGCGGCAGATGTATCACTGGCAACCTGGGAACGGAAACTGGGTGGAAGACTGGTTACATTGGTAATTGAAGGAGAAGTGGAGGCTGTAAGACAGTCAATTGAGGCTGCGAGTGCGAACGCAATAAAGAAGCCGGTATCCGTTGGGATACTCCCGAATCCACACCCTGAAATTGTAAAGATGGTTGAATTATCAGCCAGCCGCTTTAAAGGCAAACCGGAACCTTCGTCTGACCCTAAAATGCTCGGACAGGATCCACCGGATTTTATCCCTGAAGACAAATAAAAATGAGAAAACAGGAGGACGTAATTATGGCATTAGAAGCATTAGGAATGGTTGAAACCAGAGGCTTAGTAGCAGCAATCGAAGCAGCAGATGCAATGTGTAAAGCAGCAAACGTTACATTAGTTGGAACAGAGAAAATCGGTTCCGGATTAGTAACTGTTATGGTACGTGGAGACGTAGGTGCTGTAAAATCAGCAGTAGAAGCCGGTGCAAGCAGTGCAGGTACTTTAGGTGAATTAGTTGCTACACACGTAATCCCAAGACCACACGGTGATGTGGAGATGATTTTACCAACAGTTAAATAGTAATATTTTATATGCACACAGTCAGGAATATTCTGACTGTGTGACTATTACATAAGGGATGGTGTGAATCTTGAATTCTTATAATAATGTAGAAGAAATTACCAGAATGGTATTACAGGCAATGGAAAATACCAATTCAAACAAACCGGCTGTAAAAGTACCGGTAGGAATATCTGCAAGACACATCCATTTGACCCAGGAAGATGTAGAAAAATTATTTGGTAAGGGATATCAGCTTACAAAGAAAAAAGAATTAATGGGTGGTCAGTTCGCATCCAACGAGCAGTGTACAATTGTAGGATTAAAATTGAGAGCAATTGAAAATGTTCGTATCTTAGGACCTGTAAGAAGTAAATCCCAGGTAGAAATTTCTGCAACGGATGCTCGTACATTAGGAATAAAAGCACCAGTCAGACAGTCTGGCGACCTGGCCGGATCTGCTCCGATTGCTTTAGTAGGTCCGAAAGGAGTTATTTATCTTGATGAAGGCTGTATTGTAGCTGCAAGACATATTCATATGTGTCCGGCAGACGCTGCAGCGGCAGGATTACAGGATAATGATTTTGTTTCTGTACGTGTGGGCAATGAGAGAGGTGTGGTGTTAGATCAGGTAAAGATCCGTGTAGATGAGTCTTTTACAACGGAGATGCATATCGATACTGATGAGGCGAATGCTTCTCAGGTAAAACAGAACGATTTAGCGACAATCATATTTTAAGAAAGCTCAGACTACGGTTGTAAAGATGTAGCAATCGGCTTTCAATTCATAAATTCAACGGAGCGTTATTATGATAATTGGAAAAGTTGTGGGAAGCTTATTTTCTACGAGAAAAAGTGAAAAATTAGTTGGCAACAAGTTTATGATTGTTGAACCGGTTGAAGACATGAGAAGTACCGGAAGTCGCCTGGTTGCAATAGATATCATTGGCGCCGGAATAGGGGAATACGTATTGGTAGCACAGGGCAGCGCAGCCAGAATCGGATGTGATAAGTCAGATGCACCGATAGATGCAGCTATTGTTGGAATCATTGATGAAGGACAGGATTGGAGTAAATAATATGCTAATCGATGAACTGAAAAATATTGCAAGAAATAATGGCATAGTGGGAGCCGGCGGTGCCGGCTTCCCAGCCTATGCAAAAATGACAGAAAAGGCAGACACAGTCATTTTAAACTGTGTAGAATGTGAGCCATTATTAAAGCTTCACAGACAGTTGCTGGCTACTCATACAGAAGAGATCATCCAAATGCTGGATGAAGTAAGAGAAAGCTTTGGAGCCAAAGAAGCAGTAATTGGAATTAAAAGTGAATATGTAACTACGATCAAAGCAATAGAGGAAGTAATTGGAGACTTTCCTAAGGTAAGGATTTGTGCGCTCAGAGCGGCATATCCAATGGGAGATGAAGTAGTTTTGATTTATGAAGCCACCGGACGTGTAATCAAACCAGGTGGACTTCCAATAGATGAAAATGTTGTGGTATATAATGTGGAAACCATGTACAATCTGTACAGGGCAGTACATCTTAATATACCGGTAACAAATAAATTAGTATCCATTGTCGGAGAGATCGATCATCCGCTGACAGTACGTGTTCCTCTGGGAACAACTGTAAAAGAGGCTATTTCTCTTGCAGGCAAGGTGACGGTAGAGGATCCTGTGTATGTCATGGGAGGACCGATGATGGGGCGTCTGGGAACGGATAATACAGTTATTACCAAGACGACAAATGCGATTATTATATTACCGAAAGACCATCATGTGGTTGTAAGAATGAATAAAAATCTGGAGATTGAAAAGCGAAGGGCTTCATCTTCCTGCTGTCAGTGCAGAACCTGTACCGACATGTGTTCCAGACATGCATTGGGCCATCCGATCGAGCCACATAAAATTATGAGAGCAGTTGCAAATCATGATATCAGTGACCTGAGTGTTTTTGTGAATTCCGCATACTGCAGTGGATGTGGAATCTGTGAAAAATATGCATGTCCGCAGGGATTATCTCCAAAGTCCATCATTCAGGAATTTAAAGGTGCTCTAAGAGGGGCAGGGATTAAAGTGGAAAAAATAGATCCTGCTCCGGTAGCAGAAGACAGAGAATTAAGAAAATTACCGGTTCACAGACTGGCAGCAAGACTGGATCTGGCCAGATATGATAAACCGGCTCCGTTTGAAGAGACTACACCTGTTACAAAAAGAGTAAAGATCCCAATGAGCCAGCATATTGGAGCACCTGCAACACCGGTTGTAAGTGTGGGAGATCAGGTGAAAAAAGGTCAGCTAATCGGAGAACCAAAAGAGGGATTAAGTGTTGCGATTCACTGCTCTATTGATGGAGTGGTTGAAAAGGTCAGCGACAGAGAAGTAGTTGTAAGAGGAAAGTAAGATCCATAAAGAGAGAGGAAGAAAATTATGGCCAGAGCAATTGGTATGGTAGAGTGTACAACAGTATCTACCGGTTTTAAGGCGGCAGATGAGATGGCGAAGGCTGCTGATGTAGAGATTTTACAGGCTGAAGTAACCTGTCCGGGTAAATTCGTTATTCTGATAGCTGGGGATCTGAGTGCAGTCAGGGCATCAGTAGATGTGGCAGCAACAAAATATGCTGAAAAAGTAATGGATACTTTTGTATTGGGAAATCCTCATGATTCTATTTTTCCTGCTATTTACGGTACTGCGCAGCCAGAGAAAATAGAAGCACTGGGTATCCTGGAGACATATGATGTATCTGCATTAATCGTGGCAGCAGACCTGGCAGCAAAAACAGCGATTGTCGATCTGATTGAATTGCGATTAGCAAAAGGAATGTGTGGAAAGAGTTATATGACGATCACAGGAAGCGTATCTGCTGTTCAGGCAGCAATTGATCACGCAAAAGCAGAAGCGGGTGACAGAGGAATGTTCCTTGACAGTTCTGTGATTCCACGCCCTTCTGACAAACTTATAAAATATATTATGTAATGATACCGGATGTGGTAGTGTATCATGTATAACTGTACACAGGTGTCATTGTTGGGGGCATATGCCCCCAATATCATCGTAAAAAAAATAAAAGAGGGTAATACATGCTTGCAGTAGAGAGAAGAAAACAGATTCTGGAACAGGTTCACAAAGATAAAAAAGTAATTGTAAGTGAATTGAGCAAGCGTTTTCATGTTTCGGAAGAAACGATTCGAAGAGATTTAGAAAAGCTGGCAGATGACGGACACGTTATAAAAAGTTACGGAGGAGCTGTCATAAATGAAATTGGCAGTATAGACCTCCCTTTTAACGTCAGATGGAAATCAAATTCCATAGGAAAACAAAAGATTGCAGATCTGATTAGTCAGGAGATTCAGGATGGTGAGCATATTTTTCTGGATGCCTCAACAACAGCGGTATTTATCGCAAAAAACATCAAAAACAAAAAAAAGCTCACAGTTATTACCAACTCTATCGAGAATTTGTTAGAGTTATCAGATATTTCAGGATGGAACATTATTTCTACCGGAGGGACATTAAAAGGAGATTCCATGTCATTTCTGGGAATAAAGGCGGCTGACAGTATTGAGCAGTATAATGCAGATAAAGTGTTTTTATCCTGTAAAGGACTGGATATTCAAAAAGGAATCACCGAGGGAAATGATGAAACCGGGTGTATCAAACAAAGTATGATTAAATCAGCCAAAAAAGTGTATCTGACGGTAGACTCTTCCAAATTTGATAAAGTGGCATTTTCTAATATTTGTCCACTTTCCAGACTGGATGTGGTGGTGACGGATCAGAAACCGGATGAAAGATGGATGGAAGCATTTGAAAAAAATGAAATTGAATGCATTTATCCGAAAGATATAAGCGAAAATAATTAAAATCAATGGGGAAGTAATATAGCAAAAACAAAAGGAAAGGAATGGCAGCGGGATGGGAAATTACGATAGCACTCCAATTGCGAAATCAGATCGTATAAAGAGACTGGTAGCTCATCTGTATGAAAAGATGCCTGAGATAGAAGCGGCCAGAGCAGAATTGCTCACCGAATCTTATCAGGCTACAGAAGGTCAGCCGGTAGTGATGCGCAAGGCACGTGCATTTGAACATATCTTAAAAAATCTTCCGATTATCATCAGACCGGAAGAATTGATTGTCGGAAGTACAACCATTGCACCTAGAGGATGTCAGACATATCCGGAATTTTCGTATGAGTGGTTAGAGGCAGAGTTTGAAACAGTAGAGACAAGAAGTGCCGATCCATTTTATATTTCAGACGAAACAAAAAAGAGATTACTGGCTGCTGATGCTTATTGGAAAGGAAAAACAACCAGTGAGCTGGCCATTTCCTACATGGCACCGGAAACACTTCGTGCCATGAAACATAATTTTTTTACACCGGGAAACTATTTTTATAATGGTGTAGGACATGTGACTGTTCAGTATGAAACAGTACTGGCGGTCGGTCTTAACGGTGTAAAAGAAAAGGTAAAAAAAGAAATGGAGAGCTGCAAGTTTGGAGATGCTGATTATGCTACCAAAATGTGCTTTTTAGAATCCGTTCTTATTTCCTGCGATGCCGTTATTGCCTATGCAAACCGTTATGCTGTGATGGCAGAAGAAATGGCTGAAAAGACAACGGATACGAATAGAAAGCAGGAATTGCTGACAATTGCTGCGATCTGCAGAAGGGTACCGGAGTTTCCTGCCGAAAGTTTCCAGGAAGCATGTCAGTCCTTCTGGTTTATTCAGCAGGTATTACAGATCGAATCCAGCGGACATTCTATCTCTCCGGGACGATTTGATCAGTATATGTATCCTTATTATGAGAAGGAATTAAAAGCCGGCAGTCTCACACGGGAGTATGCACAGGAGTTAATTGACTGTATCTGGGTAAAATTAAATGATTTGAATAAATGCCGTGATGCAGCAAGTGCAGAAGGTTTTGCCGGATATTCTTTATTCCAGAATTTAATCGTTGGAGGTCAGACTGTTCAGGGCAGAGATGCTACCAATGATCTTTCCTTTATGTGCATTACAGCCAGTGAACATGTATTTTTGCCGATGCCATCCTTATCAATCCGTGTATGGCATGGTTCATCCAAAGCCTTATTACTTCGTGCGGCTGAACTGACAAGAACCGGTATTGGTTTACCGGCATATTACAATGATGAAGTGATTATTCCGGCATTGGTTCATCGTGGAGCAACCATGGATGAAGCAAGAAATTATAATATCATTGGTTGTGTAGAACCACAGGTTCCGGGAAAAACGGACGGCTGGCACGATGCAGCATTCTTTAATATGTGCCGTCCTCTGGAAATGGTATTTTCCAATGGTTATGATAACGGCGAGATTGCAAGCATTCAGACCGGAGATGTGGAAAGCTTCCAGACCTTTGAAGAATTTATGGAAGCATATAGAAAACAGATGCTGTACAATATAGAGCTGATGGTAAATGCGGATAATGCAATTGATTTTGCACATGCACAGCTTGCACCTTTACCATTTGAATCCTGCCTGGTAGATGACTGCGTGAAACGCGGAAAGAGTGTGCAGGAAGGCGGAGCAGTCTATAACTTTACAGGTCCGCAGGGCTTCGGTATTGCAAATGTAGCAGATTCCTTATATACCATTAAGAAATTAGTATTTGAAGAAAAACGCATTACCATGGGTGAGTTAAAGAAAGCTCTGGAAATGAACTATGGTAAGGGGTTGGATGCGATTACAGCAGGCGAGATTGCACTGCAGGTTGCGAAAGGGTTAAAAGAAGCAGGACAGGAAGTAGGACAGGATATGATTGCCAATACCATTAAACAGGTATTAGAAATGGAATTACCTGCAGATGTTAAGGCACGGTATGAAGAAATTCACGAAATGATTCTGGATCTTCCAAAATATGGCAATGATATCGATGAAGTAGATGAAATTGCCCGTGAGGCAGCATATTTCTATACAAGGCCATTAGAAACATTCCGCAATCCAAGAGGAGGAATGTATCAGGCAGGTCTTTATCCGGTATCTGCCAATGTTCCTTTAGGAGCACAGACAGGAGCTACTCCAGATGGCCGACTGGCACATACTCCGGTAGCAGATGGCGTAGGACCTACGTCCGGATTTGATATCAGTGGACCGACAGCTTCCTGTAATTCGGTTGCAAAACTGGATCATGCAATCGCAAGTAATGGAACGCTCTTCAATATGAAAATGCATCCGACAGCTATGGCTGGGGAAAAGGGACTGGAAAGCTTTATATCTCTGATCCGCGGTTATTTTGATCAGCAGGGAATGCATATGCAGTTTAATGTTGTAGACAGAGCAACACTTTTAGATGCTCAGGCTCATCCTGAAAAATACAGTGGACTGATCGTGCGTGTGGCAGGATATTCTGCTTTATTTACCACATTATCAAAATCCCTGCAGGATGATATTATCAGGAGAACAGAACAGGCTGATAATCGATAGGAAGGAAAAATGCGTTATGAAAGAATATTTGAATAGGTCCGGCAGGATCTTTGATATTCAAAGATATTCCATACATGATGGTCCTGGAATCCGAACCATAGTTTTCTTAAAAGGATGTGCACTGAGATGCAGATGGTGTTGTAACCCGGAATCACAGTCCTTTGAAATAGAAACAATGATGATTAACGGGAAACCAAAGGTAATGGGAAAAGATGTGACTGTAGCGGAAGTTATGGAAACAGTGGAAAGAGATATGCCTTACTATTTACAGTCCGGAGGAGGAATAACCCTTTCTGGCGGTGAATGTACCCTCCAGCCAGAGTTCTCTGTTGGTTTGTTAAGGGCAGCAAAAGACCTGGGAATATCGACAGCGATTGAAAGTATGGCTTTTGCAAAATATGAAGTGATCGAAACATTGCTTCCGTATCTGGATCTGTACTTAATGGATGTAAAACATATGAATCCAGAAAAACACAAAGAGTTTACAGGACATGATAATGTCAGAATGATAGAAAATGCATTACGGGTAGCCCACAGTGGTCAGACAGAACTGATTATTCGCGTTCCTGTTATTCCAGGATTTAATGATACAGAAAAAGAACTTCTTGATATTGCCAAATTTGCAGAGACCTTACCGGGAGTACGACAGATTCATATTCTTCCTTATCACAATTTTGGTCAGGGAAAATACGAAGGACTGAACAGAGACTATCCGATGGGAGATGCCAAAAGACCATCGGATGAACAGATGAAGGCATTTCAGGAAATAATTCAAAAGAATACCGCATTACATTGTCAGATTGGCGGTTGATCAAACAAAAAAGATCCTGTCAGGTAAAAAGCCTTATAGCTTTTTACCTGACCAGGATCTTTTTATTGTCTATTTTATTTCTGATGTTCCAGAGCCAGTGTAACAGTAGTAATATCGCATACTTCTGTTGGTCCGTAGTACTGGATTGCTCCCGGATATACGAAGCAGGTATCTTTTGCCCATTCTTCACGGTGAGATTCGAAATATTTAAATGGTGCACCGTCCAGTTCAACCAGAGCTTTTCTGATAACCGGTTTGTCTTCGCCGTGTCTTCTTTCGATGTTCATCATCTTGGTGATTGGCATACCACCTGCTACCCATTCGCTTGCCGGAGCAGACAGATTCGATACTTTGGAAAGGTATCCGTTGTAACCATACTGGATCAGCATGAATGCATTGTATCCAAGAGAGTAGCAGTAGTCTGCATCGAAGTTAGATGGGAATGCACATCTTCCTTCGTATCCAAGGAAATGATGAAGCGGGCTGAACTTGCCATTGTATGTACCTTCAGCTCTTCTTGCTTCCAGTTTATCTTTTACCAGAGCGGAGAACAGCTTCTCAGATTCGATCAGAGATACCTGTACGTTTCCGTGTGGGTCTCTTTCCAGGAACAGCTGCTGCTGAATAGCCTGTGGAAGGATAGCAAATACAGCCATGGATTCCTTTGTCAGACCTTTTTCGATGAATGCGTATTTGTCAGCCCATGTAGGCAGTGCGTTGAATTCATCAGCCTTGCTTCCTGCAAGCAGTTCGTTGATTTCCTGGATCAGTACGGAGAATTCAGGAACGAATTCCACAACACCTTCCGGGATGATAGCAACACCGAAGTTCATGCCGTTAGCAGATCTTTCTGCAACAGAATCAGCGATGTAATCAGCAATCTGAGACAGAGACATTTTCTTTTCAGCTACTTCTTCTGAGATCAGACAGATGTTTGGCTGGGTCTTCAGAGCACATTCCAGAGCAACGTGGGAAGCAGAACGTCCCATAACTTTGATGAAGTGCCAGTACTTTTTAGCAGAGTTACAGTCTCTCTCGATGTTACCGATCAGTTCGCTGTAGGTCTTGGTAGCGGTATCGAAACCGAAAGAGCATTCGATATCTTCGTTCTTTAAGTCACCGTCGATGGTTTTCGGGCATCCGATTACCTGAACGCCGGTATTGTGAGCTGCAAAATATTCAGCCAGGACAGCAGCGTTTGTATTAGAGTCATCACCACCAATGATTACGATTGCAGTGATACCGTGTTTTTTGCATACTTCAGATGCAACAGCAAACTGTTCTTCTGTTTCCAGTTTGGTTCTTCCGGAACCGATAATATCAAAACCACCGGTGTTACGGAATTCATTAATATATTCATCATCAAAGATCAGATATTTGTCTTCGATCAGTCCGCTTGGGCCGCCTTTGAATCCGTAAAGTACGTTTTCAGGATTGGTAGCTTTTAATGCGTCATACAGACCACATACAACGTTGTGTCCGCCAGGAGCCTGTCCACCGGAAAGGATGACACCAACTACCTGTTTCTTAGCAGCGGAAGTGTTCTGCCCTTTTTCAAAAGTGATCTCTGGTTTTCCATAAGTATTTGGGAAAAGAGCTTTGATCTTATCCTGATCAGCTACGCTCTGAGTTGCTTCTCCCTCTTTTACACAGATATCTGCAATGCCGTGTCTCAGCATTCCAGGAAGCTTTGGAGAATACTCGTATCTTGCTTTCTGAAGCGGTGAAATATTCATTTTTTCAATCTCCTTTTTATGTATATTTTTACATACATTCAAATTCTAATACATTTCCGTGAAAAAGTAAACTATTTGTAGAGAAACTTCGGCATTTTATGAAATGGAGAATGGGAGAGTAGCGTAATCACAGAATTATATGGAAAAATGTGAACAGAATCACACAATTATAAAGAATTGTGTGATTCTGTTGTTTTTTTACCGAATGCTGATTATAATACAACTATGATTAAGAAGATAAATATTCCATTGTTTATGGCAGACCAGCCAGACCGATTGATTGGTCTGGCTTTACAGCAAAGGCAGGAGATTAACAAATGCAGCGTCTGATTTTTCATGTGGATGTAAACAGTGCTTTCCTTTCCTGGGAAGCAGCAAAGAGAGTAAAGCAGGGATTGCCGGACTTGCGGGAGATTCCATCCTGTATCGGCGGTGATCCGAAGAAGCGGACTGGGATCGTAGTGGCCAAGTCCATACCGGCGAAGAAGTATGGCATTCAGACAGGAGAACCTATGGGTATGGCACTTCAGAAGTGTCCGAATTTGGTCTGTGTATCATCGGATTTTGCCCTGTATGACCGGTGTTCGAAGGCATTTAAAAGTATCTGTGCATCTTATGCGCCAGTGATGGAGTCGTTTTCCATTGATGAGGTGTTTCTGGATATGACCGGAACCGGGCAGATCTATCCGGATCCGGTGGCGACTGCCTGCGAAATCAAAGACCGGATATTCCGGGAACTGGGCTTTACGGTAAATGTGGGGATCTCTACAAACAAGCTTCTGGCGAAGATGGCATCTGATTTTGAAAAGCCCAATAAAGTACATACCCTGTACCCGGAAGAAGTGCCACAAAAGATGTGGCCGCTACCGGTGCGAGACTTATTGTTTCTGGGAAAAGCATCGGAGAAAAAGCTGGTGCAGAACGGGATCCGCACGATTGGAGATCTGGCCAGAGCAAATGAAAAAGAGATTCAGCTGTTGCTGGGAGAAAAGACCGGACATCAGTTGTATCTGTCAGCCAACGGGATCGATGATTCTCCGGTAAAAGCACAGCGGGAAGAAGCAAAAGGGATCAGTGTGGAGACTACCTTTGATGAAGACATTGTTTCCTACGAGCAGATTTTTCCGATTCTGCTCAGCCAGTGTGATATTGTGGCAGCGAGGATGCGAAGAGAGGGAAAGAAATGCAGCTGTGTAGCAGTATCATTTCGAACATTGGAATTCAAGAACAAGTCCCATCAGCGCAAG
>CAKRRF010000022.1 GCA_934394985.1 uncultured Marvinbryantia sp.
GGTTACGCCTGCCGCCAGCTGATCCATTCCGGTCTTAAGATCTGCCGCTCCGCTATCCAGTGAGGATGCTCCATCTGCCAGCTGATTTACTCCTTTGACCAGAGCTCCTTTTTTGCTGTTTAACTGATCCAGACCACTTGACAGCTGATTGATACCATCAATCAAATCACCTTTTTTACTATTCAGTGTCTGTACACCATCGTTGAGATCACCGGCACCGTCATCCAGCTGGTCAATACCATCCAGCAGATCACCGCAGCCGTCTTTTAATTCCTGTACGCCGTCTGCCAGATCACTGGTTCCATCTACCAGCTGTGTTGCTGCATCCGCAATCTCATCAATCTTGTCTTTCAGATCATCTTCGTCATCGATATCATCCAGTTCCAGTTCATCCAGGCTCAGCGGAGTAGCCACTGTCATAGACATAGACAGGCTGAAATCGGTCACATCTGCTTCTACTTCGAAGCTGTCCGGAATATCCAGATCAATGTCCAGATCATCCAGAATGTCTGATTTATTTTTTTTGATCTTCAGGCTGTCTTCCAGCCCCGGAAGTCCCACACCGATAACGATGTTCTTATCTCCATCAGAGATGGTTTTACCATTGTCTACTTTTACATTGGAGAAATTGTCTCCTGGAAGTACCATACCGGTGAATAATACGAATGGTGTGTAGATCTCGCCCTGTTTCATATGATTGGTATACTGATATACCATTTTTACATGACCGCTCTTGCCCGCCAGATCTTCCGGAGAGATCTCCTGTCCATCCAGATAGTAAGTTACTTTTAAGGATACCGGCAGATCTTTTGTGCTGGTTCCCTGATAATAAATATCATTGCCGTTGGCATCCCAGGTGATCTTGTCTCCATCCTGAGAAAATGTCTCATCACCTTTTACATTCTTGATATCAGACAGATCACTCTTATCAGAAAGGGAAGTTTCACCATCTGTATTCTTCAGCCAGTCACTGACGATAATCTCCTGTGTCTCACCAGACGGAGATGCCTGTACATAGACGGTTTCTTCCTTGGATGTTTCTTTTTTCTCTTTTTCTGTAACAGCTTCTGTTGTGCTTTCTGTTTCTTTTTCTACAGAAGCAGTCTGATCTGCTGCATAGACACTTCCCATACCTGCATTTGCAATCATAATACCTGTCATAGCCAGAGCCATTGTCTGTGTAATCTTTTTATTTCTGTTCATAATCTGTGCTCCTCCTAACTGATTTTTACTTACAATTCGTAACTGTTCAGTACCTTCACAGTGGGTTCTGAATAGTTACTCCAATTCTTTATAATCAACATCTATCACTTTTTTTTCTGACACTTTTACTGTATAAATAGCAACCCAGAGATTCTGCACACCATCAATCAGCAATGTCACACCCAACAGCATCATCATGGCTACTGCACTCTCAAACGGTTTGAAGATCAGTAAAAGTCCGCATGCGCTGGTGGCTACAGCCAGAACTATCATCATCCACCAGGTACTCAGCCCAAATGTTCTCGCATCCATGGCTGTCTGAATTCGAAGTACCCCTTCTACCAGAACGAAGATTCCCATAATGATCGGTAAGATTGAAATAATATGTTCCGGATGAATGATAAACACAAGACCCAGCAAAATGGATAAGATGCCAAAGGCAAGGTCAAACTGAAATGCCAGACGGTACAAATCTTTCGAAAAATATCCCACCAGCTTGACTGCTCCGCCGATGATCAACATGGCACCTATTAAATAGCATAACACTGATAATGACATCGCAGGCCAGATCAACAGCACCAGCCCAAGTACCAGCATGATCACAGATATGGTGATGTAAGCATGTTTTGCTTTTTTGATCAGATCCATAACTGCCTCCTTTCTGACTTTTTCTTTGTCCTTCTCTTTCTTTGTACGTGTTACAGCTTAACGTAATTTATGACCATATTCTACGGTCAAAAAAAGCTCCCTGCACAATTTTTGTGCACGGAGCCCGATTTGCCTAAATATCTGATATCTTTTTTAATTTTCAGTCAATTGTTCGCAATTGCATTTTCCAACATCTTTTCAGTCGTTCCCTCCAGGCAGGTCCAGATCCTGTCTACTATGTATTCCGGGTCATCCTTCATACCACCATCCAGCCACTGAAGGATCATCCCTACAAATGCACACTTGTAAAAATCTGATATCAGCCTGATATCTTCTGCCTTCACCGGCATATCTTCTGCCTGTTTTTTAACAAAATCATGCATAATCCTTCCCATGACCTGATAAAAATAAGTATCAATCTTTCGTCTGCTCAACGAATTGTAAATATGATAAATACCCCTTTTATTCTTCAGTGCAAAAGAACAGGACTCCAGTATCGAATCCTTCCAGGACTGTTCATCCAGATTTTCTGTCAGTACTCTCTGCGTCTCGTTTGTCAGAATCTCATCCAGCAATGCATAGATATCGCTGTAGTGATAATAAAATGTATTCCGGTTCACTCCACAGTCTTCTACGATATCCTTCACCGTAATCTTATCAAACGGAACCTGATTGATCAACTTCATAAATGACTCTGTAATCGCTCTTTTGGTCAGCTGCGACATGCCTGTTCCTCCATGATCTGTTCTAAGGAAGATCTTCTTGTTCTGTTAGATATTCCTAATACAGCGTGATTATATCATTATTTTTCCTGCTGTACCAGTTTTTTTTCCGTTTTTATACTTATTTAAGATTCATCAGTCTGTCATTCAGCTTACGGTAAACATGTTTCTGAAACCATTCTTCCGTTGATGCAGCTATGGCATCCTCCAGAGAAAACCAGGCTACATTACTGTTCTCATCTGCTTTGATCCGAAGTTCATCCGTTTCTTCTGCCTGAAGAAGATAGGTTATATTCAGATGAAGATGGGAAGATACATAGGCTCCCCGCTTCACATGTCCGTCTACCGTCAGCACTTCCAGTGAATATATCTGCTCAGAAACAGGAGTCACATGATGGATTCCGCTCTCTTCTTTTGCCTCTTTTATGGCGACTTTCAGCAAGTCCTGTTCCCCGTCCGCATGACCTCCCAGCCAGGACCAGGACTGGTAAATATTGTGATAAACCATCAGGACTTTTGTACGCTCCCGATTCACAATCCATGCGGAAGCTGTCATATGCGCCAGTCTGTTGTCTCTGGTAAAAATATCCTTTTGTGTTTCAAGGCAATGAAGAATCAGTTCTTTGTCCCGTTCTTCCTGTTCATTTCCCGGCTGAAAATCACGAATCTGTTCTGTCAGGGTATATTCCATCTTTTTCCTCCTACAGATTTTTCTTCTTATACAAGAAGGCAAACGCCAGTGCGCCAAATACCACCATATATGCTGTCAGAATCAGTACACCGGTATAGCCACACTTCTCCCCTGCTGCAATCGTTCGCAGCATGGCGCTGGTCTGAGACAACGGAAGTGCACCAATCACTTCCCGCAGTCCATGCGGCATCTGATCCGTAGAAAAAAATGTATTACATAAATATGCCATCGGCATAATAATATAATTCGAAAATCTCGGCACATCTGTATGATTCTTCGCATAGAACGATACCACTACTCCGA
The DNA here is from genome assembly GCA_934394985.1 of uncultured Marvinbryantia sp. Taxonomy (GTDB): domain Bacteria; phylum Bacillota; class Clostridia; order Lachnospirales; family Lachnospiraceae; genus Marvinbryantia. Next base: position 3,568 of record CAKRRF010000022.1, read on the forward strand.
TCGTAGAGAATACTGCTCCGTCCAGAAACATAACCAGGAAAGAGTAACCGTTAAAGACCAGTCCGGTACCGATCGGTATCGTCAGCACCAGAATCACAATTCCTGCGTATAGTCCGCGAAGACTTCCACCAATGATCTGACCTACAATAAACTGCCATAAAGGCGTTGGTGATATCATCACCTGATCAAATGCTTTTTCATACAGACGCTGTACATTCAGATTCTGTGCAATTGCATTAAAGCTTCCATTCATCGTAGTCAATGCAACCACACCCGGAATCAGGAAATTCAGATAAGACTGTCCATTTGATATCGTACGGATCCCCATCCCGAATACAACCAGATACATCAATGGTGCAATCATGGCGGCAAGTGTTATTTTATAAAAATCTCTGCGAAATTCCCGCCATTTTTCCCAGAGTATTGTAATGATTCCCATAGTACTGTTCTCCTGCTTTTAATTCTTCTTTCCTGCACGTTCCACAAAAACATCCTCGAGAGTCGTATCCCGTAAAGCACATTTGCCATCCAGCTCCGACAGCCATGCAATTGCCTCTGCCCGTTCATGAAAATATCGGCTCGTCGTTCCTGCAGCTGTCATATGGTCTACCGCATAACAGCCCAGTGTATCTATCATACCCTGTGGCGTATTGACTTCCTCCAGTCTGCCATGCTGCATCATCGCTACCCGCTCACACAGGGACTGCGCTTCTTCCATATAATGAGTGGTCAGCAGAATCGTCAGATTCTTGTCATTCAACTGACGAAGCAGACTCCACATCTGTCTTCGTGAAAGGGCATCCATACCTGCTGTCGGTTCGTCCAGAAGTAAAATCTCCGGATCAGTCAGCAAGGCGCGACAGACCATAAGCTTACGCTTCATACCACCGGACAGATGACGCACCTTTCTTCCTCGAAATGGAAGCAGTTCACAGAACTCCAGCAATTCTTCCGATTTCTCTCTGATTTTTTTCACCGGCATGAAATACAGTCTTCCCTGATATTCCATAATTTCGTCCATTGTCATATCCTGGCGCATGGAATATTCCTGTGTGATAACACTGATCTTCCTCTTCAGTGCTGTATTCTTTCTGCTCAGCCGCTCTCCGTCAATAAAAATCTCTCCCTGTGTCGGAAGCAATAAAGTGGAAAGCATGCTGATCGTCGTGGTTTTTCCAGCCCCATTTGGCCCCAGAAGTCCAAAAAACTCACCTGTATTTATCGTCAGGCTCAAATCATCTACCGCTGTAAAGTCATCAAATTTTTTTGTAAGATTCTTAATTTCTATCATCGTTTTCTCCGCATATCTGAAATACCCAAATTGTATGTCATGGGCGTACAGCCCATAGATTTTTATTATACTATTATCTGTTTTTTTTTTCAATGAAATAACTGAGATTTCTTTACACTTTTGTAAGGGTGTGCTATCATATAGGAATTGGATTATTTTAAGAAAGCGAGTTTATCATGAAACAGAAACATATATTAAAGCGAATCGTTCTGCCACTGTTTTTTACCGCTCTGATCTGTCCCTGCTCTGTCGATGCTGATGCATCTGCACAATCGGGAGATTATTCTGTCACAATCGGAGACGGTGCTTCTTCTTTTTCTCTGGAGCACGCAACGGTAGATACCGACAGTGATCATCTAGACATCACACTGAGCCCGGAAGATTATGCAGAACTGGCATCCGCCTTTGCTTCCTCTGCAGACGACAGTGAAGATAAGAATCCAGAAGCACACACACCGGCAGATCCTGTTACTTTAGATCAGGAAGACGGTACCTATGCGATTGAACTGAGTATCACCGGTGGCAGCGGAAAGGCAAGTGTCGTATCTCCTACTATTCTCACCGTAGAAAACGGACAGGCTTATGCAGAGATTACCTGGAGCAGTTCCAATTATGATTATATGGTGGTAGCCGGAAATACTTATCTGAATGAATCTGAAGAAGGGATGGCTTCCAAATTCCATATCCCGATTACCAAAATGGATGAGGAGATGTCCGTCATTGCAGATACCACAGCCATGGGTACTCCTCACGAAGTAAATTATGCGCTCACCTTCTATTCCGAATCGATCGGATCCACCAGTCAGATGCCACGGGAAGCCGCAAAACGGGTCGTCATCATGGCTCTCATCATCATCGTTGGAGGCGGAATCTTAAACCGCTATGTGAATAAAAGAAAGAAAAAATAAAACGATAAAAAATGCATTTCGTATTCCTGTTTCGATACGAAATGCATTTCTTTTATACTTCAAATACTTTTTTTATACTGTCATAATGCAGAAATATCCCCTGTTCTGCCAGCTCACGGATCTCTCCGGCTGTAGCCAGACGATATCCGTCTGTCTCTTCGCTCTGAAGATGCAGATCTGCTTCCTGAAAATCTACCGTATAACGATAAATATCTACAAAATAATTATCTCCCTCTCCGGGATTTTCTCTTTTATAGGAAAACTGATAACCACCTTCACATCCCGTTACATCCAGTCCGGTTTCTTCACGGATTTCTCTGCACACTGCTTCTTCCGAAGACTCTCCTGCCTGTGCTGCTCCGCCGGATACTTCCCACCAGCCCGGAGCCCAGGCTTTGGTCATTACTCTTCTGGTAATCAAAAACTTCTGATCCGGTCGCATGATAACCCCCAGCACTGTCAGATGATATTCTCCGTCTTTCAGACACCAGTCGTTGCGCTGCATGGTCCGTCCCGTTTTCCTCTTTTCGCTGTCATAAATATCCCAGAATTCCATTGTTCTCCTCACTTTCCTGATCTTCCTCTCCGATCAGTCAACGCTCTCTTTTCTTTCGTCTGACATTTGCAGTTTGCTACAGACATCCATGCTTAAATCTGCGAATCATTTCCCTGGTCAGACTGCTGTAGTCCTCAATCTCCGGTATTTCATCCGGTGTCAGCCATCTGGCCAGTCCCAGCTCGGTCTCATCCAGATGGATCTGATCACTGCCATCCAGCTTTGCTGTAAATCCAACCATCAGATTTCCTACAAAACCCCACGGCTGACTGGCATAATATCGAATATCTTTGACCTTGATACCTACCTCTTCCATCAGCTCCCTCTGTACACATTCTTCCAGTGTCTCACCAATCTCTACAAAACCGGCTACCAGCGCATACTGATCTTTTGTTTTCCCCGCATACTTTGTCAGTAGCAGCCGATTGTTATCATCTGTCACCGCAACGATGATCGCAGGGGAAATCTTCGGAAACATCACATTACCACAGGATGGACAGCGCATCATTCGCTCTTTTTTATCATGTACCGTCTTCGTACCACATTTTCCGCAGTACTGTACAGAATTATGCCACTGACTCAGATGCATGGCAGTCATCAGTGCAAATGCTTCTGCCGTTGGCTGCTTATCACGTATCTCTTTCCATTCCTTCCATTCTGCACCCGGCACTTCGATTTCTCTGGTCTCATCTGCCAGAAAATAGTCATTTCCACTAATATCAAACAGGTAAGTACACTCCCCTGCCAGTGCTTTTACTTCCTTATATAATGGCCAGGAAAGTTCTCCATCCTGTATCCGCACCAGCATCTTTCTGCCGCTGCAAAAACAAATTCTGCTGTCCGGCTGCACTTCTTTATCATGATACTGATTGTCCATATGTTCCGGAGCAATTTCATGAATCATACTTTGGCTCCTCCTTCTCACATCTGATATACTTCATCCAGAATCTCTGCAATCTTATAAATCGTATGGTAACACCGCTCGTCTTTGCTGTAAAACTGCGGGCGAAGATCCTTGCAGTTCTCGGAACCATATGCTTCCCGCACTTTACGGATATAGGTTCTGACCATATTCATCATCTCCGGACTGGTATGTCCGCCATCACCTTCCACAAACTTATAGCTAAGTGCTGCGCTTCCACCTGTGACCGCGCCACAGACAATCGCGCATCCCATACCGCCGCCAAAACATCCCATCGTACGGATCACATCCTCTGAAACATGCAATCCCCAGGCTTCTGCCGCTGCACTAAAGACTGCCTCTGCGCAGTTATAATTCGTTTCTTTATAATATTTTTCAAGATAATCTGTTACTTTTGCCATTTTTTCTCCTTACCCAAAGGCATAGGTACCGCCTCTGTGTCAATCCAGTCTGCCTGTTTCAACGTTTTCTTTTTTCTGAAATACCTCCGGTATTTCCAGCACAAGCTCCTCCGGCAGCATCTCTATATTTCGTACATCCGTCTGTCCGCATACATTACAGATACGAATCTTTTCTCCTGTCTTTGTCCTGGTCGGTTCTGCAGTAACTGTCCAGTCGGACCATGCATGTCCGTTACATGGCACTGCTTCCTGTGCCATCAATACCTCACCGCACACTTCACAGTGACTTCCTGATGTCAGCCCCATTCTGGTACAGGTAGCGGACACCATACTGTCTGTGACTGCTGAATGATCCAACATCTCTGCATTTGGATTATAATACTGATATACCTGATCAATAGAGTTATAAAATCCATCTCCTACATTCATCACCCAGGTTGCATCCTGAGCACAGTCCAGTACCAGATATGCCGAATCAGATACCTTACCGATCAATACCACATAATGTCCCAGCTGAGAATACGTCGGTAAATGCACAATCAGTGGACTGTACTGTCCGCGTCCATGAATATACTGCTCCATACCTCCTGCCACATCCGGTGAAAGATCTGTCACGCCCCATCCGGTGAAAAAAGTCAATCCTCCATGTGCATCCAATATCTGCTGTGGTGTCAGATTCACTCCCACATAAGATAATGCCATAGAAATACTGGCTGTACCACATTCGATATCTGCCTGATTGCCCCATCCGCCCCAGTAACTCCAGTCAAACAGACCACTTCCTGTCAACTGAGAAATATAACGGATCGTTCCCACCTGCACATTCGAATCATATCCATATCGAATCTTTGCATAAGAAGTACAGGTAGCCTGTTCACCATTAATAGCGATCCAGTCACCATCCGGAATCTCAATTCTGTAGAGCTGATTTTTCTCCTGCTTCTCCAGTGCGTTCTGCAGATTGCTCACGATCGGACTTGGATCCTGCTCCGGACGATACTCCGGTTCAAACACCATCTCTTCTTCCGATTCACTCTCCGGCTCAGTTGTCAGGATCTCGTCTTCGATCTCAGACTCCGTTTTTTCTTCTGTATCTTCTTCTGTCAGATTTTCCTGATTCTGTACCTCGGCTTCTGTGGCTTGCGCAGATTCAGTCAATGGATCTGCATCTTCTTTTTCCGTAATTCTTTCGGCTGTTGTTTCTTTCTGAACCTGTTCTGCCAGAACCACACTTCCCGATCCCACATATACTGCAGACATCGTCATCGCTGCCAGAACAGCTGCCTGTATTTTTTTCCTTTTCCTCATATATTCTTTTTATTTCTTCCCCGTTTTGATATCAAACACATTTAAAAAAATGATATCATATTCTCCTCACAATTACAAACAGAAAAAGAATCCCGTCTGTGAGATTCTTTTTCTGTTTTTTAACTACTTCCTTATTTTACTGTCTTATTTTCCGGAGCATAATTCTCATATTTTGGCACCTTATGTGTCTCAGCTGCCCAGATCTCCTCAGCCTCCGGCTTCCAGGTATCTGCATAGGCTTTACATTTTTCGCACAAATGCTCGACTGTCTCCGGTGACTCCAGATTCGTTCCGTGTGCACCTGTCTCATGTACCATCTTCTGCAGCAATTCCGGGTTTTCCAACATCGGGCATGGTCTCAAATGATTACGGTTAAATGGCTGTCCCTTATGATATGCCATAAACAGTGGACTCTGTAAAATCTCCAAAATTGATGAGTCATGTATATTGGCATTAGAAAAATGAATAAATACACATGGCTCTGCATCTCCGGCAGAATTGATATGGAAGTAATTTCTTCCTCCTGCTATACAGCCACCCACATATTCACCGTCATTCTGGAAATCCATCGGATAAAACTCAATATCAGACTCCATAGAACGTACGTAACGAATCCTGTCAATCATATATTTTCTCTGTTCAACTGTCGGCATGAGTTCCGGCACGGCATTATTTCCAACCGGCATGTAATGGAAATAAAATCCGAACCTGGCACCTTTTTCAGAAATCATTCTAAAGAACTCATCACTGGTAACTGCCTCTATGTTTTCTCTTGTGTAACAAATGGAAGTGCCGAATATGATTCCATGCTTTTTCAAAAGATCCATTGCCTTCATGACTGCTGCATAATGACCGTCTCCTCTTCTGGCATCATTGGTCTTCGGTGTTCCCTCAATGGATAACATAAAGGTAATATTACCAAGTCTGGCAACTTCCCGGCACATCTCTTCGTCAATCAGCGTAGAATTGCTATACAGGGCAAAATATGCATCATGATGTTTTTCTGCCAGTCGGAAAATGTCTTTCATACGGACAGTCGGTTCCCCACCGGTCAGCATATACAGATACGTACCAAGCGCCTTTCCCTCTGTCACAATTTTATCCATGTCCTCAAAACTCAGGCTGTATTTATGTCCATAAGTACCGGACCAGCAGCCCTGACAGTGCATATTGCACGCGCTGGTAGGATCAAATAAAATCAGCCACGGAATGTTACAGTTGTAAATCTCCCGATTCTTACGAATGGTCTTTGTTCCTCGAATAAATGCTTCAAATCCCAGATTCATCAATGTCACTTTCGCCACATGTTTATCTGTCTCATCCAGAATCCGATTGATATAACGCATCCATTTATTATTCGGGTCCTGCATTGCATTCAATACCTTTTCATAGGCTTCTTCTGAAAAATTCTTCCCCCAGAACTGTCTGATCAAGTCAAGAATCTCTTTATATGCTTTTTCTCGATCCTTATCGAACTTGTTTAACATAACATCAACGATTGCTTCGACTGCCTTTCTCTGAATGGCATGTGATGCTTTATCCAATGCAGTATTCATAGTCTTTACCTTCCATTCCATTCTTTTTATGATACATATGTATTATATTTTATTATGGGGGATTATATCACCAATAAAAATATGTTACAATAGTTTTCAGAAAAACAAAACAAAGGAGCCAAAAATGTACCATATCAAACCAGATAAACGTTCCCAGACATCTGCAAAGCTCATCTGCGATGCCATGCTGCAATGCTTACAGGAACAACCATTTTCAGAAATCACTATCGTCGATTTACAAAAGGCATCCTCGGTAGGACGTTCCACTTTTTATCGTCTGTTTGACCGTACCGAAGATGTACTGGAATATCTTTATGAACAGCGTATTCAAAATATCTACAATGGTTATCATATGCTTCCCGAAGAACACCGTCCTTCTTTCCTGCTTTATATTCTGGAGAATTTGTATGATAATTCTGCTGTTCTGGAAGTACTGATTAAAAATAATCTGAGCCATCTCATGCAGAAAATACATAACAAATATATTCCCTACTATATCCGGGAAGAACTTGGAAATGACAATTTTATCTCTGCAACAGAGGATTATGCCTGCAGCCTGTTCAGTTCACTGGTGGTAGGCATCATCTCTGTATGGATCCGTCACAATAAGCGTGAAACACCAGAAGAATTATACTATCTTTTGCGCACTTATCTGCAGACTCTGGCCCGCATCAGCTAAAGCATCTGCGAAATGGCTTCCAGCAGATCTCCCTGCAGATAATAGGTCGTTTCAAAGTGAAGATATGACATGGATACTTTGTCCCACAAAATCAATATTTTTGCCGGAAATTCCTCATCCGCTTCCCAGTATTGCAATAACACGTCAAAATATGGCACCACCGGCATCCGGAAAGTCAGATCTGCTCCTGCCAGTCTCGGCTGCAGAATGCCGCCCAATTCCATACAGCTTTCTTTTACTTCTTTTACTCTTCCTGAAAATTCCTTTTCATACTTTTTTGCAAAAACCTCTGCGGAAGGGCTGCTTCCGGCTGCTGCAAATCCGGACACCGGCTGCCACTGTCCGGTAAGCGGCGGTAACGGTTTTTCTCCCGAATAACAGAGGAGATCATAGATCGTCATGACGATGGTATATTCTTTGCATATCTTCCATTCCATATGATCTTCATATTCTATTGTCCCGTCTGCCCGAGTGATACGATAATTTGTCCCGATATACTTCAGATACAGGTAATCTTTATCATACTCCAGTCCGTATTTTTTTATTAACATATTCTGGTCATATTTCAAAAAATAATCTCTTCCTATATAAACCTGCTTTTCATAATTGGATTGCATCATGTTCTCCTTCATTTTATATTTCTTATCCAGAAAACGTTTTGCATCCTCCATAGTAATCTCTCCTTTTTTTCTTTTTCTATATATTTTTTAAACTCTTCTGTTGACTCTAATCCATCTACTTTTATCATACCAATAGCATAATCCCATGCCTGTAAATTTGTCATAATCTGTCTTCTCCTTTCAGTAAAGCGGACATTCGCAATCGCTTCGAGATCTGTCAGTGGGAGCTTTCAACTCCCACTGACATAAGCATCCCCCCTCACCCGCCGCTTAGTGCTCCGCACACTTGAAGCGAGGGAATGCTTATCTGCGTTCAACTCGAATTTTCTTCGTCAATTTACCCATATTATAAATGATATATCTCTATCTTCCAACCCCGAATACTTAGCGATTCTTCTCCCGATAGCGAATACTATCGGATCTACACTCGCTCCGGAAAAGTATTTACCGGAACAGTACTGTCGCTTTCCCCGGCAGTTCATGTCTTTGATGATGCCAATACCCGTCCAAGAGATGAATAAAATATGGCGATACGACTGGATGCAGAAGTGCACTCCAATATAAACCTGCTTTTCATAATTGTATTCCACTGTCTTCTCTCTGTTCTTTTCAAGAATTTCTTTATCTTTATCATATCAAAAATGTCCCCTTGTAAAACAATTTCATATTACTGCTTCACAAAAAAGGACATCTGATATTTCATATTATTCAGTTTTACATTTTACCAGTATTTTTCCATGTAGCTGTTTGGTATGGTATCTGGTTTTAACTATTCCATATTCTTTCCTTCATTTCTATGAAAAGAAAATAAAATCTTTCTTGTTGTAATAGATTTCATCCAACATTTTTTTCAAGAATGCCTGACAGCTTACTCAGTCCATCTATGAAATTCCGTGATATGGCGTATCCAGCGGTATTGTCACATTGATTTCTGAAATTGTCAAAGGCTGGTTTCCCTCCATGCAGTAATATATATCCAGATTGGAAGGATCTCCAAGTGTCGGATCTATCGCATAGCACTGCAGCGTTCGCTGGATACTTCCAAGGATCGTTGCTGCAAGCTGATATGTATCAAACATATGAAATTCTTCCTTCTGTTGCGCAGGCGGTCCGGTAAAGAGTGAGCACTGACTGGAAAAACAAACGGTCATACCACCTTTTCCACTCGTGATCGCATCCGCAAGCGTCAAATCCCAGCCTGTCAGATCTGCAATTCCCTTAACAAGTGCTTCCGGCGTAATGGCTTCTGTTGTTTCAAAAGGATATTCTTGAAATGAGCCATCGTATCCGATATACAGGGTTGCGGCGGCCGCAGTCGGATGTGTTACGCTTTCTGTTTCCAGAACAGCAACTTCTGTTTGCACTGCCTCCTGTGTCTCCGGCAGTACTGCTTCTGTCTGCACTGCCTCTTGTGTCTCTGGCTGTACTGCTTCTGTCTGCACCAACTTCTGCGTCTCCGGTTGTACTGTCTCTGTTTCTTTCTCTGTCTCTTTCTTTGTTTCGGCTTCATTCGTCGTTTCCACAACCGTCTCCGGCTGTTTTGGCTCTTCTTTTTTACATCCCATGAGCGCTACGCAGGTAGTTGTCGCCAGCACTGCCATCATCCATTTCTTTTTCATTTGACACCTCCAGTTGATTTCTTATAAAACAAATTAATAAGTTCTGGGAAGCCAACCGGGCAACTTTTGTTAACCATGACTCTTCCTTTGTATACCTGCAGGTCATCACTCCTGCGGTAACTTTATAAGCATCTTTAGGTGCTGTATGTATCGGATTTTGCGAAAATTTTCAGTCTTCGCTCTTTCGTTACATATCAGAAAATAATTTCAGCTCCTTTCTGTATTTATTCTGTATTTATTCTGTATTTATTCTGTATTTATTCTGTATTTTCTTATAATTTTAACGTATTAATATGAAATATACAAGAATTTGTTGCCGTTAATTGTATAATATAGGTCTGAAAATTATTGTCATTGGGAAAAAGTTTCCCATTCTTATGAAAGACGCATTGTGTGCAAAGTTGAGAAGCCAGAAAACCAAATGGTTTACATGTATACCTTTATCATCACAAACATGTATTCCTCACCGGAATATCTCATCAAATTTTACTGCAAAAGATGTTTGATGAAAAACTTCATCAAAGAAAGCAAATCTGTTTTTGATTTTTCTGCGTTAAAACTGCTGAAGATTGCTACAAAAGTAGTTCATTCAGCAAGATATACCACATTCAAGCTGTGTAGCAGCTGCCCATATAAAGAAGAGTTTTATGACACCCTTTCTGCAATAGGTAAGCTGAATGTACAGCTGGAATAGCAACTGTCAACGAACCTTGACAGCCTGATAATTGCTCAAAAACTCGTCATAGTGATTTTATGCCCTTTTTCTAACGAATTGAGAGAAATTATGGCTGCATGGATCATTTTTTCAATTCATGATGCAAGTTTTAGGTTAGAAATTGCTCCATGAATAATTCAGGTTAAATGAAAAGGGCGAAATCATATTGACTTCACCCAATTTTTTTACAAATACTTCATTTTACCAATATTTTTCCATATATCCGTTTGCTTCTTCTTCTGACAGCCCGAATTCTTTCATGATATTCTTTACTGTTGCTTCTTTACTAATATGGAATGTCTTGCAGGTTCGTATATTTGCCAAAATTCCTTGCTGCATTCCCTTCTGGATTCCCTGCTGTTCTAATTCTTCCAAAGCACTGCACATATTAACCTGCCCTCCTTTTTCTTCTGATGCCAAAGCATGGTCAATTAATTTCTGTGATTCTGTTATGGCACCGATCACAACGCCAAGTTCTGATGAAATATACTTATGTCTATATACGGTATTAATCTTATCATAGTTCCGTTCATAAATCGAACGGCTCACATCAAATACCGTATCTACATCTGGATCATGAAAATGAAGTTCTCCACTTTTTCTTAACTGTAGCAGATTCATCTTATAATCTGATACCAAGGGCTTCAGTTCATCCGGCATCTCTAGCATATCCACTAGAGTATATGGTCCATCCCATTCTTTTTCTCCATAATATACACACAAACTGATTACTGGATGAAGCCGATCTGTTTTCTTCAGATTTGACAAGAATTCATCCGATGTTACAAACTCCTTATCCTTTTTATTTCTGGCTGCTGTCTCATTGTACTCTTTCATGTAGGAAAATGCATCTCCGATCATATGACGCAGAGGCATTGCATAATGCACCTTTTCCTGATTTTCCAGTCCCCATATCACGAAGTCTGCTCCGTATGCTGTCTTTTTCACAACATCCATGACTTTCTGTACTGTCTCCGCATGTCCGTTAAACTTTAACAATGACGAAACATCCGTATCTGCTTCTGTAAGGTCTTCTGGCTTTAATACCTGTTTTCCATCAAAAAATACTGCATTAAATAAATCTGCGAAATGATGGTTATTTCTCCAGAAGTTCTTTAGTATGGTATCCGGTTTTAACTTGTTTTTTTCAGTCGTTTGACCGCCCTCCTGTTCTTTATTTTAACTATACCATAACCTTTCCTTTATTTCTATGAAAAGAAAATAAAATCTTTCTTGTTGTAATCAATTTCATTCAGCATTTTTATATATCATTTCACAGCGGGAGGGCATTTCTCTTCTTTCCGACACTCCCTTTTCTCGTTCTATCGGTTACTCTTACTATGAGTATAAAGAGAAAAAGGACAGATGTTGCCATCTGCCTTTTTTTCACACTAAAGCTAAAAATGCATGTTATTCAGTTTTCGTTTTTTACTTTGACTACATCCCCAATATTTCAAATAAAATCATTCCGCTTCGAGTTCAGAAATTTCCTGTGCAACTTCTTCTCCAAGTTTGAGCTGATCAGCAGAGAATGTTACATTTTTTACTAGCGGGGTTTGCCAATCTAATAATTTAAAGTCATTTGAGTCGTAACTAGAAAAATACAATTTATATGAGTCATATAGGCTTGTAAAAACAATTGCAATTAACTCTAAATTATCAGCATTTTCTAAATATTCTCTACTATTTCCAATATAGCTTAATCCATCCGATACGGTAGAATCTTCAGCTGCAAATGAAATAATCAAAGATTCTGTTAAAAGTAACCATTCATCATAAGAACTGAACCATTTGAATTCTACCTTTGCCATATCATTTGGTTCTAAGTACTCATGATTAATATTATACGCTACCAAAGCATATAACTTATCAATATTTTCATCAGATAAAATTGGATCTGTTACTTCATCAGTTTCTGTAGTATCAGCTGTTTCAGTTTCTGCCGGCGTAGACGAATCCTGCCGGACGACCTCGGATGTATCGGTTGTGGATGTGTCAGTAGTTGTTGTTTCTTTTGTAGATTCAGTTGTTGAATCTTTTTCTGGTGCGACGTCAGTGCTACTAGATGCTGCGCTGGAAGCCGACCGGGCAACTTTTTGTTACCCATGACGCTTCCTTTGTATACCTGCAGGTCATCACTCCTGCGGTAACTTTATAAGCACCTTTGGATGCTGTATGTATCGGATTTTGCGAAAATTTTCAGTTTTCGCTCTTCCGTTACATATCAGAAAATAATTTTCAGCTCCTTTCTGTATTTATTATGTATTTTCTTATTATCTTAACGTATTAATATGAAATATACAAGAATTTGTTGCCGTTAATTGTATAATATAGGTCTGAAAATCATCGTCATCAGGAAAAAGTTTCCCATTCTTCCGGCAACACTATTTCTCTTCTCTTGTTTTCATCCTGCTGCCCACAGATCAGTTCCAGTTCCTGCTGAAGATAACGAAGACTGTTTTGTACATATTTTTCCTGTTGTGTTCTGCAGCGGTATGCTATTTCCTCTTTCAGATACTCTCGTTGTTTCTGACTGCTTTTTAAAAAGATGTCTTTCATTACTCCAATCAGTTTTAGTCTTAATGCATACAGTGCAAAGTAGATGTTCATCCAATATACCGCTTTTATATGAGATTCCTCTGTATGCTCCATGAATTTTCCAATCACTTCTGACGCCTTTTCCTGCAAACTTCTTTCTTTTACGAGCGCTCCATTTGGTATATTTAACGTATATATATATGCAATAACCAGTTGATCCGCTTGTTTTCTTTCATGCATTTTTTTCATATAATCACGATTTCTGAGCATCATTCGTATCAGTCTTTCCAGACTCACGCCGTGCCACCTTTTTTCTGTATTACTGTACCATATAGATTTCCATATCAGCTGTTCTGTTAAATAATCCATGGATTTTTCATCCAGATAGTTTTGTTCGATCATATCTTCCAAACAGTTTTCTATTGTTATACCAGGATGCAGGAGAAAATAATTTTCAGCAACAGTGTCATGACGGAATTTCAGCATATAGTCGAATTTTATCATTCGGCCCATAGTTTCCGGAAATTGCTCCGCAAATTTTCCTCTGTAAAAATAACCTGTAAGTTGTCTGACCAACTCGTAAGTTAATGGCATGCCCATTATTTTACAAGTGGCAAGATATGGAAATATTTCTGATATTTTCAGTTTTGTGCAGTCCTTATCCAATTTCCGGCATCTATCTTCCCATTCATCCCAGTCCATTCGAATTTTCAGTTTTGCATAGCTGGCAGGTTCTTTTCCTATTTTCTGCAATATACCATTATAGCCTCGTATAAAATCCAGAAACAAATCTGCTAATGACTTTTTCTCATAATACAGCCTTTCTCTGCTTTGATCGATACAGGTTTTCACCACATTTTTCTTCCTGCTAAAGCAGTCTGCCATTTCATCTAATATTTTGCGTTTCAGTTCAGCAGGGTAGGCGATGTACTCAAATGTATGAAATCTGTAGCTGATATGTTGCATCATTTTTTCATCTACATCTTTTGTATGATCAAGATAAAAGATTCTGGTTGCCTTTTCTTCCCTGTACATGTTCTCCTGATCAAACATTTCAAGCATATATCCTGGTCTTTCTGCCATAACCATATACAAATACGGATTTTCTTCTTCACAGTATATCTGATACAGCTGTTTCAGTACGGTTCTGTTTTCATGTGGACTGTCTATGCATAATACGTTTTTTCTGGTTCTGCTGATTCCATTATTTTTCATGAATTCTACGATTCGCTTCAGATCATCCATATCCGCCCTCATTTCAGCTATATTCAGAAAGTACACATTCCATCCTGGATTTTCCTCTATGCACTTTAACGCCAGCGCACATAACAACGTTGATTTTCCGCTTCCTCCATCTGCCATAATACAGACTGGTGCATTTTCCCGCTGACTGCCAAATGTAAAACGGTATAAATGTCTCAGGATATAGTCATACCCATCTGTCTGCACATGTATTCCATTACAGACAGCTTTCATAAGAATATCATGGTCCCCGGTAAATTCATAAAATATATCCTTTAACTTTTCCCGTTTCTCAGCTGTTGTTTTTTGATTCTTCAGGAATTTCCAGTCTATCCACTGCAGTGCTTCTATCGGTGTCCTGGAATATATAACCGTACTTTTTTCCCCCAAATGAAAAACATATCCTCTTCCGGATAAGGAACAGAACATATCTTTTGCTTTTTGATTATCAAATTCCGGACTGGTTTCAGCAAATTTCATTTTTATGCCATAGATAAGATTCCGAAGATAGATTCTGAAATCTTTAGGATCCGCATCAAATATATTTTCCAGCATGCCATATTCACAGACACATTCTCGGTTCTCTACCAGAAATCGCAATAATACAAGCTGCTGTTTTTTCAGGCACACTGCTGCATTTCCTTTGTATGGGTATTCCTTATCAGAACAATAGCCTGTATCAAGATCCACATATAACTGACTATTTACCTTCAAAATTGTCTTCATTTCTTTAATTTTCCTCTTCTCCGGATATTTTCTGGATATTTTTCTCTTGTACAATCACTTATATAAAACATATCAAAGATTCTATATTCCATCAAGCAGCAGAAAGGAGTGTCTATGAAACGCCATGCTATTTATGCGGTAGATGTTCCGCGAAAAGGAAAACTCTTCTTTTTCTATAAAGGAACCTATGATACCTATTACCTGTTTTCTACTCATTATCGTAAAACCGTTTATTACTATTTCCGCAATGGAAAAACCACGGCTCAGTTAGCCCGCGATAAGAGTTGGAAAAGAAGACCTTTTTTGTCAAATCTCATAGAAGGACAGATCAAACGCCAGCTTGTTCCTGTATTATCGGAAGATACTGATATCTGATCTGTTCACAGGAGGACTCTGTTATGTCAAAGAAAAATCGTATTATTATTTCTTGTCGTCTCGCATATGTCAATTGCTGGAAACCAGCTTCCAATTTTGGAAAACAGGCTTATTCTCTGGTGGCCATCATTCCCAAAACAGATGCGGCTACTCTTGATCTCATCTGGCAGACAATTAATTATGTTAAGGAAAAATCTGTCGAAAAATTTGGCGGGAGAATTCCCCCTAACTGTCATATTCCACTTCATGACGGAGATATTGAAAAACCAGACAATCCTGTATTTCGTAACAGCTATTATCTCAATGCCAAATGTAAAGATGCTCCACAGATTGTAGATCACAATGTCCAGCCAATTACGGAACCAAACAAACTTTATTCCGGATGCTTTGGGAATATCAGCCTCATCTTTTATGCTTACAACTGCGCCGGTTCTAAAGGAATTGGTGTGTGGCTCGGAAATATTCAGAAGCTGAAGGATGGTCCACGGCTAAATGCCCGTATCAGTGCGGAAGAAGAATTCCAGCCGGTTACCTATGATGAAATTCTTAGTCAGGAGGCAGAACGTCTATGAATGAAGCAGCCTGGTTCAATCAGCTTACACGGAACATAAAAGGAGAAATCCTCTGTACAATGTCCAACATTTCCCTGATTCTGGAAAATGACCAGAATCTGGAAAACCTTTTCTATAATGAAATGAAACATTCCATTGATATCTGTGGATCAGTACCGTGGTTTCGCACAGAAGGGGGATGGAATAATATGGACTTTCCTTGTTTACAAATGTACCTTGAAAATCAATATCACATCTACTCTCCACGTAAATGCAAAGACGCCCTTTATGCTTCTCTCAGTTCCCGGAAAAGAGTGCATCCTGTCCGGAATTATCTAGAGCATTTGCAGTGGGATAAACAAAAACGCCTGGACTGGCTGTTAGTTGATTATCTTGGTGCGGCAGATACACCCTATGTACGGGCTGTTACACGAAAAACCTTCATAGCCGCTGTTGCACGTATTTACTGTCCTGGCATCAAGTTTGATACTATTCTGGTTCTTTGCGGGGAACAGGGTATCGGAAAAAGTACTCTTTTTTCAAAAATGGCTGGCAAATGGTATTCTGACTCCATGACGATTGCAGATATGAAAGAGAAAACTGCTGCTGAAAAGCTGCAGGGAATGTGGATTATTGAGTTAAGTGAACTCGCTGGCATTCGAAAAATTGATGTAGAAACATTAAAATCCTTTCTTTCCCGTACAGATGATCAATACCGCGCTCCTTATGAAAATATGGTAACTTCCCATCCCCGCAGCAGCATCCTGGTTGGAACTACTAACAGTAGCAGTGGTTTCCTCAGGGATATCACCGGCAACCGTCGTTTCTGGCCTGTCTCTGTTAATCGCAAAGGCTGCTGTAAAATATGGGATATCTCTCAGGAAGATATTGATCAGATATGGGCTGAAGCGGCAGCTGATTTCAAAAATGGGGAAACTCTTTTTCTGCCAGCTGAACTGGAGACAGACGCCCGGATCAATCAACGTCTTGCCATGGAACAGGATCCCCGTCAGGGACTTATTGATGAATATTTAACTTCTACCGGGAAAAAACAGCTCTGTCTTATGGAGCTGTGGTGTGAATGTCTTGGAAAAGAACGGACTGATATGAAAAGACGGGACGCTTTTGAACTGGAAGCCATCTTACAGCAGCTTGGCGGCTGGCATGTATATGAGGGAAACAATACCGGTAAAATGCGGCTTCCTACCTATGGAGTACAGAAGACTTTTGTAAAAGTAGATTCTACATTATCAACAGAGAAAGGAAATATCTCATGAATATAGATACTGTTTTGTCAGATGATATTCTTGCCGAAGCCATGAAACACGTATGCCGGAAAAAATCTTCTGGTTATGATGGCATGACTGCAGACCAGCTTCCTGATTTTTGGATCAAAAACGGAGACTCCATCAAAAAGGCTATTCGAAAAGGAACTTATATGCCACAACCCCTGGTTGCACGTTATATTCCAAAACCAGGGAAAAAGGAGTGTCGAAAGCTGGAGATTCCATGTCTGACAGACCGAATGTTGTCCTATAGTCTCCGTCAGATGCTTTGTGATTATTATGATTCTTCTTTTAGCGTTAACAGCTATGGTTTTCGCCCAGGACGTGGCTGCATGGATGCACTGCACGCATGTCTTGACTTTCTGAATAATCAGACTGTTGCTGTTATCGATCTCGATATCAAAGGTTTTTTTGACCATGTGAATCATCCTCTGTTGTACCGTATATTAGAACAGGATATATCCGATCCTGCAGTTTTGACTCTGATCCGTCGCTATGTAAATGCAAAAGTTGTCTGCAATAAACATATATACAAAAAATATATCGGGCTTCCTCAGGGAAATTCAGCAAGTCCAATTCTTGCCAATGTTTTTTTGAATTCCTTTGATCAGTTTCTGGAACACCACAGAATCCGTTTTGTTAGATATGCTGACGATATTGTCCTCTTCTGTCGTTCTGTTCGGGAAGCAGAATGGATTCTTCCGATGGCACGGGATTTTCTTACTGATCAGCTAAAGCTTTCTCTGAATAATGACAAAAGCAAAATTATCCCTCCAGAGCAACTGACGTTCCTTGGCTACGCTTTTTCTTCCCATGGTTCAAACCATTATTATCTCACGATTAATGACAAAATAAAGCAGCGAATGCTTACACAGATGAAAAAAACCCTTTCCTTCAACCATCTTTCTCCCGGTGACTGGTGGCGCCGAATTGGTGCTTTTAACAGAGGATGGATTAATTATCATATAGAAGCAGATCCTCATACTCTGCTCACTTTTCTCTATCAGGCTGAACAGAATCAGCTTTTCTGGATTGTAGACAAAGCGAACCTGTCTGTCCATCGCAAAATGTCTGTTCTGCGAGGTATTTATGACTGCCCCGATTATAGTTCTCTTACCGGATGGTACCTGCTGCGTTTATCATCCCTGCATATTTCACCCTTAGAAAGGAGTTTACCTATGACAAATAAATACACTTATTGGAGATCCGGATCCTATTATGATAATTCTGATTTGCTGTATTCTCAGTATCAGAATCTTGTCCAAAAACCTTTTTATTACTCCGGAAGTAACGAAATCTGCATCTCCCACTTTCAGAATTATGTTTTTCCAAATGAATCTGCCAGACTTTCTTCTGAAGACTATATGATTCTTGGCATTCTTGCTGCCGGAAAAAATATGTCTTTTCTGCAGCTACAGTCCTATCTGCTATTAAAATCCATTCTTCTTTCTTCTGAAGATCTGATGAAGCATATACAGAAACTTCTGTCCCTCGGAATTCTGGAATGCAATACCATATATTCTGTTACCACACAGAGTTGCTCTATTCCTGCTAGATACCTGAAGTGTTATCGCATTGCTCTTGGAGGAACCAAATTTGTCCGTGACATATGTGCGCCTACGGATTATGATATCAGTTATTTTTTTATCTGCCGTGGAATGGGTGCCCTGCAGTACTATTATATCAACACTGTTTTGTGTAATCAGATTATTCTGAACTTTTTGCTTTACCGGAAATCCGTGAAATATTTTCGCATAGCAACTTCTTTATACGCAAAAATGTCTTCTAATATCCGATGCAAAGTAATTCTTCCTCTACTGATTCGCACAGAAACACATACTTATTTTTTCAGCATAGTATCTATGTCTCCTGACAACCGGCAGATTTCCAGGATTTTTCATGATTGGTACTATTTTCAGCGGACATATGAGGATCCCATTACATTTGTTCTTGTTGCAAATGACTATTCCAGTCTGCATACTGCCTGGCAATATCTTTTGAAAGAAACGGTTCTGAATCCCAGAATTTCTTTTGACCATATACGTTTTTCCGTGGTACACAGCTGGTTTCTGCCAAAGCCTGGCATATTGCTTTCTAAAGATGATCTTCATTTCTGAAACATGGAATCACATATTCTGCTTTCATACTCTGCTTTATACTCATAGTAAGAGTAACCGATAGAACGAGAAAAGGGAGTGTCGGAAAGAAGAGAAATGCCCTCCCTTACACAGCAAAAACAGCCATTGCTACGGCTCTGGCTGTTTTTGCTGTACTTGACGTTTCTATTTATTTACGATACAGTAAAGCAGAAGTTATTTTTACAGGAGATCAATGATTATGAATTTTTCAAACGCAGAAGAAACAATAAAAGAACTTTGTCAAAAGCTTTATTCCATTGACAGCCCTACCGGATTTACTGACCGTATTTCTGACTGGCTGATCCACTATACCAGAGAACTTGGCTATGACTCTTATCGCAATCGTCTTGGCAATGTCATCGTTCCTGTTCCGGGAAAAGATTGTGCACACAGCGTAGCACTGAGTGCCCACGTAGATACCCTTGGACTGATGGTTCGTTCTATCACCAGCGAAGGATACCTGATGTTTACCACAATTGGCGGACCGGTGCTTCCTTCTCTCGATGGCGAATACTGCCGGATCTACACTCGCTCCGGAAAATTATTTACCGGAACAGTGCTGTCGCTTTCCCCAGCAGTTCATGTCTTTGATGATGCCAATACCCGTCCAAGAGATGAAAAAAATATGGCGATACGACTGGATGAAGAAGTTCATTCCAAGGAAGATGTGCTGGCTCTTGGTATCCAGACCGGTGACTTTATCTGTTATGATCCGAAAACCATATTCACAGAAAGTGGCTTCCTGAAGTCCCGCTTTATTGACGATAAGGCCTGTGCCGCTCTGGAACTGACTTTACTTGCCTTGATGAAAGAGCAGTCTCTGACACCAGCTCATACCACGTATATTTGTTTTTCTACTCATGAAGAAATTGGTTATGGAGGTGCCACTTTACCATCTGACCTGGATGAATTGTTAGTTGTCGATATGGGATGTGTAGGAGATGACCTGAACTGCACCGAACAGCAGGTCAGCATCTGTGCCAAGGATAACCTTGGACCGTATGATTATGAAATGACCAGTCGCCTGATCGAACTTTCTGGCAAGAACAACATTGGCTATGCAGTGGATATTTATCCGCATTATGGTTCCGATGCCGGTCCGATGTGGCGTTCAGGTAAAGATACCAAAGCCGCCCTGATTGGTCCTGGCGTTCATGCATCCCATGGCATGGAACGGACGCATCTGTCTGGCATGATGGCTACTCTGAAGCTGATGAGTGCATATCTTGCACTTTAGTTTTAGTTTTATTTTTATCTTAAAAATCCCGGATGAACTTTTATCTGTTCATCCGGGATTTTGTCATTACTTATTCTTTTTATTCAGCAGATGTGTGTCCAAAGAAGAAGTATCCAAGTGTTGTGTAATGCAGACCTTTGATACCGTCGCTCAGCATGTATTTCTGTGTGTAGAAGTACAGTGGGCAAACACCATAATCCTGTCCGATTACCAGATCTTCTGCTTCGTGCATCAGTTTCATACGTTCTCCCTGATCCATTGTTCCTCTGATCTGATCGAGCAGTGCATCGTAATCAGCGTTGCTGTATTTCGCATCGTTGTTTCCGCCGCCTGTTTCCCACATATCGATGAAAGTCATAGGATCATTGTAGTCAGCGATCCAGCCGTGACGTGCGATAGAGTAATCACCTTTCTTACGGCTGTCGATGAAGGATGCCCATTCCTGGTTGTTCAGAGTAACAGTTACACCAAGTACATCTTCCCACATAAACTGCAGAGCTTCTGCAACTGCTTTGTGAGCTTCACTTGTATTATACAGATATTCTACTACAGGGAAGCCTTCTCCGTCCGGATATCCAGCTTCTGCAAGAAGTTCTTTTGCTTTTTCACAGTTTGCTTCGTAATCTGCATCTGTTGGTGCATAGTAATCTCCGCCAACTGTACGGAAGTCATCACCTGTTGCGCCTTCTGTGTCATATACACCGTAAGGTACGAATCCACCAGCTTCTACCTGACCCTGCTGTGTAACTTTTTCTACAATGTAAGTACGGTCAATTGCCAGTGTAAATGCTTCTCTTACAAGTGGATTGTCAAATGGTTCCTGTTCGTTATTGAAGCATACGAAGTATGTTCCAATGTAATCCAGAATCTTCAGATCGCCAGAAGCTACCAGACTTGTGATTTCTGCCTGTGGAACGTCCTCGATGAAATTCAGTTCTCCTGAATTAAATCCAGACAGCATAGCGTTCTGATCATCCATCAGTTTGAATGTAATGGTATCAGGGCCAAGTTCCTCTGCTCCATAGTATTCATCGTTCTTTGCTACTACGATTTCAGAGTTATGTGTCCAATCTGTCATCTTGTAAGGACCATTAGAAACATAAGTATCTACATCATATGTCCACTGATCTCCGTTTGCTTCGATGATGTCTTCACGAACAGGCATCAGTGCTGGGAATGCACAAAGTTCTTCGAAGTATGCCAGATCTGTTGAAAGGGTTACTTTAAATGTCTTATCATCTACTGCTTCTACGCCCAGTTCAGATGGATCTTTCTTGCCATCGATAATATCCTGTGCATTTACGACATTTGCAATCATATAGCTGTAATCTGCAGCTGTGTTAGGATCTACCAGTCTTCTCCATGCATATGCAAAATCATTTGCTGTTACAGGTACACCGTCAGACCATTTGATACCGTCACGAAGATGGAATGTATAGCTTACAGTACCGTCTTCATTTTCTTCTCTGTCATAGCTTTCTGCCTGTCCATAGGTAAGTGTGGATGAATCACAGGTTCCGTCAGATCCCACCTGTTCTTCTCCTGAATCTTCCCATGTCATCAGACCTTCGAAAAGGTGCAGCATCATGGTACCACCATCCAGTGTGGTGTTCTTCTGTGGGTCCATTGTCTGAGGTTCGGAAGCAAGATTTACTGTGATATTGAAATCATCAGCACTTGCTGCGAAGCCAAACATGGAAGTTGCGATTGCTGTTGTAGCAATAAATGGCAACAGTTTTCTCATTTTCATAGTCTCTTCCTCCATTTCCCTTATGAAATATGATATATGATTGATAAACAGCGTCTTAGCTGTATTATCCAAGCATGTGGCATGCTGCCCAGTGCTCCGGTGCATGCTCTTTAAATTCTGGTACCTCTTTACGGCACTTATCTGTCGCATAAGGACATCTGGTGTGGAACTTACATCCTGTCGGAGGATTCATCGGAGATGGAATATCTCCTTCCAAAATAATACGCTGTCTCGTTCTGCTAAGCTGAGGATCCGGAACCGGTACTGCTGACAGAAGTGTCTTGGTATATGGATGAATCGGATTACGGTTCAATTCATAACTTTCAGCAAGTTCCATCATATTCCCCAGATACATAACGCCAATACGATTCGAAATATGGCGTACTACAGACAGATCATGGGCAATAAACAAATAGGTCAGTCCCATTTCTTCCTGCATATCTTCCAGCATATTTACTACCTGTGACTGAATAGATACATCCAGTGCGGAAATTGGTTCATCACAGACAATAAACTCCGGATTTACAGCCAGAGCTCTTGCAATACCTACTCGCTGCTGCTGACCACCGGAAAACTCATGCGGATAACGGTTAGCATGTTCTGTATTTAATCCAACCTTTCCCAAAAGTTCTTTGATTCGATCATTACGGTCATTTTTAGAAGAATATAATTTATGAATATCAAGTGCTTCTCCAATGATTTCTCCAACTGTCATTCGCGGATCCAGACTGGCTGAAGGATCCTGGAAGATAATCTGCATCTTACGGCGATATGGAAGCATATTCACCTGCTTTGGCTTTGGTACTTTGATCTGCTTCAATGTACCATCTGCTTCTGTCACCCATGGATTCTCTCCTTCAAAAATAGTCTCTCCATCGTATACAATCTTTCCGGAAGTCGGATCGTGAAGCTGAAGAATCGTACGTCCAAGGGTAGTCTTACCACAGCCTGATTCTCCAACCAGTCCAAGGGTTTCTCCTCTGCGGATAAACAGAGAAATATCTTCTACAGCACGTACTCCCGGTCCTTTTAATCCTTTCACCGGAAAGTATTTCTTTAAATGATCAACGGAAACGAGGATATCGTTCTGATTACTCATTTTCTTTTCCCTCCGTTCCTTCTTTTTTCTGTGCCTCAATGGCATCCTGTACTCTCAGCCAGCATGCTGCTCTGTGATTGTCTCCCAGTTCCACATAAGGTGGCATCTTCTGGAGACAAACTTTCATAGCATGTTCACAACGCGGAGCGAACGGACATCCCTCAGGTGGGTTCAACATATCAACCGGAGATCCCTCAATCGGAATCAGCCGTTCATAGCTTTCTGCGTCTACACGAGGCATGGAACGAAGAAGTCCCATGGTATATGGATGACCCGGTTCGTAGAAAATATCATCTACCGGTCCCTGTTCTACCATCTTACCTGCATACATAACAGATACCTTGTCACATACTTCTGCCACTACTCCAAGATTATGGGTAATGAAAATAATACCCATATGATTCTTCTTCTGAAGTTCTTTCATCAGTTCCAGAATCTGTGCCTGGATTGTTACATCCAATGCTGTAGTCGGTTCATCTGCGATCAGCAGTTTCGGATGACAGATCAGTCCCATAGCAATCATAACACGCTGTCTCATACCACCTGAAAGTTCATGTGGATACTGTTTCATACGTTTTTCTACATTATTAATACCAACCTGCTCCAGCATCTCCATAGCACGTTTGTCTGCATCTTCTTTTGAAATACTCTTATCATGTGCACGAAGTGCTTCTGTCAGCTGATTTCCGATCGTATATACCGGATTCAGACATGTCATTGGATTCTGAAAAATCATGGCAACCTGGCTTCCTCGATAATCAACCATCTCAGAAGGTGTCTTTGCCAGCATATCTTCTCCTTCCAGAGTAATAGATCCTTCCATTACTTTACCAGGAGACTGTAAGAGTCCGATAATGGAATATGCCTCTACAGACTTTCCTGATCCTGACTCTCCTACAATACCCATTACTTCATCATAATCTACATCATAGCTGATACCGTTAACAGCTTTTACTTCTCCTGCCGGGGTAAAGAAAGAGACATGCAGATTATTTACTTCTAATAATTTATGTTTCTTATTATCTTCGCTCATAATGTCTCCTTTCTTATTTCTTTAATCTCGGATCCAGTGCATCACGAAGTCCGTCACCAAACAGGTTCAGTGAAAGAATCATCAGACTCAGGATAACTGCCGGAATAAACAGTCTGTATGGAAATGTATTCAGACCATTTAATGCTTCTGAACACATAGAGCCCAGACTGGTCAGCGGTGCAGATACACCAACACCAACGAAAGAAAGGAATGACTCCAGGAAAATAGCAGACGGAATCTGAAGGAATGTAGTCGTAACAATCTGACCGATACAGTTTGGAAGCAAATGACGTCTGATAATTCTTCCTCCCTTTGCTCCAAGTGCTCTGGCCGCTGTCACATATTCCTGCTGCTTTAACTGCAGAATCTGTCCACGGATAATACGGCTCATGGTTACCCAGTACAACAGACCGAATGCAATAAACATGGAAATCAGGTTCGGTCCTAAGATCGTAACCAGTTTCTGTAAGATACCGTTACCGGAGTTCTGGAACTGCTCCAGTGCCGGTTTCAATGTGGCAGATAAAAGCAGGATAATCAGCATCTCCGGAATAGAATAAATCATTTCCACGATACGCTGCATAACAGCATCCACTGCTCCGCCGCAATATCCGGATATAGATCCGTATATAGCACCGATAATTAATACCAAAAGTGCTGCACAGATACCAACGGTAATGGAAACACGGGTACCTACCATAACTCGTACCATGATATCGCGTCCCTGATCGTCAGTTCCGAACACATGTGGAAATACTTTTTCTCCGGATGCTTTACGCTCCAGTTCTTTTTCTGAATAGCCAAATGGTTTTTTCTTTAAACCAAGTTCTTTTGCTGCCTGACTTTCGGTAATTGTCTCTTCAGATGTTTCTGCTGAGTTTTCTGCATCCACCGATGCCTGGGCGCGAATCTTTGCTTCTTCAATTCTGGAAAGCTTTTTACCGTTTGCTTCCGCTTCTGCTCTGGCCTGTTCTACCGCTTCATCCGGAGAAAGCACACCGGTACCGGTATGTTCTTCGATGTACGCATGAATAGCCTGTATATCTTCATACGTATAATGAGAAAGTCCCAATGCTTCAGAGCCACGAATCTGCTGCTTATAAGTATATGGAACTACCATCGGTCCGACAAATGCAAATACGGTCAGAATAATGATGATCGCCAGTGCAACCATGGCAACTGTATTTTTACGAAGTCGTCTCCATGCATCTTTCCAGTAAGACACACTTTTACGATCCTGAATAAAATTCTCTTTTTCTTCGGAAGTAGCCGGTTCAAATGCGTTCTCCGGCAGTTCCGCATTCCACTTCATAATTTCATCTACGTTCGGCTGAAGTGAACCGAACTTTTTGTATCTCTTGTTCTCTGCCATCTCTAGTGTCCTCCATTCGCCAGATTAATACGTGGATCCACCAGTTTATAACAAAGATCGACTACCAGGTTCATAATAATAATGAACGTAGCCAGGAAGATCGTTGTTCCCATAATCACTGGATAATCACGGTTCTGTATTGACTGAATAAAATATCTTCCAAGTCCAGGAATCGAGAATACCCTTTCTACTACCAGACCACCGCAAAGTGTAAATGCAATCTGCGGACCAAGATAGGTAATAACTGGGATCAGTGCATTACGAAGGGCATGTTTGAAAATGATCTTGCTGTTCTTCAGCCCCTTTGCTCTTGCAGTCTTGATATATTCCTGATTAATAGAATCCAGCATAGCTGTTCTGGTCTGTCTGGAAAGATAACACATCGGATAGAATCCCAGTGCCAGACATGGCAAAACATAACTCTTTGCTGTTCCATCAAATAAGGCAGGAAATACCTTTACACCAGAACCGCCTCCGCATAAGCTATGCAGCAAAATCGTAGCAACTACGAAACCAGGCATGGAAATACCCAATGTACATACAATACGAAGGAGACTGTCTATCCAGGTGCCTCTCTTAAATGCGGCCAGACAACCCAGTGGTACACCTACCAGGACAGCCCATAAAAGTGCGATACTACCAATCTTGGCAGATACCGGGAACATCTCCATAATAATGGACAATACTGCACGGTTCTTCTGCATCTTAATCGAAGTACCGAAATCTCCGTGAAGGATATTGCCAAGATACTTGACCATCTGTACCGGAACCGGCTGATCCAGTCCGTACTTTGCATTTAATGCATCAATTGTCGCCTGAGATGGCGCTTTTTCAGACAGCCACGGATTACCTGGTATCGCATTCATCAGTATGAATGTAAGACAGGCAACAACGAGCAGGGTAACGACTGCCATGAAAATTCTTCTAATCGTATACTTTCTCATCTTTCTTCTTCCTCTCTTGCTTTTTGTCACAATCCAGGGAGGGAGAAGCAGGGCGCAGTAATACCCTAAAGAAACCCAGGTGTTAGAAAAAGCATGCCCGATTTTTTCTGGCATGCTCCACAATTTGCCTGAATTTCTTTGTAAGTCCCTATATCGCTACTCATATCATCCCTAAATCGTAACTTTTACATACGAATTAATGCTATTATATAATCATTTTAGTATCTTGTCAATTGTTAACAATTGACAAGATACTCTTCAGTCTCTAAATATGTATCAGAATCGTTAATATTCTGAAAATATCCCTCATTGGATTCCGTATGATAAACAAAAATTCCTACAGTATTTAAAAATTTATAGTTTAACGGATTCCTTTGTGAAAATATCAGCAATTTCGCATTCCGTGCAGACTTTCTTATAGATTTCCGGATCATTGATATTCTGAAAATAGTTTTCCGGTGCACTGGTATGGTATAGGGAATATCCCACTGTATTTAAAAAACGATACACCGATGATCTTCCTGATTCCAGAAAATCTGTGATCTCTTTATAAAGCCTGGCATCATATACCGCTATCAGCGATTCTTCTTTTCCATTATGACACAGCATAGTCACAGGTTGGTCAGCTTTTTCCATTGCGAACTTCAACAGATTTTGAAGTTCTTCCACAGGTACCAGCGGCGTATCTACCCCCAGCACCAGGCATTTTTCCGTTTTTGCCCTTCGAAAACAGCTCTCCAGACCGCCAAGTGGACCCTGCCCGGAAATCCGGTCCGGCACAATCTCTTCCTCACACTGTGTTCCGCGATATCCAGAAATTAAGATCTGTTTTGCTCCCAGCTGACATCCTTTTCCGATCTGTCTCTCCAAAAATGTCTGTCCATCTAAAAGAAGATCTGACTTCTCCCTTCCCATACGGCTGCTGGCACCACCTGCCAGGACTACCAGCGTAAAATCTGATGGCAATTGCGGTTCTGCCAACTGACCGTTTTCTAATTCGGATCTATCAGTCTGCATTTTCCGATTATTTTCTGGCACAGTTCGTTGCCTCCCCGGTCAGGATCTGCAATCCATGTTCCAGCGCCGGAATGATATATTCCAGGCTTTCTCTGACTGCTTTCGGGCTTCCCGGCAGATTCACGATCAGTGTTCCTTTTCGAATACCTGCTGCTGCACGACTGAGCATAGCTCTTGGTGTAATCGTCATACTATATGCTCTCATTGCTTCCGGAATCCCCGGCACTTCACGTTCTATAATATCCTTTGTTGCCTCCGGCATACAGTCTCTCGGCGAAAATCCGGTTCCACCCGTAGTTACAATCAGCTCTGCTATTCCCTCATCTGCTATACGAGCCATCTCATCTGCCAGCATCTTTCTGTCATCCGGCAAAAGAATGGTATGCACCACTTCGTAATCGTTCGCTTCCAAAATTTCCTGGATTACCGAGCCACTTTTATCTTCTCTCTCTCCTGCATATCCAGAATCACTGGATGTGATAATCGCAGCTTTCATAATTCCTTATCCTCCTATCTGGGACATTAATTTACATTCATCTGTCTCAATCTCTTCCGATGTAAAATGATGACTGACCGGTTTTTCCCATATTACTTTCTGTATTGCCTCTGCCAGTTCATCATCTGTGCATCCCGAACGCATCAAATTCTTCAAATCCGTTCCAGTCTGATATTGCAGACAGGCTTTTAAAAATCCCTCTGCTGTCATGCGTACGCGATTACACTGATCGCAAAACTTATGCGTCATCGCACTGATAAATCCTATTTTTCCCTGAAATCCTTCTATTTTATAATAATGACACGGTCCATTCCCATATCGTTCTTTTATTGGGGTCATTGTTCCATATGTTTTCTCTAATATTTCACATATCTCACTTTCTCCCCGAAACTGAAAATCCTTTCCATATCCAATCGGCATCATTTCAATGAAACGAACGTGAATCGGATATTGCTTTGCAAGTCCTGCTATCGATACCAGATTTTCCCGATCTTCCACTACCGGTACACAATTAATCTTCAATCCAATCTGCGGATACTGTAATGCCGACTGAATTCCTTCCAACACTTGGTCCAGACTTTCTCTTCTGGTTACTTTTGCAAATTCTGCTGCATTTAAAGTATCCAGGCTGATATTTATATCATCAAGACCTGCTTCTGCCAGATCTGCAATCTGTTCTTTTAGTAATACCCCATTGGTCGTTAATGTCACTTTTTCGATGCCGGGAAGCTCTTTTAACATCCGAACCAGTGTGGCACAATTCTTTCTAATTAGCGGTTCGCCCCCTGTCAGCTTGATCTTACGTATACCTAAACCAGTCATACATCTGCTGATTCTGGTAATCTCATCATAAGTCAGGATTTCTTCATGTGGGATCTGCACAACTCCATTTTCCGGCATGCAATAGACGCACCTGAGATTACATCGATCTGTAATGGATATCCGCAGATAGTCAATCTCTCTTCCAAATCTATCTTTCATACTATTCCTTCGGGTTTCGATATAACCCGCTTTTTCCTCCGCTTTTTTCTACCAGATGAATTTCCGTCAGCTCCATAGACTTATCAATCGCCTTGCACATGTCATAAATTGTCAAAAGCGCTACATTCACACCGGTAAGTGCTTCCATCTCCACACCGGTCTGACCTTCCGTTTTGGCTGTACAAATTGCCGTAATTTCAAGATTTTCTTCATCCAGTTCAAAATCTACCGAACACTTCTGAATCATCAGTGGATGACACATCGGAATCAGATGAGATGTCTGTTTTACCGCCATAATGCCAGCTACTCTTGCCACTCCAAGTACATCTCCTTTTTTCACAGTTCCCTGTTTCACTGCATCCATCACAGCCTGACAGACACGAATCTTGCCTTTTGCTACTGCTGTTCTGGATGTAGGTATCTTTCCGGACACATCCACCATAACAGCGTTGCCCTTCTGATCAAAATGATTCAGCTTATTCTCCATCTGCCTCACCTGCTGCCTTCTCTATCACAATTTCATCGCCTTCTGTCAATACGCCACCATGAAGTACTCTGGTAAAGATACCTTCTCTTGGCATAATACAGTCACCCATAATTTTATAAATCTCACATCCACTATGACATTTTTTCCCGATCTGTGTCACTTCTAATAATACCTCTCCGCTGCGAAGTCTGGTACCAACCGGCAATGCCTTCAGATCGTATCCGCTTACAATCAGGTTTTCTCCAAATGCTCCGTCTTCGATCGGTGCTCCCTTTGCCTTGAATTCTTCTATTTTTTCATAAGAAAGAAGACTCACCTGGCGATGCCACTTGCCGGCATGGGCATCCTTCTCGATTCCAAATTCTTCAATCAGTCTGGCACTGTGTACATTCTTTTTCTGTGTACCTTTCTTCTCACTGATATTTACCGCCATAATCTTTCCCATTTTTATTTCCTCCTTCATCCCTCAATTCGCTCTTCCGAAACAAAGAGATGTCTGTTATACTAGGTCTATCATACCACATAGTAAACATGAATAAAAGAATTGTTTTTTCGATTGGAGA
The DNA here is from genome assembly GCA_934394985.1 of uncultured Marvinbryantia sp. Classification (GTDB taxonomy): domain Bacteria; phylum Bacillota; class Clostridia; order Lachnospirales; family Lachnospiraceae; genus Marvinbryantia. Next base: position 33,978 of record CAKRRF010000022.1, read on the forward strand.
AATTATGTATATTAACGAACAATACCAAAATCTGTCTCTGTTAGAGACAAAAACGTATCAATATATCGGAAGAAATGGAGAATCCCATACAGAACAAGAAGAAATATTGAACGAACATATGATGGATGTCTATATAAATGATCATCTGACCATGAAACTTGTTTGCCTGCCCCAGCATCTGACTGAACTGGTTCTTGGAAGATTGCTGACAGAACAAATCATCACGTCTTCCGAAGATGTAGATCATATCTATATCTGTGAATATGGAAAACGTGCAAAAGTCTATTTAAAAAATTCGGCACGCAGCACACAATCCTCATCGGATGCCTTTGTAGAAGTAACTCCTACCTGCTGTACCGGCAATCATATTTTAAATGATTACTTTGTTACATCCAAAGAGCCGCAGTCACTTACACCGATTTTCTGGAAACCAGAATGGATCTTTCATATGGCGGATGCCTTTGCGGATGGTTCTCCTCTCCATGGCATTACCTTTGCCACACATAGCTGCATTCTCGCTCAAAAAGATCACATTCTTTTTTCCTGCGAAGATATCGGACGGCACAATGCTTTGGATAAAGTGATCGGCTACGCTCTGCGGCACAATATTGACCTGCATCAATGTATGGTATATTCCAGCGGTCGAATACCTACTGATATGACTTTAAAGGCAATCCATGCAGGGATTCCGATTCTCTCCAGCAAGGCTTCTCCTACTTCTGAGGCCATTGAACTTGCAAAGAAATATCACCTGACCCTGATCTGTGCAGCAAGACGTGATCGAATGAAAGTATTTACGAAATAATGTTTCTTCCAAATCGTGATTGACATTCGTATATTGAAGTGATATCATTTTGATATCAAATATTTTTGTAATAATATGGGGGGAAATCATTATGACGGAAAAAATTTTATCAACAAATAAGAATGGCATGCTGGTACTGTTCCTGACTGTTCTGCTCTATGCAGCTTCTATCGGCGGATGTGTCGGATGCGGCATTGCTTTTGACAAAGGCAATATTTCTGTACTTTCTGTAAGCGGCATGGTACTTTGTATTGCCTGGATGTCTCTTGGCTGGATTTTTTTCCTGGGACTAAAGATCTTAAAACCTCAGGAAGCCCTGGTTCTGACCCTCTTTGGTAATTACATCGGCACCTTAAAAGATCCTGGATTCTATTTTGTGAATCCGTTCTGTGTCAGCGTAAATCCAGCCTCCAAAACACGTTTGAGCCAGAGTGGCGACGTAGATACGAATTCTTCCAAATCGCTTTCCGGTATCTTCTTAAACGGGACAGGTTCTTCTCAGATGTCACTGGATAACAAAAAGGTTTCTCTGAAAATCATGACTTTGAATAATTCCCGTCAGAAGATCAACGACTGTCTTGGCAATCCGGTGGAAATCGGCATTGCAGTTACCTGGCGCGTAGTTGATACAGCAAAGGCAGTTTTTCACGTAGATAATTACAAAGAATATCTATCCCTTCAATGTGACAGTGCCCTGCGCAACATCGTGCGTCTGTATCCTTATGACACCGCACCGGATGTCGATACTACCGGCGACGGTATTGCAGATGAAGGCAGCCTTCGCGGTTCCAGTGATATTGTTGCATCCCGAATCCGAAATGAAATTCAGGAAAAAGTCTCCGATGCCGGTCTTGAAATCATCGAAGCCCGCATCACGTATCTCGCCTATGCTCCGGAAATTGCTGCAGTTATGCTCCAGAGACAACAGGCTTCTGCCATCATTGATGCAAGAAAAATGATCGTAGACGGTGCTGTGGGAATGGTAGAAATGGCATTAGAACAGCTAAATGAAAAAGGTGTGGTAGAACTGGATGAAGAACGCAAGGCAGCCATGGTATCCAATCTTCTCGTGGTTCTCTGCGGCAATCACGATGCCCAGCCTGTAGTAAATTCAGGAAGTTTGTACTAATGACTGAAAAAGATAACAAAAAGAAACAGATTCCCCTGCGCCTCTCTGCCAAATTATACGATGCCATTGCTGCCTGGGCAGAGGATGACTTCCGCTCTGTCAACGGACAGATCGAATATTTGCTTACAGAATGTGTAAGACAAAGGAAGAAAAATGGAAAATATGTTTCTGAACATCTGGACGAACCACCGGAACTGGATATTTAAAGCTTATTATTTTTCACGCAAAATCACCGTATCAAAGATTTTCTCAACCTTGATACGGTGATTCTTTCCTTTATTTTAATAACATCACATCTTTTTCATCTATCCCAATCCACATCTCATTTCCCGAAATATGCTTTTGGTACTGCTGCCATTGCTCTTTCGCCACATCTACGCGAATCCTGGCTTCTTCTTTCGTAGATACGATCAGGATATACGAAAACACGTCCTCTATCACTCTTTCCACTTTACATGGAAATACGTTTTTCGATGTGCCACCTGCTTCCGGAAGTACCGGATGTATAAAGTGACTTCGCACTCCTACACTGCTGGTGTCTTCTTTTCCTGTGGTATCACACTGTAGCGTAATTCCCCAGTCCAGAGCCATGACTTCGCCTGCTGCTGTCACCGCTGCATCTGAAAAATTCTTGCATCCCGACAGATATGCCGCCTCTCTGGATACCGGAGCGGCAAACAGTTCTTTTATCGGAACAGCCTCGCTGGACTGTCCACGGTTCATAACACATACCCGGTCACAGATCCTGTAAATTTCATCCCTGTTGTGCGATACAAACAGTGTGGTTCCGCCAAACTCTTTTATAATATCTTCCAGTTCCAGTTCCAGCTTCCATCTCAGGAATTCATCCAGTGCCGCAAAAGGCTCATCCAGCATCAAAATTCTGGGTTTTGCCAGTAAAATTCTCGCCAAAGCCACTCTCTGCTGCTGTCCGCCAGACAACTGTGATGGTCTGTGATGCTCCAGTCCCTGAAGGTAAAATTTTTCCATGATATCATGTAAAGCTTTTTGCTCCTGCTCCTTATTCAGCTTCTGCTTGCGCAGTCCGGTCCGGAGATTCTGCACCACATTCATATTCGGAAACAGGGCATAGTTTTGAAATAACAGTCCAACATGCCGCTCTTGCGGTTTCAAATTAATCTTTTTTTCACTGTCGAAAAAGACGGTCCCATCCAGTTCTATTCTGCCTTCATCCGGCGTCAGCACTCCTGCGATGCACCGAAGCGTGATACTCTTTCCACAGCCGGACTCTCCCAGAATCCCCAGGACTTCTTCCTGTGCCTCAAATTCCGTATCCAGAAGAAAGCTTCCGAAATCTTTTTTTATCTTTACATAAAGTCCCATTTCGTCCGCTCCTTATCCTGTCCTTCTTTTACCGGCCATATTTTTCTTTTCCAGCATATTTACTGCCAGAAGTACCACTGCTGAGATGGCGATGTTTACCATGACCCATTTAAATGCCAGCATATCATCATTGGTCCTCCACAGCTGATAAACGGTAGTAGAAATCGTTGCCGTCTTTCCGGGAGTGTAGCCTGCTACCATGCTGGTAGCTCCATATTCTCCCAAAGCTCTGGCAAAAGCCAGTACTGCCCCTGCCATAATTCCCTGACGACAGGCAGGCATACGGATCTTCCAGAAAATATAACTATTAGACAAGCCCAGTGTCTGTCCCGACCAGCTGTAAGTCTCATCAAAACTTTCAAAGGCCCCCCGCGCAGTACGATACATCAGTGGAAAGGCTACCACTGTAGCAGCAAAAATGCCGGAATACCAGTTCATAACCAGTTTCGTTCCAAAAGTATGATAAAACCAGAGTCCAAATGGTCTCTTAGAACCCAACAGCAGCAGGATAAAATATCCTACTACTGTCGGTGGCAAAACCATTGGAAGGGTAAGAATCACATCCAGCACGCCTTTGATTACCGGATGCAGCTTTGCAATATAATATGCTGCAAAGATTCCGGAGAAAAATACCAGTACACTGGAAATCACCGCAATGCGTAATGAATTATACAGTGGAAACCAGTCCATTATTCTGCCTCAACCATAGTAAATCCAACGCCTTCAAACACTTCAGCGCATTCGTCTGTGGTCAGGTAATCCAGAAATGCTTTTGCTTCATCAGGATGTTCTGCTGTCTTTAATACTGCTGCAGGATAAATAACCTGTTTACAAAGATCACTGTCTGCCTGATCCACAACGGTAAGTCCTGCAGAATACGCATCTGTTGCATAAATAATACCTGCATCCACGCTTCCTTCACTGATCTGTGTCGTTACTTCCTTCACATTAGAACCATAGGTAATTTTCTTGTCTGCCTCCAGCTGATCCAGAATATCCAGATTTGTCAGAATCTCTTCTGAATATGCTCCTACCGGCACGTCTTCATTTCCAAGGCAGAGAAGACTCAGCTTATCTGTTCCCAGATCTTCAAAGGACTGGATATCTGCCGGATTATCTTCCGGTACTGCCAATACAACTTTGTTTTCCAGTAAATTCATTCTGGTAGCATCATCAACAAAATCCAGCCCATCTTCATTCACAGAAGGATCTGCTGTAATATCCAGCTGATTCATCTGCTTCTGTGCCGCTGAGATAAACAGGTCACAATCTGCGCCTTCTTCAATCTGAGTCTTTAAGGTTCCTGAAGAATCAAATGTAAATACCAGATTTACATTTGGCTCCACCTCTTTATACATTTCCTGAATCTCTGTCAGTGTTTCTGTCATGGATGCTGCTGCAAATACCACCACATCCGTCTGTTCTTCTGCCGACACTCCCATACACATTCCAGAAGCAAATACTCCTGTGAAAAATAATGCTCCAGCTTTTTTCCAAGTATTCATCATAAATACCTCCTTCGTTATTTTTTCAAAAAACACTCGTTGAAAAAATTATATCCCCATTAGGCAAACTTGTCAATATTTTACGCAATGGGGATCATATTTTTTATGAATATTTACTGATAATCCTGGAAATATACATCAAAAAAATTCTGACTGATACGCCTGATATCTTCCAACATGGCCTGATAGCGGTTCATAAATTCCCTGCCTTCTTCAGTGATCGTAGAATTACCGCCATGACGACCTCCATTGTAACGATTCAGAAACGGAAATCCCATCTGCTCTTCCGCCCGGTTCAGCAGTTTCCAACATTTGGAATAAGACATTCCCATCTGCTTTGCTGCCGCCTGTATAGATCCCGTCTCATCGATAAATTGAAGCAAATGAAACAATCCCGGTCCGAAAAAGTCCTCTGTTTTAGACAATACAAGTTTTGTTTTCAAACTCAAAGCTCTGGCATCACGTATCTGGCGAACATAAGTTCTCGCCTTTTCCAGCTGAGCATCCTTCGTAATATCATACAGAATTCCATCGTCGTTCACATCTAGCAAGCATTCTTTCTCCGACGCCTGACACATCTGTAACCGTATTTTTCCCGGAGTGTGATCATAAGATAAAATCGTATTCTCGCCGCATTCCCGCAGCCGCTCTATGGTTTCTAATCTAAATGCAGGACATTCCACCGGAATTACAATCACGCTGTCACAAAGTTGTTCCCTGGCTGTCTTTATTCCCACTTGCGCTGATGCCATCCAATCATGGCAGTCATACTCCTGGTCTTCTACAAAAATCACGCCGTTGTGGCAGATATGGTTTTTCAGCACTGCTGCCTGATAGCCTCCAACTACAATAATCGGTGATATTTCTGCCTTTCGGAGAATATAAATTTCTCTTTTGATTACCGTCGTTCCCTCTAAAGGCAGCATAGGAAGAAAGGTCTCCAGTTCTTCATTCCCCATTTTATCCTGGGTCAGATCCTGCGCAGCCACAATCACTGCTCCTACATTCATATTTTATTTACTCCATTTCTCCATAATATAATCCGTCAGTCTGCCTGTTTCTTCCAAGCCAAAAAATGGGATGCCAGATAACATCTCTCCCAATTCTTCCGGTCTGTAATCTGTCACAACCCCCCACAAATACGACGGATCACATACTGAATTCGAAGAATTTCTTCTTCGAATCACCTCGATCTTCGGATATTCTGAATACTTAAATCCCTCCAGCAATATTACATCCGCTTCCGGAAATGTCTGTATCAGTTTTTCTGTTGATAATGCCGGCATATATTTAATCACCATATGTTTCTGTTCGGAAAATACACAGGTACCACAAGCCCCGGCCTGAGCATATTTCCAGCTGTCAGTATCCGGAACGTCTGCCTGGAAATCATGACCGTCATGCTTAATAACCGCCACTTCCAACCCTCTTTTTTTCAATTCTGTCAAAAGCTTCGTAATCAATGTTGTTTTTCCGGAATTTTTCACTCCGCTGACTGCCAGAATCCGTTGTTTTTTCTGTCTCATAACAAAATCACTTCTGCCATCTCGCCTGCTCTGGTACCGGTTTGTCCTTCCTGCATTTCAATCAGGCAGTTACAGCCTGCCATACTCGACAGCACTCCATTGGAATGAAGACCTGTTGGAATTGTTACCGTTTCTCCGTCTGTCATAGCACGGACATACCTGCGTCCACGTATTGTTTTGCTGAATTCATTCTTTAGCAGACATTTTTTTCGTACCGTTTTCAATGCCTCATCCTGTGTCATTTTATGCAATACCGGGCGAAGCAGCAAATCAATACTGACGGCTACACCAAACGGGTTTCCGGACAGGCTGATCACCGGTGTATCCTGATACATGGAAAATAATGTCGGCATGCCAGGTTTCATCTGAATATGCCAGAAAATACGTTTTGCTCCGGCCATTTCCAGTGCTTCATGCATAATATCTTTCTTTCCTACGGATACTGCACCCGTGGTAACGATCAGATCCACCGATGGTGCAATTCTCTCAAGCGCTGCTGTCATAGCCTGTGGGCGATCCTCTATGGCTGCCACTTCCACCAGTTCTGCACCAAATTCTTCCATGCGAGCCGCCAGAAGTCCCTGATTACAATCATAAATCTTCCCTGGAATCAATCTTTTTCCGGGTGCCATCACTTCATCTCCGGTAGTCAAAACAGCTGCCTTTACCCGACGGTAAACCTTCACTTTTATGACTCCCATACTGGCCAGTATACCTGCTTCAATAAATCCGATTTTGTCACCCTTTTTCAA
>CAKRRF010000023.1 GCA_934394985.1 uncultured Marvinbryantia sp.
CTTAATGCATTAAATGCAGATGTTCTGATCTGTGGCGGAATCGGAGGCGGTGCACAGACAGCGTTAGCGGCAGCAGGCATTAAGCTTTTCGGAGGAGTTTCCGGAGATGCGGATGAAGCAGTAGAAGCTTTTATCAATGAAACACTTAAGTATAATCCGGATGTGAAATGTTCTCATCACGAACATAACCACGGGGAAGGACATACATGTGGCGAGCACGGATGTGGAAGCCACAGCTGTCATTAAGAAGAATAGCAAAAAGTAATAAATAATACGAAAGGATGTGCCAAGGTAATGGAAAAGTTACCGCAGCACATCCTTTTGTGTTATGTTATTCTCATATTGCTTATTTCTTACTTGCTAGAAAAGAAGGATAGAACGTATAATAGTATTATTGATCCAGAGATGTTTACTCTGGAGATAGAATTATTCGCACCAGTGGTATGAGCATAGATTAGGAGTGAAAGAATGGTAGAAGATACTATGTTTTCCGGGGAATCGAAAAATATTGAGTACAAGGTATTCTTACCTGATAAAAGTGAAAAGTATATGAAGACGATCGTAGCTTTTGCTAACACACAGGGCGGCAAGCTGATTGTTGGAGTAGATGATAAAACACATCAGATTATTTTTCATTCTCCAAAACACAATGTGCGGTATTCAAGGGAACAGATCGTGCAGTGTTTCTGGATAAGAGAGAATTTACAGGACCAATCTATACACAAATCGAAGAAGCAGTAGATTTTGTATTGAGAAATATTCGGCTTGGAGCAACGATTGGTGGATTGGTGCGAAAAGAGAAGTATGAGCTACCACCGGAAGCAATCAGGGAAATGATCATTAACGCTCATTGTCACCGTAACCTGTTGGACGAATCCTGTATTCAGGTCGCAGTTTATGATGACAGACTGGAGGTGACTTCTCCGGGTGGCTTATATAACGGATTGACTTATGAGGAAGTCATGAATGGTCATTCTAAGATCCGAAACAAAGGAATTGCCAATATATTCAGTCAGATGGGACTCGTAGAAGCATGGGGAAGTGGAATTAAAAGAATCCTGAATACAGCAGAAGAGTATGGACTTCCGAAACCGAGATTCCAGGAATTCGATAATATGTTTCGGGTAGAGCTGTTTCGAGTTAATCCAATAACTGACCAAGCTAACCAAGCTAACCAAGATTTTGAGAGATTAGACCGAGCGGAAGAGGAAAATGTACTGAGTGAGAAAGAAATTGAAATTCTGAATCTTGTACGTATGCAACCTTCCATTACTCAGAAAGAAATGGCTAATGCATTAGATTGGAATCTTGCTAGTGTGAAGTATTATATAACCAAATTGAAGGAAAAGAAATATTTGACGAGGCAGGGAAGTAGTCAAAAAGGAAGCTGGTTGATATTAACAAAACGAGATTAACACTTGTATCAATTCGTGTTAAACTATGCAATGTAAGGAGGAGAGAAAGATGCCTAGAAAACCATCATTAGACGGCAAAGATTCTAGTCTGAGAATCAGGATGTCACCAGAGCAAAAAGAAAAGCTAGTATCTTATGCAGAGCGACATTATCAGACTATGAGTAATGTAATATTCCAAGCGTTGGACATTCTTTACGCAAGAGAAGAACAACAAAATAACAAAGAGTAGAATGGAGTTATTTTGGAGTTTGAATTTTGTCCGAAATGTGGGAGTGAATTATGATTACAAGAGAAGAAGCATTAAAGTTTGGCCTATCATTTGACAACGTGTACGAGGAGCGGCCTTTCCGTGACCAGAACTGGCAAGTGGTAAGAGCAAAGGAAAATAAAAAAATATTTTTGTGGATCTACGACCGTAACGGATATGTGAATCTGAATGTGAAAGTCGATCCCCAGTGGCGCGATTTCTGGCGGAGTACCTACGAAGCGGTAACGGCCGGCTATCACCAGAATAAAGAACATTGGAACACGATCATTTTGGATGGGACGCTTCCAGAGCAGGAGATCCGGCGAATGATATCCGAAAGCTATGATCTCGTAACATATAGCCCTACAAAGAAAATATATGAGGCCGTGAAAGAGATTCCCAAAGGACGTGTCGCAACCTATGGAACGGTTGCAAAAATGGCAGGAAATCCGCTAATGTCGAGAGCAGTAGGCAATGCACTCCATAAGAATCCGGATCCGGATAATATCCCGTGCTACCGCGTTGTAAATTCCAAAGGAGAACTAGCCGAGGCATTTGCTTTTGGTGGTGAAAATGTACAGAAAAAACTTCTGGAAGCAGAAGGCGTTGAAGTTGTAGATGGGAAAGTAGATCTGGAGCGATATGGTCTGGATCATCATGAAAAAGCAAGTTTGTAGAGCAAAGGTGACACATTCAAGAAGATCAGAAATTGGTCATTTGACCAAACAATATGAGTATGAAACGCACAGTAGGCTGTGTTCATGAGCGAGAAGTGAAAGCGAATGATTGCTTTATCAAGGAAAGGAGCTGAAAAATATGGCAAATATTTTACCAGTGTCTGATTTGAGAAATTATAATGAAGTTTTGAAAAATTGTCATAAAGGAGAACCAGTATACCTGACAAAGAATGGCAGAGGACGTTTTGTAGTTATGGATATTGAAGATTACGAGCATGACCGTGCAGAGAAAAAGCTTCTGCTTAAGCTGCAGGAAGTCGAAGAAGCAGTGAAAGATGGTGAGGGTTGGCTGGATCTGGATGAACTGAAAGCACTTGTGGGGGAATAAGATGTTAAAATTGCGGATTAATCCGATTGTTGCAAAGGATTTGAAAAACATCCGGGATTATATTGCTGAAGATAACGAAGAATATGCAGCAAAGACTATTATAGAAGTGATTTTTGTCAAGGCAGACTGTTTTTTGTAAAAATGAATAACCTGAATACACCTAAGGTTCTGAATCTACATAGTAGGTTCGGAGCTTTATTTTGTTGAAAAAATTTGCTATTCTCTAAAGTAAAAAATGAACCTTTTGAAAAATTACGACAATATATAAGTGTAAGGGCTAAAAACCTTATAGTCGACTAGATGGGAGAAAGGAAAAAGGATAACTTGTAATGAATAAGAATGAATTCGAGCAATTTGTCCAGGACAACGGTAAGGAAATCCTCAGATTTTGTAGGATTACATGTGGGGATAAAGAATCAGGAGATGAGTTGTACCAGGATACCATGCTCAAGCTGTTGGGGAAACGACATAGTTTGGATGGCCAACAGAACGTGAGAAGCTATGCCTTATCCATATCAATTATGCTTTGGAAAAATAAAAAGAAAAAATATGCGAACAGAAATAGATTGATTCCTATGGAAAGTTATGATCGCATGGAGACAGAAGGCAATTTAGCTACTGCTAATATAACAGTCATGTCACCGGAAGATACTTATATTCAGGATGATGAAAGGAATTTTGTACAACAGGTAGTTGCGAAATTACCTGAAAAATATAGAATGCCTATTTATTTATATTATTCGGCAGATAGGTCAGTTTCGGAAATTGCTCAGATTTTACATGTACCAGTGGGAACGATAAAGAGTCGTATGAATAAAGCAAAGCGGTTGTTAAAAAGAGAATTGGAGGCATTAGGATATGACAGATGAAAGACTTGATCAAATCTTAAAGCAGGCCCTTGCGCCAGAAATTGATGATTCTGAAATCCAAATTCGGAGAAAGGTTAGGATAAAAAAAATGAATATGAAAAAGATGATTGCAGGTGGTCTTGTGGCTTGTGCAGCATTATCGTTGGTAGTAACTGGAGGCTATTCGAGAGGGAATACCAGAAGCAGAGATGATGGGACGGCAAGCGTAAATGATATACAGAGTGTGGCAAATAATAATTTTTTTGCTATAACAGCATATGCAGCAGAATTGCCTGAGGAAGTTGCATCGGGGGATGTAATGGGACTTAGTCCGGTTATGGCTGGTTATGGAAACGCATTATTCCTGGATCAGAGATTCGTAATATCTGGTGAAAATATAGAGAAGGTAAGAATATCTACAGACAAGTGTAACATGTATTCAGTAACACCTGTCTATGAAGGAGATGACGATTTTGCTAAAGCTCAAAACGACGATCTATCAGCTAACGAAAAATATGTGATGATTCTTGATGTAGATGATGACTTTGATGAAGAAAATTTAACAGAAGAGACTCCTTATCATTTCGACCACATCGTTATGGAAGGTAATTCTTATGAGGGTGCGTACAACAACAATATGGCATTTGGCATATCAGTTCCAGAAGAATTATGGAGCAAAAGTAGCGACGACAAGCTATCTTACTATGAAGATGTTGATCAGGTCAATGGCGCAACCATTACTATTGCTGTTACGTATACGGACGGAAGTGTGGAAGAGCAGCATTATCGCTTGAGCACAGGAAAAATTTTTGTTCCTACAAAAGATGGTTGTAATGATTGGGATAATCTGACAAGATTCCTTACATCTGAAGAAGAAAGTGCTGGTAATACTTCTTATATATATGGATACCTTATGACAAAGATTGACTGATGTTTTATATTATGGAGGTGTTTTTATGCACATCAATCCAATAACTGGACAGTCATTTTTGACAGATAATTTACAGAATGCAGGTTGTGTATTTTACAATGCCCGTTTATACTTTTGGGTGTATATATTTGGAGGAGTCTATGAATAAAGATAAAATCGTTCAGAACAAAACATCAAAAAAAGAACCAATCCCAGACAATAGCGGAAGTTGGATTGCTATCGGGCTATGCTTCGGCACAGCCATTGGACTTTTCATAGGTGATCTTGGCATTGGCATGTGTCTGGGAGTTATGATGGGTGTGAGCGTCGGTCCTGCAATCGATGCACTGAGAAAAAATAAGAAATCAGAGGAGCATAGGGGGAATGATGAGGAATAATGTGCTTCGCAAATACATGCCATCGCTTCTGTTATTCTTGCTGTTTGAGACAGTGGCATTCACATTGTGGATCATTAAAGATAACCTGTTTTATCTTTTGAATTTTAGTTATATCGGAGGCTGCCTTGCATTGGGAACCGCACTTTTTACTGCTGGAAAACGTTATGCCCGACATTTCGTGCAACTGGCGGTGGGAAGTTATATGTTGTTGTACCTCGGTATAATTTCCTGTGAGAATATGCAAATGGAAGGCTTTTGGTACTATTTGTTCCTGGGAGTTTTTGAGGCGGCAACAATACATTATGCGGTGGCAAAGATTTTCGGGCCTTTGCTTTTTGGCCGGGGATGGTGCGGCTATGCCTGTTGGACAGCTATGGTGCTGGATTTTCTGCCTTACAGGAAGCCGAAAAAACCGCGAAAGGAAAAGTTAGGCGCTCTGCGTTATGCGATGTTTGCTTTATCACTGATAATGGTTTCCAGCCTTTTTTTGATGAAAATCACAAATCTGGAGAAAATCATGTTCTGGATGTTCCTTGCAGGAAACGCGCTTTACTACATTGCGGGTATTGTGTTGGCCATTATATTCAAAGATAACCGTGCATTCTGCAAGTATCTGTGTCCGGTTACGGTATTTCTCAAGCCAATGAGCTACTTTTCGCTTTTGCGTGTCCATTGTGATGAAAACAAATGCGTCCATTGTGGAAAATGCCTGCGGGTTTGTCCCATGAATGTGGAAGTCAACAAAGAATCCCGCAAACGAAAAAACGGGACAGAGTGCATTCTTTGTTACGAATGCACAAAAGTCTGCCCCACCAAAGCACTTCATTAGGATTGGTGTCTGGCTGGGGCAGTTATCTTCTCCTGTCCAGACCGCTTTCGCGGTAATAGCAGGATTTACTTTTGTACATTCTCGCATCTGCAGCTTTTGCAATATCATAAATCCCATTCCATGCTTTCTCTGAGCTAAAAACGTATCCGTATGAAACACTGATAGAATCTACCAGTTCACCGTGCCATAGGGCAGATTTTTGCTCAAAGTCTGTGATAATCTTTTGAAGTTCCTCCGTTTTCTCAGTCATAATGATAACAAACTCATCTCCACCGATTCGGTAGACATTTCCATAATTCTGAAAACATTCTTTCATACAATCAGCTGCTGCGCATATAAGTTCATCTCCGGCAGCATGCCCAAGAGAATCATTTACGCATTTTAGACCGTTGATATCCATGGAAATGTAGATCCATTCTTTATGAAGATCAAGACCGTGTATTGCTGTTTCATAAGCGTGCCTGTTAAAACATTTTGTAAGTTCATCGGTGTTCGATGTATAGAGTAGTTTTTCTTTTTCATATTTTTCTTTCAGAACCCGTGAGAGCATATATACCATACAACAGGATGCAAGTACAAGATATATACCAACTATGAGTATGGCAAATATACTGTTCTTTAGATAAAATGAATTTTCCACAGCTATAGCAATCATATAGGTATCATCATGACACAGGAAACATCGGCAAAGCTTTCCATTAACCTTTGTGTGGAAACTGACTGTTTTGCCGTCATTTATTTTATCCGTTGCGATGCCAGAATCATCAAGTACTTTTCCGACCCAGATGCGGTTTGTAGCTCCTTTTATTATTTTTGTCTTAGCATCGGCTACAAAAATTTCGATTCCTTTATAAAGAGGCATGTCGCTTACGACATTAGAGATTTCATTCTGCTTCAACTCTTGCAGAAGGCGCTTTGGTTCAATGCCTATCTGAATCATCCTTGTACCGGCTTCGTTCCAGGTGATGGCATACATCATCTCTTTCTTTTCAGCGGTATTAGGCGTGACATCCTGACACATGGTAAGATCCTTGTCAGTAAGCATTGGCTTAAAATAGGACATCTGTTCTCCTGAGTCGAAGTTGTAGCCATAGTATTTTGGCATAGACCCACTATAGATATATCCGTTTTTATCAATCAGATGTATCTCATCCACGGAGATCAACTTTGCTATTTTCTGCAATTCTTCTACATCATGTTCTGCCGTTGGCTTTGCATCTATGATATATGATGCAGCTTTTGCTCTTACTATATAATCGTCCTTTAGCGATTCAATGAGTCCGTTTTCATTCTCATCATTTTTATTGAGCACAGTGACTACACGGTCAAGAAGTACGTTTGACATCTGATATGTATTATTGTCATTTACAGATTTTAAAATTCCGGCCTCAAGTAATAATGCGATGGCAATGATTATAAAAGCCAGAAAAGTAAGTTTTTTCTTTTTCATGTATATATTGTACCAAGTCTCTGACATAACTGCCAGACCTAAATACGTAAAACAACTACTAAATTATTATAAGCACTATACAGGGCAGAACAGGGGAGCTCGAGAAGAAAAACATTTGATGATCAACTCTGAGATGTTCGGTGTAGAAGGAACGGTAAACATTATAAAAAATGCAGTGATGGAAAAATTCTTTTGACATATGTATGTGGCTTAAAAAGTCTGTATAAAAGAGATAAGAGGAAGTGGAAAATAAGAAGTAAAAAAGGCAGGTAGTAGTTGATTACCTGCCTTTTGGATAAATTGAAAAATGGTAAGTTACTTAGTTTCTGGCTTTTCCAAAAGTTTCTTGATCCCCTGGATTGCTACCAACACACCCAGTATCAACAGCAGTGCTGCAAATATCAGCTGTAAAGAATTACCAAGATCCAGACCGGTTGTTACAAATGCCTTGGAAAGCTTAACAATGGTCATGCCAAGTGCGGTAAAGGTAACAGCCATCATGAAGATCATTGGAATCCAGAGCATGCAGCCCTGACGTTTTGTTTTCTTTAAAAATACTGCACAGGCCACAAGCGCAAGTACAGATAACAACTGGTTGGCAGAACCGAACAATGGCCAGATTTCTGCATAACCTACTTTTGTGAGCAAATATGCCAGTACAAGTGTGATAATTGTTGCAAAATATTTATTCGTTACCACTTTTAAGAATGGGGTCATATGTTCTTCATCGGTATCAGAATCAAGGAAAAACTCCTGGAAAGAGAGTCGTCCTACTCTGGCTACAGAGTCAAGAGATGTCAGCGCAAATGCAGATACAGCAAGGTTGATCAATGTAAATACCAGTGAATGAGACAAACCGATTACAGAAAGGAAATTTGCAATCGCACCTGCGAAAATCTGTGGCTGGGTTGTCAGACCCTGTGCAGCTGCTTCGCCATCCGCAAAAGAAGCTACTGCAATCAGTGCGATAATGGCAAGCATACTTTCCATCAGCATTGCACCAAATGAAACAGGAAGCATATTCTTTTCATTTTTTATCTGCTTAGATGCAGTACCAGAGGATACCAGAGAATGGAAGCCTGAAACAGCACCACAGGCAATGGTTACAAATAAAATTGGGAACATATACTGTCCATTCACTTGAAAACTTGTAAAAGCTTTCAGATTACAGGATGGGTTAGCTACAAATACACCAATCACTGCACCGACGATCATAAAAATCAGCAGATAGCTGTTCAGATAATCACGTGGCTGAAGTAATGCCCATACAGGTGTAACACTGGCTACCAGAATATAGGCAAATATAATAAGATGCCAAGTTCCGAGACTAATATAGATCGGGAATTTAAGTCCCAGTGCAATTGCTGCTACCAGCAATACAATTGCAAAAGCGGTATTGATCCATTTATTGAATTTGGTATATTTCAGAAAGAATCCAAGCCCAACAGCTTCTATTATGAATAACATAGAAGTAGTGGCAACAGCTCCGTTTGCTGTGATCTTTGTAATTTCGCCGGCTTCGCTTGTGGAAAAACCATTAAATGTGCCTGCTACTACGTCTGCAAATGCTGCAACGACCAGAATACAGAACAACCAGCAGAATAAAAGGAACAATTTTTTTCCTAATTTTCCAATATATGCTTCGATAATATATCCGATTGTACGACCTTTATTCTTTACGGATGCATACATAGAAGCAAAATCCTGAACAGCACCAAAGAATACACCACCGATCAGAATCCATAATAAAACTGGAAGCCAGCCAAAAACTGCTGCCTGAATAGGTCCGTTGATCGGACCGGCACCTGCGATAGATGCAAACTGATGTCCAAATACTACATTGGTGTCGGCAGGTACATAATCCACGCCGTCTTCCATTTCATAGGCTGGGGTCTTTGCTTTTGGATCAATTCCCCATTTGTTCTGCAGATAGCGGCCATACAGAAGATATGCGCCACCCAGAACTACAATAGCAATCACCATCATCATAATTCCACTCATAATCTTTCTCCTCATCTTTCTTTGAATTATAAAATGTAATATATTAAAAACGCCTTTGTTATCCATTGGATAACAAAGGCGGAATTTCCGTGGTACCACTTTGTATTATCGTACTTATTGCTAAATACAATCACTTAATGCAGTCTTTCTAAACAGCTTCTTCTGTAACGTGAAGATGACGTCCCAGCTTACTGAAATGATTCCTATTCAGTGGGATGCTCCCAGGTGATACCACAAAAAAACTTCTGCCGCATCTCACCTGCCTGCGGCTCTCTGTACTCCGTTTATCTTCTGTGACTTGTCCTGTTCCATGCATTTCTCTTTATTAATTATCTAATGTTTTACTACTTTTTTTATAAAAAATCAAGAAGCGTTTCGGATATATTTCACAATACTATACTGCTTTTTTTGTGCAGTTTACCAATTTTTGTGAATGTACTTCAGAAAAAAAAGAAAAACAAGATTGATAAATCGGCTAAAAGTGATATACTGAATATGCACGAATAGAAAAGCATAGATCATGTAAAAGCAATTCATACAGGCAGCCAGTGTCGGCAGGCTGCCTGTATGTTTATACGAAGGTTAGCGCTAACTAATCAAAGTCACCAAGGCATAATCATAGTGTATTGTATGAAAGAAAAGAAGAATAAGAGATTCGCTGATGCCAGCGAACAGGCAGTGAGCTGGAAAATAGAAAAGACAGGAAAGGATAATTGATAATGGTACAAACAACAATAAAAGTAAATGGCATGGCTTGTTCCATGTGTGAGGCGCACATCAATGACATGATTCGTGGGGCATTTTCTGTAGAAAAAGTATCATCCTCACATTCCAGAGGAGAAACGGTGATTCTTTCGAAAGAGCCACTGGACGAAGGGGCTTTGCGTGCAGCTATGAATGCATCTGGTTACACGGCGGAAGATATCCGAGTGGAGTCATATGAGAAGAAAGGACTGTTTTCATTCTTGAAAAGATAGTATTAAAATTTTATAAATTGTTCAAAAAAAGAAAAATATACGAACAACTTTTGTTGAAAATTTATAAAAATCTGTTAGAATGAAAGAAAAGGGTGGGGGTAATACACTATGAAAAAGAAACTAATTATCTGTGGCAAATTATTTGATGGTATCAAAGATGAACTGCAGGAACAAATGGAGATCCTTGTTGAGGATACCAAAATCAAGGCTGTCGGAAGGAATCTTCCAAGAGATGAGTACACGGAAATGATTGATTTAAGCCATCTGACTGTCACACCTGGACTGATTGATGCCCACGTCCATGGCAATCTGATGAAATGGCAGGAAATGGATACACTTCTTTTCCAGTCAGATTCTTATGCGACACTTTCTTTTTTACATACCGCACAGCGTTGTCTGGAGAGAGGCTTTACATCCATTCGTGTAAATGGCATGGGACCATCGGATTTTGGAATTGTTGATGTTAAGAATGTGATCGACAGGGGATTATTCCCAGGTGCAAGAATGAAGGTGGGATGTCATATGCTCGGTGGAACAGGTATGCCGGGAGATATGAGTATGTATGCATGTACGAATCCGATTGTATCTGATCATTTGCAGCTCTCCTTTATTGGAAGTGGTCCGGACTTTTTCAGAGATCAGGTTCGCAGGGAAGTGAAATATGGTGGAGATTTCATCAAGGTCTTCATTTCCGGAAGCTTTTTAAGTCCTGATGGAGGACCGGAAATCTGCTATTTATCAGATGATGAACTGGAAATGATCATCAAGACAGCACATGAACTGGGACGCCCGGTTACTTCACATGTATATCCATGCCATATGATGCAGAAACTGATCGGATTTGGTATTGACGGAATGGAGCATGGAGCATTGATGGATGAGGAAACAGCGGAGATGTTTGAAAAGAACAATACATATCTTGTCCCTACATTTGCGCCATTTCAGGATATGATTGAAGAAAATGAAGAATTTATCGCACAGAATACAGAGGATGCTCAGCGAAAATTGCGTAAATATGCTCCGATTCTGAGAAACAGCAGAGAGATTATCAAAAACAGTAAGATCCGTCTTGGATTTGGATCAGATCTGGTTGCAGTTCATCAGCCATATGAAAGTTGCTGGGAATACAGAAGCTGGCTCAGAAGTGGTATGGATCCATTCCGTACACTGAAAGCGGCAACCGCCGTGAATGCAGAAATTCTTGGTATTGACGATATTACAGGAACCATTGAACCAGGAAAATATGCAGACATTTCCGGATGGAGCAGAGATCTTCTTACCGATCCGGAAGCACTCTTTGAGTGTAATTTCGTTATGAAGGAAGGAACCTCATATCCTACAGATAATAAAGTGGTAGATGATTTATAATAGTCTTTATTTTTTTTGTATTTCATGATAGAGTTAATTTGTCGTGAGAGAAATGACTGAAAAGAATAAGGAGGAGTTTTAAATGAACATTGCTGAAATCAGACGTCCGGCTGATATGGAACGAATTACAACACCAGAACTGGCACGGACTTTTATTGAGGAACAGGTTGCATTGATTAAAGAACAGGTTGGAGATAAGAAAGTTCTTCTTGCACTCTCAGGAGGCGTGGATTCATCTGTTGTTGCAGCACTCTTAATTAAGGCAATTGGTCAGCAGTTAGTATGTGTCCATGTTAATCATGGTCTGCTGCGTAAGGGTGAACCAGAGCAGGTAGTGGAAGTATTCCGTAACCAGATGAATGCCAATCTTGTTTATGTGGATGCCACAGATCGTTTCCTTGATAAACTGGCAGGAGTCGAAGATCCTGAGGAAAAAAGAAAGATCATTGGCGGAGAATTCATCGAAGTATTTGCAGAAGAAGCAAGAAAGCTGGAAGGAATTGAGTTCCTGGCACAGGGTACTATCTGGCCAGACATTCTTGAGTCCGAAGAAGGAATAAAGGCGCATCATAATGCAGGCGGACTTCCTGAAGATATGGCTTTTGAACTCGTAGAGCCGGTTAGAATTCTTTTCAAGGATGAGGTTCGTGTTGTTGGTGACGAGCTTGGTCTGCCACACGGCATGGTTTATCGTCAGCCGTTCCCGGGACCGGGACTTGGTGTTCGTTGTCCAGGAGCTATTACACGTGATCGTCTGGAAGCAGTGCGTGAGTCTGACGCGATCCTTCGTGAAGAATTTGAAAAGAACGGTCTGGAAGGAAAAATCTGGCAGTATTTCACTGTTGTTCCAGACTTCAGATCTACCGGAATCAAAGATGGAAAGCGTGCTTTTGAATGGTGCTGTATCGTTCGTGCCGTATGTACTACGGATGTTATGACAGCTACGGTTGCAGAGATTCCACATGAATTAATGGTTCATATTACAGATCGTATTACACATGAAGTTGCCGGAATCAATCGAGTACTTTATGATTTTACACCAAAACCAACCGGAACAGTAGAATTCGAGTAAAGAGAGAAAGAGAAACCCTGATGGTCTGAAAATTGGCAGGCTGTCAGGGTTTTTTAATACGGATGTCTTGATGCTCGACTTGAATTTGCAGAGAAACAAAATAAAGAACACAAACAACATGAATAAAGAAATAGGGGTGGCTTCTTGGTCTGATTTTCGTTATAATAAAAGGAAATGCAATCTTTGCTTTTGTATGAGAGAACGGTAGGATGAACAGGAGAGGTGAAGATGAACAGAACAAAACTTGCGATTGTTGATACTTTCTGGGAACTTCTGGAAGAAAAGACATATAGTAAAATTACCGTACAAGATATTGTGGACCGATGCCATGTCAACAGAAACACATTTTATTACCATTTTCAGGATATTCCTTCCCTTGCAGAATGGTCTGTAGAAAGATGGACAGACGAAGTGATTAAAAATCGAAGAACCTTTGATTCACTGACACATTGTATTATTTATATGGCAGAAGAATGTACCAAAAGAAAAAAAGCACTGTTACATCTTTATCGGTCTGCAAAAAAGGAGTATTTTTTAGAATATCTGAATAAAATGGGGTATCATATTATCTGTTCGTATGTAGAAAACAGAACAGGGGATCTTTTACTGACGGAAAGCAAAACGGAAATTCTGGTACGATATTATAAATGTACCTTTATGGGTATCATTCTTGACTGGCTGGAAAGTGGGGCTTCGTACGACCTGATTGCATTTAGTCAGGAGTTTTGCGAACTGTTTTCCGGCACCGGTGAAAAAGCACTTTTGAAATGTGTGGCAGAATCAGAGTAAAACAGGGGGAGCATATTGTTAATCAGCGAAAAGATATTTTATTTAATTGAAAAAAACGAACTTACACAGAAGGAATTTTCAGAACTGACCGGGATATCGCAGAGCACAATCAGTGACTGGAAAAGGAAAAAAACGAATCCATCTTCAGATCGGATCTTGAAGATTTGTGAAGTATTACATACAACCCCATATGAATTGTTATCTGAAAATGAAATAGAGGGTGGAAATAAACTGGATTATCTTCTGACAATGGATAAAGACGAGACTTTTTTGCTGGAGGGATTTAGAAGCCTTCAGAACAGACAGAAGGATCGCCTGCTTGGATATCTGACAGCACTGCAGGAAAATAAATAGCAGAAAAATGCTCTTCGAAAAACCGGAGAGCATTTTTGATGACGGAATATTTCGTATGATGATAATTCAGAAGTCAGGCCATGTTGTTAGCCACCTTATATTTGTAAAGCATTTCAGCATGATTTTGTTCTTCTATCTGAATATCAGCCAGGAGTTTGCGAATATCACTGGAACCAAAAGCAAAAACTTCTGTATTATATTCACTGGATACCAGTTTTTCAGTAGCGATACAGTCGGTAGCGAGAAATGCATCCTGCAGTTTATCGTCAGATGCGGTCATTCCGGTATATGTGGCTTTCGGGGTATAGCAGCATCCGTCATGATCATTGCAGTTGCAGGATGGAACATGCCCCTGTAATACATTTTCCAGGGAAGTAAGATGTGTGCGTTCTTTTTCCTGAAGCGTCTGAAAGAGATTTTTCAGTTCAGGATCTCTGGCCTGACCGGCATACCATCCATATTTTTCGATGCAGCTTTTCTCCTGTGTCTGCAGATCTTCAATAACGGTACGTTCTTTTTCACTTAATAACATAGTTGTGGTCCTTTCCAGGCAAAATGCCTTCGTGTCATAGTTTTTGCATCTGTTTGTTATTCCTGTAACAGAGAGCACATGATGCTGTCTGTAGTATGTACAGGAAAGACAGATGGTATGCAGAAATGCTATAAAGAAATACTACAAAGAATAATGGCAACGATTCAGAAGGCGATCTGGAATGCATTTTGACTCATAACTGTGAGGGTACGGAACAGTTGCGAATATTTTTACAATTTTAGGGATGGATTCATGAGAAAATGCTGATATAATAGGTTGGCAGTGATGATGTAAAAAGAAGAAAGTTCCTGGTGATGAACAGGAATAAAGCTTGATACTGAGGAGAAAAGAATGGAAAAAGATCAGAACTTACAGGGGAATGAAAAGATAGAAGCGGCGATTTGGCAGCTGCAGCAGGAGCCGACACAGGAGATGCTGGCTCATGCATTGACAGTGGTGCGGCGGAGAATGAACGAAAAGGGACATCTGATTGTGGCGGTAGATCCGGCAGGAAGTATAGATAGTATTCAGATTCAGACCATCCAGACCAGTGATGGAAGAAACTGGTTTGCAGCTTATACCGGATTTGAAGAGCAGATGAAAGGGAGTAATGCGGTAATGTCAGGATTCACAGCAGAGATGGAGCAATTGTTTCAGACTGCATTGCAGGCCGAAGAGGTAGAAGGACTGATTTTGAATCCATGGAACCGTACACTGATGTTAAATAAGAATCTTATTCACATCGTAATGGGAGAAAGAAAATAAAAATGTGGATAAAGGAGAGGGATGAAAGTGAAGAAAAATAAATATGAAATAGATATGTGCCATGGATCCATCATGGATAAACTGATCTCCTTTGCATTGCCGCTGATGCTGTCCAGTATTCTGCAGCTGATGTTTAATGCTGTGGATGTGATCGTGGTAGGAAGGTTTAGTGGCAGTCAGGCGCTGGCAGCAGTTGGCTCTACAACGGCACTGATTAATACCTTTACGAATCTGTTTATTGGGGTATCCCTGGGAGCAAATGTACTTGCAGCCCGGTTTTATGCTACAGGAAGAGAAAAAGAAATGTCTGAAACCGTACACACGGCTATTTCTCTGGCACTGCTCAGTGGTGTGGTGATGGCAGTGATCGGACAGATTTTTGCACGAGGGGCGTTGGAACTAATGGGAACCCCGGCAGATGTTATTGATAAATCCACATTGTATATGAGGATTTATTTCCTGGGAATGCCGTTTTTTATGACATATAACTATGGAGCGGCAATCTTAAGGGCAGTGGGAGATACCAAAAGACCATTGATATTTTTGATCATTTCCGGTATTACAAATGCTCTTTTGAATGTTATCTTTGTAATCGTGTTTCATATGAGTGTGGAAGGCGTGGCAATTGCAACTGTGATTTCTGAGACGCTGTCCTGTATGTTGGTTTTGCGATGCCTGTATCAGACGGACAGCTGTTATCAGCTTAGATTTTCCAGGCTTTGTATGAAGAAATATTGCCTCAAACAGATTGGCCAGGTGGGAATTCCTGCTGGGATTCAGAGTACAGTAATTAATTTTTCCAATGTTCTGCTGCAGTCATCGGTGAATTCTTTTGGTTCGGTATCCATGGCAGGATATACAGCAGCAGATAATCTGATGAGCTTTCTGTATGTATCGGTGAATGCGGTGACGCAGGCATGTATGAGTTTTACCAGTCAGAACTATGGTGTGGGAAACTATAAGAGAATGGATAAGGTGTTGAAAAATTGTCTTGTTCTGACAGTTATTGTATCATTGATAATGGGAAGTACTTTCTGGTTTTTCGGACCGGAAATCCTGAAGATTTATACAGAAAATCCAGAGGTGATTACCCATGCCATGGAGATCATGTCCATTACCATTATGCCATATTTTCTGTGTGGCATCATGGATCTGTTCCCGGGAGCCCTCAGAGGAATGGGGCATTCCGGTGTGCCAATGATTCTGTCAGTAATAGGAACGGTCGGTACCAGAATTCTCTGGATTTTCGGAGCGTTTCCTCATCATCGTACACTCAGGTTTCTGTTTGTATGTTATCCGGGTTCCTGGGGACTTACGATTATCCTTCAGGTGATCTGCTTCTGGTTTGTGAGAAAAAAAGTCAGAAGAGGAATTGCATAAAGAAAATAAAAAGCACAAAACCAGTTCTTGAAAGAAAAGGTCTTGTGCTTTTTGCTTATAGTTTGTGATCAGATGTGACTTCATCCAGAAGCTGGGCAATGGTTTTACCAAGCAGAGGATGTCTTTTCCATGGAGCAATCTCAGCCAGAGGGATCAGTACAAAATCCCGCTTATGAAGCTCGATATGAGGAATGTGCAGATCCGGAGTATCCAGAACACAGTCATCATATAATAAAATATCCAGATCCAGGGTACGTGGACCCCAGTGAATAATCCGTTCTCTGTGTGCCGCATATTCGATCTCATGAAGGCGGTCCAGCAGTTCTTCCGGGGACAGAAGTGTACGCAGTGCAAGGGCACCGTTAAGAAAATCATCCTGTTCTACGCCACCATATGGTTCAGTAATCAGAAAATCAGAAACAGCCGTTACCTGACAGTCTGGTGCTTCGTCCAAAGCTGAAATGGCACCTTTCAGATAGGCTTCTTTGTCCCCCATATTAGAACCAAGTGCAATATAAGCGGTGTGCCATCCACGCTGAATCTCTACAGACACCGTATCCAGAGGAAGTCCGATAGGCGCCCATGGCTTTTTAATAGAAATATCGACCTGAGAAACCAGTGGATAAGTCAGAAGAATGGCAGATGCAATCTCTTCAGCAATACGTTCCAGAAGCTTCCAGGTGTTCTCGGTTACTATTTTTTTTATCAGATGACTGACTTCTCCGTAGTGAACAGAAGCGGTCAGGTCATCGGTCAGACCGGCTTTCCGGGTGCTGGTATGTAATACAGCGGTCACCAGAAATTTCTGCCCCAGTACATTTTCTTCTGGGAACACACCGTGACGGGCATAAATCTCCAGATCTTTTATCGTAATCTTGTCCATAAATACGTACCTCAATTATGCATTTAAAATTGCTTTTGTCATGTCAATGATACGCTTATTTTCTTTCACATCGTGCACGCGGACAAATGCGCAGCCGCGCAGCATACCGATAACAGTAGTGGAAAGGGTTCCCTCCACACGCTGGTCAACCGGAAGATTCAGCGTATTTCCGATAACGGATTTTCTGGATGTACCCAGCAGAACCGGGAAGCCAAGCGGAAGCAGGACATCGACATGATTGATAGCTTCCAGGTTCATTTCATATGTTTTACCAAATCCAACGCCCGGATCCAGCATGATCTTATCATCAGCCACACCTGCTTTTCTTGCAATGGCGACAGATTCTTTCATATCATTGACCATATCCTGCAGAAAGTTGTCATAAACAGCTTCGTTGCGGTTGTGCATCAGACAGCATGCAGCCTGATATTTTGCAGTCATCTCAGCGGTCTTATAGTCAAACTTAAAGCCCCAGATATCGTTGACCAGATCAGCACCGGCCTGAAGAGCGGCTTCTGCCACGTTTCCTTTATAAGTATCAATAGAGACAGGAACATCGAAACGGGACTTTACAGCCTCAATAACCGGTGTTACACGGGCAATTTCCTCTTCGTCAGATATAACGGTATGTCCCGGTCTTGTGGACTCACCACCGATATCCACAATGTCGGCGCCTTCTGCGATCATTTCTTCTGCGTGACGAAGTGCTTTATCAATATGGTCAAAACGTCCACCGTCAGAGAAGGAGTCTGGTGTAACATTCAGAATACCCATAATATAAGTTTCGTTTGCGGTATCAAATTCATGATTTCCGATTTTCATGATAGTTGGAACTCCTTTTATCTAATATTTGATTTCCAGATTTTTCTTTGTATCCGGCCAGTTGCATTCTGCACGGGAAGGACAGCAAAAGCAGCTGCGAGACTGCTTATCAGCCCGGTACAGATAGCGGGCAAGAAGTGTTTCGCCACTGGCTGTGTCACCTCTGTGATGAAGAATCGCATCCTGAATCAGTGCATTGTCTGATTCTGAAAAACCACAGTCTGCTAAAATAATCTGAGCCATTCTGGCACTGGCTGCATCATGTGGTGTTCCATTAAGAATCTGCTCATATCTGCCGATGTCATGCAACAGGGCAGTGGCATAGATCAGTTCCTTTTCAAGGGAATTTTGCTCTTCAAGACTGTACAGATACATCAGTCTTGCAACATCAAGAAAATGCTCCACAGTGTGTCGGCAGAAACTGCGATTCTTTTCAGCTTCAGTCAGAAGGACCAGCTGTTCCTGATAAAGGTGATGAGAAAAAATAGCCTGTACACGCTTCATAGATTAGCCCTTTACCATCTGAAGGAAAGTCTGCTGAAGTGCGAAATCTTCAGCAAAGCTGCCTCGTACGATAGAAGTTACCGTTTTGCTGCCAGGCTTCTGTACGCCACGCATGGTCATACACATATGTTCTGCTTCGATCATGACCATAACACCCTTTGGTTTCAGATATTCTTCCAGTGCATCAGCGATCTGAGCGGTCAGATTTTCCTGAATCTGCGGTCTTCTGGCAAAGACCTCTACGGTTCTTGCCAGCTTGCTCAGTCCGGCAACATGCTGATCCGGAATATAGGCAACATGTGCTTTTCCGTAAAATGGCAGCAGGTGATGTTCGCAGGTAGAATAGAATGTGATATCTTTTTCTAATACAATATTATTATTGGTAGCGTGGAATTGTTTGGAAAGATGAGTGGAAGCATCCTCGTACAGCCCACCGTAGATCTGCTCGCACATTCTGGCAATACGGTCCGGTGTATCCAGCAGCCCCTCTCTGTGAATATCTTCGCCGATGCCCTCCAACATAAGGCGGACACCTTCTTTAATCTTTTCGTGATCCATCATAATGATAGGTAAACCTCCTGAAATTGTATCGATCCGGATGTTTTCCAGGGATTGAAAAAGTGCATAAAAAAACATCCTGATTAAGAAATTAAGTTACAACAAGTTACTGTCCCTTCACAATCAAGATGTATGGCATCTATATGTTGCAACGGGTGCGGACTTCATATCGTAAGACGAGCTTTTCGTTTCTATGGCAACTCCCCATCCACGGAACACTTGACGCATGAAATCCTATTTTGCATAATAGCTTTTGGCTGATATTTTACCAGTCGCAAGGATTATAGCATTAAATATATAGATAAGCAATACGAAAATCATGTATTTGAAAAAATAATGAAAAAAATTTAAAAAAGTACTTGCTTTTTTTTGCGGGTTAGTATAGAATACATTGTGTTGTGACATTGGGCTATCGCCAAATGGTAAGGCAACGGACTCTGACTCCGTCATTTCAAGGTTCGAATCCTTGTAGCCCAGCTTTTAAGAGATGTTCGTTTGAACATCTCTTTTTTTTTGAAAAAGCTACTTTGCATTCATCACTTTTTTTGCTATAATCCATTTGACTGCAACAGGTAGAAGTTGTAAAATACAAGACTATTCATACAGGTATTATCATGACAGGAGTAAAATATGCCATATCAGTTTCAGAGCCGTATTCGGTACAGTGAAATCGGAGAAGATAAAAGACTGACCCTACCGGGTCTGATTAACTATTTTCAGGACTGCAGTACATTTCAGTCAGAAGAACTGGGAAATGGTGTGGATGCCATGAAAGCAAAGGGAAAAGTCTGGGTACTGGCTTACTGGCAGATTGAACTGGAGAGATTACCGATGCTGGGAGAAGAAGTGTCAGTGCAGACCTGGGCACATGCTTTTAAAGGTTTCCAGGGAGAACGTAATTATCAGATGCTGGATCACAATGGCCAGATGACCGCCTGCGCGAATTCTTTATGGATCTACATAGATCTTCAGACAGGTCATCCAGTAAGGGTGGATCAGGATGTGCAGACTCTTTATCCGATAGAGCCAGCACTGAAAATGGAACGTATCTCCCGGAAAATCAGCATGCCGGAATATGGTACAGAGCAGGATGCATTTAGGGTATGCAGACATCATCTGGATACGAATCATCATGTGAATAATGCACAATATATTGATATGGCTCAGGAATATCTTCCGAAAGCCTGGAAACTGAGCAGGGTAAGAGCAGAGTATAAGAATCAGGCGGTGCTGGGAGATATGATCTGTCCGGCAGTTGCCATAGATAAGGAACGTGTGACAGTGGATCTTCGCAGTGAAGACGGCAGATCGTATGCTATAATTGAATTTTGTAAATCAGGAAAGACAGATCAGGTGAAAAGAATATGTTAGAATTAGGAAAGAGACAGACGCTGAATATTATAAAAAGAACAGATTTCGGAGTATATCTGGCGGAAGAGGGGCAGGAAGAAGAACGTGTACTTCTTCCTAAAAAAGAAGTGCCGGAACAGGCAGTGATCGGTGATGCTCTGAATGTATTTTTATATAAAGATTCGAAGGACAGACTGATTGCTACGACCAGACAGCCGAAGCTGGAGCTGGGACAGACAGGTGTGCTGAAGGTAAAAGAAGTGGCGAAGATTGGCGCATTTCTGGACTGGGGACTGGAAAAAGATATTCTGCTCCCGTTTAAGCAGCAGACCAGGAAAGTTCGTGATGGAGAAGAATGCCTGGTGGCATTATATGTAGATAAGAGTGACAGGCTCTGTGCAACAATGAATGTATATGAGTATCTGCAGACAGATTCTCCATATAAAAAAGATGATCATGTTAGCGGAACCATTTATCAGATCAGCGAGCGGTTTGGCGTGTTTGTGGCTGTAGACAACATCTATTCCGGCCTCATTCCGCAGAAGGAGGCAGCAGGAAAATACCGGATCGGAGAAGAAATATCTGCAAGAGTGACCGGGGTCAAGGAAGACGGAAAGCTGGATCTTTCCACAAGGGAAAAAGCATATCTTCAGATGAATGAGGATGCAGAAGCAGTCATGCTGGCTATTGAAGAGTTTTCTGGTGTGCTTCCATTTACAGATAAAGCCTCTCCGGAAGTCATAAAGAGAGAAATGGGACTGAGTAAGAATGCCTTCAAGCGTGCAGTGGGGCATTTGTTAAAAGAGGGGCGTATAGAAATCACAGAACGGGCAATCCGTAAAATCAAATAATGCAGAAGAAACAGGCAATACAATTATAAAAAATAAAAAAGGAGATATCAGACATGAATGTAATCAGTACAGACAAGGCACCGGCAGCAATCGGACCATATTCACAGGCTATTGAGGTAAATGGAATGGTGTACACTTCCGGACAGATCCCGGTAAATCCGGCAACCGGAGAGATTCCGGAAGGCGTGGAAGCACAGGCAAAGCAGGCATTTTCCAATATTGCGGCACTGCTGTCTGAAGCAGGCACATCGATTGAAAAAGTAGTAAAAACTACAGTATTTATTAAAAATATGGAAGACTTTGGAAAGATCAATGCTATCTATGCTGAATACTTTACCGGTACTTTCCCGGCAAGATCCTGTGTGGAAGTTGCACGATTACCGAAGGACGTACTGCTTGAGATTGAAGCAATTGCAATAAAATAGATAAAACCGACTTTGATAATATTTCGTCAAAATAGAGAAAGACAGGAAAGCACTTGTAATTTCTGGTAAAAGCGCATATAGTAAAGGTGTAGCAAAGAGAGATTAGAAAAGTGGATCGCAGAAGAGAATTGCGATGAAAGGAGTATAGGATGAAAGTACAGAATATTACAGATATCAATAAGTTTTTTGAAGTAGTTGACAGCTGCAAGGGAAAAGTAGAATTAGTAACCGGTGAAGGTGACAGACTGAATCTGAAGTCTAAGCTGTGCCAGTATGTATCCCTGGCCAATATCTTCTCAAATGGTGAAATTCCAGAACTGGAAGTTCTCGCATACGAAAAAGAAGATGTTGATAAACTGCTGAACTTCATGATCAACGGCTAATCTGACGGAAGAGGTTCTTACAAAATACTGTTAAAAATACTATCAAAGACCACTGTAAAATGTTATACTTGAAAAAGACATTTTGCAGTGGTCTTTTTTTCGTTAATTGAGAAACAGGGCCTTTATGAAGGAAGAGAAATGAGGTTTCGATTTTGAATTTTACACATTTACATGTCCATACAGAGTACAGTTTGCTGGATGGATCAAATAAGATTAAGGAATATGTCAGCCGGGTAAAAGAACTGGGTATGAACAGCGCGGCGATCACGGATCATGGAGTGATGTTTGGTGTGATTGATTTTTACCGTGCGGCGAGAGCAGAAGGAATCAACCCGATTCTCGGCTGTGAGGTATATGTGGCACCGGGCTCCCGTTTTGACAGGGAAAAATCCAATGGTGACGACCGTTATTATCATCTGGTACTTCTGGCTGAAAATAATAAAGGATACAGCAATCTGATGAAGATTGTTTCCAAGGGATATACAGAAGGGTATTATTATAAGCCGCGTGTGGATCGCTCGGTGTTGGAAGAATATCATGAAGGAATTATTGCATTAAGTGCATGTCTTGCCGGCGAGGTACAGAAATATCTGACCAGAGGAATGTATGAAGAGGCCAAAAAGGCAGCTCTGGAGCATGAACAGATCTTTGGAAAGGGAAACTATTTTCTGGAACTGCAGGATCACGGAATACCGGAACAAAGACTGGTAAATCAGCAGCTTCTTCGTATGAGCAGGGAAACCGGGATTGAACTGGTCGCTACCAATGATGTGCACTATACCTATGCGGAGGATGCAGATTCCCATGACATCCTGCTGTGTATTCAGACCGGAAAGAAACTGGACGATGAAGACCGCATGCGCTATGAAGGTGGGCAGTATTATGTGAAGTCTCCGGAAGAGATGGCACAGCTGTTTCCCTATGCACTGCAGGCTCTGGAAAATACACAGAAGATCGCAGACCGCTGCCATGTAGAGATTGAATTTGGTGTGACAAAACTGCCGAAGTTTGATGTCCCGGAGGGGTATACTTCCTGGGAATATCTGAACAGGCTTTGTTTTGACGGACTGGCAGAGAGATATGAGCCGGAACAGGCAGAGGAACTAAAAGAACGGTTGAATTATGAGCTTGGTATTATTCAGAAAATGGGATATGTGGATTATTTTCTGATTGTATGGGACTTTATTCATTATGCAAGGCAGCATGATATTATGGTAGGACCGGGCAGGGGATCGGCAGCAGGCAGTCTGGTATCCTATACACTGGGAATCACACGGCTGGATCCGATTAAGTATAATCTTCTTTTTGAACGATTCCTGAATCCGGAACGAGTATCCATGCCTGATATTGATGTGGACTTCTGCTTTGAACGAAGACAGGAAGTGATCGATTATGTGGTGCGAAAATATGGAAAAGAAAAAGTGGTACAGATTGTTACGTTTGGTACGCTGGCTGCCCGTGGTGTTATTCGAGATGTAGGCCGTGTTATGGATATTCCATATGCAATCGTGGATAATGTGGCAAAAATGATTCCGCAGGAACTGAACATTACGATTGATAAAGCACTGAAGATGAATCCGGAGCTGAAAAAGCTGTATGAGGACGACAGTCAGATGCGCAGACTGATTGATATGTCCAGAAGACTGGAAGGACTGCCGAGACATACTTCTATGCATGCGGCAGGGGTGGTCATTTGTCAGAAAGCGGCTGATGAATATGTACCGCTTGCACTTGGAGCGGATGGTTCACCGGTTACGCAGTTTACCATGACAACACTGGAGGAACTGGGACTTCTGAAAATGGACTTCCTGGGACTGCGCACACTGACAGTGATACAGAATGCGGTGAAGTTTGCCGAACAGAATACAGGAATCCGGCTGGACATGGATCATATTGATTACAATGATCCCAATGTTCTGGCATCTTTGAGTACCGGAAAGACAGATGGTGTGTTTCAGCTGGAAAGTGCGGGAATGAAAAACTTCATGAAAGAACTGAAGCCGGAGAGCCTGGAAGATATCATAGCCGGTATAGCACTGTACCGTCCGGGTCCAATGGACTTTATTCCACAATATATCAAAGGAAAAAATAATGTGAAAAGCATCACATATGACTGTCCGCAGTTAAAGCCGATTCTGGAGGCTACCTATGGCTGTATCGTGTACCAGGAACAGGTTATGCAGATCGTGCGGGATCTGGGTGGATACACGCTGGGACGAAGTGACCTGCTTCGCCGTGCCATGTCTAAGAAAAAGGCGGCAGTCATGGAAAAAGAGCGTCAGAATTTTGTATATGGCAATGAAGAAGAGGGCGTGCCGGGATGCATTAAAAATGGAATTTCCGAGAAGGTAGCCAATAAGATTTATGATGATATGATTGATTTTGCCAAATATGCATTTAATAAGTCGCATGCGGCGGCTTATGCGGTGGTTTCTTATCAGACCGCGTATTTGAAATATTACTATCCGGTAGAGTTTATGGCCGCACTGATGACCTCGGTGATTGATAATTCATCAAAAGTGGCAGAATATCATATGACCTGTCGTCAGATGGGGATACAGATCCTGCCACCGGATATTAATCTGGGAGAGAGTGGATTTACCGTAGACGGCAACAAGATCCGCTATGGACTTTCCGCAATCAAGAGTGTGGGGAAACCGGTGATTGCATCCATCGTAGAAGAACGAAAACAAAACGGAAAGTATACTTCTCTGAAGAATTTTATGGAGCGTCTTTCCGGGAAAGAAATTAATAAACGTACGGTGGAGAGCTTTATCAAATCCGGAGCGTTTGACAGTCTCGGAGGTAACCGTCATCAGTTTATGCTGATCTATGCAAGGCTGATGGATTCTGTAAATCAGGAAAAGAAAAATGCCATGACCGGACAGATGTCTCTCTTTGACTTTGTGGGAGAAGAAGAAAAAAAGGAGTACGAGATCAGTCTGCCTAATGTGGATGAGTATGAAAAAGAACAGCTTCTTGCTTTTGAAAAAGAGGTGCTTGGATTTTACGTTAGCGGACACCCACTGGAAAAATATGAAGGTATCTGGAAAAAACATATTACCAATGTGACGGCAGATTTTGCACTGGATGAAGAAACCGGTCATTCCAGAGTGACAGACGGAAGCAAGGCAACGGTGGGCGGAATGATTACAGAAAAGACGATCAAATATACCAGAAAGAATCAGACCATGGCGTTTCTGACATTGGAAGACCTGCTGGGGACGGTAGAGATTGTGGTATTCCCGAGAGATTATGAGAAAAATAAAAATCAGCTGATGGAGGATGAAAAGGTCTTTATCAGTGGAAGAGTATCCGTGGAAGAGGATAAGCCAAGCAAACTGATCTGCGAAAGAATCCAGAATTTTAAGGAAATTCACAAAGAGGTCTGGATTCAGTTTCCGAATATGGAAGCCTATCAGTCCATGGAGCGGGAGTTGTACAATGTTCTGCGTGAATCCGATGGAAAAGACAGGGTGGTGATCTATGTCAGAGAACCAAAGGCGGTAAAACGTCTGTCTGAAAACTGGACAGTAAATGCAGAAGAGGAACTGATTCAGAAACTGTCTGAGAGATTTGGTCCAGAAAATGTAAAAACTATTTGAAAATGCAAATGAAATGCATTACACTATAGGAAAAATGAGCAAATCTGCAAAGCCTTTTGAGGAGGAGATACCATGGAAAAAGAGATTAAAACAATTGGTGTACTGACCAGCGGTGGAGACGCTTCCGGTATGAATGCAGCAATCCGTGCAGTAGTCAGAAAAGCAATTTATAACGGAAAAAAAGTAAAAGGTATCTACCGTGGTTACAGCGGTTTATTAAATGAAGAGATCAGAGATCTTTCAGCCAGAGATGTATCGGACACGATCGCCCGCGGAGGTACGATTCTTGGTACAGCCAGATGCGCGGAGTTTCGTACAGAAGAAGGCCAGAAGCTGGGAGCGGAGATCTGTAAGAAACATGGCATTGATGGTCTGGTGGTAATCGGAGGAGATGGTTCATTCGCAGGAGCGCAGAAGTTGGCAGCTCTGGGAGTCAACACGATTGGTGTTCCGGGAACGATTGACCTGGATATCGCCTGTACCGAGTATACAATCGGATTTGATACTGCCATTAATACAGCAATGGAAGCGATCGATAAAGTCAGAGATACTTCCACATCTCATGAGAGATGCAGTATTATTGAGGTAATGGGACGTCATGCAGGTTATATTGCCCTGTATTGTGGAATTGCCAACGGAGCAGAAGATATTCTGGTTCCGGAGCGTTACAATTATGATGAACAGGAACTGATTAACAATATTATCCGCAACAGAAAACGTGGAAAGAAGCATCATATTATTATCAATGCAGAGGGAATCGGACATTCTACTTCTATGGCACGCCGTATTCAGGCAGCTACAGGGGTGGAGACAAGAGCAACGATTCTTGGACATATGCAGCGTGGTGGAAGTCCGACCTGTAAGGACCGCGTGTATGCGTCTATGATGGGAGCCTATGCAGCAGATCTGCTGTGTGCCGGAAAGACAAACCGTGTTGTTGGATACCGTCATGGCGATTTTACCGATTTTGATATCGATGAAGCACTGGCAATGCAGAAAGATCTGCCGGAATACATGTGGGAAGTTGCAAGAGCACTGTCGGTATAAAATATGATAGAAAGTACAGCAAACAGGCAGGTAAAGAATCTGCTTCAGTTAATGAAAAAAGCCAAAACCCGTCGCGAGGAAGGCACTTTTGTGGTAGAAGGAATCCGGATGTTCCGAGAAGTGCCGAAGGAACGACTGGTATGCACATATGTTTCGGAAGGATTTCTGGAAAGGGAAGAAAATCGGACAGAACTGAAAGACATTTCCTATGAAGTAATGTCGGATAAGGTCTTTTCAGCAGTATCAGACACCCAGACACCGCAGGGGGTGCTCTGTGTGGTACGTCAGAAGAAGTATTCAATTGAGGAGATGCTGCAAAAAGAAAATCCTCTGTTGATGATCCTGGAAAATCTTCAGGATCCAGGAAATCTTGGGACGATTTTTCGGACTGCTGAAGGTGCAGGGGTAGATGGTATTATCATGAGTTCAGATACCGTAGATATTTACAATCCAAAGACGGTACGTTCCACTATGGGATCTTTGTACCGCATGCCATTTTCTTATGAGCGTGATATGGATGAGGTGATGCGCAGAGTAAAAGAAAAGGGTGTGTCTGTCTACGCGGCTCATTTAAAAGGAAAACAAAACTATTATCAGGAAAATTATACAAAAGGAACTGCATTTCTGATTGGAAATGAGGGAAATGGGCTGACAGATCATCTGGCAGGGCAGGCGGACAGCTATATCCGCATTCCGATGGAAGGGCAGGTGGAATCCCTGAATGCAGCAGTAGCAGCTGCAGTTTTGATGTATGAAGTGAAGAGGCAGAGAGGCTAGTACATCGTTCTGCAAATTAACTATACTAGTTATGAGTCCGTCTTGTTGAGAGTATCGACAGGACGGGCTTTTTCGCACCATTTTTTAGGGGTTGACAAAGAATGTTAACTACTGTACAATAGGAATGTAAAATTTCTTAACAAATTTGTAATAATATGTGCGAATTTATGTAAAATCTGAATAGAGTCAGAAATAAGAGTTGCAAAAACAGATTCTCAAAGAAGATATTACAGGCACATACGGAGGTTATGTAATGAAAAACAGAACAAAAGCAGCAATTTGTAGTACTGTCTCAGTCCTGACACTTTCTATGATGTCAACCACAGTGGTTATGGCGGCTGACAGCAGCAGATGTGGAGGAAAGAACGTGGCAGTAGCCAACGTCAGCAGCGAATTACTGATTCGTGAAAGTGCAGACGACAACAGTGCTGTGATCGGATATGTACCAGGTGCAGGCGGAGTCATTGTCAAGAGTATGGATTCTGAATGGACTAAAGTTGAGGTGGGTAATAAGACCGGATATGTGAAGACTGAATATCTTGCGTTTGATGATAAGGCAGAGGAATTAAAGTCTGTATACGGTGTACAGGGTGCGGTAGCAGCCTGGGATGATGTGAAGATTTTCGCAGACCATGAAGATACCTCTTCTATTATCGGAAGTATGGATGAAGGCGAAGGATATGAGGTGCTTGGCAGCACAGATAGCTGGGTAGAGATTCAGCTGGATAATGGAGAAAAAGCTTATGTGGCGGCTGAGGATGTACAGACTACGATGGTGGTGGACAGTGCAGTGTCAGTAGAGGATGGCACTGCTTCTGATACATATACAGCTTCGGCTGAAGATATGGCGGCAGATACATCTGTTTATACTGCTGAAGAGACCTATGTACCGGAGACTGAGTATTATGCAGAAGAAGCTTATACGACACCGGAGACAGACTACGATAGTGACTATACTGATTACACTGCTCAGACTGACTACTATACATCTGAGACAGAGTATTACACAGATTATACACAGGAAACAGAATATTATGCACCGGAAACAGAGTACGTAGCAGAGACGGAATATACCGTGCCTGAGACAGAATATACTGTTCCTGAGACAGAATATACCGTGCCTGAGACGGAGTATACAGCACCTGAGACAGAGAGTACTGAAAATACTGCAGCTGAGGTAAGCAGCAGTGATCTGGATCTTTTGGCAGCACTGATTTACTGCGAAGCCGGCAATCAGTCTATGGAAGGTAAGGTTGCAGTAGGTCAGGTCGTGATGAATCGTGTGGCAAGCGCTTCTTTTGCCAACAGTATTCATGATGTTATTTATGAAAGCGGTCAGTTTACACCGGCATACAGCGGACAGCTGGCAGGAGTGATTGGAAGCGCTCCAAGCGACTGCTACGATGCAGCACTGGCAGCAATGAACGGAGAAGGAACAGTAGGTGGAGCACTTTATTTCAATACCGGTTCCGGTAAGGGTACCAAGATTGGTGCACACCAGTTCTACTAGATCGAAAACAAAATGATGCAAATACCATATCAGATACATAGGTATCAGGTATGGTATTTTTTTTTCTTCTGTGCTATACTGAACCAAAAATATGGCATATAGTAATCTATGCAGAGAAGAGAGGAGGATAAGGATGGATTTTGTAATGTTACCGGTTCACTGGGTGATACTCTTTATCCTGTTGCTGGTAATAGAACTGATGACCATGGGTCTGACTACCATCTGGTTTGCGGGCGGTGCACTGGCTGGGCTGATCGCTAATGTATGTGGACTGGAGTTCTGGCCTCAGATGATGGCATTTGTTGCAGTTTCCTTTTTATTGCTGTTTTTTACAAGGCCATTTGCCGTAAAATATGTGAATAAGGGGCATGTTTCTACGAATGTGGATGAACTGATCGGAATGGAAGGCGTAGTGCTGGAAGAGATCGACAATCTCAGAAGTACCGGAAAAGTACTGGTCAGAGGAATGGAGTGGACAGCCCGCTCCCAGATTCAGAATAAGAGGATTGCAAAGGATAAGATTGTTGAGATTTGTGCAATTGAAGGTGTGAAATTAATTGTAAAAGAAAAGGAGAACAACTGATATGGCTGATATAGGCATTGCAATTATTATTCTCATTGTTATATTATTATTACTGGCAAGAAACATCAGGATTGTGCCGCAGGCACAGGCAATGGTTGTGGAACGTCTTGGCGGTTATCGGGCAACCTGGAATGTAGGGCTGCATTTTAAAGTGCCGATTCTGGATCGTGTGGCCAAGAGAGTGGTATTGAAAGAGCAGG
Source organism: uncultured Marvinbryantia sp. (assembly GCA_934394985.1). GTDB lineage: Bacteria > Bacillota > Clostridia > Lachnospirales > Lachnospiraceae > Marvinbryantia. The sequence goes on from CAKRRF010000023.1 coordinate 29,899, forward strand.
TAGTGGATTTCCCGCCTCAGCCGGTTATTACAAAAGATAACGTAACCATGCAGATTGACACCGTTGTGTTTTTTCAGATTACAGATCCGAAGTTATATACTTATGGTGTAGAAAATCCAATCATGGCCATCGAGAATCTGACAGCGACCACATTAAGAAACATCATTGGTGATCTGGAGCTGGATGAGACACTGACATCAAGAGAAACTATTAATACAAAGATGAGATCTTCTCTGGATGTAGCTACCGATCCATGGGGAATCAAGGTGAATCGTGTGGAACTGAAAAACATCATTCCGCCGGCAGCGATTCAGGAAGCCATGGAAAAACAGATGAAGGCAGAACGTGAGAGACGTGAAACGATTCTGATGGCGGAAGGTGAGAAGAAATCAGCTATTCTGGTGGCGGAAGGTAAAAAAGAGGCTATGATTCTGGATGCACAGGCAGCGAAAGAATCAGCAATTCTAAAAGCGGAAGCAGAAAAAGAAAAGATGATTCAGGAAGCACAGGGACAGGCAGAAGCGATTCTGAAGGTACAAAAAGCCAACGCAGATGGTATCCGTTTCCTGAAAGAAGCAGGGGCTGATGAGAGTGTACTGACACTGAAGAGCTTTGAAGCTATGGCGAAGATTGCAGACGGTCAGGCCACCAAGATCATTATTCCATCAGAGATGCAGAATCTGGCGGGAAGCATCAAAGCAGCAGTAGAAGTAGCAAAAGAATCATAAAACAGGTATAAATGGCAGAAGATAGAAGGTAGAAAAGAATGAACTTAAAAGGACGTAACTTTTTAACACTGAAAGATTTTACACCGGAAGAGATCACATATATGCTGGATCTGGCAGCAGATCTGAAGGACAAAAAGAAAAAAGGGATTCCGGTGGATGATTACAGAGGAAAAAACATTGCTCTGATTTTTGAAAAGACCAGTACCCGTACCCGTTGTGCATTTGAAGTGGCAGCACATGATCTGGGAATGGGCTGTACGTATCTGGATCCGACCGGATCACAGATTGGAAAAAAAGAAAGTATTGCTGACACAGCCCGTGTGCTTGGCAGAATGTTTGAAGGAATCGAATACCGCGGATTTGGCCAGGAAATCGTTGAAGAACTGGCAGAGTATGCAGGAGTACCGGTATGGAATGGGCTGACGAATGAATATCATCCAACCCAGATGCTGGCAGATATGCTGACGATTCGTGAACATTTTGGAGATCTGAAGGGCAGAAAGCTTGTATATATGGGAGATGCCAGATACAATATGGGCAATTCACTGATGATTGTCTGCGCGAAGCTGGGACTTCATTTTGTGGCATGCACAACGAAAGAATATTTCCCGAATGAAGAACTGGTTAGAACCTGTGAAGGATATGCAAAAGAATCCGGAGCAACGATTACATTGACAGAGGATGTGGCAGAAGGTACCAGAGATGCAGATGTGATTTACACAGATGTATGGGTATCTATGGGAGAACCGGATGAAGTGTGGGAAAAACGTATCAAAGACCTTTCACCATATAAGGTAACCCGGGAAGTGATGAAAAATGCAGGAGAAAAAGCAATCTTTCTGCACTGTCTGCCGGCATTCCATGACCTGAAAACCAAGATCGGAAAACAGATGGGTGATAAATATAATCTGACCGAGATGGAAGTGACAGACGAAGTATTCGAATCAGAGCAGTCTAAGGTGTTTGATGAGGCAGAGAATAGAATGCACACGATCAAGGCTGTGATGGTTGCAACATTAGGTGAGAAGCAGGAGTAAAGCAGAAAGCATGAAAAGCAAAATTCTCAGTGCCCTTCGACAGTCGGAAGGGTATATATCCGGACAGGAGCTCTGCGAGCGTTTTGGCGTAAGCAGAACGGCAGTCTGGAAAGGTATCAATCAGTTAAAAAATGAGGGATATCAGATAGAGGCGGTACAGAATAAAGGGTACCGCCTTTGTGGATATCCGGACAGTATTTCCAGAACAGAACTGGAAAGCAGAATGTATACGAAATGGGCAGGAAAGAATCTGATTTGTCTGGACAGTGTAGATTCTACCAATGATTATATCAAGAAGCTAGCAGAGGAAGGTGCACCTCACGGAACATTGGCAGTGGCTGATTATCAGTCAGGAGGAAAAGGCAGAAGAGGTCGCAGCTGGGTGACGCCTCACGGAACTGCGATTGCCATGAGTATTCTGGTACGTCCAACTCTGGCACCGGAAAAAGCGTCCATGATGACGCTGGTAGCAGGAATGGCAGTGGCAAAAAGTGTCAGAGAAGTCACAGGTCTGGATGTAAAGATTAAATGGCCAAATGATGTGGTTATCAATGGAAAAAAGATTTCCGGAACGCTGACGGAGATGAGCATGGAACTGGGGGCAATTCATTATATTGTGATTGGAACCGGTATCAATGCCAATGTGACAGAGTTTCCTGATGAGATCAGGGATGTGGCCACATCTTTAATCTTGGAAAAAGGGAAAAAGGTGGATCGGGCAGCGATAATCTGCGCTCATATGGAAGCGTTTGAAGATTTTTATGACCGATTTATGAAATATGGAGATATGACGCTGTTGCGAGAAGATTACCAAGAACTTCTGGCTAATCAGAATCAGCAGGTACGGGTGCTGGAGCCGGGAAATGAGTATACCGGAACTGCAAGAGGAATTGATGAACTGGGTCAGCTTCTGGTAGAAAAAGAAGATGGAAGTCTGGTAAAGGTTTATGCCGGAGAAGTATCGGTCAGAGGAATTTATAATTATGTGTAATGAATTTGATTCCGGAGAGCGAACCTTGAATCGGATACAGTCAGAGAACAGTGAAATGAGGATGTAGGATGGAACAGAAAAAAGAAAAAACAGTGCTTTGCGGAGCAAGCGCCTATACAGAAAAGTATTATTTAAATGATGAGTTTAAGGCATTGCCAGATGCGATAAAGGATGAACTGAAGATCATGTGCGTGCTTTATACCAATGATGTGGGCGGGGTGCTGACTCTGGAATTTGAGGAAGACGGTGAACTTTGTTTTCATACAGAAGCAGAAGAAAATGATTTCAGTTATGATGAAATCGGCAGTGTTTTGAAAATACGGGAATTGCAGAGAACAAAGACAGAACTGCTTGAATCTCTGGAATTGTATTACAGGGTAGTTATTCTGGGAATGGATGCTTCCACTTTGGTAATGGATGAGGAATAAAGATGGAACTGAAGATCGGAAATGTAAGACTGGAAAATCCTTATATCTTAGCTCCGATGGCAGGTGTAACAGACCTGCCTTTTCGTTTGCTTTGCAAGGAAATGGGAGCAGGACTGATCTGCATGGAAATGGTCAGTGCAAAAGCGATTTCTTTTCATAATAAAAACACCGAAAAACTGATGGAGATTGAGAAGCAGGAACGCCCGGTATCTATGCAGTTATTTGGGAGTGATCCGGATCTGATTGCGGAAATAGCAGCGCAGATCGAAGAACGGCCGTTTGATATTCTGGATCTGAATATGGGATGTCCGGTTCCCAAGGTGGTAAATAACGGAGAAGGCTCTGCTTTGATGAAGAATCCAAAGCTGGCAGCTGAGATTGTAAAAAAGACTTCCAGGGCAATACAGAAGCCTTTGACCGTCAAAATTCGAAAAGGCTTTGATGAGGCACATATAAATGCCGTGGAAATGGCAAAATATCTGGAGGATGCCGGCGCTGCAGCAATTGCCGTGCACGGAAGGACCAGAGAACAGTATTATGCGGGGAAGGCAGACTGGGATGTGATCCGTCAGGTAAAAGAAGCGGTCAGTGTGCCGGTGATTGGTAACGGAGATGTGACAGATCCCATTTCAGCGCATAAGATGATGGAAGAGACGGGATGTGACGGAGTCATGATTGGCAGGGCGAGCCGTGGAAATCCATGGATATTCCGGCAGTTGGTGGAATATGATAAAACAGGGATCATAGCAGAGCGTCCGGATGTGGCAGAACTGAAACAAATGATTCTCCGTCATGCCAGACTGCAGCTGCAATACAAAGGAGAATATACCGGTATCCGGGAAATGAGGAAGCATGTGGCCTGGTATACAGCCGGATATCCTCACAGCGCAGCGATTCGAAGAAGAGTGAATGAAATCGAAACGATTGGACAGCTGGAAGAAATGCTGGAAGAATGCAAATGGCCGTCCTGAGAGCAGTTCCAGAAAGAAACACGATAAAACTTGACAGAAACAGTCGGGAATATTATAATATTGTGACTGATTAGGTAAACTTACGTGAATTAGAAGCCGAAAGGCATAAAAATATTTGATTTTGAAAGGCGCAGGTATCATGGAAGCAAAGAAAAATTTATTAACCTATACAGGTTTAAAGGCATTGGAAGACGAGATGGAAGATCTGAAACTGAACAGACGTAAAGAAGTTTCACAGAAGATCAAAGAAGCAAGAGAACAGGGAGACCTTTCCGAAAATGCAGAATATGATGCTGCAAAAGATGAGCAGCGTGATATTGAAGCAAGAATCGAAGAGATCGAGAAAATCCTGAAGAATGCAGAAGTAGTCGTAGAAGATGACGTGGATTCTGATAAGATCAATGTCGGATGTACCGTAAAATTATATGATGAAGAATTTGAAGAAGAGATTGAGTATAAGATCGTAGGTTCTACGGAAGCGAACAGCCTTCAGGGCAAGATCTCCAATGAATCTCCGGTAGGTAAAGCACTGATCGGAGCAACGGTAGGACAGGAGATCGAAGTAGAAACTCAGATGGGTATCAGCAAATATAAAGTACTTGGTATCGAAAGATCTCTGTAAGAGTATATCCGGTACGAGAATGAGAAAAACGATGATGGTTTTGAAATAATACAGGAGGAATGAGATTTGGCACAGGGAAATAAGAACCAGGGAAACAATCAGGAAGTAGATGTAAATAAGCTCAGACAGGTTCGCCGCGATAAGCTTGCAGAGCTTCAGGCTATGGGAAAAGACCCATTTCAGATTACAAAATATGATCAGACACACCATTCAGCAGAGGTGAAAGATCTTTACTATACACACGAATCACAGATCCTTGCAGGCAGAGTGGCACCATCCGTAGAAGGTATGGACGAAGCACAGGCAAGACAGGTTCTGAATGATGATTATAATGAAAGAAGAGCTATCATGGATGCACAGCCGATTCAGGTATCCATTGCCGGACGTATGATGTTCAAGCGTGTGATGGGTAAGGCTTCTTTCTGTAATATTCAGGATTTAAAGGGAAGTATTCAGGTATATGTGGCAAGAGATGCAATTGGCGAAGAGGCATATGCAGAATTCAAGAAGTCTGATATTGGTGATATCTATGGTGTAAAGGGATACGCTTTCAGAACCAAGACAGGTGAGATTTCTGTACATGCAACAGAGATGGTGCTTCTGTCCAAGTCCCTGCAGATTCTTCCGGAGAAGTTCCACGGACTGACAAATACCGATATGCGTTACCGTCAGAGATATGTAGATCTGATCATGAGCCCGGAATCCAAAGAAGTTTTCCTGAAGCGTTCACAGATCATTAAAGAGATCCGTAAGTTCCTGGATGGAAGAGACTTTATCGAAGTAGAGACCCCTACTCTGGTAAGCAATGCCGGTGGTGCAGCAGCAAGACCATTTGAGACACATTACAATGCGCTGAATGAAGATGTAAAGTTGCGTATTTCTCTTGAACTTTATTTGAAGAGACTGATTGTCGGTGGCATGGAGAGAGTATTTGAGATTGGACGAGTATATCGTAACGAAGGTGTGGATACCCGTCACAATCCGGAATTTACTCTGATGGAATTATACCAGGCATATACAGACTATGAAGGCATGATGGAACTGACAGAGTCCATGTTCCGCTATCTGGCTGAGACAGTACTGGGAAGCAGTAAGTTTACTTATAACGGAATTGAAATCGACTTTGGCAAGCCATTTGAACGTCTGACGATGAATGATGCCATTAAAAAATATGCGGGTGTGGATTTTGATACCATAAAGACAGACGAAGAAGCAAAGGCACTCGCAAAAGAACGTGGTATTGAGTTTGAAGAACGTCATACCAAGGGAGATATTATCAATCTGTTCTTTGAAGAATACTGTGAAGAGAATCTGATTCAGCCTACCTTTATTATGGACCATCCATTATCTATTTCTCCGCTCACCAAGAAGAAACCGAACGATCCGGAGAAGGTAGAACGTTTTGAACTGTTTATCAACACATGGGAAATGTGTAATGCATACTCTGAGCTGAATGATCCGATCGATCAGAGAGAACGTTTTGCACAGCAGGATAAGAATGCGGAAGCAGGCGATGAAGAAGCACAGCACACAGATGAGGATTTCCTGAATGCACTGGAAATCGGTATGCCTCCAACAGGTGGTATCGGATATGGGATTGACCGTCTGGTGATGCTTCTGACAGACAGCCAGGCAATTCGTGATGTACTGCTGTTTCCAACAATGAAGTCACAGGGTACTGCAAAGAACGAAGCAAACAACGCTGCTCAGTCTGGTGCAGCTGCTCCGGCAGAGACAAAAGTGGCTGAAAAGGTTGATTTCTCCAATGTAAAAATTGAGCCAATCTTTGAAGAAATGGTTGATTTTGAGACATTTGCAAAATCTGATTTCCGTGCAGTTAAGATTCTGGCTTGTGAAGCAGTACCGAAGTCCAAGAAGCTTCTGAAGTTCACACTGGATGACGGAGAACGCAAGGATCGCGTGATCTTAAGCGGTATTCACGACTATTACGAGCCGGAAGAACTGGTTGGTAAGACAGCAATCGCTATCGTGAACCTGCCACCGAGAAAGATGATGGGAATTGATTCCGAAGGTATGCTGATTTCAGCAGTACACGAGGAAGACGGTCATGAAGGACTGAATCTTCTGATGGTAAATGACAGAATCCCGGCAGGTGCAAAGCTGTACTAAGATGAGAAACTGAGTCTTGTAGCGGTGTGCGCTTGCGAACACCGACATAAGGCGAAAACGCACGGAGACGATAGTCGACGTGATGTGACAACGACAAAATCAAGGAGTGCGAAGCATGGCAACGGCAAAGCCGTTGGATTTTGGAGTGATAAATGAGTGGGCAATTCCAATCGGGATTGCCCATTTTTAGATGAAAGACGAAAAACTCTTGACCTGCACGCAGCGTATACACTTATACTATCAACATAAATCATAAGGAGGTGCATCCTATGTTATTGAATGAAATTATAAATGAAGTTGGAATGACAAAGCGTGCAGTTAAGTATTATGAAGAAAAAGGATTGCTGTCAGTGGATAGAGATAACAATGGTTATCGTAACTATTCTGCACAAGATGTTGAAACTTTAAAAAAGATTTCAGTATATAGAAAACTTGGTATTAGTATGAAAGACATACAGAGCCTTTTGGAAACTGGCGACAAAAGTATTCTTCTTCGTATTTATCAAGAAAAAATGCAGGAAAAAGTTTTAAAAGACTCAGAACTTGAAGCTTTGAAGCAATTTATAGAGGAGGGTGACGCAGACAAAGCAAATGAGGTACTTGATTATCAAACCGTCGAAAATGCGATTGAGTCTTTGCTGCCGGGAAAAGAATGGGGAGATTATTTTAAAAGTCATTTCAAACCATTTCTTAATGTAAGGTTGAAGACTCTGGAACAGAAGCAAGCACTACAGAATATATTAGAATATTGCGATGAAACGACATTGAAAGTTCCTTTTATTATGGGAATAGGTGCGAAGATGATAGGTGGGATTGCACAAGAAACCAGAACCGCAGATGAGATGATAGCCTATTATCGTGATATGAGTGAAAGTGACTACGAAAGCCTAAAAGAAAAAGTATGGAAAGGTGCCAAAATAAAAAACGGTATAATGAAATACCATCCGGCATTTGTTGCACAGAGAAAAATGCAGAAAGAGTTACAAAATAAAGGCTATAACGATATATTCATTCCTAATTTAATGGTTCTGTCTCCAACGTATGCAGAATATAAGAAAGCGTTAGATAATGTAAACGATAGAATGTGTAGAGAACTTGGACTGTATTATGATAGCAATTACAACTTAGTTATTAAAAAAGATAATTTTAAGTAAAAGTTTAACTACCCTTTGAGAGATGAGAAATCCTTTCCTCAAAGGGCTTTTTCTATTTATACGGATATTCGCAAACTACAAGATAAAGCCCAAACTTTATATAACTAAGCACAAGGAGGCCCCGGTTTGGATATGAACAACAGTTTAGCAGAAGTACACCCGGAGCTTGTTTCGGAGTGGTCGGAGAAGAATTTACCGTTTACACCTGATGATATTACCTTCGGCTCAAATAAAAAAGTATGGTGGAACCCTTATTGCTTTTAAAGGTAAAAGTGGGTATACTATACGTAACAAAAAAGAAAATGCTAAAGAATAACGGATTTTTTAGCTGTATAGATATATGGAGGAGTACATGGAACAGTTTTACTTAAAAAACATAGAACTATTTCATTTTAGAAAATTTGACAATGCCGTGTATGAATTTAACCCAAGAATGAATGTAGTGATTGGAAAAAATGCATCCGGTAAAACGACTGTATTGGAGGCAGCAACCGTTATTTTAGGAGCTTATTTAACAGCATTCAAAGAATATGTACCAAGCCGCTTTGGTCATAATATTTCCGACAGTGATGTATTAAAAAAATCTCTGAAACCTGTAAAGAATGTTGCTGTGACAGCGTCCGTGCAGCAGTATCCATGTAAAGTTACAAGTCAGTTTGCATGGGATAAATCAGTGGAAACATGCACCAGAGGACTGGAAAAAGAGGGCGGACGTACAAAATTCATAGGGAAAAACCCAATGCGTGCGACCATTGAAAAATGGGAAAGGGCAATAAAAGCGGCAGACGGATCAGATGCAGATCAGATCTATCCATTGGTATTGTATTTAAGTTCTGCAAGATTGTGGAATGAAAACAGAACAGGTGAAATGGACAGAATACCGGGAAGAACGGATGCATATCAGAGATGTCTGGATCCTAAGAGAGGAAACCAGACTTCTTTCGAGTATATCAAATTACTGGGAAATCTGGCGTCAGAAGAAAATGACGGCAAACCTCTGCCAGCGTATGAAGTAATAATGGATGCTGTAAAATACAGTATGAAGGAAGAATTGGAACCGGGTCAGCAGGTATTGTATTCTTCAAGATACGGGGAAATTGCAGTTAAAAATCCGGATGGTACTGTGATAAATTTTTCAGCATTGAGTGATGGATATCGTAATGTGATAAAGATTGTGACCGATATAGCAACCAAAATGTGTATTTTAAATCCATACCTTGGAAAAGACGCACTGAAAAAAACACCGGGGATTGTAGTAATAGATGAATTGGATCTTAGTCTGCATCCAACATGGCAGAGGAGAATTGTGGGAATCCTAAAAGAATTGTTCCCTAAAGTGCAATTTATCTGTGCGACACATTCTCCATTTATTATCCAGTCACTGGAGCCAGGGGAACTGATTACTTTGGATAGCATTCTGGATGAAGTATATTCTGGGCAGAGCATAGAGGATATTGCAGAAGACATTATGAATGTTCCGCTTGCACAATATAGTGAAAAGAAAGTGAAAATGTACAAAGCGGCAGAAGCATATTTTCAGGCATTGAAAAAAGCTTCATCAGAAAAAGACTTACAAGAGTTAAAGGAAAAACTGGATGTTTTGTCAGCGGAATACAGTGATAACCCAGCTTATAATGCCTGGATGCAACAGAGATATCTTGAGAAAAAGGCGGGGATGGAAGAGGCATGAGAGCTGTTGATAAAGGCGAAGCACCAGAAACTGGATATAAAAAATATCAGGACGCTGAACCGGAACTGGAAGCAAGATTAGGCGCATATTGCTCTTTTTGCGAGATGTCAATCAAACATGTACCAGAAGTGGAACATCGGGAAGCAAAAGCCGCAGGCAGAGAATTATTGAAATGGGAAAATCTGCTTTTGTCCTGCAAATACTGCAATACGCGAAAAGGTACACAGGTGCAAAAAGGAGACAAAGAGAAGTACCTATGGCCTGATGAGGATGATACGTTTCATGCATATTTGTATGATCGTGATGTTCCAAGACTAAATGAAGAGTATTTAGATAGAAAAGGAATCCATGAAAAGGAAAAAGCGAATAAATTGTTTCAACTTTTGAAGTTGGATCATATCCCAATTACTCCAAAGGATAAAGACAGAAGGTACAGAGCAAGAAACGAAGCCAGAAATTATGCGATAATAAGTAAAAATGGGTTGAAGAAGATGCATACATATCCAGAACGGGAAGCATATCTGGAAATGATAAAAAATCTTGCACTGGAAAGTGGATTCTTTTCTATTTGGATGGAGATTTTTAAAGATGATGATGAAGTGAAAAAAATCTTGATTGCTTCATTTAAAGGGACGAAAGAAGAAATCTGTGGAGACATGGAGTAATACATAGGCAGTGATGTATGTACCAATTATATAAATCTGACGCAGATTTATGCAGTGATGTGTATTGAGGTAAATCCAGAAGAGTACAGCAATAGAGGAAAATAAAGATCTATGTAGAAATGGAACAGGTAGATCCTGATTTTCCCGACAATGATGTCACAGGGTGCTGCTAAGAACGAAGCAAACAACGCAGCACAGGCAGGTGTGACAGCTCCTGTAGAGGAAGAAAAGCCTGCTGAAAAGATCGATTTTTCCAAGGTAAAGATCGAGCCGCTGTTCACAGAATATGTGGATTTTGACACTTTCAGCAAGTCAGATTTCAGAGCTGTAAAGGTAAAAGAGTGCGTTGCAGTACCGAAATCCAAGAAGCTCCTGCAGTTCACTCTGGACGATGGAACAGGCGTAGATCGTACGATTTTAAGCGGAATTCACGCATTCTATGAGCCAGAAGAACTGGTTGGAAAGACTCTTATCGCTATCACAAATCTTCCACCGAGAGCTATGATGGGCATTGA
>CAKRRF010000024.1 GCA_934394985.1 uncultured Marvinbryantia sp.
ATGGCGCAGTAGCCAAGTGGTAAGGCAATGGTCTGCAACACCAGTATCCACCGGTTCAAATCCGGTCTGCGCCTCTTGAGAGTTCGAATGATATTCGAGCTCTTTTTTCTTTTTAGGAAATAGTATTCTTACGTTTTAGAAAAAGCAGAAATGAGCTGTTCCTTCTGTGAGCGGGAGAGTTGTTTAATGGAGTATTCTCGGCGCATTGCCTCCTGTCTGGTATGAAATGTCTCATAGTAGACAAGTGCAACCGGCAAACGGGGACGGGTGTATTTTGCACCTGTCCCGGCATTGTGTGATTTTATACGTTTTTCCAGATTATTAGTCCAGCCGGTATAGAAAGTACCATCACTGCACTGTACAATATAAGTATAGTTCATAGGATTCTCCTAATGTATCAGATGAAGCAATCGAGCCTGCGGTATATTAACAGGGGAATAGGATCCGACTGAAGCATGTAAAATACCAGGTAAACATAAAATGATGCTTTCCGGTACACACGATTGCGATGATATGTTTTATTATACGTCAGGATTAAAAAAATGTGTAGATGATACAGGAAAAATTCAGATAGAAATGCGATTGAATAAAAATACTGCAAAATCCATGAAAAGATTTTGCAGTATCATGTCCTATACAAGATAGCAAAACATAAAAATATAATGACAAAAGCTTCCGCCCATCACGAATAGATGAAAGATTTCATGAGATCCGAAGTACGGATGTCTGGAATTGAAGATCGGTAGCTTTAAGGCATAAATAACACCGCCAATGGTATAGATGATGCCCCCGGTCAGAAGCCAGAAGAAAGCACCTGGTGTCAGAGAACGCACAATTGGTCCAAATGCAAGAATGCATGTCCAACCCATACCGATATATAATATAGAAGAGAACCATTTAGGACAATAGATCCAGAAAGCTTTGATCAGAATACCGGTGATCGCCAGTCCCCACACTATGGCTAAAAGAAGCAGTCCAAGGCGGTTATTTAAAACCAGAAGACATACCGGGGTATAGCTTCCGGCAATCAACACAGATATCATCATATGATCCACTTTTTTCAGAACTTTGTTGACAGATGGTGAAATATCGAATGTGTGGTAAACTGTGCTGGCGGCATAGAGCAAAATCATACTGGTCATAAAGACAACCATGGAAATCATACAAAAAGGATTGTCATGACTTCCGGCACGTATCAGAAGAGGTGCCGTTCCAATGGCAGCCATGATCAGACCAATAAAATGAGTAATAGAACTGCCCGGGTCTTTAATGGCCGTCTTGCGCAGCGATGTCGATGGAATAGTTTGATATATATTGTTTGGTGTTATATTTTTCATGAGATGACCTCCTTTGATATCAAGAACTATTATACGTAGTATTTAAAACTATGTTATGTCGTACACAAATAATAGCTCTTTTCGGACAAAATTGCAAGCGAAAACTAAATATTAATGGAAATTTTATATACAGAAATTCTGATTTGCGATATACTTGAGAATACAGGAGTAAAATTTAGAGTCTCTGGCAGGTTCAGAGAGAAAAGGCGGATATTATGTCAGATTCAAAATATAGTAACCTTGGCAGTGAAATCAGTGATATGGTGCAAAAAGCGATTGACAGTCAGGATTTCAGTCAGTTAAGTATGACCATACAGAATTCAGTCAGTCAGATAGCTAATACCGTGGCAGATACGATGGCATCTTCGATGCCCGATAGAAAAGAAACAGATCGAAGACCTGATTACATGAAAAATGCACAGCACAACAGAATGGAGGCTGTACAGAATCCCTGGATGGGATCGGCAAGGCAGATGCAGGCAGGGACACGGACGACAGCTGTATCAGAACAAGGACTGTATTCTCCCGGCGGAACCGGAAGATTAAAAGGATATGTTTTGTTTACATTAGGGATTGCCGGTATATTTGGATGTCTTGCCGGAATACTTACCCTTGTGATTGCCAGTAAGATTACAGGCGCTGTATTGACAGTTCCGGAAGTAGTATTGTTTGTGATAGCAGCTGGTTTTGGAATTATGAGCTGGAAAGGTACCGGAACTTTAAAAAAGATAAAAAAGTTTAAAAATTATGTGAAAAAGATTGGAAAGTGCAGTAGCATTTCTATAGCAGAGCTTGCATCAGCCAGTGGAAGAAATGAAAAAGAAGTGCTGAAGGATATTCAGGATATGCTGCAGGACAATATGTTTTTACAGGGACATCTGGATACAGAAGAACAGCTTCTGTTTGTAACAGATGACAGCTATCAACAGTTTTTGAAGGAGAAAAAGGTACGGATAGAACAACAAAATCTGGTCAGAGAAGCCCGGGAAAAATGGGAAAAGGAGCAGCAGGAGCTTCCTCCGGAAGTGAGAAAACTGATTGCAGACGGACAGGATTATATTGAAAAGATTCGCAGAAGCAATGATGCCATCAGTGATGAGGCAGTGTCTAAGAAGCTGTATGATCTGGAAGCGGTTACCAGAAAGATTTTTGATTATGTGAAGGATCATCCGGACTGTGCAGATGATACGAAGAAGCTGATGAAGTATTATCTTCCGACTACAATAAAACTTCTGGATTCTTATGAGAAACTGACAGAAGACGAAATAAGTTGTCAGCATCCGGATCAGTTGACGAATATTACCAAATCAAAAAAAGAAATAGAAGATACCCTGGATACACTGAATCTTGCATTTGCAAAATTGTTTTATAATCTTTATCAGGATACTTCCATGGATATTGCTGCAGATATTTCGGTATTGCATACGTTGCTGGCACAGGAAGGACTGACAGGGGAAGAAATCCATGATGCTATGCGTGGTGTAAAATAAAAACAGATACATCAGAAAGGAAAAGAGAGACGATGAATGATGAATTTGAAAAACTGGCGGGGACAGCCCCAACACTGACATTAACACCATTCCCGGAAAAAGAGGAGCTGCCACAGAAGTCAGAAGAGCAGACAATAACAGAGACCAAGGAGAAAATGGAGGAAGAATCCAGATTTTCAGCGGAAGAATTGCAGCAGATACAGGCTTTTTCCAGTCAGATTAACATTTCTGACAGCAACATGATTCTTCAATACGGTGCAGGAGCTCAGCAGAAGCTTGCTGATTTTTCCGAAAAGGCTCTGGAAAATGTCAAATCTCAGGATCTTGGTGAAGTAGGAGATATGCTGACAAGTGTGGTAGCCGAATTGAAGAATTTTGATGTGGATAATGAAAAAAAGGGCATTCTGGGATTTTTCCGCAAAGGGGAAAATAAGCTGGATGCCATGAAGGCAAAGTATGATAAGACAGAGGTTAATATAGATAAAATCTGTGATGCCCTGGAAGAACATCAGGTTCGGCTGTTAAAAGATACTGCCATGCTGGATCAGATGTATACACTGAATCTTACTTATTATAAAGAACTGTCTATGTATATTGCAGCAGGGAAGCAGAAGCTGGACGAAGTAAGAAATACGCAGTTAAAAGAACTGATGGAAAGGGCACAGGGAGGAGAAGATCAGGTACTGGCACAGGAAGCAAAGGATCTGGCCAGCTATTGTGACAGGTTTGAAAAGAAAATACATGATCTGGAACTGAGCCGTGTGATTTCCATGCAGACAGCACCGCAGATTCGACTGATTCAGAATAATAATACAATGATGGTAGAAAAGATCCAGTCGACACTGGTGAATACGATTCCATTGTGGAAAAATCAGATGGTGATTGCACTGGGACTTGAGCATGCTCAGCGTGCGGCCAAGGCACAGAATGCAGTAACCGATATGACAAATGAACTGTTAAAGAAAAATGCCAGTGCTCTTCATGAGGCAACAGTTTCTACAGCAAAAGCATCAGAGAGAGGAATTGTGGATATTGAGACATTGACACAGACCAATGCAGAACTGGTAAAAACGTTTGATGAAGTGCTGCAGATTCAGAGTGAAGGCAGACAGAAGCGTATGCAGGCGGAAGCAGATATGGTCAGAATGGAAAATGAACTGAAGCAAAAGCTGCTGGAGATAAGAAAATAGATGACGAATGCAGGGAGAATTTGACGAGCGTTCGCAGATTGACAGTATTGCCTGTGGCGTTTATAATATTTCACGGTACTGTGTAAACAGGGAGGTCATTCTGTCAGAGTGGGATTTTCGGAAGGGCAACATGATGTCCACACTGTATATTGTATTGGAGAAAAAGACATAAAAGCATAAGATAAAAAAAGATAAGGATTGGAGATTTATATGTGTGGAATAGTTGGATATGTCGGTGAACGTCAGGCAGCACCAATTCTGTTGGACGGACTGGCAAAACTGGAGTACAGAGGTTATGATTCTGCCGGGCTTGCGGTGCGCAATGGAACAGCAGATCCTGAGATTGTAAAAGCCAAGGGAAGACTGAGAGTTCTGGCGGAGAAAACAAATGATGGAAAGACTCTGCTGGGAGACTGTGGAATCGGTCACACCAGATGGGCGACTCATGGAGAACCGTCCGTAGAAAATGCACATCCACATTGCAGCGATGACAAAAATGTGGTAGCAGTTCATAATGGAATTATTGAAAATTATCAGGAACTGAAAGATAAGCTTACACGTAAGGGATATCAGTTCTATTCAGAAACAGATACAGAAGTAGCAGTCAAGCTGATTGACTACTATTATAAGAAATATGAAGGAACGCCGGTAGATGCATTGAACCATGCGATGATTCGTATTCGCGGATCTTATGCACTGGCAGTAATGTTTAAGGACTATCCGGAAGAAATCTATGTGGCCAGAAAAGACAGCCCGATGATTCTGGGAGTGGGGGATGGAGAATGCTATCTGGCTTCTGATGTCCCTGCTATTTTAAAATATACCAAAAGTGTATATTATATCGGTAATCTGGAAATCGGACGTCTGCAGAAGGGACAGATCACCTTCTATAACCTGGATGGCGATGTGATTGAAAAAGAACTGGTGGAAATTCAGTGGGATGCAGAGGCTGCTGAAAAAGCAGGTTATGAACATTTCATGATGAAAGAGATCCAGGAGCAGCCGAAGGCAGTGCAGGATACTTTAAATTCTGTGATGAAAGACGGATGCATTGATCTGGGTGAAATAAACCTGGATGAAGAGGAGATTCGCAAAATTTCACAAATCTATATTGTGGCCTGTGGATCTGCATATCATGTAGGAGTAGCTGCACAGTATGTGATAGAAGATCTTGCCAGAATTCCGGTAAGGGTAGAACTGGCATCAGAATTCCGTTATCGTAAGCCATTGCTGGATCCGAATGGACTGGTGATTATTATCAGTCAGTCCGGTGAGACTGCAGACAGTCTGGCAGCGTTGAGAGAAGCAAAAAGCCGTGGAATCCGCACGCTTGCTATTGTGAATGTAGTGGGCTCTTCCATTGCAAGAGAAGCAGACAGTGTGTTCTATACACTGGCAGGACCGGAAATTGCAGTAGCTACAACGAAAGCATACAGCACACAGTTGATAGCTGCTTATTGTCTCGCTGTACAGTTTGCGTATGTACGGGGAGAAATTACGGAAGAATATTACGAAGAACTGATAGGGGAAATGATGTCCCTTCCGGAAAAAATTCAGAAAGTGCTGGATGATAAAGAACGAATTCAGTGGTTTGCATCAAAGCAGGCCAGTGCAAAAGATATTTTCTTTATCGGAAGAGGGCTGGATTATGCAATTTCGCTGGAAGGAAGCCTTAAGATGAAAGAGATCAGTTATATTCATTCAGAAGCATATGCAGCAGGAGAACTGAAGCATGGAACAATTTCTCTTCTGGAGGAGAATACACTGGTGATTGGTGTACTGACACAGGCAGATCTGTATGAAAAAACGTTGTCCAACATGGTTGAATGTAAGAGCCGTGGAGCGTATCTCTGCGCCGTGACCAGCTATGGTAATTACAATATGGAAGATACTGCAGATTTTGTAACTTACATTCCAAAAACAGATGTACATTTTGCAACTTCTCTTGCAGTGATCCCACTGCAGCTGATGGGATATTATGTCAGTGTCGCAAAAGGTCTGGACGTGGATAAACCGAGAAACCTGGCGAAGAGTGTGACGGTAGAATAAAACCAGAACCGTCCGGTCAGAATAAGAGGTAAAGAGGACGGGTAGTATGCTGGACAAAGAGCAGTTTTTTAAAGAATATAAAGTAGAGCAGGAGTTCCATTATTCTGGTTTGAGCTGGAAAGTTCTGGAAGAAATCTATGATGATTATTGTATGCGGCAACCAGAACTGGAAGCCTGCTGTAGCGAATTTGTGAATTATTTTCTGGATGGAATACCGATTCCGATTCATTCCATTCGAACGAGAGCCAAGGATCCGAAGCATCTGATTGAGAAAATTATTCGAAAAAGAGGAAAATATCAGAATAAAAAGTATCTGAATATTAATGTGGACAATTATATGGATATTGTACAGGATCTGGTAGGAGCCAGAGTCCTGATCCTGGCAAAAGAGGAATGGGAAGGCGTATTTGACTGGATTATGGAGAGGTTTCAGACTGGGGCAACATTACAGGCATATCTGGCGGAACCGCCGGTAGCCTATACCAGATATGGAGACAGAGATATTTTCGGTGATAAGATATATCGAGAGCATACAGATCGGGGATATCGGTCACAGCATTATATCATTCGTTTTCAGAAATATTTTTGTGAAGTACAGGTACGGACTCTGGCAGAAGAGGTCTATGGAGAGTTTGACCACAGAGTCAAATATCCATACCGAAATGAAAATCATTTTTTATTGCGATATACCAATACAGTAGCCCAACTGGCAGATTCCATAGATGAGATTATCTCCACCTGTTTTGAAATGGGTGAAAAGGGTTGGGAGAGCTGTGCACAGTATTATCGTGAAGATACTTATGCTGACTGGCGCCATATATCTCAGCCGGGAACCTCAGAACATAAAAATGAAAAAGAACCGGAACAGCCGACAGGAGAATCGGTTATTGATGCAGCAGCCTATATCAATTCAGTATTACTGCGAAGGGGAAAGCAATATGCAAAGTAGAAAAAGTCAGGGACGACAAAATCATTTCCGGGAACTGATAGCAGAGGCTGTGAGAGGAGAATATGAGTTGGATAAACTGCCAGGTCCGTCATATGATTTCGCAGAAGAACGGCAGGCAGTATATTATTCCAATATGCGTTATAATATGGAATCTGACATGAGTGTGATGGTGATGAACCATCATCAGCAACTGACTGAGCTAAAGCTGATAAAAGAATGGAAAAAGGAAACAGAAGAAGATGAGCTCTGAATACAGCTATGAAGATATGATAGAAAAGATTGGCGAAGACCGGCTCCATGAAAAATATACGGAGATTCTGGCATCAGCCAATCATTTTATAGAAGAAGCAGGGTATGAATCCCATGTAGAGTGTAACGAACGAATTCTGTTCAGCCTGATTTTGGACTATTATGCAGATCTGTTTCGACTGAAGGACTTTCACGGGATAGAATGGATTCGAACAGAGAAAAGCTTTGCTTACCTGATTGCCTGGATTATAAAAAGGAAGCCGCTTCAGTTTGTTCATTACACAGAGGAGGAAAAAGACATCTATGTAAATGAGCGGTTTGCTGCATTTCTGATGTTGAATGAATGCCTGCTGTGTGGGGAGAAAAAATTTGTAGGCAGTGAGAATCAGTCCAGACTGGATGAATACATAAATTTACTGTTTTATTATTTCAAGTATCGTGAATGCAATCCGCAGGTGATAGAGCTTGCGATTGAATCTTTTAAAATGGGAACGCTGGTATCCTAGAAAATCGAAAGGCTGTTGCATAAAAATACTGCATCAGCCTTTTTTCATAATATAACAAGTTAGGAGCAAAGAGATGAAAGCACTGGTAATAGCCGAAAAACCGTCAGTAGGGCGGGATATTGCAAGAGTACTGCATTGCAGCAAATCTTCAGGAGGCGCGCTGGAAGGGGAAAAATATGTAGTTACCTGGGCACTGGGCCATTTGGTAACTCTGGCAGATCCGGAAGAATATGATAAAAAATACCAGAAATGGGATATGAGTACACTGCCAATGATGCCGGAAAAAATGCAGCTGGTGGTGATCAGACAGACCGGAAAACAGTTTCAGACGGTCAAAAATCAACTGTATCGAAAGGATATCAATGAGATTATCATTGCCACAGATGCGGGAAGAGAAGGAGAACTGGTGGCAAGATGGATTCTGGAAAAAGCAAACTGTCATAAACCAATCAGACGGTTATGGATTTCTTCCGTAACAGATAAAGCAATCCGGGAAGGGTTTGCACATCTGGAGGATGGCAGGAAATATCAGCATCTGTATGAAGCTGCAGTATGCCGTGCAGAAGCAGACTGGCTGGTAGGAATGAATGGGACAAGAGCTCTGACCTGTAAGCATAATGCACAGCTTTCCTGCGGAAGGGTGCAGACCCCGACGCTGGCGATGATTGCGAAAAGAGAAGCACAGATCAGAGAGTTTGTACCGCAGGAATACTACGGAATACAGCTGCGGGACGGACAGGTGTGTTGGACATGGCAGGATCCGAAAAGCGGTGGCTATCGCAGTTTTTCCAGAGAACGTATGGCAAAGATCTGTGGTGATGTAAAGGGAAAGCAACTGACTGTAACAGAGGTAAAAGAGAGCAAAAGCAGTGTACCATCACCAGGACTGTATGATCTGACAGAACTTCAGAGAGATGCCAGCAGAAAGTATGGCTATTCTGCAAAGCAGACTTTGAATATTATGCAGCAATTATATGAGCATCACAAGGTCCTGACTTACCCGCGGACAGATTCCAGATATATTTCTGCTGATGTGGCAGAAACTTTAAAAGAACGTCTGAGAGCAGTCAGTATCGGACCATATAAAAAGCTGGCTGGTTCGTTGATTATGCAGCCTCTGCGTTTGAACAAAAGTTTTGTGGATGACAAAAAGGTCAGTGATCATCATGCTATTATTCCAACAGAACAGTTCGTACAGATGGAGAAAATGAGTACAGAAGAACGTAGAATTTATGATCTGGTGGTACGCAGATTCCTGAGTGTGCTTTATCCGCCGTGTGTATACATGCAGACTTCCCTGAAAGGGGAAGCAGCTGGCGAGATATTTGCTGCAAGAGGTAAAGTCATGCTGGAACAGGGGTGGAGAACAGTCTATGAACAGCAGGAAGAGGATGATGATAAGGAAGAGAGCTTGCGGGAACAGACACTTCCGGCTGTGAAAAAAGGAGAACGCCGGAGTATTCAGAAAACAGAACTGACCAGAGGCAAGACAAAACCGCCTGCATATTTTACAGAAGCTACGCTTTTGTCTGCAATGGAAAATCCGGTAAAATATATGGAAAGCAGAGATGCACAGGCAGTAAAAACGCTGGGGGAAACCGGTGGCCTTGGAACGGTAGCCACTCGTGCGGATATTATTGAAAAGCTGTTTAACAGTTTTCTGATGGAAAAGCACGGCAGCGAGATTCATCTGACCGGGAAAGCCAGACAGCTTTTAAAACTGGTTCCGGAAGATTTGAAGAAGCCGGAGCTGACAGCAGACTGGGAGATGAAGTTGTCCAGAATAGCAAAAGGGCAGATGAAGCGAGATGCATTTATGAAAGAAATCGATGCGTATACCAGAGAAATTGTGGAAGAAATCAAAGCAGATGACGGAGTGTTCCGACATGATAATCTGACCAGTCATAAATGTCCTGTTTGTGGAAAACGGATGTTATCGGTAAATGGCAAGCAGGCCAAAATGCTGGTTTGCCAGGATCGTGAATGTGGATACAGAGAGGTAATTTCCAGGGTAACAAATGCCCGCTGTCCAAAATGTCATAAGAAAATGGAGATGTATGAAAAAGGCGGCGAAAAAACCTTTATCTGTAAATGTGGATATAAAGAGCGGCTTCAGGCATTTCAGGCGAGAAGAGAAAAAGAAGGTGCCGGTGTCAGCAAAAAGGATGTGCAGCGGTATCTGAATAAGCAGAAGAAAGAAGCGCAGGAACCTGTAAATAATGCATTTGCCCAGGCACTGGCCGGAATTCAGCTGGATCAGAAAAACTAATATTACAAATATTGAATGAGGAATAACAAAAACAATACAGAGAGGATACGATGATGAAAAAAACAGCAGAAGAACTGATTGCATTTATAAAAGAAAGTCCGGATGCCTTTCATGCAACGCTGGCAGTGACCAAAAGACTGGAAGCAGAAGGATATCAGAAGTTGTCAGAACAGGACCACTGGGAGCTGGACGCAGGAAAAGGATATTATGTCACCAGAAACGACTCTGCAGTGATTGCATTTCGCATGCCGGAAAAGGCGCTGACAGGATATCAGATTATGGCCAGTCACAGTGACTCTCCAGCTTTTAAGATAAAAGAGCGGCCTGAGATGGTGGTAGATGGTCATTATGTAAAGCTGAATGTGGAAAAATATGGCGGTATGTTGATGGCACCGTGGTTTGATCGTCCGTTATCTGTTTCAGGAAGGGTCATGGTAAAGGAAACGACACCGGATGGCAGAAAAAAGATTATGTCCAGACTGGTTAATATTGACAGAGATCTGTTGTTGATACCTAGCCTCGCTATCCACATGAACCGGGATGTGAACAGTGGGTATGACTATAATGCGCAGAAGGATATGTTGCCGTTGATGTCCTGTGGTTGTGAGCCTGGTCAGTTTCAGAAGATCATAGCAGAAGCTGCCGGTGTAAAAGAGGAAGATATTTTGTCTCAGGAATTGTTCCTGTACAGCCGTTCGCAGGGAAGTATATGGGGAAGCGAAGAAGAATTTGTATCCTGTGGCCGATTGGATGATCTTCAGTGCGCTTATGCAGGATTAATGGGATTTCTGGAATCCGGTGTTCACAGACGGAAGGATCTGGAAGAGGAAGAAAAGGGAATTCAGACGGAAAGTAACATAGTACCTGTTTATTGTATGCTGGATAATGAAGAGGTGGGAAGCGGAACAAAGCAGGGGGCGGCTTCTTCTTTCCTGAAAGATGTATTGACCAGGATCAATCTGGCAGCAGGAGGCTGTGAAGAAAGTTATCTGCGTGCCTTGGCAGGAAGCTTTATGGTATCAGCAGATAATGCACATGCGCTGCATCCAAATTATGCGGATAAAACAGATCCGACCAATCATCCATATATGAATCAGGGAATTGTGATCAAACATAGTGCGAACCAGAAATATACAACAGATGCTGTTTCCGCGGCAGTATATCGTTCTATTTGTGAGGCGGCAGAAGTACCGGTACAGGATTTCTTTAACCGGTCTGATATGCAGGGCGGTTCCACGCTCGGTAATATAGCCAATACACAGACACCGATGAATACAGTAGATATCGGACTGCCACAGCTGGCGATGCATTCTGTTTATGAGACGGCCGGTGTAAAGGATACAGAATATCTGATTCGTGCCACTACAATTTTTTATCTGAGTAATGTGGCAGAACTGCTGAATTAGAGAGGAGGGGACAGGTATGATCACAACCGTAACGTTAAATCCTGCAATTGACTGTGTGGTTCGGATAAAGGAACTGAAACCGGGTATGCTGAACAGGGTTGCGGAAGAAGCTGTTTTTCCGGGAGGAAAAGGTGTAAATGTATCGCTGGTATTGAAGGAACTGGGAGTGGATACCTGTTGCTGTGGATTTCTGGCAGGAGCTACGGGGAAAGCGTATGAAGCTATGTTGGAAGAACGGGGACTGAAGCACAGATTTCAGTTTCTGGAAAAAGGATTTACCAGAATTAACACCAAGATCAGTGCAGTGGAAGAAACGGAGATCAACGGAGCAGGACCTGTTCCTGACTGGAAAGATGTGGACAGATTATGTGAGAAGCTGGAACATTTTGCAGAAGATGATTTTCTGGTATTATCTGGAAATGTGCCATCTGGCATCAAAGGCGCTTATGCATACATTTTGAATAAAATGTCAGCAGGTGGTATACAGTCGGTGGTAGATGTGACAGGTGAAGAATTAAGAAAGACGCTGCCATATCATCCGTTTCTGATTAAGCCGAACAGGGAAGAATTGGAGGAGTTGTTTCAGGTTCCCATAAAAACAAAGGATGAAGTCAAATATTATGCAAAAGAGATGCAGAAACTGGGTGCACAAAATGTTCTGGTATCGATGGGAGCAGATGGTATGATTCTGGTGACACAGGATGATCAGATATTTTATGCAGAAGGTGTAAAAGGGAAGGTAGCCAATACAGTGGGGGCCGGTGATTCATCAGTGGCCGGTTTTCTGGCAGGATGGAAGCAGACACATTCCTGGACTGCAGCGCTTAGGCTGGCAGCGGCTGCCGGAACTGCAACGGCTTTTACTTATGGAACCGCAGAAAGCACTGCGATTCGAAATATGGAAGAAAAAATTAAGATATGGGGGAAGACATGAGAGACAATGTAAAAAGAATCAGCGTGGATGTGCTGGTAGATATTCTGGGAGGAATTCTGCTGACCATAGCGACCTACAGTTTTGCCATTCCGGCCAACTTTCCAATGACTGGTGTATCCGGTGTGGCATTGATATTTTATCGTTTGCTTGGTTTGCCGGTAGGTACGATGACCGTAATTTTAAATATTCCGATTATCATTTGCTGTTATAAAACACTTGGAAAGCAGTTTTATATAAAATCATTGAGATCTACGCTGATCACATCTGCGGTAATGGATATTATGGGACCACGCCTTCCATTGTATCAGGGAGACATGATACTTGCGGCAATCTGTGCCGGAGTGATGCTTGGTATTGGATATGCAGTTATATTTATGAGAGGATCCTCGACCGGCGGATTTGATTTTATTATGATGGCTGTAAAATATTATCGGCCACACCTGTCACTTGGAAAAATCGGATTTGCCATGGATGCTTTTGTTATTGTAATCAGTGCTGTGAGTATCAGAACAGGTGTGGATTGTGTAATTTATGGACTGGTATTAAATTATCTATATTCTACAGTACTGGATCGTATGATCTGTGGTACGAATTCCGGAAAACTGACATTGATTATTTCGGATCATCCGAGGGAAATTGTGAATGAGATCGATAAACTTATAGATCGTGGGTCTACACTGCTGAAAGGTATCGGAGGTTATACCGGAGAGGAAAAAGAAGTCGTTATGTGTGCCAGCAGCAGTAAAGAAATGTATGCGATCCGCAAACGTGTGCATGAAATTGATGAACGGGCATTTGTGATAGTAGTTGAATCCAATGAAGTCATTGGAGAAGGCTTCCGTCTGCCTGATGAAACAAACTTAATGTAAATATGCAGGTACAATGGTTATGAATCGTTGCATTTGGTTTTGCGACTGTTCGTAACCATTAATTATTCATTGCTTTTTGCGTAAACATACGATATTATGAGTTCAGGTGGATAGGAGAAATATCCCCCAATATGTAGTTTCCGGGAGGGAGAAAGCTATGAAGAAGATAAAGAGATGCAGTAAAAGATGGTTGCCGATGTTATTACTGAGTATGCTGATGGCCGTATTATTCGGAATGAGTGCACTGGCAGAGGGAACAATAGTGGACATGAAGTCTGAAGGAAATGGAATATATTCCTATTCTCAGACTACCGGATCCAATACCGGTGATGTATATCATAAGATCACCGTTCCGTATTCCGGAGATGTGATTATAACTGGAAATGCAATTACTTCACTGGGAACAACCTATTCCATGCGAGTAGTGCTCTGCAATACGAAGGGTAAGGAACTGACCAATGCTGTTTATGTAGACACTGACAGAGAAAAAGCTGTTCTTTATGGTGTGAAAAAAGGTACTTACTACATTAAAACAACTGAGAACAGATATTATGCATTAGTTGCAAAAATCGAAAAACGTACAGATAAAGGTGGAGTAAAGAAAAGTAAAGCAACTACGATCAAGCATAAAAAACAGATGACTGGAGTAATGCCGGCAGGAGAAAAATCCAGTGCGGCAGACTGGTATAAGATCAAGATGCCGAAGAATAAAAAACTGGAACTGTCTATTTCACAGGAAGGAAGCGGAGCATTTCAGTTTTATCTTTATGGTCCGAGCTACAAAAAGGGCATTCGAATTGATACGCTGGAAAATGAAAGCGGCAAATATACAAGTATCAATGCATTAACAAGAAAAGCTTCCAAAATAAAAGGTGGAACTTATTACATCAAAGTATGTCGTCCATCTTATGCGAAAAAAGCAAGTGGTATTTACACTATTAAATGGAGAGTAAAATAAAATCATACAAAACATGAAAGGGGACTGTCTATTTTCCGGCAGTCCCCTTTATTATATATGGTATGGCTTGTAGCTTAGCCAAAGTATCTTTCTAACAGACCTTTGAGTGCGCGTCCGTGACGGGCCTCGTCTTTAGCCATTTCATGTACTGTGTCATGGATAGCATCCAGGTTATTCTGTTTTGCACATTTTGCAAGATCAAATTTACCCTGAGTAGCACCAAACTCACAGTCTACTCTCCATTTCAGGTTATCTTTTGTAGTAGCTTTCATGTTTGGCTCAAGGTCTTCGCCCAGCATTTCAGCAAATTTAGCTGCATGTTCAGCTTCTTCATAAGCAGCTTTTTCCCAGTAAAGACCGATTTCCGGATATCCTTCGCGATGAGCGATACGAGCCATGCACAGGTACATACCTACTTCAGAACATTCACCATTGAAGTTTGCTTTTAACTGTTCAAAGATGAACTTCTTATCTTCTTCGCTGATGTCTTTGTTATCTTTTACTGTTTTAGCGTAGATACCGTATTCATGTTCAGCAGCCAGAACCAGTTCTCCTTCTACTTTCTGGAACATATCGGATTTTGCATGACAGACTGGACATTCAGCTGGTGCAGCATCGCCTTCATAGATATAACCACATACTTTACATACAAATTTTGCCATTGTTTTGTTCTCCTTTTCTTTTTGAAATATATAATTGTTTTATTAAAATCAGTAATTGTTACTAATTTTAGATTACCATACTTTCCGTCTATTGTCAAGTAAAAATGATAATAATTCTTAATTTGAACACAGATCGCGAAGCGACTGCGTTCATGAGCAAGTAGCGAAGCGGATTGCGAATGTCCGCTTTACTCAGCTCACTTCTTCAGATGCTTCCATACAGTCTGCACAAATTCCGTAAAAATATGTGCAGTGTCGGTCGATACGACCCGGAAAGTTCTTCCTTGCTGCCTCTATTATATCATTCATGTCATCCATTTCCAGATCAAGTACGCTGTGACATCTGGTGCATACAAAATGGTTGTGTGGGGCAGTATTGAAGTCGTAGTGGTCACATCCATCTCCGGTGGTCAATCTGGTAATTTCCCCAATATCAGACAGAAGATTCAGATTACGATAAATGGTTCCAAGACTGATATTCGGAAATTGTTTCTTGATATTCATATAAACGGTATCAGCAGTAGGATGATCTTTACGTGTACTTAAGAAGTCTTTGATAGATTCTCTTTGACGACTGTAGTTCATGTAGATACTCCTTTTCTGAATATTAAAATAATAACTATTACTGTTATTGATATCAGTATAGTGCATAAAGTGTGTTATGTCAATAAATAATGTTGATTTTTTTGGATATTTTTAGCAGATTTTTGATAATTACTCGGATATCCGGAAATACTGTATTCAAAAAGAAAACGGCAGGAGAAGCAATATGAAGAGAAAAGAGAAAATCTGGCTTGCAGCGTTGTTATTTGCAGTGACAGAAATGCTTGCTGTTCCGGAGATACTGTTTCCGGATTGCATACAACAAAAGACAGAGACGGAAGCAGAAAGCAGTTGGAATCGGGAAACACAAAAGTTTGAATGGAAATTTTGGTTTTTACAGAAGATATGTGAGAAATAAACAAAGATAAGAGATATGCTGTTGTCGCAAAAAGAGTCACACGGATTGTGTGACTCTTTTTGCGTTTACATGTGTCATATGTTACTGTGCGTTCTTCTTTGCGAATGCAGCACGTTTTCTCATAGTAGGATCCAGAATCTTTTTACGGATACGTAAAGATTTTGGAGTGACTTCCAGAAGCTCATCGGTATCAATGAAGTCCAGAGCTTCTTCCAGACTGAGTATCTTTGGTACAGTCAGCTTCAGCGCATCGTCAGATCCTGATGCACGGGTGTTAGTCAGATGCTTGGTCTTGCAGACATTCAGTTCGATATCATCTGTCTTACCGTTCTGACCGATGACCATTCCAGAATACACTGCTTCACCAGGTCCGATAAACAGAGTACCACGTTCCTGTGCATTGAACAGACCGTAAGTAACAGATTCTCCTGTTTCGAAAGAGATCAGAGATCCCTGTTTACGATACTGAATTTCGCCCTTGAACGGACCATAGCCATCAAACGTAGTATTCAGGATACCATTTCCTTTTGTATCTGTCAGGAAATCTCCACGATAACCAATCAGTCCACGGGATGGAATAGAAAATTCCAGTCTGGTATAACCACCACTGGTCTGGCTCATTCCCTGAAGTTCACCCTTACGAATGCTGAGCTTGTTGATGACAGTGCCGGAAAATTCGTCCGGAACGTCTACATAAGCAATTTCCATTGGCTCCAGCTTCTTGCCGCGTTCATCCTGTTTGTAGATAACCTCAGCTTTGCTGACAGCAAACTCATAACCTTCACGACGCATATTTTCAATCAGGACAGACAGGTGAAGCTCCCCGCGGCCGGATACCTTAAAGCAGTCCATATCATCAGTTTCTTCCACACGCAGGCTGACATCTGTGTTCAGTTCGCGGAACAGACGGTCACGCAGATGACGGGAAGTAACAAATTTACCTTCACGTCCTGCCAGCGGACTGTCATTAACACGGAACTGCATAGAGATAGTCGGTTCGGAGATTTTCTGGAACGGAATCGCTTCCACTTTTTCAGGAGAGCAGAGAGTATCACCGATATGAAGATCTGCGATACCGGAAATGGCTACAATCGAACCTGTTCCTGCTTCTGTGACATCTACCTTATTCAGTCCGTCAAATTCATATAATTTACTGATTTTTACTTTCTGGTACTTATCCGGATCATGATGATTTACCAGAACCACATCCTGATTTACACGGATAGAACCGTTATCAATTTTACCGACACCGATACGTCCCACATATTCATTATAATCAATCGTACTGATCAGAACCTGAAGTGGTGCAGTTTCATCACCCTGTGGTGCAGGAATGTAGTCGATAATCGTATCAAGAAGCGGAGTCATATCTTTGTGTTCGTCACTCAGCTCCATGACAGCATAACCGGATTTGGCAGAAGCATAAATAAATGGGCAGTCCAGCTGCTCGTCAGAAGCATCCAGATCGATGAACAATTCCAGAATTTCATCAATGACTTCATCAGGGCGGGCTTCCGGACGGTCGATCTTATTGATACAGACGATAACAGGAAGCTCCATTTCCAGTGCTTTTCTTAAAACGAACTTGGTCTGAGGCATAGAGCCTTCAAAAGCATCTACTACCAGAATAACACCGTCTACCATTTTCAGTACACGTTCAACCTCTCCGCCGAAGTCTGCGTGTCCAGGGGTATCTACAATATTAATCTTATAATCTTTATAATAAACAGCGGTGTTTTTCGATAAAATAGTGATTCCGCGTTCACGTTCGATATCATTAGAGTCCATGACACGTTCAGCTACTTCCTGATTGGCGCGGAATACGCCGCTTTGTTTTAATAATTCATCAACGAGAGTCGTCTTACCGTGGTCAACGTGTGCGATAATCGCAATATTACGGATATTTTCTCGATTCATACAGTACCTTCTTTCCTTCATTCTCCGAATTATTCTACCACATTTTATTCATTTTACAAGATTTTTTATTCCAAACCCTTTTAATAAGAAGGATTTTGTCAGATAAGCATAAAAAAGAACCGAAAAATGCCGGATTTTGCGATATTTTCCTCATAAAACATGAGAGACCAGCGTTCTAAAGGGAATCCGATGGGAATAAACATATGTATGTAACGCAATACGAAAAAATACTTTGTGATGAAGAAGGGAGCATGCATACATATGTCTGACAAAATTATTGAAAATAACCAGGTATCAATCATAGGAGAAATCGTGTCTGAATTCGTATTCAGCCATGAAGTATTCGGAGAGGGATTTTACCTCGTGGATGTACAGGTAAAGCGGCTCAGTGAGTCCTGTGATCGGATTCCGGTCATGGTATCTGAACGGCTTATAGATGTAAATGAAGATTACAGAGGGGAATTCGTGAAGGTGACCGGGCAGTTCCGGTCATACAATCGTCATGAAGAAAAACGGAACAGACTGGTGCTGTCCGTATTCGCGAGAGAAATCTGTTTTACGGAGGAGGAGACAGATAAGGTAAAAACCAATCAGATCTTCCTGGACGGGTACATTTGCAAAGTACCGATATATCGGAAAACGCCTCTCGGAAGAGAAATCTCCGATATGTTGATTGCCGTGAATCGTCCGTATGGAAAATCAGACTACATTCCGTGCATCTGCTGGGGGAGAAATGCAAGGTTTACAGCCGGATTTGAAGTGGGAAATCATATTCAGATCTGGGGAAGAATACAGAGCAGAGAGTATGTAAAAAAGACAGAAGGAGACTGCGCAGAAAAAAGAACAGCTTATGAAGTATCAGTAAGTAAACTGGAGTGGCTGAGATAACTTGCATTTTGAAATAAAATGTGATAAAGTGTCTTGGCAACGCAGGTATAATAAGAGAATTAATGTGACAATGAAATGAGGGAGTAATACGAACGTATTATAGGTGAAATACAAATGATAAAAGGTCATACACGAATATTTTGTGGAGATGGGAAAGGGAAAAGCATGGCAGCGCTTGGCGAAGCAGTGCTGGCCGCCAGTCATGGGAAAAATGTCATGGTGATTCAGTTCCTGAAGGAAAGAAAAACGGAAAATATGGAGTATTTCCTCCGTCTGGAACCGGAAATTAAATTATTCCGTTTTGAAAGATCTGAAAAATGTTATCTGAATATGAGTGAAGAAGAACGGGAAGAAGAAAAGCTGAATATTCGCAACGGACTGAATTTCGCCAGAAAAGTGCTGAGTACACAGGGGTGTGATCTGCTGATTCTGGATGAAGTTCTGGGATTGCTGGATACTGAGATCGTGTCAGAAGATGATATTCTGGAACTGATGGATCAGAAAAATGAGGAAATGGATCTGATTCTGACCGGATTATATCAGGCACCAGAGCTTTGGAGCCGTGCGGATGAAGTGACTGTCATGCAGAAAAAGAAGCCGTGAATGTGTCCACGACAGAAGGAAAAACGCATTGACAAGGGATTTCAATAATGATATTATGAAAAAAAGCTGGGGCGGGGTCGATGGGCCTGGCCCTATTTTAGATGATAGCGGAACACACGGAAATCCGTGAAACAGGATTAGGATACTATGGACAAACAACAAGGAGGATGTTATGGCTATTTTTAAGGGAGCAGGTGTGGCAATTGTTACGCCAATGTTTGAAAATGGTGAGGTGAATTACGATAAGCTTGGTGAATTACTGGATTATCAGATTGCGAACAGTACAGATGCGATTATTATCTGCGGTACCACAGGAGAGGCAGCGACACTGTCACATGAAGAACATCTTGACGTCATTAAATATGCGGTAGATAAAGTAGCAAAGAGAGTTCCGGTTATTGCAGGTACAGGATCTAACTGTACAGAGACTGCCGTTTATCTGTCACAGGAAGCAGAAAAAAGAGGAGCGGATGCATTGCTTCAGGTAACACCATATTATAACAAGGCAACACAGAAGGGGCTGATTCGTCATTTCACAGCAGTTGCAGAAGCGGTAAACATCCCGATTATTCTGTATAATGTGCCTGGAAGAACCGGATGTAATATTCAGCCGGAGACAGCTGTTTATCTGGCGAAGAATGTGAAGAATATCGTGGCTATCAAAGAAGCATCCGGTAATATTGCCCAGGTTGCAAAAATGATGAGTCTGGCAGACGGATGCATCGATCTCTACTCAGGGGAGGACGGACAGGTAGTTCCGGCACTGTCACTGGGCGGAATCGGAGTTATTTCTGTTCTTTCTAATGTGGCACCAAAGGAGACACATGATATGGTTATGTCTTATCTGAATGGCGATGTGGAAACCAGCCGTAAGATTCAGTTAAAGGCAATTCCATTGGTAGATGCACTGTTCTGTGAAGTAAATCCGATCCCGGTTAAAACGGCACTGAACATAATGGGTATGAATGCAGGAGCATTCCGCGGACCGATGTGTGAAATGGAAGAGGAAAACAAACAGAAACTGATTCAGGCAATGAAAGATTTTGGAATTAAGTGCTGTGAATAACATGCACAGGAAGGATGGCGGCGAAACCGGCAAGGTCACGCCGCCATTTATTTACGCGAGCAACGAGTCAAAGTCTGTGCTTGCACAAGACCTTGACGACTGCCGCGATAACGAGCAAAACTCGCAAAGCGTGTTTTGGCTCGTTTATGATACCAGGGGAAAAAGGTCTGAATCCGCAGGTATCATAGTTGATGACGTTTGGCCTAATATCAGTTTAATAAGTTTCAGGAGGATAAAAGAATGGTAAAAGTAATTATGCATGGATGCAACGGACATATGGGACAGGTAATCACAGATCTGATTGCAAAAGATGAAAATGTACAGATTGTAGCAGGAATTGACATGGTGGATAACCGTGATAATGGATATCCGGTGTTTACCGATATTAAGGCGTGTCAGGTAGATGCAGATGTAATGATTGATTTTTCATCATTCAAAGCAACGAATGGTGTGCTGGATTACTGTGTAGAGAGACAGCTTCCGCTGGTACTGTGTACTACCGGACTGACGGAAGAACAGCTGGATAAGATGAAAGAATGCAGTAAAAAGACAGCAATTCTCAAATCTGCCAATATGTCTCTTGGCATTAATACCTTGATGAAACTGCTTCAGGATGCGGCAAAAGTACTGGCAACTGCAGGATTTGATATGGAAATTGTGGAAAAGCACCACAGACTGAAATGTGATGCACCAAGCGGAACAGCTCTGGCACTGGCAGATTCCTTAAATGAAGCTATGGATCACCAGTATCATTATGTATATGACAGAAGTCAGGTGCATCAGCAGCGCGATGATAAAGAAATTGGTATTTCGGCAGTCAGAGGCGGAACTATTGTGGGAGATCATGATGTTATTTTTGCCGGACCGGATGAAGTCATCACTTTCAGCCATCGTGCATATTCTAAGGCAGTCTTTGGTAAAGGGGCAGTGGAAGCCGCCAAATATCTGGCAGGCAAACCGGCAGGATTATATGATATGCAGGATGTGATTGGTTAGTCAAAAGAATCTTAGGATTTACTTAACAGTATTGATTTCTTATTTATCTGCTTATATAATCAAAAACAA
Source organism: uncultured Marvinbryantia sp. (assembly GCA_934394985.1). GTDB lineage: Bacteria > Bacillota > Clostridia > Lachnospirales > Lachnospiraceae > Marvinbryantia. Next base: position 21,369 of record CAKRRF010000024.1, read on the forward strand.
ACGTTATAAAAATGGAAAAAACGGGGAATATAAATAACAGGAGGTAACAATATGAAGAAGAGAAGTTTCATCATAGCGGCACTTCTGGCATGCGTGATTTTTACAGGATGCGGAAAGAAAGCAGCCGAGACAGAGGCACCTACAGAGGTACAGACAGAGGCGGTGACTACAGAAGCAGTGACGGAGACAGAACCGGTAACAGAAGCACAGACAGAGCCAGAGACGGAAAAAGAAGACAGTATGAACCGGACAAGATCTCTGAAGGGACTGGTGGTATCCTCCGATGCCAGTCAGCTGACGATCCAGACGGAGCGAGGCAAGCAGCTGAAGTTCTCGCTGACTGGAGCGGATATTCAGGTGACCGGCGGCATTGCAGCAGGTAATAATGTAACCGTATTGTATAAAGGATCCATAGAAGGCACAGAGACAGCGAATGCAAAAGTCCTGATGGTGAAAGATCTGGCGCAGGGTGAGACACCGGTGACAGAAGGAGAACTTATGACAGAGGCAGAAGAGGCCAATCCGGAAGCGGGAGAAGGCACACTGGAAGGTACGATTTCTGATATCAATGCAGAGAGAATCGTGATTCTTGCGAATGATGGTGAGTCATATTACTTCTCGATTTCAGAAGCAGACATGAATCTGAAAAACGGAACACAGGTTGGAAATTATGTAACAGTATCTTATCATGGAGATATCTACGGACCTGATCTGGTGACAGCAACAGCTATCACAGATGCGCAGGAAGCTTCTGATAAAGCACCTTATGGCGGATCAGAGGGAGAGGACTATTCTTACATTGGAGGTTCTATGGTTGACTGTGGCCCGACTACTCTTACGATCATGACAGAGAATGAGGAAGAGATCACACTGGACACTTCCAGTGCAAGACTGGTATATCGCAGTGGCTTGAATTATGGTACCTATGTGATTGCAGAATATCAGGGTGATGATCCGACCACAGCAAAGATGACAGCAGTATACGATTATACTGGAGAAAGTTCTTCTGACAGCAGCGAAGATCAGCAGAATATTTCGGACGAAAGTGCGGATGGGGCAGAACAGAATACGGCAGACGAGGGACAGGATTCTGCTGTGGAAGTAGAAGGCCAGGAAGCATAACAGAAGTGAAAAGAAAAGGCGATACGCGCAGTATCGTCTTTTTTGCTTGTATTATCTGAAGAATTATTTTAAAATGGATAAAGATATGTAATGTTTACAGCCGACAGGTACAGGCGGTGAGCAGGAGCATGGACAGTATAGATGTGTACGAGGTTAGAGATATGAAAAAAATAGCAGTAGTAACAGACAGCAACAGTGGAATTACGCAAAGCACCGCAAAAGAAATGGGAGTATTTGTGTTGCCGATGCCTTTTTATATCAATGAAGAATTATTTCTGGAAGATATCACACTGACACAGGAAGAATTTTATAAAAAGCTTCTGGAAGATGCAGATATCAGCACATCTCAGCCGACACCACTGGATGTGACAGAGCTTTGGGACAAAGTACTGAAAGATTATGATGAACTGGTGTATATTCCGATGTCCAGTGGGCTGAGTAATTCGTGCGAGACAGCTATGGTACTGGCGAGAGACTACGAAGGCAAGGTATTTGTGGTGGATAATCAGCGTATTTCCGTGACACAGAGACAGTCCGTGCTGGATGCGCTGAAGTTGATCGGAGAGGGAAAAGACGGAGCAGAAGTGAAGCAGATTCTGGAAGAGACAAAGATGTCTGCCAGCATCTACATTACTTTGGAAACCTTAAAATATCTGAAAAAAGGCGGACGTATCACACCGGCGGCTGCAGCGATCGGAACGATTCTGAATCTGAAACCGGTACTGCAGATACAGGGAGAAAAGCTGGATGCATATTCCAAGTCCAGAGGAAAGATGAAGGCGAAGAAGATTATGCTGGAAGCCATTCATCATGATCTGGAGACCAGATTTGCCAGAGAATGGGAAGAAGGAAAAATGACGATACAGGCAGCCTATGCCGGCAATCCGGAGGAGGCAGAGCAGTGGAAGAAAGAGATCGAAGATGAATTCCCAGGCATGGAGATTCATATGGATCCGCTGTCACTCAGCGTAGCCTGCCATATCGGACATGGAGCACTGGCTATTACCTGCTGTCTGGTATTGTAAACACAATAAATGATAGAGATAGGATGTAGAATATGGGAGAAAACAGAGAGATTAATAAAAAATTGAGCTGGGTATTTACGATACTTTCTGTCGGTGAACTGACAGCAGCATTGGCGATTGTGGCTTATGGCCTTTTAAAAGGACATATGTCCAGCCTGACAAGTAATGTGATTATGGGGGCTGCGCTTGGACTTTACTGGCTGCTGGCGGATGTGGCAGAACCATTTGCAGTGCATCGGTTTGACGGCATCAACAAGGCACGAAAGGAAGCTTATATAAAATATATTTTGCTTGATCTGGCGGGATTTGCCGGAATTGCCTATTTTCTGTTTAGTGCGGGCGGCGGTGCGTCCGGCAGCAGTGGCGGAATTCTGGGAGCAGTCATTTATGTGGTTGTAATGAAGCCAAAGCGTCAGAATCAGCAGATTTTTTACGGATATATTGATCCGGAGGCTGAAACAGACGAAGAGGAGTCAGAGGCAGAAGCAGAGGAAACACAGGAATCAACGCCATTGCTTCAGCAGCCGGAAGAGGAGGAAAAAAGTCCGGAAGAATAGGACAGGCTTCTATGGCATACCATAGAGAGAAGGATCTTTGAGGAATGCCGTATGAAAAAGAAAACATGCAGACAGATTTTATATTGTGTATTTCTGGCAGTGTTAATTCTGATGGGACTTTTTATGAAAAAGAAGTCAGATCGTACACAGGCGGTGAGCAGTTACAGGTCAGTAAGCGGACAAACAGAAGCAGCAGAGGAACTGCCGCCCAGAGTAGCGCTTACATTTGATGACGGCCCTCATCGGATTTATACGAAAAGTCTGTTGGATGGATTAAGAGAACGTGGTGTGAAAGCCACGTTCTTTGTAGTAGGTGAGAATATTTCAGGAAATGAGGATCTGATCAGGCAGATGGCGGCAGACGGTCACCTGATTGGCAATCATACCTACGATCATGCGGATATCAGTAAGTTAAGTGATGAAGAAAACTGCAGGGAATTACAAAAGACCAGTGATCTGGTGAAAAGTATTACCGGCCGGCAGACAGCTTATGTCAGACCGCCCTTTGGCAACTGGAAGGACAGTCTGGATTGTAAAGTGTCAATGATTGCAGTGAAGTGGACGCTGGATACACTGGACTGGAAAAGCAAAAATGTAACAGAGATTGTAAAGAAAGTGATGCAGCAGGTGACAGACCATGATATTATACTGATGCATGATTATTATCCGACATCGGTGGAGGCTGCGCTTCAGGCTGTAGATAAGCTGAAAGCAAAAGGGTATGAATTTGTTACGGTAGAAGAACTGATTTTGACGTAATGTTCTGGGAGGAAAGAATCGATGGACTTATTTGAATATATGAGAAGCAATACAATGGAAAAAGAGGCACCTCTGGCATCCAGGCTGCGTCCGAGAACACTGGAAGAGGTAGTTGGCCAGCAGGATATTATCGGAAAAGGCAAACTGCTTTATCGTGCCATTAAGGCGGATAAACTGGGATCTGTTATTTTCTATGGACCGCCCGGAACAGGAAAAACAACACTGGCGAAGGTGATTGCCAATACGACCAGTGCAGAATTTACACAGATTAATGCAACAGTCGCCGGCAAAAAGGATATGGAAGAAGTGGTACAAAAGGCGAAAGACAGCATGGGAATGTATGGAAAACGTACGATTCTGTTTGTAGATGAGATTCATCGTTTCAACAAAGGACAACAAGATTATCTCTTACCTTTTGTGGAGGATGGTACCCTGATCTTGATAGGCGCGACTACGGAAAATCCATATTTTGAAGTGAATGGGGCGTTGATTTCCAGATCCGTGGTATTTGAACTGAAGCCATTATCCAAAGAGGATATTAAGACTCTGATTCACCGTGCTGTATATGATGCAGACCGTGGAATGGGATCTTACGATGCTGTGATTGACGAGGATGCGGCAGACTTTCTGGCCGATATGGCAGACGGGGACGCCAGATCTGCGTTAAATGCGGTAGAACTGGGGGTTCTCACCACGGAGCGCAGTGCTGACGGAAAGATTCATCTGACACTGGATGTGGCAGCAGAATGTATACAGAAGCGTGTGGTACGATATGATAAAACCGGAGACAACCATTATGATACGATTTCAGCATTTATTAAAAGCATGCGTGGTTCAGATCCGGATGCGGCCGTATATTATCTGGCGCGGATGCTGTATGCGGGAGAAAGTGTGACGTTTATCAGCAGACGTATCATGATTTGTGCAGCAGAAGATGTGGGAAATGCAGATCCACAGGCACTGCAGGTGGCGGTGGCGGCTGCACAGGCTGTGGAACGGGTAGGTATGCCGGAAGCACAGCTGATACTGGCACAGGCAGTACTTTACATAGCAACTGCACCAAAAAGCAATTCTGCAACCAATGCCATCTTTGAAGCAACTCAGGCAGTGAAGGAATGTAAGGCAACCGTACCAGTACATCTCCAGGATGCTCATTATAAAGGCGCAGCGAAGCTGGGACATGGCATCGGATATGAGTATGCTCATGATTTCCCGAAACATTTTTCCAGACAGCAGTATCTGCCGGACGAAATCAAAGACAGGGTATTTTATCGTGCATCCGATAATGGTTACGAAAAACAGATCAAACAGCATATGAAATGGCTGCATTCAGACGAATGAGAATGACTGGGGACGTGTAAACATGGCTTTTTAAGGCCACTTTTACACGTCCCCAATGTTTACATCTTTATAATGAATACCGGAATTGGCGGATTATTCGGACGGTTATAATAGCAGGACAGCAGCACCATATACTGCTTTGGATCTAACTGTTTTAAATAACCAAGGATGGCATCCCGTTCTTCAAACCCGGTATCACCGCCGCTGTAGATGCACAGACTCATCATTCCCTGTTTTTTCAAGAGAGAGAGTCCGTCACGGATGGCTGCGATACTGGTATCGGCATGTGTGCAGAGATGATGGTCTCCGCCAGGCAGATAACCGAAATTAAACATAATACAATCTACGGTTTCTTTTTCTGCAAAAAGATGCATATTAGCATGACTTTCCAAAATGGCTGTGCCAATGTCAGAGAGTCCCGCGGCAAAGAGCCGTTCATTTGTAGCATCTACAGCAGACTGTTGGATATCAAAAGCCAGGACACGACCCCGGCTGCCAGTGAGACGGCACAGGAACTCCGTGTCGTGCCCCTTGCCGGCGGTGGCATCAATACAAAAATCTCCTGGCTGGACATGTTGCTCCAGGAAATGATGACAAAATTCAGTAATCTGATAATTTTTCAAAAAGACCCCCTCTTTCAAAACAGTTAAATATTTTTGGAATTCTATAGTACTATATCACGCTTGCAAGAAAGGTTCAAATACTATATACTCAAAATAGTGACGCAATTTTTCTGATATGCAGCGTTCTATATAAGGAGAGTATTTATGCAGAAAATCTGGGGCGAGAAGCCTTATCGTTCCCTGGACTGGCAGTTGAAGAATCAGTTCGGTGAAAAAGTTTATAAACTGGCCTTAAATGGCGGCATGAGCTGTCCGAACCGGGATGGTAAGGTCGGCAGAGGAGGATGTATTTTCTGCAGTGAGGGTGGCAGCGGTGATTTTGCAGCGGACAGACAGCTGTCTGTGACAGATCAGATCGCATTTCAGAAGGAAGCACTGAGAGAAAAGAAGCCGGCACGAAAATACATTGCTTATTTTCAGGCATATACCAATACGTATGCACCGGTGGAGTACCTGCGAAGAATTTTTACAGAGGCTATTGCAGATCCGGAAGTAGTGATACTTTCGGTAGCTACCAGACCGGACTGTCTGCCGGAAGAGGTGCTGGATCTGCTGGCAGAACTGAATGAGCAGAAACCGGTCTGGATTGAACTGGGACTGCAGACCATGCATGAGAAGACCGCAAAGATGATTCACAGAGGCTATGATCTGGCTTGCTTTGAACAAGCGGTACGGGAACTCAGAAAAAGAAAAATCGAAGTCATTGTGCATACGATTCTGGGACTGCCAATGGAGGGTACAGAAGAGGTACTGGAGACTGTTGCATATCTGAATCAGATGGATATTCAGGGTATAAAGCTGCAATTACTGCATATTTTGAAAGGAACAGAATTGGGGCGTATGTATCTGGAGCAGAAAAATGAAAGTATTCGCCCAATGACGATGGAAGAATATACAGATCTGGTAATTGCCTGTGTGGGACATCTGTCACCGGAGATTACGGTACACAGGCTGACAGGAGACGGTCCGAAAGAATTGCTGATTGCACCATTGTGGAGCAGCAGAAAACGGACAGTTCTGAATGAGATACACAGTGAATTAAAGAAAAGAAATGTCTGGCAGGGGAAAATGCTGGAAAGGAGCGCATTATGAATGAAGTCCATACACTTTACAAACTGATTTTTCTATATTTACTGGACAGAGTAGAGTGTCCACTGACGAATGGACAGATTTGTGCATTTGTGGCAGAAGAACAGTATACAGATTACTTTACGGTACAGGAGACACTGGCAGATATGGTGGAAACCAGGCTTCTGGAGACTGAGCTTGTGCGGAACAGTACATTTTACCGACTGACGGACAGTGGAAGAGAGACGCTGAGTTATTTTAAGGACGATATTTCTACTGCGATCCGCAAGGATATCGAAACTTATCTGAAAAAAAATAAAATGAAACTGAGGGATGAGAATGCGGTTCTGGCAGATTACCGGAACCTGGACGAAAGCAGATTCAGTGTAAGGTTACAGATTAAAGAAAAGGACAATGATATCGTAGATATTACGTTGGTAGTTCCGGATGAACGGCAGGCGATTATGCTTTGCGACAACTGGAAGAAAAAAAGTTCAGAGATTTACCGTCATCTGATGAAAGAACTGATGTAGGAGAACAAGATAACAGACCATGAAACTATTACTGACAGCAGTGAATGCAAAATATATTCATTCCAATCCTGCTATTTACAGTCTGCAAAAGTTTGCAGCAGTTTATGCACCGGAGTATGGAGCAGATGTGGAACTGGCAGAATTTACCATCAATCATTACGCAGATGATATTCTGCAGGAGATTTACCGCAGAAGACCGGATGTTGTGGCAGTGTCCTGCTATATCTGGAATCTGCAGATCATAGAACAGGTGTTAGAAGATCTGCCCAGGGTATTGCCGGATGTTCAGATCTGGGCAGGAGGACCGGAGGTCAGTTATGATGCGCCCAGGTTTCTGAAAAAGCACAGCTGTATAACGGGAGTGATGACAGGAGAAGGCGAAGAGACGTTTCTGGAATTGCTGGAGTATTATCATGGAGAAAAGCAGCTGGAAGAGATTCGCGGAATTACCTGGAGAAACAGCAGACAGGAGATTATGGTCAATCCCGTGCGTCCACTTCTGGATATGAACAGGATTCCGTTTTTATATGACGAACTGGATGATTTTGAGCATCGTATTATCTATTATGAGAGCAGCAGAGGATGTCCGTTTTCCTGCAGTTACTGTCTGTCTTCTATTGATAAAAGTGTACGCTTCCGTGATGCACAGACAGTTGTCAGAGAATTGCAGTTCTTTCTTGATCGAAAAGTGCCACAGGTAAAATTCGTGGATCGTACGTTTAACTGTCGTCACAGCCATGCACTGACGATCTGGAATTATATCAAAGAGCATGACAATGGGATCACCAATTTTCATTTTGAGATTGCAGCAGATTTGTTGAATGAGGAAGAACTGACACTTTTGAATACCATGCGTCCAGGACTGGTGCAGCTGGAAATCGGTGTACAGTCAACAAATACGAAGACCATAAATGCGATTGACCGTGTGATGGATTTTTCGCATCTGAGCCGCGTGGTAAAACGGGTACAGTCAGGAAAGAATATTCATCAGCATCTGGATCTGATTGCCGGGCTGCCATGGGAGGATTTTGACAGCTTCCGGAAATCGTTTAATGATGTGTATCATCTGTATCCGGATCAGCTGCAGCTGGGATTTCTGAAAGTATTAAAGGGCTCTAAAATGCAGGAAAAAGCAGAAGAATATGGGCTGATTTATCACAGTGAACCGGTATATGAGGTATTTTATACGAAGTGGATTTCCTATCAGGAGATACTGGAACTGAAGCAAATCGAAGATATGGTGGAGATCTATTACAACAGCGGACAGTTTTCAAATACCATACGATATCTGGAAAGAGAATTTACAGATCCATTTGCCATGTATCAGCAAATGTCAGCATTTTACGGACGAAAGAACTGGTGGGGTCAAAGTCATTCCAGAATGCAGAGACTTGAGATGCTGCGGGAGTTTATCCACAGCATCAGTGAGAATACAGTATATGATGAACTGCTGCTTTTCGATCTGTATCTTCGTGAAAACAGCAAGAGTCGTCCAAAGTGGGCACCGGATCTGCAAAATGAGAAGAAGCAGTTCCTGGACTGGTTCCGGAAGGAAGAACAGGAGCATCAGCTTATGAAGGGATATGAAGGGTACAGTGCAAGGCAGATGATGAATATGGTGCATCTGGAGCGGTTTGACAGAAGGATGGCAGAGATCTGTGGGTGGCCACAGAGAACAGATGGTGCAAAGGAATGCTGGGTGCTGTTTGATTATCGGAACAGGAATGCGTTGGATCAGAACGCACAGATATACCATGGTATTTCTGAATGATGTGTGAGGGAAGACGGACTCAGCCCGGAATTCATGAAAACTTCACTTGCCAGTCAGAAAGAAATGGCATAAAATAGATAAGAAGTGCATGAAACTATGAGAAATTCAGAAAGAAAATATGAGGTGAAAGATATGTTAGATATGAGAAATACAAAAACAAAACGTACGATTGCGGCAGTTGTGGCTATTTTACTGATTGTTGCCATGGTTGTTACGATGATTATCGGAGCATTTATGTAATTGGACAACCGGGGGAACAGTTCGGGAGGTAAATATGATATTTGGGAAAAGAATCCTTGCGGCAGCTGCCGCAGTAGTCTGTATGGGAATAGTGGGAAATCCGGTGCAGGCAGAAGACCAGATTGGTCAGGGGGTTTCGATAGAAGGCATTGATGTCTCCGGAATGACATATGACGAAGCACAGTCTGTAGTACAGCAGAAGGTTTCGGATATGATGAATTCCACGATCAGTGTACAGATCAATGAGGAAAGCGTAGATGCCAGTGCGGTAGATTTCGGGCTTCAGTGGAAGAACCGCAATGTGGTGCGGGAAGCAGCGGAGATCGGGAATTCCGGCAATGCGATCAAGCGCTACAAGGACAGAAAAGATCTGACGCAGGAAAAGAAAAACCTGCAGCTGGAATTTGCAGTGAATGACAGTGCGGTACAGCAGTTTGTGGAAAAATGCAAACAGTATGATCAGGAGCCGATTGAGGCATCCATTGAATCGGATGGCGGCGGCGGGATTAATATGCAGCCGGGGCAGGCAGGTATTGTGGTGAATGTGGATGAATCTGTACAGATTCTGGAGGATTACATTGCCAATGAATGGACAGGAGCAGCAGATTCCAGTGTAAAGCTGTCTGTACAGGTAAAAGAGCCGAGTGCCAGTGAGGCGGATCTGGAGACGATTACCGATGTCCTTGGTACTTATACGACTTATTATGGTTCCACTTATGGAAGAAATACCAATGTGGAACGCGGGGCAGAACTGATCAACGGACATCTGATCCGCCCGGGAGAAAGCTTTTCCGTATGCGATCATCTGGTTCCATTTAGTGCAGAAAATGGCTATGAGCTGGGCGGTGCCTATGAGAACGGTCGTGTGGTTCAGGAATATGGCGGCGGTATCTGTCAGGTATCTACGACTTTATACAATGCCCTGCTTCTGGCAGAGATCGAGATCGATGAGAGACATAATCATACGATGAGTGTGCATTACGTGCCACCATCGATGGATGCAGCCATTGCAGAAGGAAGCATGGATCTGGTATTTACCAACAATCTGGATACACCGATCTTCATTTCCGGATATGCTTATGGCGGCGTACTGACTTTTACGGTATGGGGAAAAGAATATCGTCCGGCGGATCGTTATGTATCATACGAAGGTGTCGAGACCAGTACGATACCGGCACCGACGAATACTCTTCTATATGCGGATAATGAACAAAATGTAGGATATTTTAATCAGGTACAGGCGGCAGCTCCGGGAAGCACGGCAGTTTGCTATAAGTATGTTACATATAATGGAGAAACGACACAGGAACAGATCAATTCCAGTACTTATGAGGCTTCTTCTAATATTTATGAGGTAGGAACAATAGGAGCATCCGATGCATTGTTGCTTGCGATTGCAAATGGAGATCTGGCAGGGGCACAGCTGGCTGCGACCGGTACTGTGACAATTGAGACTGATACCAGCGAATCGGACAATACTCAGCAGAGTGAGTCAACAGCTGAGACGAATGGAGCAACAGAAGCTGGTGGAGGAAGTTATACGGATACCACAGACGGAGAAGTATGGATAGATAATGGTACAACAACCGATGATGGGGTTGTTTCATGGGAGTAAATAAATGAAAACCGGAAAAATATCAGAGAACGTATTGAAACGTTCTGTTTTGAAAAGATGTAAGTCCGGAAGAGAGGAAGTGGCGCAGGGACCGGGAATCGGTCGGGACTGCGCCATTGTCCGATTGGAGGGACAAAAGTTTTGTGCTTTGCATACACAGACATTTACAGCAGAGCGGATGGAAAAAGTGAGATTTCAGATATATGGCGGTGTGAATAATCTTTGCTGTTCCGGCGCAGAGGCGTCAGCAGTGATGCTTTCCATACTGCTTCCAGAACAAGCAGAAGAAGAGATGCTGCGTAATATTATGGACAGCGCAGATGCAGCCTGTATAGAGTGTGGCATACAGCTGGCAGGAGGACATACGGCGGTATCTGCATCGGTACAGGTTCCGGTAGTGACAGTCACGATGATGGGCTATGCAGACCGACAGCATCTGACGGGAGATCTGCGTCCGAACCTGGATCTTGTGATGGTGGGATATCCGGCACTGGAGGGAACCGTTCTTCTGACCAGAGAAAACGAAGAAGAACTAAAACAGCATTTTCCACTGGAACTGGTGGAAACGGCAAAAGGATTTGACCAGCTGATGGTGGGAAAAGAAGCAGCAGAGATTGGATGGAACAGTGGCGCAGTTGCAATGCATGATATTTCCCAGGGAGGTGTCTTTGGAGCCCTGTGGGAGTTTTGCGAAAGCTGCGGAATCGGTCTGGAAGCAGATCTGCGAAAAATACCGATTCGTCAGGAAACCATAGAGATCTGCGAACAATATGGCTGGAATCCTTATCAGATGCAAAGCGGTGGCAGCTTTCTGATGGCGGTACCGGATGGACAGAAGACGGTCGATCAGCTGAAGCGGGCGGGCATTTGCTGTGCGGTGATTGGACGAACGACAGATAAAAAAGAAAAAGTGCTTCACAATGGAGAAGAAATGAGATACCTGGATAAACCGGCTCAGGACGAGATAGAAAAGCTGGTGTATCGGAATCTGATGTAAGAGAGGAAACAAAAGATGGCAAAACTGAATATTGTATTATTTGAACCGGAGATTCCGGCGAATACCGGTAATATCGGAAGAACCTGTGTGGCAACAGGTACCAGACTGCATCTGATTGAACCGTTGGGATTTCGACTGAATGAGAAGTCAGTAAAACGTGCCGGAATGGATTACTGGGAGCATCTGGATGTTACCAGATATATCAATTATGAAGATTTTCTGGAGAAAAATCCTGGAGCCAAGATTTATATGGCTACTACGAAGGCTCCAAAATGTTATACGGAAGTGCAGTATGAGCCGGATTGCTTCATTATGTTTGGAAAAGAAAGTGCCGGAATTCCGGAAGAAATTTTGCTGGAAAATCAGGAGACAGCGGTACGGATTCCGATGATGGAAGAAATTCGGTCGCTGAATCTTGGTAATTCGGTGGCAATTGTTCTGTATGAAGCATTGCGTCAGAATCATTTTTCGCAGATGCAGCTGGAAGGACATCTGACCAGATATGACTGGAAATTATGAGAAAATCAGATACGCAATAATGGCGTATCTGATCAGTTTGTTATGCAGTAACAGCAAATTTATAGCCAACACCCCAGACGGTGGACAAAGACCATGTTTCATGGTCTTTTATTTTTTCCCGAAGTCGCTTGATATGAACATCTACGGTGCGGGGATCCCCAAGATAATCATAGCCCCACACATAATCCAGAAGCTGTTCTCGGGTAAATACCCTGTTTGGAGATGAAGCCAGGCAGTAAAGCAGCTCCAGTTCTTTCGGAGGGAGCGCCAGTGGTTTGCCGTCCAGACGTACGGTATAGCTGGTCTGGCTGATAAACAGTCCTGGGTATTCCACATAATCCCCAATGGCATCACCGGGAGCATCGAAGTTCATTTCCGGGTGATAACGGCGCAGAACAGCATGGATGCGAGCCTTCAGTTCACCCGGGTCAAATGGTTTTTCTATATAATCATCGGCACCCAATTCCAACATACGAATTTTATCTGCTGTTTTGGTATTGCCGGAAAGTACGATAATCGGTGTAGCTGTGATCTTTCGTATTTTCAGGCATACTTCCGGACCATTCATGCCTGGAAGAAAATAGTCAAGCAGAACCAGATCCGGCGAGTAATCGGTAAAATCAGTCAGAGCAGATTCGCCATCGAGATAAACTTTTGTTTCGTATCCGTCATTGCCCAGAAAAGTGGAAATCTGTCTGGCTGTTACCATATTGTCTTCAATAATCATTAATTTTTGTTTCAAATGTAAGCCTCCCCTTGTTGATGTCAGAACCATTCAGAAAAAAGGCAATCTTATTTTTTAAAGGTCACAATTGTGACACCGGCATCCCCTTCACCAAATTCACCTAGTCGGTAAGAATCGACATTCTTTTGTCTGCGCAGATAATTGTGTACCGCCTTACGCAGAGCACCAGTGCCTTTACCGTGTACGACACGGACACTTGGCATATGAGAAATGTAGGCATCATCCAGATACTTGTCCAGTTCCGCAAGAGCTTCGTCTACGGTCTTACCGAGAAGATTGATTTCTGTGCTGACGGAAGCAGACTTGGACATCTTGATTTTACCGGTTCCGGTGCGGGTAGCTCGTGGATTTACTGTTTCCACATCCGGGATCAGCTCCAGATCCTTGATATTTACCTGAGAACGCATGATTCCCATTTGCACAAACAGATCACCACGGGCATTTGGCAGCGTGCTGACGGTACCCTTCAGATTCAGACTAAGTACTTTAACACTGTCACCAATATGCAGATCCTTTGGCTGAAGCTGTTTGGATGCTTTGGCAACAGCCGGTTTGACAGTCAGTTTTTTCTCTACGCCGGACATTTTTTCACGGAGCCGGGTACGTTCCTGCTCCATGGCACGGGAATCAATACCCGCTTTTCCGAATTTATTGAAATTCTTAATAGTAGTATCTGCATATTCTTTGGCATCCCGGAGGATCTTATGCGCCTGCTCATTAGCTTCTCTTAAAATACGCTCTCTGCTGGCATCCAGAGATTCCTGTTTCTGTTCCAGCCGGCTCTTCAGCTGTTCAATTTCCCGTTTGTAATGATTGATCTCATCCTGTTCCCGTGCAATGGTCACACGGCTGTTTTCCAGATCAGCAAGGAGGGATTCAAAATCTTCATCCTGCTGGCTTAAGTTGCCCTTCGCTTCTTCAATAATATAATCATCCAGACCAAGCTTGGAAGAGATGGCAAAAGCATTACTTTTTCCAGGTATACCGATCAGCAGATGGTAGGTAGGACTTAACGTTTCTACATTGAATTCACAGCATCCGTTTTCCACACCCGGAGTGGTGAGTGCAAATACTTTCAGTTCGCTGTAATGTGTGGTAGCCATAGTGCGGATCCCCTGACGATGCAGATTAGATAAAATAGCAATGGCGAGAGCGGCACCTTCCGTCGGATCGGTTCCGGCACAAAGCTCATCAAATAATACCAGAGAATGAGGCGTTGCCTTTGCCAGAATGTTGACAATATTTGTCATATGGGAAGAAAAGGTACTCAGACTCTGTTCAATGCTCTGCTCATCGCCAATATCTGCAAAAACATCGTCAAAAACAGCCAGTTCAGACTGATCAAAGGCCGGGATATGCAGACCTGACTGTCCCATCAGGGTAAACAGTCCCACTGTTTTCAGAGAAACGGTTTTACCACCGGTATTTGGTCCGGTAATGATCAGCAGTTCAAAATCTTTTCCGAGTCGGATATCAATCGGCACTGCTTTTTTCTTATCCAGCAGTGGATGACGGCCTTTTTTGATGTTGATAATTCCTTTTTCATTGAAAATCGGTTCACTTCCGTTATAAGAACGAGATAACTGCGCCCGGGCAAAGATAAAATCCAGGCGGGTAAGAAGCTCCAGATTGGTCTCCAGTGGTTCCAGCTCGGCAGCGGCACGGCTGCTTAGGGTAGAAAGAATCACTTCGATTTCTTTTTCTTCTTTCAGCTCCAGTTCATGTAATTCATTATTCAGTTTTAAAACAGCCATTGGCTCAATAAACAAGGTAGAGCCAGTGGAGGACTGGTCATGGATCATACCCTGAACCTGACCGCGGTATTCTGCTTTTACCGGAAGACAGTAACGCCCGTTACGCATGGTAATGACAGCGTCCTGCAGGTAAGTTCTGGCAGAACCATTGACCATGGAAGTCAGTTGTGCATGTACTTTATCGTTCATCTGTCCCATGGATCTGCGGATACTTTTTAAGGTCGGACTGGCATCATCACTGATTTCATCTTCTGATAAGATGCAGCGGCGGATCTCACCGGCCAAAGGAGCCAGCGGCTGCAAAGCCTGAAACATCACATCCAGAGCATCCGGCTCTGTCTCGTCATGATCTTTGCGGTCATAGGATTTGGCCCGGCTGCATACATCCAGCATTTTGCTGATAGAAAGAAGCTCCTGAGTACCTAAGATACTGCCGACCTCCAGACGCTTCAGAGAGCCGCGGATATCACGGACACCGGAAAAAGAAAGACTGCCTTTCTGATAAATACGTGCCAGCGCCAGCGAAGTCTCATGCTGCATAGTGCGGATTTCTTCGATATCAGAGGAAGGAACCAGGTTCTTACACAGATCCTTTCCGAGAAGAGAACCGGCACAGTTCACCAGCTGTTCGATAATTTTTTCATATTCTAAAGTTTTTAAAACCTTACTGTTCATGTAAATACTCCTAACAGATCATTTTGTGGAAATAGTATATCACAAATAGAACTACGGGTCAAAAGCTGCATATCAGGATGAAGGCATAAAAGGATTGAAATTATCATAGAAGATGTTGTATCATCTAAAGTGAAATGAATTAGAAAAGAGGAAAATTTATGAAGTTTATCGGACAGCTCCGTGAAGGAGACCGTATCAGTGATATTTATCTTTGCAAGCACAGACAGGCAGCTGTGACAAAGAATGGAAAGTCTTATGAAAATGTAATTCTTCAGGACAAGACAGGAACCATCGATGCCAAGATCTGGGATCCAAATTCCAGCGGGATCGATGATTTTGACGTATTGGATTATATTGATGTAGTAGGTGATGTGAGTAATTTTCAGGGGGCTCTGCAGGTATCCATCAAACGGGTACGTAAGGTGCAGGAAGGAGAATATGATCCGGCAGATTACCTTCCTGTAACGGAAAAAGATGTGGATGCCATGTATCAGGAATTGCTGGATATCCTGGGAAGTGTAAAGAATACCTGTCTGACGCAGTTAAATGATATGTATTTCCGTAAGAATGAGTCCTTTGAAAAAGCATTTAAGTTCCATTCTGCGGCAAAATCGGTACATCATGGATTTGTGGGCGGACTTCTGGAGCATACGTTAAGTGTGGTGAAGCTGTGTGATTATTACTGCAGCTGTTATCCGGAACTGAACCGTGATCTTCTGCTGACGGCAGCGGCTTTTCATGATGTGGGGAAATTAAAAGAATTGTCTACGTTCCCGGAAAATGATTATACCGATGATGGACAGCTTCTCGGACATATTTACATGGGAACGGAGCTGATTCGTGCAAGTATTCGCCGAATTCCAGAATTCCCGAAAAAACTGGCCAGTGAGCTTTGTCACTGTATTCTGGCACATCACGGAGAACTGGAATATGGTTCTCCAAAGAAGCCGGCTCTGATGGAAGCAGTAGCCTTAAATCTGGCAGACAATACAGATGCAAAGCTGGAAACCTTCCGTGAAGTTTTAAAATCAGCAAAAGAAAATGACGGCTGGCTGGGATACAACAGACTGTTTGAAAGTAATTTACGCAGAAGCAGTAATGAATAGATAATGGAGTGAAGATGAAGAAAGACGATTTGATACAGGTACAGATAGAAGATATCGGTTCAGATGGACAGGGAATCGGAAAAGCAGATGGTATGACCATTTTTGTAAAGGATGCCATTATCGGAGATCTGGTGGAAGCTAAAGTGATGAAGATGAAAAAGACCTATGGTTTTGCCAGGCTGATGAAGGTGCTGCAGCCTTCTCCTTATCGTGTTGTACCGAAATGTCCGGTGGCAAAACAGTGTGGCGGATGTCAGATTCAGGAAATGGATTATGCAGAACAGCTTGTATTTAAGGAAAATAAAGTAAAAAATAATCTGATGCGTATCGGAGGATTTTCCGAAGAAGAGATTCCGATGGAGCCGATCGTGGGCATGGATGATCCATGGAGATATCGTAACAAAGCACAGTTTCCGATTGGCAGAGATAAAAACGGTACGATTGTAGCAGGATTCTACGCAGGAAGAACACACAGTATTATCAGTAACCGTAACTGTTATCTTGGTGTGGAGGAAAACAGGGAAATACTGGATATAGTGATTGCTCATATGGAGCAGTACGGTATTGATCCATATAATGAGGTGACAGGCAAAGGACTGGTGCGTCATGTGCTGATTCGTTATGGATTTACTACAAAAGAAGTCATGGTCTGTCTGGTGTGTAATGGTGCTCAGATTCCATATGCGGAAGTGTTGTGTGAGACCCTGAGCCATATTCCGGGTATGACCAGTATTTCCCTGAATATCAACCGGGAAAAGACAAATGTCATTCTGGGAAATAAAGTGAAGACTTTATGGGGACGCAGTTATATCGAAGATTATATCGGAAATGTAAAATATCAGATATCACCGTTATCTTTCTTTCAGGTAAATCCGGTTCAGACTGAAAAGCTGTATGGACTGGCACTGGAATATGCAGATCTGAAAGGGGAAGAGACGGTCTGGGATCTGTATTGCGGGATCGGGACGATTTCTCTTTTCCTCGCGCAGAAAGCGAAGCAGGTCTATGGTGTGGAGATTATCCCGCAGGCCATTGAAGATGCCAGAAATAATGCAAGATTAAATGGCATTGCGAATGCTGAATTTTATGTGGGAAAATCCGAGGAAATCCTGCCGCAGAAATACAGAGAAGAAGATGCTCATGCAGATGTAATCGTAGTCGATCCTCCAAGAAAAGGCTGTGATGAGGAATTGCTGTCCACGATATTGCAGATTGCACCAAAGAGAGTGGTATACGTCAGTTGCGACAGTGCTACGCTGGCAAGAGATCTGAAGTTCCTGTGCAGTCAGGGGTATAAGCTGGAACGGTGCCGGGCAGTTGACCAATTCCCGATGAGCGTGCATGTGGAGACTGTGGTGTTGCTACAAAGGAAGAATATGTAGAAATCCTTGAATTT
Organism: uncultured Marvinbryantia sp.; assembly: GCA_934394985.1. Taxonomy (GTDB): domain Bacteria; phylum Bacillota; class Clostridia; order Lachnospirales; family Lachnospiraceae; genus Marvinbryantia. The sequence goes on from CAKRRF010000024.1 coordinate 39,215, forward strand.
ACGCACTTTGTGGAG
>CAKRRF010000025.1 GCA_934394985.1 uncultured Marvinbryantia sp.
AGGTTTGTGGCAATGCCAAGGTTTGTGGCGATGCCAAGGTTTGGGGCAATGCCAAGGTTTGTGGCAATGCCAAGGTTTGTGGCAATGCCAAGGTTTGTGGCAATGCCAAGGTTTGTGGCGATGCCAAGGTTTGTGGCAATGCCAAGGTTTGTGGCGATGCCGAGGTTTATCGGATGGATCATATCCTGGTGATTGGACCGGCTGGCAGCAGAAATGATTTCACAACATTCTATCGTGATAAAGATAATGAGATCACCGTGAAATGTGGCTGCTTTCTCTGGAAAATTGATAAATTCCTTGAAAAGGTTGCGCAAACGCACAAAGACAATAAATATGCTGTAGTATATCGCACAGCTGTGGAACTGGCAAAGCTGCAGATTGATCTTTCTAAGGAGAATGAAGCAAATGAGTAGTATCGTGTGCATCATAGCAGTATTGGCTTTTGGATTCCCAGTGTATTACACGGGAGTGAAACGAGAAAGAAAAAGAAACAGTATTGCATACCGGAAAAGATTGTTCACAAAGAAACCTATTATAGATCTGAAAGAGGGAGAATACTGGATTGGTTGAGAAGAAAGTGTTTGCTAGCCGTGAAGAATGGCTGCAAGCCAGAAATAACCGGATAGGCGGCTCAGATGCTGCTGCAATTATCGGGCTTAATCCGTATATGTCCAACGTGGATCTATGGGAGATCAAGACCGGCAGGAGACAGCAGGAAGATATATCCCAAAAACCCTATGTGAAGTACGGAACGAAAGCAGAGAAGTATCTAAGGGAACTATTCAAGCTGGATCATCCAGAGTATCTGGTACTCTACCAAGAAAATAACATGTTCCTCAACGATGCTTACCCGTGGGCTCACGCTTCTCTTGACGGCTGGCTTGGGAGTGAGAATGGCTTCCGTGGCATTTGGGAATGTAAGACGACAAACATCTTGAATAGTCAGCAGAAAGAAAAGTGGGACAACCGGATACCGGATAATTATTACTGTCAGCTCCTGCATTACTTCATGGTGACAGAATACAAATTTGCAGTGCTGAAAGCCCAGTTGAAATACGATTATGGTGACGATGTAATGTGTGTCACGAAGGAATATCGTATAGAGAGGACAGAAGTAGAGCAGGACATCCGGTATCTGGCAGAAAAAGAAAAAGAATTTTGGGAGTGTGTAAGGGAAGATCGAAAACCTACACTGATACTTCCAAGAATATAAGAAAGGAGAAAGGAATGGAATTTAAGTACTTATCAGAAGTTGTACTGCCACAGGCTCCGATCTTTAATTATGAGGATTTGAAAGCAGAGCTTGAGCAGAAATGCAAAGAGTATGAGAACCTGATCTATACAGAAGATCAGATTAAAATGGCCAAAGAAGATAAAGCCAAGCTGAATAAGTTGAAAGCAGCACTGAATAATGAACGGATCCAGCGCCAGAAGGAATGGAATGCGCCGTTTACAGAATTCAAAAGCAAGGTGGATGATCTTATCTCTATCATAGATAAACCGGTTTCCATGATCGATAAACAGGTCAAAGAATATGATAAGCAGCAGGAAGATGCCAAAAGAGAGAAGATCAGAGAAGTGTGGAACACCCTGGAAGGAAAACCAGACTGGCTGAATCTGGATGATTGTTTTTCTAATGGCTGGCTTCTAAAATCATGCAGCATGTCAAAAGTAAAAGGATGCATGGAAGAAATTATTGCTACATCTAATCGGGATATTGCCACTCTGGAACAGCTTCCTGAATACAGCTTTGAAGCAATCGTAGCGTACAAAAAGAGCAGAAAGCTGGATGAAGCAATTGCAGAAGCAACAAAGCTGACCAATCTCAGAAAGATGAAGGAAGCACAGGAAGAGGAACAGCGAAAGAAAGCTGCAGAAGAAGCAATAAAGAAACAAGCAGAACAGTCTGCAAAAGATTCAGCAGAGCTTACACCGGTTGCTCAGGCAGTAGAAGAGAACGCAACAGTATATCACATGGTATTTGAATGCGATATCAATATCAACCAGGCACTGAAACTCAGAGCATTCTGCGACAGTATTGGAGTTGAATTAAAGAAAGTTAATTAAAGGAGGAAGAACAATGGCAGTAAATAATCAGTTAGTTAATCAGGATAACAAAAAACCGTCTGTCGGTGCTACGATCGCAACATTTCTTTCTGGCGAAGCAGTGAAGAAAAATATTGCTGATGTTGTGGGGAAAATGGATTCTACAAGATTCGTAACATCTATTGTATCAGCAGTACAGAACACACCGGCACTGAAAGAATGCACGAACGTGTCTATTTTCTCAGCGGCATTACTGGGGCAGGGGCTGGAGCTTTCACCAAGTCCACAGCTTGGACAGTTCTATATGGTTCCATTCGAAGACAAAAAAGCCGGGATAAAGCAGGCAACATTCGTATTAGGCTACAAAGGATATATCCAGTTGGCTATTCGTTCCGGTCAGTACAAACGTCTGAATGTCATGGCTATCAAAGAAGGCGAATTACAGTACTTTGATCCTCTGAACGAAGAAATCAGCGTGAATTTGATGAGAGATAACTGGGATGCCAGAGAAAAGGCAAAAACCATTGGATATTATGCATTCTTTGAACTTACAAATGGATTCAAAAAAGCAATGTATTGGAGTATTGACCAGATGATCAATCATGCTGATAAGTACAGCCCGGCATTCAGCAAGAATGCAACGAGCGGAAGATATCCAAAAGTATCCTATGCAGATTATCTAGCCGGTAATTATGATAAAAAAGATGCCTGGTTGTATTCCAGTTTCTGGTATAAAGACTTTGATGGTATGGCATATAAAACCATGTTGAGACAGCTTATAGGAAAATGGGGCCCCATGAGCATCAGCATGCAAAATGCTTTCGCAGCAGATAATGCAGTAGTAGATCAGAATGGTTGCCCGATTACATATCCAGATCAGGAAGAAGCGGAAATGCCAACGGTAGATACGACAGCAACAGAAGAATCTGTGCAGGAACGGCCGGCACCGGATCAACAGCAGGATATCAACGATATCTTATTTAGTAATTAATAACATTTGAGCACCTACACTTGAAATATATCACACAACATTCAAAAGCAGGGAGGTGCAGGCAATGAGAGGTACATAGATATGTCCATCAACTCAAGACAGAAAGGGGCAGCAGGTGAAAGAGAGCTGTCCCACAAGCTAAAAGAATACGGCTATGAAGCACGAAGGGGACAGCAGTACTGTGGTTCCAACGGCGATGCAGACGTTGTAGGGCTTCCAGGAGTCCATATTGAGTGCAAGCGGGTCGAGAAACTGAATATTGATGCGGCCTTACAGCAGGCTATCCATGATGCATCAGAACAGGAGATCCCAGCCGTATTCCACCGCAAGAATCGAACCGATTGGAAGGTTACGATCAGGTTAGAAGATTTTATGAAGCTGTACAAGGATTCGTGCAGCAGAAAATAGAAAGGGGCAGCCGTGGCAAGACCAGAAAAAAGCGGCATTGATTATTTTCCCCTGGACACTGATTTTTTTGATGATAAAGCTATCAAGATCCTCATTTCAAAGTTTGGAAGTGATGGGATAGCGCTATTGATCTATCTATACTGTGATATCTACAAAAACGGTTATTTCAGAACGGTCGATGAAGACTACTGGGATATCGTCAGTGCAGATACGAAGATCAACCAGAATACAATTGGACAAGTGATGTCATACTTGCATAGGCGGTCACTGATCGTAGCAATTAAACTTCCTATGTCGGTCAACTGTCTCACCTCCACCGCAATTCAAAGACGGTATATGTTCGCCGTCAAAGAGAGAGCCAGGAAGGCGAAGCGGTCCATATTGGTCGATCGTAATATATGGATGATACCAGAATCAGAGATACCGGAAATTCGGATCGTAAATGATGATGGACATGCATCCCTTATTAAAGTCATCCAATTTTCAGATAGTCCAAGGAAAAATGAAGTTATTCCACGGAAAAACACAGGTAATTCCACGGAAAAATGCCTAAAAGAAAAGAAAAGTAAAGTAAAGAATAATAATGCAGTAAGCGCCCGTGGGCGCAGTAACAGTTTTAATAATTTCCCGCAGAGAGATTATGACTATGACGAACTAGAAAAGCAGCTACTTGACTGCTGATAAGGAGGAAGTGATGGGACGTAAAGGATATTACCAGGTAGAGACCTGGTGGAGGGATGAAGTACCAGATGAACGGAAACTCTGGGAAAGCAAGAAAATGTATTCATGGCCAGAAGTGGTACAGTACATGGATGATATGATGACACAGGGACTGGCAGTACACGCACAGTTCTTTGAGGATTTGAGAGGGTAAAATGGAAAGATTAACAAAAAGAGAAATTAGCGGAATCACGTACAATAATAGTCCCGGATTCATGTGCAGTTGCTATTGCGATAATTGCTCAAAAGGAACAAAAAATTGCGACAGATTAAAAGCTATGGTCAATCGTCTTGCAAAATTTGAAGACTTAGAAGAGCAGGGCTTGCTTGTGAGATTGCCGTGTAAGGTTGGAACTAAGATGTATGCAATATCATCGTTCCTTGACTGTATTTATAATTATGAGCATTGCAAGGCTACACAAGAGTGGAAATGCGAAGAAGATATTCAATGCGAGTATGAAAAGAGATTATATTACGTGAAAGAAATTAAATTTTGTCTAACTTTGAAAAGCGCTATCGGTAAAACCGTATTCCTCACCCGCGAAGAAGCTGAGAAGAAGTTGGAGGAGATGAAAGGGGAGCACGATGCAGGACGGAATCATTATTGATACAAAATAACGGACACGTAGCATTTGGATAAATCAATCATGGAGGACTGCACAATAGCGTGCCAATTGCTTACATGGGGAAAGTGAGGATGAGAAATGGAGAAACTAAAACCTTGTCCGTTTTGCGGAGGAAAGGCAGAAATGTTGATTGATGAATATAGCGTTTCAAGAAAAGAATATCTTGTAGCCTGCACAGAATGCGATGGAATGGTGGAACGCTGGAGAGAAACAAAGGAAGAAGCGGTAGAGCAGTGGAACAGGAGGACAAGTAATGAGCGAAATTAAATTCAGCGACGGAATGCCAAAAAGAGAAAGACGTCCCAGCACAAGAATTTACCCAGAAGAATTGCTGGATAAAAAATGCGGTGGCTGTGTAAGATGTCAGCCGAGAGAAAGAAAGGGCGAGACAGGCTATCGTTGCACGACACAGCCTTACAACAAAGACATTTCTCCAGAAGATAAAGCTTGCGTTATTTACCGGGACAGAGAGGAAGAAGAAAAGTACAAGGCGTTAACAGCACAGGACGAGGAGAACCGCAGAAAAGAACTCTGGAATATCTATTCAAAACGTGAACCAATTAAATTGCCTATCGTAAATGATGGGTACGGAATGATTCCAGAATGCCCTATATGTGGGGAAATGCCATATAGCACTAAGCAGTGCCATTGGTGCGGTCAGAGATTTATCCAGGACGAAGAAGTGGAAGAATATATAAAACCACTGACTAAAGAGGTAACTTGCTTTTCATGCGGTAGAAAGGTAACGGCGAACGTGAGCAAGTACAACGGACACATTAGTTATCATTGCCAGTGTGGAACGAATTTTATCGAATAAGGAGGACACAAAATGAGAAGCTACACGATAAAACTTCCGAGAGGACTGGAAGTAGATATTTTCAATCTACCAGAAAATTTTGATGCAGAAATCAACCGCGTATTTGGAGAATACACACAAGAAACATCGGAAGATTATAGAGATTGCGACAGATTAGGGTTTATTGATTGCTGTGTGAGACATATCAATGGAAATAAAGACAGATACGATGTGGTAGATCAAAAAGTCGAGGACTACATTACTTCTCAGTGGAGAGAATACGGACAACTCGACAATAAAGATGATGTGTACAGTGCTGATTTCATGGCAGATTGTTATGCAGATGGCGTACATAATGCGGTATTATGTTCACATTTTGGAACTGACGATCACCATATTTACGACCAGATTCAGAAAGTGCTTGTGAGAATTATTAGAGTTGTAATGAACTACGAGGACAAGGAGGATTAGTGCAAAATGTTTTATTGCTGTAACGAATGTAAAAACAAAGAATGTCCCGTAAACTATCACAATAGAAAGAAAGGCGAGCCACTGTTTGTGAAAGCATACTGTGGAACCAAAAAGTGCAAAGGATATAAAAGACCATAAAGGAGGACGCAAAATGTTAATCAGAAGTCAGGATAAAATGTCTTTAGTAAAGTTTGAGAATATTGTTGTGAATATCAACAATATCAATGGCAAAGAAATCATTTGTTGGAGTCAGATGAATCCCGGAGAAGATGAGTATATCTCATTGGGAAATTATTCTACCAAAGCAAAAGCCATGAAAGTACTGGACATGATTCAGGAAGCCTATGCGGAATATAAAATTACCTGTACTTTTTTGACAGGCTTTACAGGACATCGAGCAATTGTGGAATCAAACGATATTTGCGTCAATGGTTTTAAAGAACTTGCAGAAGGCTTTAAAAAGAATATGGTCTTTCAGATGCCAGAAGATAGGAGTGTGGAAGAATGACGGAAATATGGATATATCTGCATTGTTTACAATAAATTTGAAAGATTTTTTGCAAATTAAAAGAAAGGAAAAAAATGAGCAACAAATTAAAAAAGAACAGCGCCCAGAAACGAACCAGAAGATATCTGGGTATCAATCAGAAAGTGATTAACCAGTACAACAAAAAAGAGACAGAAGAGAAAGCAATGCTTGCGGTATCGACCAGTATCTGCTGGATGACTTACCTTACTCTGTATGATTTGCTTGGGTTCAAAGAGAAGCGGCTCAGGAAGTTTTACAGTATGGCTATAGACATGAAGGTAAGGTGGCATGATGGAGATGCAGACATCACAACAGAATCCATGCAGAACTACTGCATAGCAAAGAAAATCAAATATCAGGACTGGATCCGGAGCATACCAGAAGTACAAAAGCGGGCATTGTGCCCTGTTACTATAACAACAAATGAGGGTATCCGATACCTTGATGCGGTTATACTGGCAAATATTCTGCCTATGCTTATCATCTTAAAAGAAGAATTCCGGGTGTCAACGAAAAAGGTCAATGAGGTACTGGATAAGATCAAGTACCTGATCGGATGCTATTCTGCCAGACAGCCAAGATGCAAGAAACCATATCTGACTGATGACATGATCTTGCAAGCGTTCCGGGATGAATTAAAACTGGATCTGGTGACGGGAAAGAAGGTGGCATGATGGAAAAAAGGTTAAATCAGGATTCTTACGAAAAAGGATATCAGGATGGATATTCGAATGGATATAGTGATGGAAATTTTTTTACAAAAGCTCATATACTTGAAAAATTTTCTATGGATTTTAAAGAAAAATTTATGGTTTTTGGTTTTACAGAAGAAATAAACGAAAGAGATTTTGATGAATTCATTGAAAAAATGAAAACAGAAATTGATGAAAGTGAGTGATGATATGAATAAGATAAACGCAATAAAAACACTCAAACATCATTATGCGTGGCTAAAGCAGAGCTGGAAACCATATCCAGATCAGAAAGTGCTAGACGCTATAGGGACTGCTGTCAGTGCACTTGAAAAACAAATACCGAAGAAGCCAACATATGATGGATATGTATCTGTATCAGGCGGAACATTTGTGCGGGATGAGTGGATATGTCCGAATTGCGGTAGCCGGTATGAACTGGAATATGGTGACTATGAATATTGCCCTAACTGCGGACAGACAATAGATTGGAGCGCTGAAAATGAAACTGAATGAAAAGCAACAGAAACTAAAATACAAGATGGTTGAGGTTGCGATGCTCTTGTCTGACCTGTCGGAAGAACAGAACGGCATTTATACCTGCGTGGATGCAGAAACAGAAATACCAGAAAAAGGAAAAAAGCTGGTCATGCATTTTGATTTCGATATAGTGGAGAGTGATAATGTGGCCGAGAAAACAGAAGAAAAGTGAAGATGCAATAGCAAGGATTAAAAACACGGATCCTGCTATCAAACATCCAGATAGCAAGGCATTGGAATGGATGAGGCGAAAACCTTATGAGGTGGAGAAAAAGAATGAGGACAAGGAAGAAAAAACTCAGTGATTATGGCGTGTTTCCAGAAGATGAGAAGAAAATTCTTACCATGTGCCGCATGGCGGATAAACAGGAACGGCAGGAGCTGATGCAGATATGTATCGCTTCTGCCCCGTGCGGCATCGAAGTGTACCTGTATTGGTCCATGACTCTCAATATGAGTTACGATGAGATCAACAAGAAAGAGTACATAGCAGCCACCAGGGACGATTTCTACGGATACCGGCGGAAAGCTATGGCGAAGTTCTACGACTGGCTGAGGCTGACACGGCGGATATAGTGCAGAGACACGGAAAAGTGATGAGAACTATAATTGAGGTAGAACATGAACCTGAATTTAAAAATGAGAAAGCTGCAGCAGGCGATTTTGCTGAAAACCGGATTGCCGGTAAAGATCAGTCAGAGACAGTTCTATAGCCAGGAACAGAATCGGATGATAACGATGTACTCTCTTAGCGTATCTACACTGCAGCATACCAAAAAAGGACAGAAAGAAAGGGACTATGAGATTATTAGTACGGCATCCCAGATAGAAGCGTTACTGTGTTTAAAAGATATCTGGGAGCAGATGCAAGGATGGGAACATGATACTGACACCTAAGCAGAAAGCTTTTGCAGATGAATACATACGGAATAGTGGGAATGCGACACAGGCGGCGATTGCGGCCGGGTACAGTGCAAAAAGTGCGAGATATATAGCTGCTCAGAACTTATCAAAACTCAACATAGCTGCCTATATTGCAGAGCGGCAAAAAGAAATCGAATCATCTCGTATCTGCGATCTGAAAGAGATACAGGAGTTCAGGAGCCGTGTGATGCGTGGTGAAGAGAAAGATTCGTTTGGTCTGGAGATCGGAGCAGGAGACCGCCTGAAGGCCGCAAACGATCTGGAAAAGGCGCTGACCATCAAACAACAGTTTGAGGAGAAGCAAAAGGCAGAAGAACGTGCCAGACAATGCGGTATATATCACATAGATCTGGATGTGATCGCTGATGTATTCCATCCAATGATCCGAGACATCAGGAGTGGGCGGCATTCAGAGTACATATTACCTGGAGGACGAGGATCTACCAAGTCCTCTGGGATTTCCTGCATTGTACCAGAACTGATGAAGAATAACCCAAATATCCATGCGCTGGTACTGCGTAAGGTCGGGAATACCATTAAGGACTCTGTATACGCACAGATGAAATGGGGAATAGACAAACTCAATCTGAATGAGGAATTTACCTGCAAGGTATCCCCAATGGAGATTACATATAAGGCAACCGGACAGAAGATTTATTTTCGTGGTGCGGATGATCCATTAAAGATCAAATCAATCAAACCAGAATTTGGTTATATCGGGATTGTCTGGTTTGAAGAATTGGATCAGTTTGCAGGACCGGAAGAGATCCGAAACATCCAGCAGTCCGCATTACGAGGCGGTGATATCGCCTACAAATTCAAATCATTCAATCCACCGAGAAGCAAGAATAACTGGGCGAACGAATACACGGCAGAAGCAGAACAGAAAGACGAAAAAGCTCTTGTATGCCGTAGTACATACAAGGATGTACCGGAAGAATGGCTGGGAGAAATCTTTCTGAATGATGCAGAGCATCTGAAAGAAACCAATCCAGATGCCTATGATAATGAATACATGGGTGTAGCTAACGGCAATGGTGGCAATGTCTTTGAATTCATCGAGGAGCGAACTATCACAGATGAAGAGATCAGCCACATGGATCGCATATACCAAGGCACAGACTGGGGATGGTATCCAGATCAATATGCATTTGTGCGGCTGTATTATGATGCAGATAAAGAGACAATATACTTCATAGACGAGATATACGAGAATAAGAAATCAAATGAATGGACAGCAGGAGAAATCAAACGGCGAGGATATGATGATTATGAGATCACTTGTGATTCTGCAGAACCAAAATCTGTAACAGACTACAGAGACTATGGTTTGGCTGCCAGAGGAGCTATTAAGGGCCCTGGTAGCATTGAATACTCAATGAAATGGTGGCAGAAGCGGAAACTGGTTATGGATCCAGCGAGAACACCAAACGTCTGTAAAGAATTCAAAGGCTATGAATATGAGCGGGACAAGGATGGGAATATCATTACCGGTTATCCAGATCACGATAACCATCTGATAGATGCAAGCCGGTACGCTACAGAGCCATTGTGGAGAAGAAGAGGAAACAGCGCATAATGGGAATCATATCAGCAATTAAAAGGTGGATAGGGATGTTTTTTAAGAATCAGGCAGAGAAAGACTTTCAGACGGATATAATTGAATCACCCGTGATGGAAGCGATGATACAGAATTGTGCGAGCATATATGCAGGAAGACCGAGCTGGATAAGCTCAGGCGATAGAATCAAGACTATCAATTTTGCAAAGTCTGTGTGCTCCGAAACAGCCAGACTTGCGACACTGGCTATCGGAATACAGATCGATGGATCTGTGAGAGCTACATGGTTCCAGGAGCAGATTGATAAGATATATTTTCAAATTCGCCACTGGGTAGAATATGGATGCGCTTATGGCACTGTGTTTATCAAGCCGAACGGGACTGGATTTGATATGTTTACGCCGCTCGATGTGGCACTGACTGATTGCGATAATCAGGAAATCAGAGGAATTATCTTTAAGGACCAGTATGCAGATGGGGATAAATACTACACACGGCTTGAATATCACAGGTTTGTGGATAGCGAGGTTGATGGAATTAAGGTATCCCCGTACTACATCAGTAACCGAACATATGTATCATCTACACCAGATAGCATTGGAAAACAGATTGCTATGAGTAAAACGAAGTGGGCTGGATTAATGGAAGACACGCCACCAATTCTGAAAGGGAATAATGAGAGCCTTGACGGTCCGATGTTTGGCGTGTTTCGGACGCCACAGGCAAATAATCTTGATTTGAATACCGTTCTGGGGCTTCCAATCTTTGCAGAAGCTATCGAAGAACTGAAAGATCTTGATATAGCATACAGCCGCAATTCTGGGGAGATATTTGATTCTGAAAAGATCATCTTGGCAGATGACAGACTTCTGATCCCAGACGGCACACCAATCAAGAACAGGAATACAAAATATAATGAGAATCGAAAAAAAGAAATGAAGCTTCCTCATTATGTGAAAAATGTATTCGGGCAGGAAGACAAGGAATTCTATCAGGAGATCAACCCACAGCTTAACACAGATATCAGAATTACTGGCATAAATGCTCTTTTAAGCCAGTTAGGTTACAAGATCGGATTTTCCAATGGCTATTTCGTATTCAATGAATCTAGTGGCATTCAGACGGCTACAGGAGTGGAAGCGGAACAGCAGAGAACGATTCAGTTCATCAAAGATGTGAGAGACAAGTTGGAATCCTGCCTTGACGGAGCCATCTACGCAATGAACGTGTACGCTGATCTATATGGACTTGCACCGGTTGGAACCTACGAAGTCAATTATGATTTTGGTGACATCACATATTCTTATGAAAATGATAAGCAGACGTGGTGGAGCTATGTGAATACAGGCAGAGTACCGTTCTGGTATTATCTCGTTAAATTCGAGGGATTCTCAGAAGAGGATGCAAAGGCTCTTGCAGACGAAGCACAGCAGCAACAGCAAGATAGCGGTCTGTTCGGTGATGAATGATGAAAAAAGATATAGTTGGCAGTGTACACATAGAACTGAATCTGGATCGCATAACCGGAAATCTGGATAAAGCACAGATGGCACTAAATCAGCAGATCGTAGCAGACAGCACACCATACATCCCATTTCAGCAGGGAGCGTTAAGATCACAGGTCAGATACCCGGATGGAATGACAGGCGGAACTATAGAATGGTATGCGCCATACGCCCATTATCAGTACATGGGAGAGGTATATGGCCCGAACATCCCAAAGAAGGATGCAGATGGCAATATAATAGGCTGGTGGTCACCACCGGTAAAATATCCAACAGGGCGAAAGTTACAATACCATGAGCCAGGGACCGGCGCAAAATGGTTTGAGCTGGCAAAAGCTGAACATTTGCCAGAATGGAAAGAGTTGGTAAAAAGAAAGTTGGTGGAATGATGCTGGAACCGGATTACTTTTTGGGGAAAGAAGACCGTCTGATAGAGATCTTCCGGAAGTTAGAGGATGATATACTGCACGATATCACAAGACGTCTGGTAAATGCCGGTGAGCTAACAGCTACAGCAGATCGGTTATTATACCGGCTACAGCAGATGGGAGAGAGCCGGGAATACATAGAACAGAAGTTGGCTGAGTATATGGATATGAGTCGGGCAGAACTCAGGAAGATATTGCAGAACGCTGTTCTGGCATCGTGGGCGAGTGACGAAGAGACTTTGAAGCAGATGGGCCTTGTGGTATCGCCGCCACTGAAAAACCCACTTGTGATCCAGATTATGGATGCTGAGTACCGGAAGACACTTGGTGAACTGTCCAACCTCACCAGAACCACAATGGACCAAGCACAGAAAGATCTTATCAACCTGATGGACGAAGCAGAGATGAGAGTGGCAGCAGGAGCGGAAAGTTACACGCAGGCAACAGCAGATGTGTTAGATCGGTACGCTGGTCGTGGCGTGATGGTCACGTATCCGACCGGCACAAAGCGAACATTGGAAGCTGCTGTGCGGTGCTGTGTGGTCACATCCATGAATCAGACAGCCGCACAGGTGACAAACCAGTATATTGTGGAAACAAAAAGTGAATATGTATTGATCTCTGCTCATACCGGAGCCAGGCCACAGAAAGAGGGACAACCGTACTGTGCTGGTCACGAAAACTGGCAAGGAAAAGTATACCGGATACGTGGATCAGAACCGGGCTATCCAAATCTGTTGGAATCCACAGGATACAACATTGATCCAGTTACCGGACAAGGGAAAGTGGTGAATCCTCTCGGACTGCACGGCTATAACTGCAGGCATAGCCACCAAATGTGGGATAAGGATCTGCGGAATCCATATCTGGATGAAAATGGCAATCTGAAGATCAGCACAGAGGAGAACCAGAAGAAATATGATCTGATGCAGGAGCAACGAAAAATGGAGCGGTCGATCAGGGCAACCAAGCGCAGGCTCCTGACGATGCAAACAGAACTAAATATGTTGTCGGATGGAACACCGGAAAAAGCAGACATACAGAACAAATACGATGTGCTAGCATATAAACTGACACGGCAGAACAAAGCGTACAACGATTTTTGCGATCGGAACAATATGGCTCCACAATATGAGCGAAACAAGGTGGCTGGTTACGGATACGATCAGGAACGGCGAAGCAAATCCGGTGCAAAACGATATAAGCAGAAAGCGGTATATAACTCATGAATTGGTTAGATATGATTCAGCAGATACTTTCCATCTGCGGTGGAATTTCTTTAATTGGCGGAGCTGTGGCGGTAATTCACAAATGGATATCACCAGCCATTAAACTCAATGAGAGGGTGGAAGTACTGGAACAGCACGACAGACAGGATTTTGAGACATTGAAGCGGATATCTGAAAGAGATTCCATGATTCTTGAAGTGCTGTCTACTATGCTGGACAGTCAGATCAGCGGAAACAACACGGAACAACTAAAAAAAACGAGAGAGAAGCTTACACAGTATTTAGCGCAGAATCAGCGCTAGCATGGATGAGGTACGGGCTTGTGAATGTCTATGATTTTACAGTTCCGGAATTGAACTACTTCCGGGATGTCTGCAACTTTACAGAACCAGAACGAGAATTATTCGAACTACGGGCAAAGTGCGTACCTCTGGAGCAATGCGCTGAGAGAATGAATGTGAGTGTGTCCACCGCCAAGCGGATCAGCCGGAGAGTAAACCGAAAAATATTAAAAGTAAGCTGAAAGGATGCTTGCTATTCTCTGTGAACAGGCTATATACTGAATATAGCATAGATCACGGAGGTATAATGATGAATAACTTCAATCTCGCTTCTGACGTAATCAAAGAAGCAAAAGTACAGACCAAGCGGTGGAGAACTGCTTGCATAGTGGCAGCAGTAGGATGGATTGCAACGGCAGTTAAATTATTGATGCAGTGATACTTTTCTGACACTATTAAGAACCTTAGATGAACTGTCTGAGGTTCTTTTTTTATGCAAAAATATAACCAGAAAGAAGCATAGGAGGTATTTTATGTACCCTTACAATACAATGATAGATCCACAGCAGTTTGCGAATGAACAGGCTATGTTACAGAACCGAATCAATCAGCTTGAACAGCAGAGAAATCAGCAGATGGGAATGTACTCTGGTCAGAATCAGCAGGTACAGGCACCTACATCCAACGTAAATTGGATACAGGTAGCCGGTATCGAGGGAGCAAGGAACCAGATTGTGCAACCGGGACATACTGCATGGATGATGGACAACAATAGTCCAATTTTCTACGTGAAATCAGTTGATGGCATGGGAAGCGCAACGTTCAAGATGTTTCAGTTTATGGAAATACAGCCAGAAGCTCATAAAACGGCTGAGAATCAAAATAGCAATGCAAATGGTGACTATGTTACACGAAAAGAATTTGACGCTTTATTGAAGCGTTTAGGAGAGTTACCAGATGAGGAGGTATCAGAATGAATCCATTAATGAGTATGATTAGTGGCATGGGTGGAGGGAATAATCCGATGTCTGCAATGATGCAGGCAATGCAGGTTATTAACCAGATCAAGAAGTCTGGTAATCCACAGGCGATGCTGAACCAGATGGCACAGACCAATCCGAATATTAAGCAGGCTATGGATATGTGCAAAGGGAAGAACCCACAGCAGATTTTTGAGAATGGATGCAGGCAGAATGGAATTGACCCGGCACAGTTTACCGGGATGCTGAAATAAAAAAGTGGGGATTACTCCCCACAATATGAATCTTTTCTATGAAATTTTGGAACATTTATCGCTTGTTCAAAAGTAAAACCATTTACAGACATTCGTTTTTCAATAAAATCATAGTCAAGATTTAATTCTCTGCACCAGTCAGCTAAAATTTGGGTTTTACCCTTGTAAGTAATAAAACGGTTATTTCTTTTATTTTTGGATTGCTCATTAAAAGGAATCCATTTGCAATTATTTGGACAATAATCTTTATTATAGTCAATGCGCTCAATAGTAAGAGAATCATTATAACCATTTGCATAAGCCCAATTCATAAAAGAAACAAAGTCATTGTTCCAGTCAGCACACAAATGAATACCTTTTGCACCATAATATCTATATTCTTGTGAAGACGGATTATTACAACGACGTTTCATATTACACCAAGTATTGTAAAGCCTTGTATGCCGCATACCATGTGTTTTATTTCTACTTTCAAATTTGAAACATCCGCACGACTTAGTATGCCCGGATAATAAATCCGTAGATTGGACAATAGTTTCGTTTCCGCAATCACATTTGCATAACCATGTAGCACGTCCACGTTTTGTACTTCCTGAACGATTGATAACAGTAAGTTTGCCAAAACGTTGATTTGATAAATCTTTAAGTTTGGACATAAAAATAACACCTTGCCTTTCTGATGTACGCCTTAAATGGAATGTGGGAAAATCACTAAGGCATGTGACTTTCGGGTCGCGAATCCCTATTCCCACATAAATATTATATCATAAATTTTCTTGTTAAACAATGATATTTAGGTGCGCACCTTAAATATAAATTTTATGAAAAGGAGACTACTTAACTATGAACGAAGGCTTAGGACTTACGGCTGCTGACGTAGCTGCAGTCACAAGAAATGACAACGATGATATGTGGGGCGGAAATTGCTGGATTTGGATTATTTTCATAGCATTCTTATTCCCAATGTTTATGGGCGGATGGAACCGCGGTGGTGTTGAGACTGGAGTACAGGACAACTTCATTAGTGATGAATTTGTCAAACGTGATATTTTCAACACAAACCAGAATGTATCCAATACCGCTTGCCAGACTCAGAGAGACGTACTGGAAAACCGGTACACAAATCAGCTTGGCTTACAGCAGTTACAGGCATCTCAGCAGAACTGTTGTTGCGAAACACAGAAAGAGATTCTGCAGAGCCGGTATGATGCAGCTTTGATGGCTCAGAACATGCAGGCGCAGATGGCTCAGTGCTGCTGCGACATCAAAGAGAGCATTCTGGCGGATGGCAACGCAACCAGACAGCTTATGCAGGAAAATACGATTCAGGCACTTAGAGACAAGATTGCAGACCGTGATCGTGATCTGCAGAACGCTTACAACCAGATCAGTCAGGTATCTCAGACACGTACCATCATTGATGCAGTGCGTCCGACACCTACACCGGCTTACATCACATGTTCACCATATTTTGCATATAATATGGCTGGACTTGGCGGTGGATGCTGTGGAAGCGGCAATGTTCTCTGATGAATTACCGTGAACTGTCTGCTCTGGATCTTCTGAATCTGTTTGGGGTATTCCTACAGGCAATGAACTATCAGAGCGATCTGTCACAGGCAAGCAACGCTGACATAGCAAAGCACCTGCAAGAACAGGACAGAAAGTATCTGGACAAAATCATCGAAAATCAAAACAAAATAATTAGCATGTTGGAATCATCCATATCTACAGAAAAGTAGTCTTGCAAATAACAGGGGGTAGGCGTGGAGCTTGCCCCTTATTTTTCGAAAAGGAGAATAGCTATGTTAAATGTAATCGCAAAAGACGCACAGCAGATTAGTGCAAATGAGAATGTTATCTTTACAGGAACCAGAGTAAAATCTCGCCGGTGTGGATGCTCTGGTGGGTGGCTCAACCACATCGAGGGCAGCGGACTGTTTACAATCACAAACAGAAGCAATCAGCCGATGGCGGTAGAACTTCAATTCAATGCAAACGTAACAGCAGCCACCGCAGGAGCAACAGCACTGGTTCTTAAGCTGAATGGAGAAGCCATTGGAGGAACAGAGATGGACTACACAGTAGTTACAGCCGATACGTATCAGAATGTGAGCGCAGACACTCTTATTCCTGTACCTGCTGGAACATCCTTAACTATATCCGCCGGAAACATTTCAGCCGGTGCCGTTATGGTTAAGGATGCAAACCTTATCATCAAAAAGGTAGCATGAGGAGGTGATCTGAATGATTACCTTCAAGAGCAAAAGAGATGTAAGCAGTATAGAGTCTATCTTTTCAGAGATTAACGCCCGGATGATTGCGGCTCTTATGTTTCATGACCAGATGTCAGATTATTTTGATTTTCTCGGCATGAAAGGATATAAACAGCTGCACGAATACCAGTATTTTGCGGAATCACTGGAAAGAAAGAAACTTAATCAGTATTACATCAACCATCACAACAAACTGATACCGGATACTTATTCTGGACAGGTTGCAATGATACCGGAGAACTGGAAGACAGCGAACCGGATTAGTGTTGGAAAATCCACAAAACAGAAAGGTATTGAGGATGGATTTGGCCAATATCATGAGTGGGAATCGGAGACTAAGAACCTATATGAACACTATTCCTCACGTCTTCGTGAGATGGGAGCAGTAGCAGATGCGATTATGGTGGAAAAGTTGGTGGAAGATGTGAACAGCGAACTGAAAAAGTTAGAAAGAATCATTGTTGACCTGATATCTTCCGGTTACGACATGGTATATATCACAGAATCTCAGCAGAGAATCCACGATAAGTACAAGGCTAAACTGCATGAGATATTCGGAGAGAGGTGATAGCAATGAAAGATATGATTAAGATTCTGGAGAATCAGCTAAAAATCGAAGAAGAGAATGTGAAGAAGCAGCTCACAAACAACAATCTGGATGTAGTTTTTAAGTTGACCACAACTATCTGCAACTTGAAACAGATGTGTGGTGAGTGGAAAACATCTGAGACTGTCGCAGAAGTCGCAGAGGATGTTATCAAGAAATACAGCAATGGCAGATATGATCATAATATCGATGCATTGTACGATTCATATATAGCCGCTAAACAGGCTTATCAGACCAACGGTGACCAACAGCATAAGGACAAGCTCATGGAAGCGCTGGGACGGCTTATGGTAGAGATTTACGATATGCTCTCAGCAATGATGGTGGATTCTGATTTTCGAGACGAAAAAGAAGAGATTATGAGGCGCATCAAGATGCTATCTGATTGATGTGCAGATGAATGCCACCAGCATTTTGCTATAATTTAATTGGAATCGGAAATGCTGTATAAACCTGAAAAGGTTTGACATATTTTTCTTTTCCTCCTTTCTTATAGTATGAGGTGTACTCCCTTAAGAGAAATGCGCCAGTTACCAATGACAGGTTTTTTCTCCTTACAGTGTATTATATGATTTTTTTGTTACGGCGCAGAGGCTGAAAAGCGGATGCAATTTCCGGGGTGCACCATCCCGTTTGTGGTAGGACGGGTCTTCCTTATAGTTTTTCTGACACAGCCCCCTCGCTGTGAACATTGGTAATTTTACCAAACCCTCACAACCGGCGAAAGCCGGTTCATAGCAGGATAGAGAAGCGGAATCTCACAAGGTTCATACCCTTGAAAACGGCGGTTCGAATCCGCCTCCTGCAATTACCTTGCCGGTGGTCTAACTGGCTTAATCCATTTACCTGCGGCGGCAGGTCAATAAACACGACCAGGAGGATAATAATATGCAGAAATTAATTGAGACCTTAAAGTCTTTTGGAATTGAGATTCCAGAAGATAAAAAAGAAGAGATTAAAAGATCACTTTCAGAGCATTACAAAAATGCTGGAGAGTACGACAAAGTAGTCAAAAAGATGAATGAGTATAAAACCTCTCTCGATGATGTTCAGACAAAACTGGACGGGTTCAAAGACATTGATGTAGAGGATCTGAAAGGACAGATCTCCACACTCACTACTCAGTTGAATGATGAGAAAGCAGCAAGGGCAGCAGACGCCAGAAAAATCGAAGTAGAGAAGACTGTGAATGAGTTCCTTTCTTCCACTGATGATAAAGGCAATAAGCTGTACGAATTTCTGAATGACATCACATCAGACCATTACCGGGATGCTCTTGTTAAGGCTCTTGATGATGATTCTGCAAAAGGAAAGTCTATCAGTGATATTTTCAAAGGAATGATTACTGATAAGGACGGCAACCAGAAGCCAGGAATTTTCGTGGATCAGCAGCAGAGACAGGCGCAGCAGAATGCGGCACATTTTACAACTGCAGCAGGCGGTAAACAGCCACCAGCAGGGCAGAAGTATTCAATGTCTGAACTGATGAAGATGAAAAACGAAAATCCGAATCTGGATATCAGACAGTATATGTAACTTAATAACAACCGGCGGTACGAGTGGAGTACCGTTGCTTACCTAATTACCTTTAATAGTTATAGGTGGAAAGGATTTTTTTATGCCATTATTTGACAATAAAAATTTCAACGGTGAGGTTTTTGGCGCGTATGTCGATACTGTTCCAAATCTCAAAAGAAATGAACTGTTAAAATCCGGTGCTATCGTGGAGAAATCCCAGTATGCGGCCATGCTTCCGGATCAGACTGGTGGTAATTACATTACGGTTCCGATTAAAGCAAGAATCGGTGGAACACCAGACAACTACGATGGATCAACCGACATTACAACAGATTCCAGAGACACATTCACGCATGGAAGAGTTGTAGTGGGACGTGCTCATGGATGGACAGAGAGGGACTTTTCCTCTGACATTACCGGTGAAGATTTCATGCCAGCAGCGCAGGAAGTTGCTGAGTATTGGGACGATATCGACCAGGCTACACTTCTTGCGGTTCTGGATGGTATTTTCTCCATGACCGGAGCAGAAAATCTGAAGTTCGTCAACGGTCATACCTACGATGTGTCTTCAGATCCAGAAAGTGGCTTTAAAGAGACCACTTTGAACAATGCTATTCAGAAGGCTCTTGGTGACAATAAAGCGAAGTTCAGCCTGTCCATCATGCATTCTAAGATTGCAACTGATCTGGAAAATCTGAAGCTGCTGGCGTACATGAAGTACACGGATGCCAATGGAATTGAGAGAGACTTGACACTGGCAACATTGAACGGAAGAACTGTTCTTGTGGATGATGATATGCCAGTGGAAGAAACCAAAGCGCTCTATGTGAGAACAACTCAGACTGAGCAGGGGGCACTGAAAGTTACTACAGACGGAACTGGTGTATACGAGGTTGCAAAAACAGCGGTAATCACAGATATCCCAGATGTAGCCGAGGGAGACTATGTGAAACTTCTTCCGGCAGGCAATATCTACACAACCTACGTTCTTGGAGCAGGAGCAATCGAATACACGAATTGCGGTGCAAAGGTTCCTTACGAGATGGATAGAGATCCTGAAAAGAATGGCGGAGAAGATACACTGTATTCCAGACAGAGAAAGATTTTCTCACCTTACGGCATTTCTTTCAAAAATTCTGGCATTGTTTCTCCTACAGGCGATCAGCTCAAAGCTGGCTCAAACTGGGAACTTGCTAACAACAATGCTTCAGGAACAAAGAAATACTTCCCGATCAAGGCTATTCCGATTGCCCGGATCAAGGCCAGAGGGTAGTGAGGTGATCTGGCATGGCATACGCTGATTATGATTTTTACACAGAATCCTATTATGGCAATGTCGTGCCAGAAGCCGACTTTGATCGTCTGGCAGACAGAGCCAGTGATTTCATTGATGTAATGACATTTGACAGGTTGGTGGACGGATTGCCAGTCGATAAGCGTTCACAGAAACGTATTAAAAAGGCAGTCTGTTCATTGGCTGAATTAATGTATCAGATTGAGCTTGCTGAAAAGAATGCAATCAATCAGGCATCAGCAAATCTTACCGACACAAATGTCGGGAACATCTCAACAGGCATTGTAACATCTGTAAGTTCTGGCAGTGAATCCATCTCTTATGCAACGCCTCAGCAGAAAGCGTCAGGAGCAAAGGAATGGAGTGCGGTGTATGCCGCCGCCGGAGATGTGCAGAAAACAAACAACTTACTTTATAAGACAGCTTTACCGCTTCTAATGGGGGTAAGGACGGATGATGGGATACCAATATTGTATGCAGGAGTGTAATTATGAATAATCAGATTGAAAACAACTTTATGTATCACAGCCAAAAAGACGGACAGGCAGAAAAATATGAAGAAATCAGAGCAAAAGGGAAAGAACTGGCGTATCTGATTGATGGTATTTGCCCGAACAGCAGAGAAAAATCTCTTGCCATGACAAAGCTTGAGGAATCTGTCATGTGGGCAAATGCTTCTATTGCGAGAAATTGAGGTGAAATTATGGAAGCATTATTTACAAACGTAACTCTGATTCTGGCAGTAATCAGCGTACTGGCGTTTTGCGTATCTGTGATTACACAGGTGATTAAAAACGTTGGATTTCTGTCTAAGATTCCGACAGATGCACTGGTGCTTGTACTGTCCGTTGGAATCACTGTAGCCGCTTTTGTGGCGTATATGCAGTATATCCACATGACAATCTTGTGGTATATGATTTTAGCCGCTATCATGGCTGGGTTTATTGTGGCGTTTATCTCCATGTTCGGCTGGGAGAAGATTACGGAATTATGGAAGCGAACGTCCAAGGTTGACGTGGATAAGCTGAAAAATAAATGATTAAGGAGAGGGTATCATGTATAGCAAGATTGTGACGATTTTTAATTATTACGAATCAGCCACGACAGGAGAAGCGTACTGGTATCCTCATGTGTTATCTGGCGTTGACCTAAACACTGACAGAGGAGCGATTATCAAGAAATACGGACCGGATACCGCCGATAATGCACAGCTGCATGTAATTTATTATATGCATGCCACAGACCCGGAAGACACCAGGAAATTAATTGCTACAAAATCCGGACTGATTTTATGGATTCCACCTAAAGAATGGAAAAAACAGACCAACGATTTACTGCCTGAAACTATCACATTCTCACCAGAATCGGATTTTTTCTGGGAGAGTGAATGGGACAAGGGCGTTGTGAATGATGAGGATTACCGGGGCGGATTCTACCAGTATATGAACCAGAGCCGGGACAACGTATTCAAGATCACCAGCGTGGGCGGACCGTATAGTCTGATACCGCATTTTGAGATTCTGGCGAAATAAGGAGCAATTATGGCAGACAACAAACCTATTGGAAAGGACGCAGAGGGCTACGAGATTCTAACAGAAGCCATGAAAGCCCTGCTAAATCAGTATCCGGGACTATATGACGGCGAAAGAATCAAGTATGAAGAGCTTGGAACCGACAGCGGTATTTCTTTTTATGCAGACACAGGAGCATTAATCTATTCAGAAAAAGAGGACATCTGCGGAACAATGCATCAAGTTTGTCAATATCCGTTTATTGTGGTTTATCGGACTGCTTCTGAAAAGGAAAGGCAAAAACTATCTGTTCAACAGTTTCTGGACAATCTTGGTAAATGGATTTGTCGGGAACCAGTTACCGTAGATGACACTGAGACACGTTTATCTGCTTTTCCAGAACTTTCCCGTGGACGAACAATTGAACGCATCACTCGTGATAATTCTTATGGCACGCAGCCACAGGAAAATGGTGTGCAGGACTGGCTTTTGCCGATCACCGTAAAATACAAATACGAGTGGGAAAAGTGGTAAAACTCGAATCACACTCGAAAAAGACTCGAAAAAACTCGATTAACAACCGACTGCCAATATGGAAGGCAGCCGCTAACCTATATAGCCTTTAAAAAGTTATAGGCAGAAAGGATTTATTTATGGCAGGAGTAACAGGAAAAATCGCCCGTAAATATATGGGACATTATATTGATGCAGGCTCACTCTGCGGTGGACTTTCCCCAGAATATGAAAGGCTTGGTAAAGATCTGGAAGAGTACAACGTTGAACTCAACCCAGATACTGAGACATCTAAGAACATTCTTGGGGAATCCACATTTAAGCACAATGGATATGAAGTTTCTTCCGAAGTAGATCCATATTACGCAGAAACAGATTCCACACTTTTCGAAAAGCTTCAGAAGATCATTGATGAACGCTTGCAGGATGATAATTTAAAAACCAATGCAGTAGAAGTTCATTTGTGGAAAGATGCAACAGAAGGAGCGTACGAAGCTTACCAGCAGGAATGCTATGTTGTTCCGACTTCCTACGGTGGTGATACATCCGGCTATCAGATTCCATTTACTGTTAATTATACAGGCGAAAGAATCAAAGGAAAATACAACATTAGTACCGGAGCTTTTACACCGGATGCTTAAGATACAATGATAGGAGGAAAAGCAAATGGCGAAACAAATTAAAACCGCTGTTGAAGCGGAGGAATATGAGTTTTTGGATGCCAGTGGGAAACCATTGTTTACTATCTCTTTCCATGCATCAGATATTGCGATCATTCACAGATATGATGAGGTTGTGGAATATCTGAACAAACTGGATTTGTCTGGGCTTCAGTCTTCTGAGAACACATCAGAAGAACTCACAAGAGTTGAAAATGAACTTGCCAGTCAATTAAACAAAATGTTTAATTCCAATATTGCAGATCCAATTTACAGTGTTATGAGCCCATTCACACCACTCGCAAGCGGAAAGCTGTATATCGAAGAAATTATCGAAAAAATCGGTGGACTGATTGAAGCGGAAACCGGTGCAAGGATGAAAAAGGTACAGAGTCGCATGAGTAAGTATACGGCGAAGTACCAGAAGAAATGAGCGCCTGGGATCTTCCCACAACGATAAATATCCACGGAACTGAATACAGAATACGGTCGGACTTCCGGGCTGTTCTGGACGTGCTTACGGCCATGAACGACCCGGATCTTTTTTTGCCGGATGCTGATGAGTGGGAACAGCAGGCGGTAAGAATGTCAACCATGACCACGATCATCTATCCAGATTATGAACTGATACCAAGAGATCATTACATGGAGGCCTGTAACAAAGCAATCCAGTTTATTGATATGGGAATGAAAGAGGATAATAAAAGACCACTGCCACGCTTAATGGACTGGGAGCAGGATGGCCAGATCATCATACCAGCAATTAACCGGGTAGTTGGAAAAGAGGTACGTGCACTGGAATACATGCACTGGTGGACGTTTATGGGAGCATACATGGAAATTGGCGATTGCCTTTTTTCACAGATCGTTTCTGTGCGTGGGAAAAAAGCAAAAGGAAAAAAACTGGATACCTGGGAAAAAGAATTTGTGCGTGAGAATCGTGACCTTGTAGAGTTGGGGAAACGATACAGTCAGGAAGAACTGGAAGAACAAGAGCGACTGAATAAGATTTTGAACGGAGAATTATAATGGCAGATGGAAAAGTTACGATTGATACTGCGATAGATTCGAACGGATTAAAAGCCGGCTCAAAAGAATTGGAAGCAGCTGTAAAAAGACTGGCTTCTAATATTGATGGGATAGGAACAAATGCAAAAAAAAGTCTGGAAAAGCAAGTCACATCTTTCGAAAAAGCAAATCAGCAGTATGCAGCGCAAGAGCAAAAAGTACAGGATCTGAAAGCGAAAATTGCAGAACTCGGAAACCAGAAGATTCCAACCGAAGAATTCAAGGAAATTGGTAAGCAAATAGATGCTGACACACTAAAACTGAACCGACTCATTGAACAACAGAGAATATTCGAGGAAACTGGTGGAAGAACTAATTCCAGAACTTATCGTGCAAGGCAATTGCAAATCGAAGAACTGGCCAATAGTATCAAGTATGCTAAAGGTGAGCAGGAAGATCTACTCGCTTCTGGCGGTGCATATATAGTTCCAGATACAAGTAAACAGACCGAAGCTCTATATCGAGAAGAGGAAAAACTTGCCGATATGAATACGAAAGTACAGCAATCCTATAATGGCGTGTCAACATCGGTGAGTGATTACAAAAACAAAATAACCATGTTGTCTGGAATAACCAACAGATTATCCGCAGTAGGGCAAAAAGCCTCTGGTGCAATCAAAAACCTTGCACGTAATCTTTTACAGATGGTAAATGGCGCAATTGTTACTGGTTTAAAGAAAATTGGTGCGGGTATTCTTGGCATTCATAAATCAGCCAATAAGAGCACGATATCGATTGGTAAGATGCTGAAGTATTTATTCGGCATCAGAAGTCTTTACACTCTGTTTAACAAGATGAGATCCGCACTGGTAGATGGATTTAAAAATCTGGTGCAGTATTCTGGCGAAACAAATAGTGCTATCTCTTCTGTAATGAGCGCACTGACTCAGTTAAAGAATAGTTTTGCTACAGCATTCGCCCCGATCGTGACCACTGTGGCTCCGTATCTGGTCAAGTTTATCAATCTCATATCCGAGTGTGTGACACGTGTAGGAATGTTCGTTGCAGCGTTGACAGGAAAGAACACATTCACAAAAGCAGTAGCTGTGCAGGAAGATTATGCGGCCAGCCTTGATAAAAGTTCTAAGAACACCAAAAAAGCAACAAAAGCAGCTAAGAATTATCTGAGTCCACTTGACGAAATCGAACGATACGAGAGTAACAAGGATACATCAACGCCGAGCAGTGGGAAGTACACAGGACCATCACCATCCGATATGTTCCAGGAAGTTCCAATTGAATCGTCAATAAAGGGTGTTGCGGATAAGATCAAGAACCTTATTAAATCAGAAGACTGGGAGGGACTTGGTGCTTACGTTGCGTCTGGTATCAATGCCGGTATGCAGAAGATCTATGATGCAATCAACTGGAATAATGTAGGACCGAAGATCACAAAGTTTACCACGGCATTTACCAGAACTTTTAATAGCTTGGTGGACCATATTGACTGGGATCTGATGGGGCGGACGATTGGTGCTGGAATCAATACAATTGTCTATACTCTCAATCAGTTAATTACTGGAATCAACTGGAAAAATCTTGGAAAAGGATTTGCTAACGGCTTCAACGGAATTGTACAAGAGGTAGATTTTAACGCACTCGGTAGACTGATCGGAAACAAATTTATGATTATCCCGAATATATCCTATGGATTTGTAAAAAATCTAAACTGGAAAGCGTGCGGAACAGCTCTTGGTAATGGCCTGAATGGAGTGGTTCAGTCGATTAATCTTGGTACCATTAGCACAGCATTTGGAACTGCTATTACTGGAATGTTCCAAATGGCTATAAACTTCTCACAGACATTCGACTGGAAAGCGTTGGGAGAAAATATCTATACAGGAATCAACAATCTTCTGTATAGCCTTGATTTTGCTACGATCGGTAAAGGATTCAGCGATCTTGCGGTTGGTTTTCTTAATACGATAATCATATCACTTGGCGGTGTTGACTGGGAATCTCTTGGAAGCAAACTTGTAGAATTTATTCTCAACATCAATTGGATACAGTTGGCTGGACAGCTTGGAATCATTGGACTTGAATTGATCGGCGGAATCGGTGCTGGTGTTATCGGCGCAATGAAGACTATCGGAGCATGGTTGAAGGAACATGTGGTTGATCCGATCGTAAATAAAGTAAAAGAGCTTTTTGGCATCCATTCCCCGTCTACTGTCATGGCAGAGATCGGAAAGATGCTGATGCAAGGTCTGTACAACGGTATAGAATCGTTTATAGAGACGATTAAAAAGATCTTTGAAACTCTGTGGAATGGTATTAAGACAACCACAGAAACAGTGTGGAGAGGAATCACAAGCACTGTATCCGGTGTATGGAATGGGCTAAAAACCAGCGCATCTACTATATTTAGCGGAATATCAACTGCTGTGTCCGGAGTATGGGATGCAATCAAGAAGAAATCCGGAGATATCTGGGATGGATTGAAAACCGATATTCCAGAAGCTGCGAAAACAATAAAAGAAGGCATACATGATAGATTTGTGGAAGCAAGGGATAGCGTGAAAAAAATATTTGAGAAATTGGCTGATTACGTAAAAAAACCTATCAATGGTGCAATTAAACTGGTGAATGGCGGAATCGGCAAAATGAACAGTGCACTTGGCGGATTAGAGAGCGCTTTTTCGTTCGGGCCGTGGGACATCCCAACGCCTTTTGGAACCAAAACCATTGGTTTTTCTGCAAAATTCCCAAGGATCGGAACCATTCCGTATCTGGCGAAAGGAGCGGTTATACCTCCGAAGTCGGAATTCCTGGCCGTGCTGGGTGACCAGAAATCAGGACGCAACTTGGAAGCCCCAGAAGATCTGATTCGCCAGATTGTCCGGGAAGAGTCCGGATCCGGCCAGAACGGAAATTACCGTTTCACAGCTCAAATTAACCGCAGAACTATCTTTGACGAGGTAATTGACGAAGCAAAGTTGAGACAGAGCACAACCGGGCGCAATCCGTTTGAATTGGCGTAGGAGAAAATATGACAGAATATATTACAATGAATGGGGTCAAAATCTTCCAGCCGGATGAGGAACTTGAATACAATTTTACGACAACATATACAGAGAACAGCAAACGAACGCAGAAAGGTGCGGG
Organism: uncultured Marvinbryantia sp.; assembly: GCA_934394985.1. Lineage (GTDB taxonomy): Bacteria > Bacillota > Clostridia > Lachnospirales > Lachnospiraceae > Marvinbryantia. The sequence continues at coordinate 27,533 of CAKRRF010000025.1, forward strand.
GCATTTCACCCCGCTCTTCACAGTAGAACAATTTGGCTACAAAGCAACTGATGTTCCATCTGAAGAAGCAAGTAAGATTTTAAAAATCATAGCTAAAGGCAAACCATTTACGCTACATTGCTTTTCTGTATACTATAACGCATGGAGAGACGCAAAATTCTACGTGGGAAAAGGAAATCTCAGCATTAAGAGAGTATCCCCAAAAGACGGAAAGATTGGTGAACTATCATTTAATATGACAGGAGTGAATCCTATATGATTACGGCTACTGAAGAATTTAAAAATATATTGGCAGATGGAACAGAACCACTATATGAAGAATTGGAAATTGCATTTTCTGATGGAACGAAAAAGACATTTCTCGATGAAATTTCTCCGGATGGCAGTGAATTTTCTGACGGAGCTGGCAGCAGTTCATTCCCGATCGGGGCTACTATATGTAAGACGCTCACTTTTGATCTGAATAATACGGATGGCGAACTGGATGAAAAGAAATTCTATGGAGCCAGAATTATTGCCTATCTCACGTTTCTGAGCGAAGACGGAACGAAAACAAGAATCAAAAAAGGTAGTTTCGTTGTGACGGATTCTAAGGGCTATGATGAGGTGATAAGTGTTACTGCTATGGATGATATGGCAAAGACCAATCAGCTATATATAAGTGGTCTTGTGCTTCCACAGACAGCAGATGCACTAATCAATGATATATGTACTACGCTTAATATCTCAAAGGGATTTACTAGTCTGAGGCATGGTGCGTACATTATCAATGATATCCCAGAAAAAGTGACATATAGGCAGATGATCGGTTATATAGCTGCAATCAACTGTTCCAATGCAAGAATTGATGTAGATGGTTATCTGCAGATGATTGAGTGGGATTTTTCTGATATCGATAATGTACGGATACTAATAGATTTCGAAGATTCTCCAACATTTTCGCAAGATGATATCTCAATCACTGGTATCAGGGTTAAAAATGGAGAGATTGAGTATCTATATGGGTCATCTGGTTATGTTATTGAGATTGAGAATGGCTTAGTAGATGAGCAATCTATCCAGACTGTAGCAGCATGGATAGGGGATGCTATAATCGATACACCTTTTCGTAGTATGGACGGAAGCCTTATTCATGATCCTCTGATTGAATTTGGAGACATTGTTAAGTCTGAAGATCGGAAAGGAACCTCATATCTTACACCTATCACAGATGTAACCTATGTGCATTTCGGGTCGACAGAGGTTAAGACGGTGGCTCAGGATCCAGAATCTACTACAGCAAAATACGAGAACAATTCTTCTAAGACGTACAATGAAGCCAAAAAGTACATAAACCAGCAAGTATCTGCTGTAAATAAAAATATAGAAAAACTTGGTGAGACAATAGCCAATGCATCCGGTATGTACTCAGCGCAAGAGAGACAGCCTGATGGCAGCACGATTACATATTATCATGATAAGCCAGAATTGAAAGAATCCACAAATGTTCTTAAATTCACGTCAGCAGCTATCGGGATCTCGAACGATGGTGGAAAGACATATCCTTACGGCATTGTTCTTGATGGCACATTCATAGCTAATCAATTATACAGTGTCGGAATTAACGCAGATTACATTACAACCGGTAACTTCCAGATTGTTGATGATAGTGGGAAAGTACTTTTTTCTGCAGATAAAGATACAAAGCAGGTAATTCTTGACGCTTCGAACGTATTTATCGGAGAGAATAGTATCACAAAAAGAATTGAAGATCTGCAGAACCAGACAGATGGGAATATCCAGACATGGACAAGTAGCCTGGAACCAACTCTTGATAATTATCCAGCAAATCAGTGGCTCACGGATGATGAGCGAAGCAAACATGTTGGTGACATCTACTACGATTCTAATAACCAGGCGTATCGGTTCCGGTATGATTCTGAAGGATATAACTGGCAGATGCTGAAAGATACAGATGTTACCAAGGCATTGCAGGATGCGGAAGCTGCCAAAAAACAGGCTGAGAATGCAGAAAAAGCGGCTGCGCTTGCTAAAAACGTGACGTTACAATTGAGTAATGATTATGCTACGGTATCTGTGGATAGTGAAGGGAATTATGATAAGTTCCCGGATATAACAATCAAGCCTGTTGTGATGTACGGATCTTCCAATATTACAACGGAATGTATTTATAATGTGCTGAAATCGGATTCTGTATCTGGTAGCTGGAACAGCAATACCTTAACATATACATTGACCGGGTTATCGGCGAACAGTGGATGGGTAGATATCAGGGCAACTTATCTAGGTACATTATCGGTTACAAAAAGGTTTAATATTTCAAAACTGTATGCCGGGGAAAAGGGTGAAAAGGGCGATACCAGTACTTCAGTATTTCTCTCTACATCCAATACGGTAGTACGAAAGATGGCAAGAAATGTACTGATGCCAAGTACGATATCCTTTACTTCATATTATTTAGACGGCAGTAATGCACAGAAACCGTATGATGCGATCTTTTCGATCGAAGAATCTGAAAATGGTGAGGTATGGAAAGAAGTCTACAGAAGCACATCTGCAGAATCGAGCGTAAATCACTGCCTATACACAATACTATCTGGAAAAGATAATATAGCATTACGAGATGCAGACGAAGGCGTGATAATCGCTACTGCAAGGCAAATATCAGCAATTCGTTGCAGTATATATACTGTGGGAAATGAATTGATTGATACGCAAAATATATCAGTGGTCACGGATGCGACTGCACTTACTCAGCAGGAAATCGTTGAGATATTATCGGATGATGGATATTGGAAAGGCCTGTATTATCTGAATGGCCGGCTGTATATATCGTTTGATGCGGCTCTTGGCGGAGCTCTGACACTTGGCGGAGAGAATAATGGGAACGGTTTACTGAAGATCAGAGATGCGGAAGGCAACGATATTGGCTATATCGATAATACCGGCGTACATTTCAACCAGGGAGAATTCTCTGGAAAAGTTCATGCATCTCAGATTGATGGATCCAAAGTAACCGGATCAACTTTTCTTTCTGATAACAGAAAAACAGCGACAAAAGTAGAAGCCGGTACCGTTCGTTTCCGAAATACAGCGTTGGATGAGAATGCCTACGTCGAGAATGAAGATACTGGGGAAATGGACTATGTTGGAGCAGAAGATGCAGACTGGTCATCCGAATCAGATATAGCCAATGCCGGGTATATGCAGACGTCATCCAGGTATTATCCGGATTTTGCAAATTCGGAAGTGACAGTAGAAGAGAATGTTGCAGCCATGGAGCTCAATGCATTCTGGGGACTGTTTATTCGAGCTGAGAAATCCGACATAGCATCATTCGGGAAAAATCTTGTTAAGTTATTCGGCAGGACAGAAATACAGGGAGATACAAATATCACTGGAGATGTGGAAGTCCTGAACGGCAACGGGCAAGTACATTGCAATACGTTGTGGACGAAGTATCTGCAGGTTGATTCGACAAAGAGCAGACTGGTAAACACACAAAATTACCAGAAGCAATACCTACACGCTTTCGAAACGCCAACGCCTATGTTCGGAGATTACGGAAGCAGTCAGTTGAATGAGTCCGGGGAAGATCTGGTACCGATTGATGACATATTATTGGAAACAATTAACTCAGGTATTGAGTATCAGGTATTCCTTCAGAAAGAAGGATCTGGAGATATCTGGGTGGAATCAAAGATGCCTCTATATTTTACAGTAAAAGGAACGCCAGATTTAAAGTATTCTTGGGAAATTAAAGCAGTGCAACGGGATTATGAGCATATACGATGGGATGATATGACAGTTATAGCGTTAGACACAGATCTTGTCGAATACGATACATACATGATTAATCTGCAAGAGGAAGAGTTGAAAGATATGGATGAGATAGAACGCCTACTTCTTGCAGAAGTGGAAAGGAGTGAATTGCCATTAAAACAGTAAGAATGATCTCTATTATTAATCAGGGCGGCGAATATATGATAGCTGTGTACTATAACGAATGTGATGAGAACGGAAACATCACTAAGAGAAATGTGAAAGCACCAGTATACTATGCTGTATCTGAAATGTTGGACAAAGTAAAAGAACTGGATGCCCTTGTCAAAAGTAGATTAAATGAAAGTGAGTAAAACAAATGGCAGTTAAATCGGTACAAGCCATCGTAAATGGCCAAACAATCAATCTGACGCTTAATAACTCGACAGGAAAATATGAAGCCACAATTACTGCTCCGAGCACATCGAGTTATAATCAGCCTGGACACTATTATGGGATTACATTGAAAGCAACAGACGATGCCGGTAATGTGACCACCGTGGACGTAACAGATGCCACACTGGGAGAAGCATTGAAGCTGATTGTTAAGGAAAAGGTTGCACCTGTGATATCAATCACAAATCCAACATCTCAGGCAACACTGAAGAACAATCAGCCAACAATCGAATGGAAAGTGATGGATGCTGATTCCGGGGTTAATCCAGATACAATCAGCCTTACGATTGATTCTGGAAGTAAGATCACAGGATCCTCTATCAAGAAGACGGCTGTATCTGGTGGATATGCTTGCAGCTATACACCAACAGCGGCTCTAACGGATGGATCCCATACCATCAGGTGTGATGCATCCGACTACGATGGTAATGCGGCGAGTCAGGTGAGCGTAACATTTAAGGTTGATACTACACCTCCTACGCTGAGTATTACTTCTCCAGCTGAAGGATATGTCACAAATAAAAATACTATCACTGTATCCGGTGTGACAAACGACATTACTTCATCCCCAGTAACGGTAACAATTAATGGAGAAGCTACCACAGTTGCGGTCGATGGAAAATTTAGTAAGGATGTTACGTTAAAAACTGTTGGCAATAATAGCATTACTATAATTGCCAAAGACAGCGCAGGCCAGACAACCACAATTACAAGAATTGTTAGATATGACCCGAATCCGCCTAAGATCACAGGAGCGGAAGCAACGCCAAATCCAGTTGATACAGGTAAGACATATGTACTGTCCGTGACAGTCACAGATTGATGATTACCAGAGTGTACGGTACATGTAACGAATTCAACATCGAATTCTCGAAAAGGCAAGGTTCTGATCTGGAGATCTGGGATGCAATTGTCCCAGCTTCTCCAGACGGAATATATGTATGCGAGATATATGCAGAAAGTAGTAGTGGCATGAGTGCATATGCTGCCACTGTTGTATTTCTGATATCCGGGCACGATGTCAGAGGGAAACTTGTGCCGAGAGGGTTTCGTATAGAAAATGACAACTTGGAATACAATTCTTTACTAAATAAGTATCAGATGAAAGGAGAGCTTGATCAGAGAGAATTTGAATCCGAAACAAAAAATGCCGAATATGCATCTTTATTGGATATAGAAGAACTGATCGGAGAAATATTCGTAAGATGCTTTTCAGGAGAAAAATTATGCTGAAAGGGGGATAAAAGTGAATGGCAATCAGATATGTCGAGAAAACTGAAATGGATCTCGGTGAAAAAATCAGATTCAAAAGCAATGTGAAACCTGTATGTGATGCAGACATCCCCTTTACAATCGCATCAGCCGAGTACGAATTACTTTATATTGGCGAAGACGATGGGGATGGAACAGTAGAAGACTCAGGACAGTGCAATATCAATGCGCATGTGTTAGATGCCTTAATTGAGCCGAAAAAAGCCGGTATCTATTGTTTACGATATACCTATCATATTGCAGAAGAGATCTGGGTGGACAACTTCCAAATCAAAGTAAAGGGGTGATTTTATGGCAGAAGCAAATATACGTATTACTGATGCCAGGATTACCCCTAATCCTGTAAATACAGGTGGAAAATATGTGATATCGGTTAGTGTAGTAAATAAAGCAATAGTGTTGGCAGCAAATACATCCGGTGCATTACTTTCTGGATCCAATATCACAGCTTTAAAAGTAAAGGAGAATAAGTGATGGCAGATAGCTTTATAAGTAAATTAATCACAGAACTTACAGCAAAGACAACGGCGGCAGACACCGATCTGGTGCCAATTGCAGATTCCAATGGCAATTTTTTTAAGATGACATGGCAGAAAATGAAGCAGCTTTTGCTTGGTACAAAAGATATTTCTGGTGTAGGTGATGGAACAGTCACCGGAGCAATAAGTGAGTTAAACACGAAGTTGATATTTGACGCTTCTGCATTACATCTATATTCCATTTGGCAAGTGCAATATTTTGAATGTTTTAAAGTTAATGGGATTGTAACAATTAATGCGGCATTGTTTTGTAACGGACAAATTAATGCAAATACTAATTACACAATGAACTCCGAACCGATAGATTCATCACTAATGACATTAAATGAAGTAAGAATTATAGGTAATGCTTGCGATTCAAATTACGGCAATACGGTTTGTGCGAATATACATTTTGAGAATGGTTATTTAAAAATCAATATTCCAAATTCTGATTGCCGGTATATTGCTTTTAGTGTCACATATCACTCGCTATGATCATACAGGATAACATATTGTCGCATCGATCCTTTCTACACTAGTGTACGATGGGTAATAAAAGCACAGTGCGTTGTCACTTTTCCTCAAATATGACGTGTAATTATGACCGCCAGCAGTCCCAAGAGAAAATGTCAACATCGAAGAAATTTTTGATGCTGGTAATGTCCAGCATATAGGAGTGTCATGTGAGATCTCATGCGGCGTAACCTCGATATGTATAAAACATATTCCATTTTTGATTATATAACTTGCTTCTCCCTGAGATCCTTGAATGGTTAAGTTTCTTTCTTCAGTACTTGTCAACTTCGTGTATGATACACGAAGTTGCTCCTAAAAAACATATCAATCGGGAAAATTGTAGATTTTGTGCAAACACCTAAAGCCTTGTTGGAATCGATAGGCGGAACCTTATCTAAAGATGGATCTGTGTTAGTTGATTTTTCGTGCTTTTCTGCTGATAACTCAAATAAGACGACGAATTCTCCATTTACAGGCGTTTATCCAGAGTGGTATAACATTATCACGTTTGGCTATCCTTCCAGATGTAGTCAGATCGCAATAAGCTGTTATCAGGATAAGTGGTCTATATGGATTCGCTATCAGCATGATGATATTATAAGTGGTTGGAATCAATTATAGCAATGTAAATACGTCTATTATATTTTACCTTCAATGTATGTAATATCAACTTGAAGTGTCGTATTTTTTAAGTAAGTGCTATTGAAACCCCATACAGAGAATCCATTTATTCTTCCAAATGTGAACCCCGTATATGATGTGACACCTCCAGCAGCTATTACTATAACATCTTTTGCAAAATTTATTGTAAAAGATCCGTCACTGTTTGTTGTTACTGTATACATTTGAGACTTGATATTTTTCATATTCGTGTTTAGTTAAAAAACAGATACAAAAAGTGTATCTGTTTTTTCTGTGTTATTGTATTTATATCAATACACAGAAAGGTGGTACAACATGGATAACAGAGAAAAAATCGTAAGAAATGTGGCAATGGCACTGAGCACCGAAATGGATACAGAACTGATCCGGATGGTGCAGGACGTACTTGTAATGGAATTAAATGAATACGAAGTACAGGAAAGATGTACTGATATTGCCAGGGTGGAGACAGGCGGAGAAAAAATGATGCAGCGTTATGTGGCAACAAAAAGAATCGAGGGGTTGTCAGAGAATACAATAAGAAGGTACATAGATGTAAATATGAAACTTTTGAATTTTCTCGGAAAACCTATTAACGAAATAACAACCTATGATGTCAGGTTTTATTTATCATACAAAAAAGAAAAAGATAAGGTGAAGAAGTCGACATTGGATGGCATGAGACGATGTTTTAATGCGTTCTACAGTTGGCTTGCGGCAGAGAATCTAATTGATAGAAACCCGTGCCAGGCGTTGGCGCAAATCAAATGCAAAAACGAGATAAGAAAGCCATTTTCAGCTATCGAACTTGAAAAATTAAAAAGTGCATGTAAAACAAAAAGAAACCTTGCACTGGTGGAATTTCTATATTCTACCGGTTGCAGGGTTTCTGAGGTTTCTGCGCTTAATAGATCGGATATTAATTTTGAGGAATTAGAAATTAAGGTGCTGGGAAAAGGAGATAAAGAGCGGATCGTCTACCTTACGCCGGTAGCAGCTATGAGACTACAAGAATATCTGGATACCAGAGTAGATAATGATCCGTGTCTGTTTTATAGTCGGGCAAAAAGAAGATTTGGGAAAAATGGGATAGAAGCAATAATTAAAAAGATAGGCACTGATGCAGGGGTTGAAAAGGCTCATCCGCACAGGTTTCGCCGGACACTTGCGACAAATCTTCTTGATCGTGGAATGGACATACAAGATGTAGCAGCAATACTTGGTCATGCCGACCTTAAAACAACAAAAATATATTGTTATACATCGCAGAGTAAGGTTAAGAGAGAGTACCGAAAATACTCGCTATAATGTGCTTTGTACAATAAATGCATATAAAGCTATGATTTTTGTATCATTTGATAGGAGGTGCAAAATGTATAGCATAATTAATAAAGTATCATCTTCAAGAGTACCTGCTTGGGGGAATACTCATAATTTTATTGCAATCCATTACTTGGGATGCGTAGGAGAGAATTATGAGCTGGCGCCAGATGGTACGGGAGCTCATTTCACGATCTTTTATGATGGATCAATTTATCAGCGGTGCTCTTATGATGCAGTACCATGGGCTGTGGGAACTGCAGGTTATTACAAACAGAAACATCCAAAAGCAAATAACTATAGCACAATTTCCATTGAGTTATGTGTGAAAAAAGCCAATAATAAAGGCTCTGGAAATCTGGCAGAAGATAAAGATTGGTATTTTACAGAAGAGACTCAGAATGCAGCAGTATGGCTCGTCCAGAAACTTATGAAAGACTTGAATATTCCAATTGAAAATGTCCTTCGCCACTATGATATCGTAAATAAATGGTGTCCGGCCCCATATTGCTGCAATAATAAATACAAAACATCATGGACGTGGGATGAATTTAAGGCAAAAGTAGCTGGTAAGCCTGTTGATTCTTCTGAAACACCAGAATCAGATGGTTACTACAGAGTAAGAAAGACATGGAAAGATACTAAATCTCAACTTGGCGCATATATTGTGCTGGACAATGCAAAAAACAATTGCCCGGCTGGCTATACCGTGTATGATTGCCATGGTAAAGCACTCTACACCAATGCGGAAAAGGAAACAACCTATTCAGGAGAAACGGATAAAATCTGGATGGGATGGACGAAGAGAGAAACTGGTTTGGAAGGACTTCGATGCATTCATGGCGATAACGGGAATGCTTATGGATTGCAGTTTGATTATCGCTATGGACTGATTCCATTCCTGAAATATTGTGTAGAGTACAATGCAGAGAGATATGCCGGATTTAAGCCGTATATTGTTCTTGGAGCTGGTAACAGCAAATTGATCTACAATCAGGGACTTGGTAAGCTATGGCAGACACTGTACGACAGCTATACTGCTGAGTTTGAACAGCTGCAGTACACCTGTGCGTACCAGCAGTATTATCTGCCAGCAAAGGAATATTGCCTGAAGAACTATGGACTTGATATGGACAAGTGCCATCCAGCAGTCAAGGGAACACTGTGGTCTATGTCGTTCCGTTCTGGCGCGCAGACTGGTGCACAGAAGTTCGCAGGATGCGCCGGAAAGAGCGATGAA
>CAKRRF010000026.1 GCA_934394985.1 uncultured Marvinbryantia sp.
ACAGAAACAGAGAGCGAAAGCGAGACAGCATCTGAGACAGAGACAGAAACAGAGAGCGAAAGCGAGACAGCATCTGAAACAGAGACGGAAACAGAGAGCGAAAGCGAGACAGCATCTGAGACAGAGACAGAAACAGAGAGCGAAAGCGAGACAGCATCTGAAACAGAGACGGAAACAGAGAGCGAAAGCGAGACAGCATCTGAGACAGAGACAGAAACAGAGAGCGAAAGCGAGACAGCATCTGAGACAGAGACAGAAACAGAGAGCGAAAGCGAAACAACATCTGAAGCAGAATCAGAAAGTGAATCCGAAACAGAAACAGAATTGAAAATGACCGATCTTCCAGAGTATGATCCAAGTGAATATGTGACACTTGGTGATTATAAGGAGCTGACAGTTGAGGTTGCACCGGTAGAAGTAACGGATGAGCAGGTGATGGACAAGATTGCATCAGAGACGAAACAGACACTGACAGAAGGCACAGTAGAGGCTGGTGATACAGTAAATATTGATTATGTCGGCAAGATGGATGGCGAAGAATTTGACGGAGGAAGTGCAGAAGGATATGATCTGGAAATTGGTTCCTGCACATTTATTGATGGATTCGAAGATGGCATCATTGGTATGCAGGTTGGAGAAACCAAAGATCTGGAACTGAAATTCCCGGATAATTACCACAGCACAGATCTGGCAGGTAAAGATGTAGTATTTACCGTAACAGTAAATTCTATCACTCGTGTTCCGGAACTGACTGACGAAGTGGCAGATGAAGTGGTAGAAGGTATGACTGCTGAAGCATATCAGGAAAGCGTTCGCCAGGATCTGGAAGAACAGGCAAAAGAATCTCAGAAGACCGAAGCAGAACAGAAGCTTCTGCAGGCAGCATATGATAATGCAACCATCAATGGCTATCCGGAAGAAAATCTGCAATACACCATCAAACGTGCAACAGATTATTATGAATGGCTGGCAAGTATGTATGGTATGTCCCTGGAAGATTATCTGACGAATTACGGAATGACTCAGGATGAGTTCCAGGAGCAGATTCAGCCGGTGGCAGAAGAAGCACTGGGAGAAGAAATGACACTGCTTGCAATCGCAAAAGAAGAAAACATTGAAATCTCTGACGAGGAATATGAAGCAGGTCTTGCAAAATATGCAGAAGCACAGGGTATGGATGACCCATCCAAGCTGGAAGAAGCTTATGGTGAAAATTATATCAAAAACAGTCTGCTGCAGGAAAAAGTTCTGAACTTCTTATATGAAAATGCAACGATTAAAGAAGTAGCAGAAACAGAAGCGGAGTCAGAGAGTGAATCTGAGTCAGAAGAAGTAACAGAGGCTTCCTCAGAGGAGGAAACTGAGACAGAAACTGCTTCAGAGACGGAAACAGAAACAGAAAGTGAAAGCGCATCTGAAACAGAAAGCGAATCTGAGACAGAAGCATAAATAATAGGAAATGATATTTGTGGAATTGCCTGTAAAGAGTTTCTTTACAGGCAGTTTTACTATGTGGTATCATAAAGGAATAAACAGAACAATAATATCAATGAAGAAATAAATGGAGGAACAATATGATTCAGAAACTGATCAGTAATATTCAGAAGACAAAGGCGCCAATCGTGGTAGGATTAGACCCTATGTTAAATTATATTCCACAGCAGATCCTGGATAAGGCATATCAGGAATTTGGCGAGACACTGGAAGGCGCAGCAGAAGCCATCTGGCAGTACAATAAAGAGATTGTAGATTGTACATATGATCTGATCCCGGCCGTAAAGCCACAGGTTGCCATGTATGAACAGTTTGGTATCGAAGGAATGAAAGCATTTAAGAAAACAGTAGACTACTGCAAATCTAAAGGGCTGGTGGTAATCGGTGATGTGAAGCGCGGAGATATTGGTTCGACATCAGCTGCATATGCGACAGCTCATCTTGGAAAAGTACAGGTGGGAAGTAAAACCTACAGTGCATTTGATGAAGATTTTGCCACCGTAAATCCATATCTTGGATCAGATGGCATCAAGCCATTCCTGGAAGTATGCAAGGAAGAAAAGAAAGGATTATTTATCCTGGTAAAGACATCCAATCCTTCCAGTGGGGAATTCCAGGATCAGCTGGTGAATGGAAGACCACTGTATGAACTGGTTGGTGAAAAAGTGGCTCAGTGGGGCGAAGAATGCATGGGTGATCAGTACAGCTACATTGGAGCTGTTGTAGGCGCTACCTATCCGGAGATGGGAAAGGTACTGCGTAAGGTGATGCCAAAGTCTTATATTCTGGTTCCGGGATACGGTGCACAGGGTGGAAAAGGCGCTGATCTGGTACACTTCTTTAATGAGGATGGGCTGGGAGCAATCGTAAACTCTTCCAGAGGTATCATTGCAGCATATAAGCAGGAAAAATATGCGAAGTTTGGTGCAGAACATTTTGGAGAAGCAAGCCGTGCGGCAGTAGAAGATATGGTGGCTGATATCAATCAGGCACTGGAGAACAGATAAAAGGGGGAGATAAAAGAGATGGAACAGTATAAGCAGGAATTTATCGAATTTATGGTAGAAAGCCAGGTATTAAAATTTGGAGAATTTACATTAAAGAGTGGAAGAAAGTCTCCGTTTTTTATGAATGCAGGAGCTTATGTAACCGGTACGCAGCTGCGCAAGCTGGGTGAATACTACGCAAAAGCGATTCATGATAATTATGGACTGGATTTTGATGTACTCTTCGGACCGGCTTACAAAGGGATTCCACTGAGTGTGGCAACGACAATGGCAATCAGCGAGCTTTATGGAAAAGACATCCGTTACTGCTCAAACCGTAAGGAAGTAAAGGATCATGGCGATACAGGTATCCTTCTTGGAAGCAAGCTGAAGGATGGAGACAGAGTTGTGATCATTGAAGACGTGACTACATCCGGTAAGTCCATCGAAGAAACATTCCCGATTTTAAAGGAACAGGCAGATGTAGAGATCAAAGGACTGATGGTATCTTTGAATCGTATGGAAGTCGGAAAGGGCGGAGAAAAGAGCGCACTGGATGAGATTCAGGAAAAATATGGTTTCCCTGCACATGCGATCGTGACCATGGAAGAAGTAGTAGAAAGACTTTACAATCAGGAATGCCAGGGTAAGATCATCATCGATGACAGTATAAAAACAGCGATCGATTCATATTATGAACAGTATGGGGCAAAATAGAAAAAAGGAGACTGGTATATGAATGAAAAAGTTTATCGCAACATAAGCCTGGCAGGAGCTTGTAGTATAGCAGTTGGAATCGTGATTCTGGTTGTGGGTATCGCAGCAGGGGTCATGACAATTGTATCTGGAGCAGGTCTTCTGAAAACAAAGAAGAATCTTATGTTCTAGAGGATAAACAGTGAAAAAAGAAACAAAGAAAAAAATTCAGATTGTCAGTGCGGGACTGTTTTTATTGTATCTGATCTGTCTGACATACTTTCTGTTCTTTGCAGAAAGTATGGGCAGAAGCTATGCAGAACGGGATTACACTTACAATCTGCATTTGTTTAAAGAGATTGCCAGGTTTTGGAATTACAGAGAAGAACTGGGAATGGCAGCAGTGTTGGCTAATATTGTGGGTAATGTAGTCTGCTTCATTCCATTTGGAGCCATTCTGCCGGTACTGAACCGGAAAGCACGGAATTTTTTTATGATTTTGATGTTATCTTTTGAATTCAGCCTATTGGTAGAATGTACCCAGCTGATTTCCAAAGTGGGCAGCTTCGATGTGGATGATTTGTTCCTGAATACACTGGGTGGGGTATTGGGCTTCCTGCTATTTACAATTTGTAACAAAATGAGGAGAAAACATTATGGCTAAAAAAACGATGTATTCTTTTGAAGAAAAGGTACATCCTACAGATGGAATTGTGTCTGTAATTATGGGCAGCATTTCGCTGGTACTTCTGATTGCAGCGGTCTATTCTTCTTATTATATGAGAGGAGATGCCGGAATCTATGCAGGGGCGCTGGGATTGTCCGGGATCTTATTTGCCTTAGTGGGATTTATAATTGGGGTAAAAAGCTTTTCCGGAAAAAATATAAAATATAAATATCCGAAAATCGGATCTATCATGTGTGGAATCATATTTGTCATATGGCTGGGCGTAGCACTTGGTGGAGCATAAGGAGAAATAAAATGCAGCAGTTTGATGAGTTGAAAAAAGAAAGAATGCAGCTGGCAGCAGAACGTATTCGTGAAATTGTCACAGAGACAAACGTTCTTGCGCCATTTGAAAGCTATTTCCAGAAAGAAGCGCAGTTTATAACACAGATTCTGGAACTGTCAGAGACAATCAGAGAGGGAAGAAATAAAGACTGGAGTCTGGAGCAGTGGAAGGAATGCAATCACTGGATGTATGAGGATATTCTGCCGGAGCATTATGAACAAAGCTATGGTAATCCGGAATATGCAGTGGCACAGCTGGGAGAAGTGCACGGACGAATTCTGTCATTTCTGTACACAGAAATTCATGGAATGATCGTGTTTGCCTTCGAACAGAGATGGGAAGATCTGCTGATTGTATGTGAGCTTTTTATAGAGATCTATAATTGTTTTGAAGAGGAAGAAGTGCCGCCATACCGCCGGATTCAGCAGATTGTGTACTGGTATGTCAGCGATTACAGTGATCAGACGCTTGCTTACCGAATTCGTGAAGCAGTGGATCCTGCACTGGATTTTGCCACAAGAATTATAATGGAAGAAGATCTGACGGATCTGCGTTATCTGTATCATTATGGAGAGTATGTGAATGACAGCATCCTTGAAATGGCGCAGTTTCTGAACGGCCTTTCACAGGAAGAGATTGATCGGATAGCTTCTGTCTATACAGAGGGCTACCGGATTGGTTTTGTCCTTGGCAATAAAGATCTGTCTAAGAAAAAGACGGTGAATATCCGATATATTCTGGGATTTGAACGGATCATCCGAAAAGCTGTCGAGAATTTTGCACAGATGGGACTGAAGCCGGTGATCTATCGCAGTGCGGCACACAGTATTAATAAAAAGGAACACATTCGAATTGGATATTACGGAGCGATTCCAAATAAGCAGTATGAGTATGACCACAAGGGAGATGCTGCGATTTATCTGGATCGTGCTTTTATGGAACGCAAGCTTGGGGTAATGCGAAGCGCGTATGAAGAATATAAAGAACTGGCCAATACCCATGCCGGTCCGGCCTGTGTAGAGACATTTGGGGAAGTACCGTTTGTGCCGGTGAATAAAGAGGCTGCTTACCGCCTGTCCGAAAAACAGCAGAAGCTGTCGGTGGAACTGGCGAACGAGACTGCACAGATCACAAATCGCTATATTATCGGCGAGGAGCGCAGTTTTACGATTATTGCGTTCCCGGTTCCGGAGATCGGAGAACAGTTTAAAGAGATTTTTGAAGAAACAGTAAAGATCAATACCCTGGACTACCAGTTATATCGGAGAATTCAGCAGACCATCATTGATACGCTGGATCAGGGAAGAAAAGTGCATATTCTGGGAAGCGGAGCCAATAAAACAGATCTGACGGTCTGCCTGACCGAACTGAAAAATCCGCAGAAAGAAACCATTTTCGAAAATTGTGTGGCAGATGTAAACATTCCGGTAGGGGAAGTGTTTACCTCACCGAGACTGGCAGGAACTACGGGAGTATTGCATGTCAGTGAAGTATATCTGGATGAGCTGCGTTATGAGAATCTGGAGATCCATTTCCAGGACGGCATGATTACTGATTATACCTGCAGCAATTTTGAGTCAGAAGAAGAAAATAAAAAATACGTCAGAGAAAATGTATTGTTTCATCATGATACGCTTCCTATGGGAGAGTTTGCAATCGGAACAAATACGACAGCATATGTGATGGCTGAAAAATATGGCATCGGCAATAAACTTCCGATTCTGATTGCAGAAAAAATGGGGCCTCATTTTGCAGTAGGAGATACCTGTTACAGCTGGGCGGAGGATACCGCAGTTTACAATCCAGACGGAAAAGAGATCATTGCCAGAGATAACGAGGTGTCTATATTACGAAAGGAAGATTTATCCAAAGCGTATTTTGGATGTCACACAGACATTACCATTCCGTATAAGGAACTGGGGCTGCTGACTGTGGTTCATGCTGATGGCAGTGAAACGGCAATTATTCAAAACGGACGGTTTGTCCTGCCGGGAACAGAGGAACTGAATAACCCGTTTACAAACATCTGTGAATGAGTTGACAAGCCAGAGAAACGTTAGTAAAATAAGGGCTTAGGAGAACGCCAAATAACTTCAAGTACAAAAGGAGAATGCACAATGACAAAGGTCGGTATTGTAATGGGAAGCGACTCAGATATGCCAGTTATGGCAAAAGCCGCTGATATTTTGGAAAAACTTGGTGTGGAGTATGAAATGACAATTATTTCTGCACACAGAGAACCAGATTTATTTTTTGAGTATGCGAAATCAGCAGAATCCAAAGGATGGAAAGTCATCATTGCAGGAGCAGGAATGGCAGCACATCTTCCAGGAATGTGCGCAGCAATATTCCCGATGCCGGTTATTGGCATTCCAATGCATACCACTTCTCTGGGTGGAAGAGATTCCCTGTATTCCATCGTACAGATGCCAACAGGTATCCCGGTTGCCACAGTGGCCATCAACGGAGGAGCCAATGCAGGACTTCTGGCAGCAAAGATTCTTGCTACTTCTGATCTGGAACTGCTTCAGAGACTGAAAGATTATTCACAGGAACTGAAGGAGCAGGTAGAGACAAAAGCAGAAAAACTGGCCAGAGTTGGCTATAAAGAATATACAAAATAAAACAGAGGAGAACAGGTTATGGATTATAAGAACGCAGGTGTAGATATTGAGGCAGGTTACAAGTCAGTAGAACTGATGAAAGAGTCCGTAAAAAGAACTATGAGAGAAGAAGTTCTTGGAGGACTGGGTGGTTTTTCAGGTGCATTTTCCCTGGCTAAGATCAAGAACATGGAAGAACCGGTGCTGTTATCCGGTACAGACGGATGCGGAACAAAGGTGAAGCTGGCATTTATCATGGACAAGCATGATACAATCGGTATTGATGCTGTTGCAATGTGTGTCAATGATATCGCCTGTGCAGGTGGTGAGCCTCTGTTTTTTCTGGATTATATTGCATGCGGCAAGAACTATCCGGAAAAAATCGCTGCGATCGTAAGCGGTGTGGCAGAAGGCTGCGTACAGTCTGACTGTGCACTGATTGGCGGTGAAACAGCAGAGCATCCGGGTCTGATGCCAGAGAACGATTACGACCTGGCTGGATTTGCAGTTGGTGTGGCAGACAAAAAAGACATGATTACAGGAGAACACATTCAGGCAGGAGATGTACTGGTGGGTATTGCATCTACCGGAGTACATAGCAATGGATTTTCACTGGTGAGAAAAGTATTCCAGATGGATAAGGAAACTCTGGATACCTATCACGAAGAACTGGGTAAAACCCTGGGTGAAGCACTCCTCGCTCCGACCAGAATCTATGTAAAAGCTCTGCGCAGCGTAAGAGAAGCAGGCGTGACGATTAAGGGATGCAGCCATATCACTGGCGGTGGATTTTATGAGAATATTCCGAGAATGCTTCCGGATGGTGCCAGAGCAGTTGTGAAAAAAGACAGCTACGAAGTACCTGCAATCTTTAAGATGCTGGCAAGAGAAGGACAGATTGAAGAACAGATGATGTACAATACCTTTAATATGGGTATCGGTATGGTACTGGCAGTGGCTCCGGCAGATGTGGAGAAGACACTGGCAGCCCTTGAAAAGACCGGTGACCGGGCATGGGTGATTGGAGATATCACAGAAGGTGAAAAAGGAGTAGAATTATGCTAAAACTGGCAGTTCTGGTATCAGGTGGCGGCACCAATCTGCAGGCGATTATTGATGGTATTGCAGATGGAACGATTACAAATGCAGAAATCAGTGTGGTAATCAGCAACAACCAGAATGCCGGTGCGTTGCAGAGAGCTGAAAAAGCAGGTATTCCGGCAGTCTGCGTCTCTCCGAAGAATTATGCAGAACGGAAAGAGTTTGATCAGGCACTGCTGCAGACGATCCAGTCTTATGAACCGGATCTGGTCGTACTGGCCGGCTGTCTGGTTGTGATTCCGGAGATTATGATTCAGGCTTATCCGAATCAGATTATCAATATTCACCCGTCATTGATTCCTTCTTTCTGCGGTACCGGGTACTATGGACTGAAGGTGCATGAAAAGGCACTGGAACGTGGTGTAAAAGTGACAGGAGCGACCGTGCATTTTGTGGATGAGGGAACCGATACCGGACCGATCATTTTACAGAAAGCGGTAGAGATACAGCAGGGAGATACCCCAAAGGTACTGCAGCAGAGAGTTATGGAGCAGGCTGAATGGGTGATTATGCCAAAGGCGATAGATCTGATTGCCAATGGGCATATTGAAGTAAAAGACGGTAAAGTACTTTTTAAGTAAATCCGTTTGGAACGGATAAGAGGAGGAAGCATGAAAGTATTAATCGTAGGAAGCGGCGGAAGAGAGCATGCGATTGCATGGAAAATTGCTCAGAACAAAAAAGTAGAGAAAATGTATTGTGCACCTGGCAATGCAGGAATTGAAGAATTTGCGGAGTGCGTACCGATTGGTGCAATGGAGTTTGACAAACTGGCAGCTTTTGCAAAAGAACATGAGATAGATCTGACGGTAATCGGCATGGACGATCCGTTGGTTGGAGGAATTGTGGATGTGTTTGAAGCGCAGGGCTTAAGAGTATTTGGTCCGCGTAAAAATGCAGCAATTCTGGAAGGATCCAAGGCATTTTCCAAGGATCTGATGAAAAAATATCATATTCCGACAGCGGCATATGAGAATTTTGATGATCCGGAAAAAGCATTGGAATATCTGGAATCAGCGAAGTTTCCGATCGTTTTAAAGGCAGACGGACTTGCACTTGGAAAAGGTGTACTGATTTGTCAGACCCTGGAAGAGGCAAAAGCCGGCGTAAAATCCATTATGCTGGATAAACAGTTTGGTGCGTCTGGCAACTGCATGGTCATTGAAGAATTTATGACCGGTCGCGAAGTGTCTGTACTGTCTTTTGTGGATGGCAAGACGATTAAGACGATGACCAGTGCGCAGGATCACAAGAGAGCCGGTGACGGCGATACCGGATTGAATACCGGAGGCATGGGAACATTCTCACCAAGTCCTTTCTATACGAAGGAAGTGGATGAGTTCTGCAAAAAATATATTTATCAGCCAACGGTAGATGCGATGGCAGCAGAAGGCAGAGAATTCAAAGGGATCATTTTTTTTGGACTGATGCTGACAGAAGATGGACCGAAGGTTCTGGAATACAATGCCCGTTTTGGTGATCCGGAGACGCAGGTAGTACTTCCGAGAATGAAAACAGATCTGGTAGATGTATTTGAGGCCTGTATTGACGGAACACTGGATCAGATTGATCTGGAATTTGAAGATAATGCAGCAGTCTGTGTGGTTCTTGCATCAGAAGGATATCCTGTTAAATACGAAAAGGGTTATGTAATATCCGGATTCGAGAACTTTAAAGATAAAGACGGCTACTATGTTTTTCATGCCGGAACAAAAAAGACAGAAGAAGGAATTGTCACAAATGGCGGACGAGTGCTGGGCGTGACGGCAAAAGGAACGGATCTGAAAAAGGCCCGTGCCAATGCCTATGAAGCGGTAAACTGGATCAGCTTTGATAATAAATATTACCGTCATGACATAGGAAAAGCCATTGATGAGGCTTAGAGTAAAAGAAAGAGGTAAAAACATGAAAGAAATCAGGAAAACGATCGGCCGCCTGTTGATGCTGATGTGTTCCGTAGTGTGTCTGTTGATGACAGGTGTATCTGCGGAGGAATATGACAGCACATCGGGAGATAACTCTTTATACAGTCTTGGACTGGAAAATGCAGAGTCCTGTGAGCCGGAATTTTATTATGCGACACTGGAATACAACGTAACAGTAGCAGGTGGAACAAAAGAGCTGCAGCTGGATCCGGTGAAATCAGCGGACAGTGCGGAAATCACCGATATCAGCGGTACAGAACTGTCTGAAGACGGAACCGGAACGGTATCTATCTCTGTTCAGGCAGCAAATGGAGCGGTAGCTACTTATGTATTACATGTAACAAGTGATGGAAGTAAAAGTGAAACCGAGACAGAAGATGCAGCAGCTGCAGCAGAATCTGAGGCAAAAGCAGAATCTGAAAAGCTGGCAGCAGAATCAGAGAAGGTAGCACAGTCAGAAGCAGCAGCAAAGCTGGAGCAGAAGACCCAGCAGCTCACTTCCCTGCAGAAGGAAAATGATGATTTTGCAGACCGTCTGGATAAGCTGATGAAGATCTTATATGGTCTGATTGCATTTGCAGTAATTCTGTTATTTGTAATCATTAATCAGAGTCTGAGAAATAAAGACATGAAGGATGAGATCAAATCCTTAAAGGGGCAGGTAACAGAAAGCTATGAATATGCCAGAAAAGAACAGAACATGAGAAGTGATTACTATTATGCACCTGTTCAGAATACCCCACAGCCGACAGCAGGACAGAATCAGCAGATGAATGATATGTCAGGAACGGTACATGCAGCATTTGGAAATGCTTCTCAGAAGCTTCAGGCACAGCCGATCCATATGACTGCTGCAGCACAGGAAGAGCCTCAGGTTCCATCTAAAAAAGAATTAAAGAAACAGGAAAAGGAAGCAAAGAAGGCTGCAAAGAGGGAAAAAGGCAGAGATGCAAGACCGGTTCAGCAAGAACCGATGATGGCGCAGCCAATGCAGCAGCCACAGCAAATTCCGCCGCAGCAGATGCAGCAGCCAATGCAGCCACAGCAGATGGCTCAGCAGGTTCCACCGCAGCAGCCGACAATGGTTCAGAGCACAATCGAAGAACCGGATGTGAATGTGGATATGATTGATCTGTAAAAGACAAAAGAGAAGACGATAAACCACTATAAGAAAGAATCTCCTATGGGAGATTCTTTCTTGCGTTATACAGTATACTTGTGCTATAATTTATATAACACAAAAAGAGAAATGGAAGTGAGCATATGATAATGATAGAGATAGATTTTCAGAGCGATGAAGCTATTTACATTCAGCTCCGAAATCAGATTATTCTTGGCATTGCGTCTTCGACGATCCAGGAAGGTGAGGCACTTCCGTCCGTAAGACAGCTGGCGGATGATATTGGAGTGAATATGCATACTGTTAATAAAGCGTATTCTGTGCTGCGCCAGGAGGGATTTCTGCGGCTTGACAGGAGAAAGGGAGCCGTGATTGCACTGGATGCAGACCGGATTCAGGCTATGGAGGAACTGCGTAACAATCTGCGTGTCAGCCTGGCCAAGGCATGCTGTAAAAATATTACAGAAGATGAGATTCACAGTATGGTGGATGATATTTTAAAAGATATGAAGAATGGAAGGATGTAGGATATGCAATATACCGAACAGGTAAAACAGGCATTAAAGTATGCGAAGCAGACAGCAAAGCAATGTGGACAGAACTATATCGGTTCCGAGCATCTGCTTATGGGGCTGCTGCGTGAAGAACATGGAATGGCATCAGCCATTTTAAAAGAGTGTAAGGTAGAGGAACAGAAGCTGATGGAGCTGATCCGGGAACTGATTGTTCCGGAGGGGATGCTGGCAGAGCGTAATAGTTTTGAATACTCCCCTCGTGCAGCAGAGATTCTGGAACAGGGAGAAGAAGAGGCAGAGTTTTTCGGACAGGAGAAAATGGGAACAGAGCATCTCCTTCTGGCAATTTTGAAGGATGTGGACTGTGTGGCAACTCGATTGCTGCATACGATGGGGATCCAGGTGCAGAAGGTATTTATGGCAGTACTGGAGTGCCTGGGACTGGAAGAGAGCCGCTATAAAGATTATATGCGTACGGTAAAAGGCAGCCAGGGTGCAGGACAGCAGGGCGGAACTATGCTGGAACAGTTTAGCCGAAATCTGACACTGCAGGCGGAAGAAGGCAAGTTGGACCCGGTAGTGGGAAGAGAGGTAGAGATTGAACGAATCATCCAGATATTAAGCCGCCGAACCAAGAATAATCCATGTCTGATCGGAGAACCGGGAGTTGGTAAAACTGCGATCGTAGAAGGTCTTGCACAGCGCATTGTTGCAGATACGGTACCGGATA
Organism: uncultured Marvinbryantia sp.; assembly: GCA_934394985.1. Taxonomy (GTDB): domain Bacteria; phylum Bacillota; class Clostridia; order Lachnospirales; family Lachnospiraceae; genus Marvinbryantia. Next base: position 12,184 of record CAKRRF010000026.1, read on the forward strand.
CCATCCGGGGAAAGAAGCTCTATACACTGGATATGGCAGCGATGGTTGCCGGTTCTAAGTACAGGGGGGAATTCGAGGAGCGGATCAAACGTGTGATCCAGGAAGTGGCAGAACGCAGTGATGTGTTGCTTTTCATTGATGAACTGCACACAATTATCGGAGCGGGAGGCGCAGAAGGCGCCATGGATGCTTCCAATATTCTGAAGCCGGCACTTTCACGTGGTGAGATTCAGCTGATTGGTGCAACAACCATTGGTGAATACAGAAAGTATATTGAAAAGGATCCGGCACTGGAACGCCGTTTTCAGTCTGTGACCGTGGAAGAACCGAAGCCGGAAGAGGCAGTGGCGATTCTGAAGGGGCTAAGGAAGGCATATGAGGATCATCATAAGGTACAGATTACAGATGAAGCGATCGAAGCGGCGGTGACCTATGCCGTTCGTTACATCAATGACCGTTTTCTGCCGGATAAAGCGATTGACCTGATTGATGAAGCGGCATCCAGAAAGCAGCTGAAAAAAGTGGAAGTATCAGATGGGCTGACGGTTCTTCAGGACGAGCTGGAAGCGTTATCAGAGAAGAAAGAAAATGCCATTATTCTGGGAGACTGGGAAGCGGCATCCGAATATAATCAGGAACAGAACAAGTTGATGAAAAAGCTGGAAGAGACAAAAAAACGTCATGAGCATAAGGCAGAAAAGAAACGTCCTGTAGTCGGAGAAAATGAGATTGCCGAGATTGTGTCTATGTGGACAAAGATTCCGGTGCAGAAGCTGGAAGAAAAAGAATCACATCGCCTGCTGAAGCTGGAGCAGACCCTGCATCAGAGAGTAATCGGACAGGACGAAGCGGTAAAAGCAGTGGCGAAGGCAATTAAGAGAGGACGGGTGGGTCTGAAGGATCCAAAGAGACCGATTGGTTCTTTCCTGTTTCTCGGACCTACCGGTGTGGGAAAAACGGAGTTGTCTAAGGTACTGGCAGATGTAGTATTTGGCAGTGAACAGGCTATGATCCGTGTAGATATGTCTGAATATATGGAAAAGCACAGTGTCTCGAAACTGGTCGGCTCACCGCCTGGATATGTGGGATATGAAGAGGGTGGTCAGCTTAGCGAGAAAGTCAGACGAAATCCATATTCTGTGATTCTGTTTGACGAGATTGAAAAGGCACACCCGGATGTATTTAATATCTTGCTTCAGGTGTTGGATGACGGTCACATTACCGATGCACAGGGGCGAAAGGTTGATTTTAAAAATACGATTTTGATTATGACATCCAATGCAGGCGCTGCAGCGATTCAGGAGCCAAAGAAGCTGGGTTTCATGACCGGAGATGATGAGAAACAGAATTATCAGCGGATGAAGGGAAACGTTATGGAAGAAGTGAAGCGTGTCTTCAAACCGGAATTCCTGAACCGAATTGATGAGATCATTGTATTCCATTCTCTGAATAAAGAAGAGATTGCCAGAATTGTGAGTCTGCTTTTGAAGGAGTTTGAGAAACGGTGCAAGGAGCAGCTGGATATCGAACTCCATGTAAGGGATTCTGTGAAAAAGCATATTGCAGAGACCGGTTATGATGCGAAGTACGGTGCAAGACCGTTAAAACGTGCAATTCAGACTCAGCTGGAGGATGTCCTTGCGGAAGAAATACTGGAAGGCAGAGTCAGACGTGGTGACAGCGTGGCTGTTGGTTACGTTAGTGACAAGATGAAGTTCAGTGTAAAATAATTTCTGGGAGAACAGTATGGCAAAAGCAAAGACAACCGCGTTTTTCTGTCAGAACTGCGGTTATGAATCAGCAAAGTGGCAGGGACAGTGCCCCGCATGTCATGAATGGAATACTTTTACAGAAGAACCAGTTGCCAGAGTGAGTGGCTCTGCAGCTGTCAAAAAGGCAGCGGCAGAGATCAGACCGGTACGTTTGTCGGAAATTCAGATGGATGAGAAGCAGCGGATTTCTTCCGGAATGGGAGAACTGGACCGGGTGCTGGGAGGCGGCATTGTAGCAGGCTCTCTGATGCTGGTGGGAGGCGATCCTGGAATCGGAAAGTCAACACTTCTGCTTCAGGTCTGCCACAATCTTACAGGGGAAGGACATCATGTTCTGTATGTATCCGGTGAGGAGTCAGCGCAGCAGATCAAGCTGAGAGCAAAGCGAATCGGAGAGTTCCGGGATGATCTGATGCTGCTGTGCGAAACAAATCTGGAACTGATACGGGCAGTGATTGAGAAAACCAGACCGGAAATAGTAGTGATCGATTCTATTCAGACGATGTATCATGAGACTGTATCAGCAGCACCGGGGAGTGTTTCTCAGGTAAGAGAAGCAACCAATGTGCTGATGCAGATAGCAAAAGGGATGGGGATTTCCATCTTTCTGGTAGGGCATGTAACAAAGGAAGGTGTAGTAGCGGGACCGAGAGTACTGGAGCATATGGTGGACACCGTGCTCTATTTCGAGGGAGACCGCTATGCATCGTATCGTATCCTGCGAGGTGTGAAGAATCGATTTGGATCTACCAATGAGATCGGCGTATTTGAGATGCGTCAGAGCGGGTTGCGGGAAGTGACGAATCCGTCAGAATATATGCTGGAGGGTAAGCCGGAAAATGCTTCTGGTTCGATTGTGGCCTGTTCTATGGAAGGAAGCAGACCGATTCTCATTGAGATTCAGGCACTGGTGTGCCACACCAATCTTCCGATGCCGCGAAGAACTACGGCGGGAACCGATTTTAATCGGGTAAATCTTCTGCTGGCGGTACTGGAAAAAAGGGCAGGTATGCAACTGTCGGCCTGTGATGTTTATGTCAATATTGCAGGAGGAATCCGTATGACGGAGCCGGCAATCGACCTGGGACTGATTCTGGCGCTGGTATCCAGTTATAAGGATATTGCCATTGACGAAAAGACCATCGCTTTTGGAGAGGTGGGACTGAGCGGTGAGATCCGATCTGTCAATATGGCACAGCAGAGAGTACAGGAGGCAAAGAAACTGGGATTTGAGACAGTATTGATGCCAAGGGTATCTGTGAAAGCATTACAGAAGGTCGAAGGAATCCGGATCATCGGCCTGGAAACGGTTCGGGATGCGGTGCAGTATTTGATGAATATAAGATAACAGACCAGGGCGTATCACGCAGATGAATAGTGTGATACGCCCATTTTATGTTGTTATTATTTCATATGACAAAGGACAGCAGTGCCAGGATATTTATAGGGTTTAAAGCTTCAGGTATAGAGATAGAGAAGCATCAGAGAGAAAGAGGACTGTCGAAAATAGACAGTCCCTCTTTTATGAACAAATCTGTTTCAGAGATTCCAACAACTCAAGATCAGCAGCAGTAATCTTCAGGTTGGATTCGATTGTTTTGCCCTCCGGAGTGGTAATCGTAAAAGCGATCACACTGCCTTCTCTCAGTGCAGGCTGTGCAGCACGTAAAAAAGCAGGAAATTTGGGATGTTGATTTGTAAAACGCTGCCACAGATTTCGGATCTGAAGCAGAGACTGAAAATTCATAGCCATGATGGGATACGCCTCCTTTAATGAGTTTGTGCGAGTAGATGGTAACATTTTTTGAGAAAAAGGTCAAATATTTTTAAAAAGTTATTGACAGAAAAGAATAATCATGGTATAAATATTTGGTGAGCAACACACAGGGGATTGGTCAAATGGTATGACAGAAGTCTCCAAAACTTTTAGCGGGAGTTCGATTCTCTCATCCCCTGCTCCGATAAGTCGAAAAACCTTGTAAATACAAGGGTTTTCGGCTTTTTTGTTTTGTAGTGATTTTAAAAGTCATCACTAAAGTCATCACTAAATTCGAAGAAAGGAGAGAAGCTATTTGTTCAAGGCTTTAGTGGATGACATAAAAATATCAGATTTCTCTAGAATGAAATAATTTTATTTTCTTTTCATAGAAAAGAAAGAGTGACTATGATATAGTTGTATTAAGAAAAGACAGGAGGGATCTCAAACGGCTGAGAAAAATAAGTTAAAACCAGACACCATACTAAAGAACTTCTGGAGAAATAACCATCATTTTGCAGATCTGTTTAATGCAGTATTTTTTGATGGAGAACAGGTACTAAAGCCAGAAGACCTTACAGAAGCAGATACCGATGTTTCATCACTGTTAAAGTTTAATGGACATGCGGAGACAGTACAGAAAGTCATGGATGTTGTCAAGAAGACAGCATACGGAGTAGACTTCGTAATCTGGGGACTGGAAAATCAGGAAAAGGTGCATTATGCAATGCCTCTTCGTCACATGATCGGAGATGCATTTTCTTACATGAAAGAGTATAATGAGATAGCAGCCAGGAACAAAAAGGATAAGAATTTTGCATCATCTGATGAATTCCTGTCGAATCTGAGGAAAACAGACCGGCTTCATCCGGTTATCAGCCTGTGTGTGTATTATGGAGAAAAAGAATGGGATGGACCGTTTACTCTGACAGACATGCTGGAAGTACCGGATAAGTTAAAGATTCTGGTATCAGATTATAAAATGAATTTGTTACAAATAAGAGATAGTGGAAGTCTCAGCTTTCATGATTCAGATGTAGATACGGTATTTGATGTAAGCCGTTCGATTTATGAGCGGAATTATGATAAGATCAATACTGTATATAGGAACAGGTCTATATCATCAGAACTTGGCGTTGTGATCGGTGCCATAACAGAATCACAGGAATTAATTGACCATGCTTTAGCATCAGAAGAAAAAGGAGGGCAGGTTAATATGTGCAGTGCTTTAGAAGAATTAAAACAGGAAGGGATGCAAGAAGGTATCCAGCAGGGAATGCAACAGGGAATCCGTCAGGGTGTAGAACAGGGAATTTTGGCAAATATACGAACCTGCAAGAACTTCAATATCAGTAAAGAAGCGGCAGTAAAAAATATTATGAAGGAATTTGCATTATCAGAAGAAGAAGCAAACGAATACATGAAGAAATACTGGTAATGCAAGTAACCAGTAATGAAGAACGGAGAAGTCAGGGCTATATTCAGATGGCAGAAACATAAATATCAGTATCTGTTTCGAAAATAAATTGGAATCTGTGTGGTGCCGAAAGTTGACCTGCATGCAGGGAAAAGTATAATATTTTGTAACGAATAAAGAATGAAAAAGATTGCAGGAGATGGAAGGATGAGATGTACTTTGATGCATAAAGGAATCCCGGTGGTGGAACTGGAATTGGATGATGCGACCGGATTTATCAGCAGATTATATGAGATATATGCTCCGGAACATCTTCCTGTGGGAATTCCGATGAAAAAGGGGCTGGCAGATCGTTCAGCGTTGAATGCCTGGTGGACAGACCGTTCGATTCCAGCCAGCCGTTCCGGCATTCAGGAAGCACTGGAACAGCTGGATATTACAGATACGAAGCTGCTTCTTGTTCGTTGCTTTGGACTGAGTCTTTCAGATCAGTATTGGATTAGACCAAACGATACAGATTTAAAATGGGAAGATATCAATTTTTTTGATCATGCATTTTCAGATGATATTGGAGATATCCTGTTGGGAGCCAAAAAGGAAAAGGCAGAGTTTGACTTTAGCTCTCCTGATAACACATCAGATGGATGTCTGAAAAAACGCTGGAAGATTCTGAATGGACAAAGATGTTTGTTAAAAGGCGGAAGCAATCCGTTCAGACAGCAGCCATTTAATGAAGTGATTGCATCGGGAATCATGGACAGGCTGGGAATAGAACATATACCGTATGAACTGGTGTGGGATGAAGAGATGCCATATAGTGTGTGCAGGGATTTTGTGACTAGAGATACGGAACTGATTGGAGCCTGGCGCATTTTCCAGACACAGAAAAAAGCAAATAATGTTTCAGTATATCAGCATTACATAGATTGCTGTGCGAAGTTTGGAATTGACATTATACCGGCCCTGGATCGTATGATCGTGGTGGATTATATCATAGCGAACGAAGACCGGCATTTGAATAATTTTGGATTGCTCCGAGAAGCAGAGAGCCTGAAATGGAGTGGTGCGGCACCGATTTTTGACAGTGGCTCTTCCTTTGGATACGACAAGCTGCCATTTGAGATACTTTCAGGAAAGCATATTACCTGCAAGCCATTTAAAAATCATCACGAAGAGCAGCTAAAACTGGTATCTTCTTTCGAATGGATTGATTTTGAAAAGCTGAAGGATGTGGGTGAGCTGATTCGAAGCGTATTTGATGATGAAAGGACAACACAGTTTATCGATGAAAAAAGGCTGGATAGTATCGTAATGTCAACTGAAAAACGAATCCGAAAGCTGAAGGAATATGTAGCTGACTTTGATGGAAAGCCAATTGTGAAATCAACAGAAGACGATGTAAGGAAGAATATTGCAGAGGATTATTTGAATTAATGAAGAAAAGGATTGACCAGTTAATATGCTGATTGATTATACAGATGATATTAGTGTATTGTTAGATAAAAAAAACAGGAACTGCGATCATACAAAAGAGAAGAGATATAACATTTGGGGATGCTAATACAGCATCCCCATTTTTTCGGGCAAATTCATATGCTGATAAGTATGCAGGATTTTTTCCAGTTCGTAGATAGCCGGTGTCAGAAATTTGTTCTTATGATATACCAGTTTGAACTTTCGGTTCCATTCTCCATCAGCCTGACAGAAGACATGAATGGAATCGTGCTGCAACTCGTGCTGCATCAGGCGCAGGGACATCACGGAAAGGATCTTGTTATACAGTACGGCATTGAGCAGTACCCGAGGGCTGTTGGCTTCCCAGGCGGTGACATAGGATAACCGGTGCCGTGCTGCATATTCTTCAAAAAGCTGTCGTGTACCGCTGCCAGATTCTCGCATGGAGAATTTCTGTCCCTGCAGATCAGATACAGTCAGTTTGTTTTTGAAATAAAAAGGATGTTTTTTTCCGACAGCCAGCACCAGACTGTCATCAATAACAGGCAGAACAATCAGATCCGGAGAGAGAACCTCGCCTTCTACCACGGCAGCGTCCAGTTCAGATTTTAACAGTTTTTCTTCAATGTCTCTGGTATTGCTGACATAAGAATATACATTCAGATCAGGCAGTTTTTTTTCCAGAGCAACGATAACAGAAGGGGTCAGACAGGTGCCGACTGTGATGGTGGAACCAAGCTTCAATGTGGAAGATTGCCCCTGATTCAGCATTAGTTCTTCGGTCTGACGGAATTGCTGCACCAGTTCTGTAGCAAGGGGAAGCAGAAGTTTTCCCCTGTCTGTAAGATATAATTTTTTTCCCAGGCGCTCAAACAGAAGACCGTTATAGTGTCGTTCCAGTTCGCTGATGGCCTGACTGACGGTAGGCTGAGAAAGATAAAGCTCCCGCGCGGCTCCACTCATAGAACCATGCTGTGCCACAGTAAGAAAAATAGTGAGATGACGTATCGTCATAATGGATCTCCTTTGATATTGGACAAATGGTTGATCTATAGAAAAAACCTATGATTTCCATAAAATAATATCATTTTTCAAATAGATAAACAAGTGGTATAGTGGATAACAACAGGACAAACATACAGCAAAAGTATAACAGAACAGGAGGAGCACTATGTCAGCACTGACAGTCAGCAAAGAAGAAGAAAAAAGATTAAAAGGACTTGGTTTTCTGAATAATAAAGGAACAGATGAATTTTCCGCACGGATCATTACGGTGAACGGGAAAGTAACGGCCGCTCAACATAAATGCATGGCAGATGCAGCAGAAAAATTCGGAAACGGCAACCTGGCTTATACCACAAGACTTTCTGTGGAGATTCCGGGTATTCCATATGAGAAAATTGATGAGTTTCAGGAGTTTATTGCAAGAGAAGGACTGGCAGCAGGAGGAACAGGAGCAAAAGTACGCCCGGTTGTGGCCTGCAAAGGTACCACATGTCAGTACGGTCTTTTGGATTCTTATGGTATTTCAGAGGAGATATTTCACAGATTTTATGAAGGATACCGTCAGGTGGGACTCCCGCATAAATTTAAAATTGCAGTAGGCGGATGTCCGAATAACTGTGTAAAACCAAACTTAAATGATATCGGTATCATTGGTCAGAGAGTGCCGGTCCAGGATCTGGAAAAATGCAAAGGATGTAAAAAATGTGCCATAGAGGAAGCCTGTCCAAATAAAGTGGCAAAAGTTGTAGACGGAAAACTGAAGATTGATCAGGATACCTGCCAGCACTGCGGACGATGCATTGGAAAGTGTCCGTTTGACTCTATTACAGATGGGACATATGGCTACCGGATTTATATAGGCGGAAGATGGGGAAAGAAAGTATCAAAGGGCAGAGCTTTGAGTAAAATCTTCACATCAAAGGACGAAGCACTGGATGTAATAGAGAAGGCAATTCTGCTGTTCAGAGAACAGGGACAGAAAGGGGAGCGTTTTGCAGAGACGATTGACCGATTAGGATTTGAAACAGTGGAAGAACAGTTGCTGTCAGACGATTTGCTTGCGCGAAAAGAACAGATTCTGGCAGAGATATAAAATACAGAGAATGAAATCATACGTTTTAACCAATTTTTCATAGAAGACGGATAGTTTTTATGGTATACTTGAAAAAAATCAGGAAGTATACGGGAGATGAAAAATACGATCAGTAAAAAAAGACGAATGATGTTTTACCTGCTGATGTTCTTGGTATTATTGGGATTCTTTGCAGGAGAAAAAATTTATCCGGATGAACGCTCCGGCATGTTTGGAAAAGAAAATGTGCAATATTTCGATACGTTGTTCTGGGAAAAAGAAGACGGCACAAAAGAAGAAATACAGATACCGGGACAATATGAGGTGCCTGCGGATGAGACGATGGTGCTCACTACAAGGCTGCCTGACGATTATGATGAAAATACCATAGCTCTGCGTTCTTCTTTGCAGGATGTGATGTTCTATATTGACGGCGAACTGCGGGGCAGCTATGACACCAGATCCACCAGACCATTTGGAAAAAATTCAGCCAGCCGATATGTTTTTTGCGATACATCAGATGCAGATGCGGGAAAAGAACTCAGAATAGAGCTGACGACTCATACGGATAATTATTCCGGTGTGGTAAATGCGGTCTGTTATGGGGACAGGGGAGATATCTGGCTCCTTATTTTCCACGAACATGGCATGGAAACAATCATGGGATTTTTCGTGTTATTTGCCGGAGTGATAACGATTATTTTCAGTGCGGCACTGGGAGTAGTCTATAAAACGAAGTTTGATATGGAATATCTGGGCTGGTGTATGCTGATGGGAGCCATCTGGATGCTGGGTGAATCCAAGCTGCGACAGCTCTGGATTCCGAATGCATCGATACTGGCAATGATGTGCTTTGTGGTGATTCTTTTGGGACCGATTCCGTTTCTGATCTATATGGACAGTGTGCAGAAGGGACGTTATACCAGAATCTATCAGTTCATGGAAGCAGTGGTATTACTGAATTTCTTCGTATCAACCATACTGGAGATGACTGGGAAAATAGATTATATAGAGACAATGCCGATAGGGCATGGAATTCTGCTGTTTACGTTTATGGTTGTGCTGGGAAGCTTTATCCGGGATATGAGGTTGGGAGAAAGTCGTTCTTATCATCTGGCACTGCTGGGAGTAATGTTCGCCATGCTGGCAATTGCAACGGAAGTGATTTCCACCTATTTTGTGGTTTCTATATCAGGGGTCTTTATCGGTATCGGTATGTTGATACTGCTGTTTACAAATGTAATTCGTACGATGAAAAGTGTTCAGGATATGGAGCAGCAGAGACGGAAAGAAGAACTGGAGAAGCGTAGAAAACAGACAGAGAAGATGGCGCTGCAGATGATACGGACGTTATCCACTACACTGGAAGCGAAGGATGAGTACACCAATGGACACTCCTATCGTGTGGCACAGTACAGCGCACTGATTGCAAAGGCACTGGGATGGGATGCTGAGGAGGTACAGAATCTGAAGAATGCAGCTTATCTTCATGACGTGGGAAAGAGTGGTATTCCGGACAATATTCTGAATAAGCCGACCAGACTGTCAGAGGATGAATATGCACTGGTGAAGGCACATACCGTGATTGGCGCAGATATTTTAAAGGATATCACCATGATTGACCATGTGGCAGATATAGCCAGATATCATCATGAGCGGTATGATGGAAAGGGGTATCCGGAGGGCATCAGTGGAGAAGAAATTCCGCTGCATGCACGAATCGTGGCATTGGCAGACAGCTATGATACCATGAATTCAAGAAAGATTTATCGAGATGCACTGCCACCGGAACAAATTTTTGAAGAAATTCAGAAGAACAGAGGAACACAGTTTGACCCGGAGATCGCAGATGTCTTTCTGCGGCTGCTGAAGGAAAACAAAGTACAGATCAGAGAACTGGCAGATACAGAAGAGAAAGAAGATATCACAGATCTGGAACGGGAGACTGAAAAATTTCTTTCAGATGTGATGGCAACCATGCGAAATCGCGGAGACAGAGATAATTATGATTATCTGACCGGTTTGCCAATGAGAAGTAAGGGCGAAGTGATCATTGCACGGCTGATGAAGAAACATGATGGATGTCTGGTATTTCTAGATATGGACAACCTGAAAAAGATCAATGATATCCATGGACATAAAGCAGGAGACCGGGCTTTGAAGCTTCTAGGCAATCTGATCTCCGATGAGACAAAGAATAATGTGGGATGCAGATTTGGCGGAGATGAATTTGTCCTGTATTTTAAAGATGTCGATCAGCAGAAAATGACAGAAATCATGAAACGTCTGTTTGCAGCTTTTCAGACAGAAAAAGACGTAGATGCGGAGATCCGGTATGCATCTTTATCAGCGGGACTGTGCATGACACGGGCGGGTGATATATTCGAAACAGCTTATATAAATGCAGATAAGGCACTTTATTACGTAAAGCAAAATGGAAAAAATCAATTTTATTTCTACCATCATATGGAGGAAAGCAAAGTGGCTGAGGCACCGACCGGAAGAGATCTGAGTAAAGTGGCATATGCACTTCAGGAGAGTGGAAGCTACAGTGGAGCCATGGACCTGGATTTTCGAGGATTTGCCAAACTTTATGGATATATGAACAGCCTTGGCGCAAGATATAAATATACCTGTTATCTGGTTATGGTCACGATGGATACCCTGCCGGAACAGACGATGTATATGGAGAGCATTGAGCAGGCACTGGATTGCATGGAGAATGCAATCCGGAAGAAAATTCGAAAAGTAGATATCTGTACCAGATACAGTGCCATGCAGTATCTAATTATTTTGTTTGAGCCGGAAGAGAGCCATATACCAAAGGTCATGGAACGTATTTTCCTGCAATATTATCAGACATATGAGAGAAATGATTTTAAACCGCGATATGAGTATATCCCAATACTGGAGAGGAAAAATGGATGCATCAATGAACAGCAGCAGAGGGAAGCGGATCATCAGGAAATTTAGCCTTGACACAAAGGGAAAAACAGGGCTAGAATAAACGAGGATTAAAAAATAAGACAGGAGGAAAACGAAATGGACAGTTGCGACAGTACGGGACGAAGTAGTAGTTACGGTGGCAGACAAGAGAAAAAAGCAACGCAGCTGAACAGAAGAGTTTTCTGAAAGGTCTGCGTTTGTTCATATTGTTTTTTAACCACCGTATTTCACTCCTATACTTCACAGCATGTAACTGTTGGAAAGTTTAGTACATGGAAAAACGGTGGTTTTTCTATGCCCATTTTTGGGAGGAAGGAGGCAATATGACAAAAGAAATAAATACAAAACCAAATTATGCAGAAGAGCTGCTGGAGATTTTGCACAGCTCTTTATCCAAAGAAGAATTACTGGATCGGATTTCCGATTACCATGAGAATGATATCGCGGATGCGCTGTCACAGCTGACAGAAGAAGAACGAAAGAAACTGTATCCGATACTTGGTGCAGAGCGTCTGGCAGAGATCTTCACGTATATTGACGATCCGGATGAATACCTGAAAGAACTGGATTTGGACAAAGTCGCAAAAGTGATTTCCTTCATGGATTCTGATGATGCGGTAGATGTGCTGGATGAGTTTGATGACAGTACACAGGAAAAACTGGTGGAAATGCTGGATGAAGAGGCCAGTCATGACATCAGGATGATCCAGTCCTATGAGGATGATGAGATCGGAAGCAGGATGACTACAAATTTCATCGTGATTTATCATGATCTGACCATTCGTCAGGCGATGAGAGAACTGGTGCGTCAGGCCGGAGATAATGACAATATTTCTACTGTATATGTAGTAGACAGGAAGGATGTCTTTTACGGAGCCATTGATCTGAAGGATCTGATTATTGCCAGAGAGAGCGCTTCCCTGGATGATATCATCAGTACTTCCTATCCATATGTGACTGATCATGAAAAGATCAGTGACTGTATTGAAAGTATTAAGGATTACGCCGAAGACTCTATTCCGGTACTGACGGATGAAAAGCTGCTGATCGGTGTCATCACATCTCAGGATATCGTAGAAGTAGTAGACGATGAGATGGGTGATGATTACGCAAAGCTGGCTGGTTTGACAGCAGAAGAAGATTTAAATGAAACGACAAAAGAAAGTATGAAAAAAAGACTGCCATGGCTGATCATTCTGTTAGTCCTCGGAATCGGAGTATCCTCTGTGGTGGGTGTATTTGAAACAGTTGTGGCTACCCTTCCGATTGTGATGTGCTTCCAGTCCCTGATACTGGATATGGCCGGAAATGTGGGAACTCAGTCACTGGCTGTGACGATTCGTGTCCTGATGGATGAAACACTGACCGGTGCACAGAAGATGCATCTGGTCATCAAAGAAATGCGCGTAGGATTTATGAACGGTCTGTTCCTTGGCTCCGTATCCTTTGTGATTATCGGATGCTACATCTGGTTCTTCAAGCCAAATCCGGCTCAGCATGCGTTTCTGATTTCAGGATGTGTGGGAGCAGCCCTGTTGGTAGCTATGGTGATTTCCAGTCTGGTAGGAACGCTGATTCCGATGTTTTTCCACAAAATAAAAGTAGACCCGGCAGTTGCGTCCGGTCCGCTGATTACAACCGTTAACGATCTGGTAGCAGTAATTACCTATTATGGAATGGCATGGTTATTGCTGATAGAAACATTTCATCTGGTATAATTTTTTTTACAGGAGGTTCATATGGAACATTCAAACCCGCTCCTTCGGGAAAATGACAGCACACAGAAGTTTATTACAATCGGAGAAATTATGCTTCGCCTGACACCGCCGAATTACGACAAGATTCGTATGGCTACCAGTTTTGAGGCAAGCTACGGCGGAAGTGAAGCCAATATTGCTCTGGCACTGGCCAATCTGAATGTGGACAGTACGTTCTTTTCCGTAGTTCCAAACAATAGTCTTGGAAAAAGTGCCATCCGTATGCTTCGAAGCAATGATGTGCATTGTACACCGGTGATTTTATCTACTCCGGAGCAGACGCCGACGCATCGCCTTGGAACCTATTATCTGGAAACCGGATATGGAATCCGCCCAAGTAAAGTGACCTACGACAGAAAGCACAGTGCATTTGCAGAGTACGATTTCGATAATGTGGATCTGGATGCATTGCTGGATGGATTTACCTGGTTGCATCTGAGCGGTATTACACCGGCTATTTCACCAAAATGTAAAGATTTGATTCTGAACAGCCTGAAAGTGGCAAAGGAAAAAGGAATCACTACCAGCTTTGACGGCAATTTCCGAAGCACCATGTGGACATGGGAAGAAGCCAGAGACTTCTGTACCGAATGCCTCCCATATATCGATGTACTTTTTGGAATCGAACCATATCATCTGTGGAAGGATGAGAACAACCACAGCAAGGGTGACTGGAAAGACGGTATTCCGATGCAGCCAAGCTATGAGCAGCAGGATGAGATATTCCAGAGATTTGTAGAACGGTATCCAAACCTGAAATGTATCGCCCGCCATGTGCGTTATGCGCACAGTGGTAGTGAGAACAGCCTGAAAGCCTATATGTGGTATGAAAATCATACCTTTGAAAGTAAGCTGTTTACCTTCAACATTCTGGATCGTGTAGGCGGCGGAGATGCATTTGCCAGTGGACTGATTTATGCGATTATGCATGATTATAAGCCAATGGATATTGTCAATTTTGCAGTGGCCAGCAGTGCTATCAAGCATACCATTCATGGCGATGCCAATATCACCGATGATGTAGATACAATTCGGAATCTGATGAATATGAACTATGATATCAAGAGATAGTCAGGGGCGTTATTGGTGACGTGCCTTTGTGGTTAAAAAAATATAGATAAGGCTGACAATTTGCAGAAGCATTTTGTCAGCCTTATTTTTCATAGTTTCGAAAGTACGATATCTCCGTCTTTGCAGGTAATGGTCAGTGTGGTATCAGAATTGCCTTTCTGAGCGTAGCTGGTGAGATCGTCGTCACTTTCCGGAAGTGTTTTTCGAAGTTCTTCTGGCAGATGGATTTCGCCAAATTCGGTGGCGAGCTGTAAGCCAAGGGATTGCAACTGATCCATGGAATCCTGGACCGTAACATCCCCCATGTCATTGTAAATGGAAACTTGCCGGAGCTTTTCAGCAGGTACATACAGATAGACAGTATTGGCAGGATGTTCCATTTTTTCACTGCAAAACAGATCCGCCAGAAAGCTGATATCGATCTGAATATAAGAGTCTCCGACATAATTGTTTTCGGTAACGGTGAGAACACCGTCTTTTATTTTATAATCGACTGGCGAATCTCCATTTACACTGCCCACTTCCCATGCAATGGCGCAGTTTTCATTTTCGGATGGAAGAACTTCCAGATCCAGGTCAGATAAAGAAATGTCTACGCTGTCCAGAAATCCCAGATCTGTCCGTGACAGAGTAATGATTTTGTTGGAATCATCATTGCGGGCGTTCCCTTCCAATTTGTTGAGATCTGCATGTGCGATATAAGAATGTCCGCCATTTAAATAACCTCCCAGGATCAGTATGGATCCGGCCACACTACAGATGATGCCGGCTTTGAACCATTTATAGTAAAATTGTTTCATGATGTTTCACCTCATTTACGTTTCTTTTTTCGAGTGGCAATCCATTTCACAGAAGCAGCAAAGAACTGACAGCCATTGCAAGTAACAAAGATCCCAAGCAGAGTAACCAGAATGCCAAGTCCGAGAATCAGAATTCCACTTCCTGAAATCATGGCAGAACCGGAGAGAGAAACTGGCAGTGCCATTAATCCGCGAAGAATCAGTTTTCCGCCAATGATATAGCCGGAAAATGCAGCAATAAAGATACAAAGATCCAGAATAACAGCGCAGAGCATTATGCAGAGCAGGACGACTACAGCGCAAAACAGCAATGGTGCACCGATAGGGATGGCAAAGAGTACTAACATGGAAATCAGCAGGATGGATTTCCAGGCTTTACTGTCAGTGGCTTGCTCAGTTTCAGTGAAATGGACCGGATCAGTAGCAGAAGTGCTGCCGGATGAGACAGTTGTCATCTTACGGTTCAGCAGATTGGTCATCAGATCTCTGGCGGCTTCTTTGGGAGTACCAAGTTCATCCATCAGAGCCTGTGCACCTTCATCGTCTGCGTCTTCAAAGTATTCCGTGAAATATTCCATGGCATCTTTAAAATCTTCCTTTGGAAGTTTTTTCAGACATTTCTCCAGTTGTTGAAGATATTCGATTTTAGTGAGTTGTTGTTTACTCAATTGCGAAGCCTCCCTTCAATAATTCCGTCGATGGTGTCCTTATAGATCCGCCATTCCGTATTTAGTTTTTCCATCTGTGCTTTTCCAGCAGGTGTGATAGAGTAGTATTTTCGCTTCCGGCCCTGATATTCCTGTGAATAGGTAGTAAGAAATCCGGACTTCTCCAGCTTTTTCAAGATGGGATATAGGGTAGATTCTTTGATGTCCGCAGCCAGTTTGATAGTCTGGCTGATCTCGTATCCATAAGAATCCTGCGTTGACACAATAGTGAGAATCAGGTATTCGATCAGAAGTGCCGATACCGGAAAGTACATGTGATAGCCTCCTTTTCTTTATCCAATGCAATGATATATATAAAATTTATATATAAAAATTCTACATATAAACTAACACAAGGTGGAAGTGATGTCAATAGGAAATAAATGTGAATGAAATATTTCCTGGTTCTCACTAATAACCTATTGACATAGTAGGAATATAGTGGTATGATGATGCCATGTTAAGAAAGTAAGTAAAACAGGGGATGAAAAACACCCGGACAAAATAGAAAGCGAGGAGAAAGTCATGGCAAACATTTACAAAGGAACACTGGATCTCATCGGCAACACACCTCTGGTAGAGGTTACGAATATTGAGAAAGAACTGGGACTGGAAGCAACCGTTCTGGTAAAACTGGAATATCTGAACCCGGCCGGAAGTGTAAAAGACAGAATCGCAAAAGCGATGATTGAAGATGCAGAACAGAAAGGACTTTTAAAAGAAGGCTCTGTGATCATTGAGCCGACATCCGGCAATACTGGAATTGGTCTTGCATCTATTGCAGCAGCAAAAGGATACCGCATCATTCTGACCATGCCGGAAACTATGAGCGTGGAAAGAAGAAATATTCTGAAGGCTTACGGTGCAGAGATTGTTCTGACAGAAGGTGCAAAGGGAATGAAGGGAGCAATTGCCAAAGCAGAAGAACTGGCAAAAGAGATTCCGAACAGCTTTATTCCTGGACAGTTTGTGAACCCGGCGAACCCTGCTGTACATAAAGCAACCACAGGACCGGAGATCTGGAGAGACACCGATGGGAAGGTAGATATCTTCATCGCAGGTGTAGGTACAGGTGGAACGGTAACAGGAACCGGTGAATATCTGAAAGAGCAGAATCCAGATGTGAAAGTCGTAGCACTGGAGCCGGCCACATCTCCTGTATTATCAGAAGGTAAAGCAGGTACTCATAAGATTCAGGGGATCGGAGCAGGATTTGTACCAGATGTACTGAACACCAAGGTATACGATGAAGTCTTCAAGGCAGAGAACGAAGATGCTTTTGCAACAGCCAAGCTGCTGGCACACAAAGAAGGTATTCTGGTAGGTATCTCTTCCGGAGCTTCCCTCTATGCAGCGATTCAGTATGCAAAGAAACCGGAAAATAAAGGAAAAGTGATCGTAGCACTTCTTCCGGACAGTGGAGACAGATATTACTCTACACCATTATTTACAGAATAAAACGGCAACAGAAACCGGGTAAGCGTTCTAAAAAATAGCAGAGAAAGAGGCGGGCAAAGATCATGAATTTATCCAGTCGCAGTCGATATGGCATTCGTGCTTTAATTGATCTGGCAGTGAATGCCAGAGAATCCTGTATACAATTGGGAGATATTGCTGTGCGCAATGATATTTCCGTAAAATATCTGGAACAGATCTTCATGACACTTCGAAAGGGCGGTATGATTCGAAGTGTCAAGGGACCGCAGGGCGGATATCTTCTGGCAAAAAAACCACAGGACATTTTCATATCTGATGTGATTCGTTTGCTGGATGGGGAGTATTTGCTGGAAAACGAAGAATCCGAAAACAGAGAAAATCTGACATCCAAAGTGATTCAGGAAAAAATGATTGAACCGATGAACAGATGGATGAAGAACTTTCTGAAAAATCTCACATTGCAGAATCTGACAGAAGCCTATGAACTGGAACTGGCCGGTTTACAGAATATGTATTATATCTGACAAGAAGACCCTTCGGGGTCTTTTTTCATGTAAAAACTTTTATTTAAGAAAAGTTTATTATTTTTTTATTGACCGGAGATATGGGAAAAAGATATAATGATGGGAAAAAACGAATGGAAAGAGGAGGCATACGCATGAGACAGATAGAGGAATATACTACCAGACAGGCAGAAGTCTGCAGAAGAAATGATAATATTGACCTGAAGCTGTATTCAGAGCTTGGGGTGAAAAAGGGATTGCGAGATGAAAACGGACATGGTGTTCTGACAGGACTGACGAAAATTTCTTCTGTAAGAGCGTTTGATATGATAGATGGACAACAGGTCCCGTGCGATGGCGAACTGCTTTACCGTGGAATCGATGTTCGAGAACTGGCAAAAGAAAGCTTTGAAGAAAAGTACATTTTCGAAGAAGGTGCCTATCTCCTGTTGTTTGGGGAACTGCCGACAGAGAAGCAGCTGAAAGAGTTTCGCGGCAAGCTCATCGAACAGATGAGTCTGCCGACGAATTTTACCCGCGACGTTATTATGAAAGCACCAAGTGCAGATATTATGAACTCTATGACCAGAAGTATTCTGACACTGGCTTCCTATGATCCTAAAGCAGATGATCTGGAGTTGTCCAATGTCCTGCGTCAGTGCATGATGCTGATCAGTACGTTTCCGATGCTTGCGGTATATGGCTACCATGCATACAATCATTACACAAATGATTCCAGTATGTATATCCACAGACCGGATCCGGAGCTGTCGGTAGCAGAGAACTTCTTGCGTATGCTTCGTCCGGATCTGTCCTACACAGAACTGGAGGCAAGGGTATTGGATGTGGCACTTCTGCTTCATATGGAGCATGGCGGTGGTAACAACTCAACCTTTACCACAAGGGTGGTGACATCGTCAGGTTCCGATACCTATTCCGCAGTTGCGGCAGCAATGTCTTCTCTGAAGGGACGTAAGCATGGTGGTGCTAATCTGATGGTTATGAAAATGATGGATGATATCAGAGCACATGTATCCGATTTTAAAGATGAGGAAGAGGTGGAACGCTATCTGAGTAAGATTCTGGAAAAAGAAGCGTTTGACCGCAAGGGGCTGATTTACGGAATGGGACATGCAGTATACTCTCTGTCAGACCCGAGAGAAGTAGTGTTCAAGAACTTTGTAGAGCAGCTGGCGGAAGAAAAGGGCCGGGATACGGACATGGCGCTTTACAATAATATTGAAAAGATTGCACCGAAGATTATTGCCGAAAAACGTAAGATTTTTAAAGGTGTCAGCCCAAATGTGGACTTTTACAGTGGATTTGTATATGAAATGCTTGGAATCCCGAGAGAATTATACACACCGTTATTTGCCATTGCACGTATCGTAGGATGGAGTGCACACCGTATAGAGGAACTGGTGACTACGGATAAGATTATACGACCGGCATATAAGTCTCTGGTTGCAAAGAAAGAGTATAAAAACAGAGAAGATCGTGGAGAATAAAACAGAGATTTGTTGACATACAGGCAGGAAATGCTAAAATGATAACAGGACTGTGAAATACAGGAAAATCAGAGTCAATGGGAGGTTATTTATGTTATCAGAAAGCATTGCCGAGTTAGTACAGTATGGAATCAGAACAGGATTGATCCCGGAGTGCGAACGTATCTATACAACAAATCTGCTACTTGATATTTTTAAAGAAGATACGTATGAGGAGCCGGAAGAAGTACCGGAGCTCCCGCTTGAAGAGATCCTGAAGGGATTACTGGATGAAGCAGTGAACAGAGAACTGATACCGGACAGTATTGCCTATCGGGATCTCTTTGATACGAGGCTGATGAATTGTCTGACCCCGAGACCGGCACAGGTGCAGGAAACATTCCGCAGCAAATATGCAGAGTCTCCGAAAGAAGCAACAGACTGGTTCTATAAATTCAGCCAGGATAATGATTATATCCGTCGTTATCGTATTAAGAAGGATCAGAAGTGGAAAGTGGACAGCCCATATGGGGAAATTGATATTACTATCAATCTTTCCAAGCCGGAAAAAGACCCGAAAGCGATTGCAGCGGCCAGGACAGCAGTAAATACGTCATACCCAAAGTGCCAGCTTTGTTTTGAAAATGAAGGTTATGCGGGACGTCTGAATCATCCGGCCAGAGAAAATCATAGAATCATACCGATTACGATCAACAACAGTCAGTGGGGCTTTCAGTATTCTCCATATGTATATTACAATGAGCACTGTATCGTGTTTAACGGTCAGCATACACCAATGAAGATCAACCGGGATGCATTTATGAAATTATTCGATTTTGTTAAGCAGTTTCCTCATTATATGCTGGGATCCAATGCAGATTTGCCGATTGTGGGAGGATCTATTCTGACACATGATCATTTTCAGGGAGGAAATTATACCTTTGCCATGGCGAAGGCACCGATCGAGCGCGAAATCAGCATACCGGGCTACGAGACCGTGAAAGCCGGTATTGTAAAATGGCCGTTATCTGTGATTCGTCTGAGTGGAAAGAGTACAGAGCGTATCATTGATCTTGCTTCTCATATTCTGGATCAGTGGCGTGGTTATACAGATGAAGAGGCATTTATTTATGCGGAAACAGATGGAGAACCACATAATACCATCACTCCGATTGCGCGAAAAAACGGGGAAAATTATGAACTGGATCTGGTACTGAGAAATAATATTACAACAGAAGAGCATCCGCTTGGAGTATACCATCCGCATGCTGAACTGCATCATATTAAGAAAGAAAATATCGGTCTGATTGAGGTTATGGGACTTGCAGTACTTCCGGCCAGACTGAAAGGCGAGATGGAGCTTCTCAAAGAGTATATTCTGGAAGGAAAAGAGATAGCTTCTGATGAAACTCTGGAAAAACACGCAAAATGGGTGGCAGAATTCCTGCCGTCTTATTCTGATGTGAATGAAGAGAATATCGATGGTATTCTGGAACAGGAAATTGGCAAAGTATTTGTCAAAGTGCTGGAAGATGCAGGTGTATACAAGGTGACACCACAGGGCAGAGAAGCCTTTATGAGATTTATCAATACATTATAAAACAGGATGGAAAACATGGAAACAGAAAAACAGATGATTACAAAGTATCTGAAAGGACAGCAGATCAATGAAGAACTGATTGCAGAAGTGCTGGCATTTCGTGACGAGTATGAACTGGATGAGGTTGTGGAGACACTGGTTAATCAGCCGGAAGTACTGTTTTATGGGAAAGAGATTCTGGAAATGGCTGTTGCTGCATTGCTGCATGGAGAGAATATTCTTCTGTCAGGTGCCAAGGCGACCGGAAAAAATGTTCTTTGTGAGACACTTGCCTGGTTGTTTAGAAGACCGTCTTACAATGTTTCTTTTCATGTGAATACAGACAGTGCGTCTCTGATTGGAACAGATACGTTCAGAAATAATGAAGTTCAGCTGCGAAAAGGACCGATTTATGAATGCGCCCAATATGGCGGATTTGGTATTCTGGATGAGATCAATATGGCGAAAAATGATGCAGTTTCGGTGCTGCATGCCACACTGGACTACCGAAGAAGCATTGATGTTCCAGGCTATACCAGGATTTTACTTCATCCAGCGACCCGTTTTATTGGAACCATGAATTATGGCTATGCAGGCACAAAAGAACTGAATGAGGCACTGATTTCCCGATTTATGGTAATCGATATGCCACCGCTGGATACAGAGACACTTCACTTTTTGCTCCGAGAATATTTTCCGGATGCGAAAGAAACGGCCATAGAACAGTTTGCAGGGCTGTTCCAGGATCTACAGACAAAGGCATCGAACGGAGAAATATCCACAAAATCTCTGGATTTCAGGGGACTGGTGGGGGCAGTCAAAACAATGCGGTCAGGTCTTTCACCATTGCAGGCAATTCAGATGGGGATTGTGAATAAAAGTTTTGATATCTTTGAAAAAGAGATTATCGAAGATGCAGTACTGACCAGAATACCTGAGAACTGGACAAAAAAAGATATATTTGAAGAAGGATAAAAAATGGCACTAAATTACAGAGAATGTGCGGGAAGTATCTACAGTGCTCTGGGAGAAAATGAAAACCTGATCAATATACAACACTGTGCTACCAGACTGAGAGTACGACTCAGAGAAATCGGTAAAGTGAACCGGGAAAAACTGGAACAGATCCCAGGTGTGCAGGGGGTCATAGAGGGAAACGGTCAGCTGCAGATTGTGATCGGTGCTGGGACAGTGAATAAAGTTTATCATGAACTGCACCGTTTTATCCGATTATCTGAGCTGTCAGAGAGCAGGGAAGAACAAAAAAAGGGCATAGTCAGTGCAGTGACCAGAATGATTCGGGTAGTGGGAAATGTATTTATTCCAATTTTACCGGCTATTGTGGCATCCGGATTGTTAATGGGAATCATGGGTGCCATGAGCAGACTGGTTCCGGACTATACCACCAGTGATTTTTACAATTGGATGAAGCTGGTGGCTAATACTGCAGTTACCTATCTTCCGGTGCTGGTAGCAGTCAGTGCAACCCGTCTGTTTGGCGGCAATCTGTACCTGGGCGGTACCTTAGGCTTATTACTGATGCACAGAGAACTGCTGGTTTCATGGAGCGCAGCCAGTTCACCGAACATGGTCAATTATTGGAATATACTGGGATTCCATATCCGCAGAGTAAATTATCAGGGACATGTGATACCGGTGATCATTGCCGTCTGGTTGATGTGTAAAATCGAAAAATGGATGCATCGCCATGTACCGGAAATACTGGATCTGTTCGTGACGCCTCTGGTTACGATCATTGTGACAGCGTTTCTGACGATGGCAATGATCGGGCCGGTTTTTGTGCAAATGGAAAATCTGATTGTGGATATTACCAGATTTACGTTGCGGCTGCCACTTGGTATCGGAGCCTTTTTATGTGGAGCGGCCTATCCTCTTACCGTGATATTTGGTACGCATCATATGTTTGGCGTGCTGGAGACCGGCATGCTGGCAGAGACCGGAAAAAATATGTGGGTACAGGTATCCTGCTCAGCAAATTTTGCCATGTGTATGGCATGTCTTGCTGTATTTTTCAAAACCAGAAGCAGAAAAGTAAAAGCAGTGGCGCTTCCGGCCAGTATGTCAGCAGCGCTGGGGATTACAGAGCCTGCTATTTTTGGAATCAATTTAAGATATATCCGGCCACTGATATGTGGAATGATTGGAGCAGCTTTTGGCGCAGCCACGGGAAGTATGCTTGGAGTATATGGATCTTCTTATGGAGTGACCGGACTGCTGGCCATGCTGATCACATTGGACTGTACGAAGCAGTATATACTGATGCTGATAGTTGCCGGAGGCGTTTCTTTTATTCTTACCGGAATATTCTGGAAGGAACAGGATGAGAATACGGACGGAACAAGCAGCGTGGGAGCACCGGCAGAAGGGAAGATCATTCCACAAGAGAAGATACCGGATGAGACATTTTCACAGGGACTTGTGGGAAAAGGAATCGGAATTTTACCTTCCAAGGGAAAAATTGTGGCACCATTTGACGGAATGATTATTATGACCGCTCAGACCGGACACGCTGTAGCCATAAAAGGAACAAAAGGCGAAAAAATACTGATTCATGTGGGTATCGATACGATAGAACTGGAAGGAAAAGGATTTCAGCTTCGTGTGGCAGAGGGCGAGCAGGTAAAAAAAGGACAAGAACTGATTCGAATCGATTTGAAGCTGCTGAAGGAAAAAGGCTATGATCCGATTACCGCAGTATTTGTGACGAACAGCAGAGAGTTCCCGGAGATTCAGATAACAGATAAAGAAGAAATCAGGCTGGGAGAACCGGTCATGAGTATAAAAAGCAGAGATTAGAATGATGATTTCTGCTTTTTGTAACCAGAGTATGTCAACTTGAAAAGAAAAATGGTTGACAAATAAAAACATTACACCTATAATATTGTCAACTGAGTTATATAAAAGGTTAACAATAAAAGAGCGAGGAGCAATGAAAAAATGAAAACACAGAGTTCTATTCAGAAAGTGGTAATGACAGGCATGTTGGCTGCAGTGATGGCAGTTATGTCTCAGATTCAGTTTCCCCTTCCATCGGGTGTACCGGTAACCATGCAGACCTTTGCTATGGCACTGGCAGGTTATATTCTGGGATGGCAGTACGGACTGGCATCTACTGCGATATATATCTTACTGGGAGCAGTTGGTGTTCCTGTATTTGCAGGATTTTCCGGAGGACTCAGCTTTGCTGTCAGCCCGGCAGGCGGATATATCTGGGGATTCCTTCCGATGGTTGCATTATGTGGACTGGGATATGAAAAGAGAACCATGCCGGCACTGATCGGTCTGTCTGTAGCAGGACTGGCATGCTGTCATATCCTGGGAGTGATCCAGCTGGCTATCGTGACAGGACTTGGCCCATGGGCAGCATTTCTGGCAGGTTCTGCACCATATCTGGTAAAGGATCTGGTATCTATGGTGGCTGCTTTTGCAGTAGCGAAAGCAGTACGCAAGGCACTGGCAAACACCGGAGCACAGATGGCATAAAAGAAAATAGTATAGAATTAACAAAACCGGTAAAGATGACTGTGACAGTATCTCTACCGGTTTTTATTGTGCACTTGTTAGTAAGTGTTCGTATTGAATTGATTCATAGATTTTTCCTCCAAATCATGTAGCTGTTCCATATTAAAATTGTAGTGTACGAAAAATAAACATCGTGAAAAC
>CAKRRF010000027.1 GCA_934394985.1 uncultured Marvinbryantia sp.
ATGAGGGACTTCAGGCGAAAATCTCAGACATAAGTGACCGTTTATCCCTGCCAAGACCAGGTGTCACCAGAACCGTAAAAGAAATGGAACAAAAGGGCTATCTGAAGAAAACAGCTTCCCCGGAAGATGGCCGAGTCACCTACCTTACACTGACGGGAACCGGAAAGATGCTTTCTGAAAAATATAACCAGCAGATTTTTTCCACTCTTGCATCTTATATGGAAGGATTTTCTGAGAAAGATGCAGAATGCATGATCCGTACCATGGATCAGTTCTACCATATTATGTGTGAAAGGAGAATGAATCTTGAAAAATGAAAGAAATGATTTTACGCAGGGCAGTATTCTAAAGAAACTATCCCTCTTTATGCTCCCAATTCTGGGAGCGCTGGTACTGCAGGCCGCTTACGGTGCGGTAGACCTTCTCGTGGTAGGAAGATTCGGTTCCACCTCCGGACTTTCTGCTGTATCCACCGGAAGCCAGGTACTGAATCTGGTAACCTTTGTGGTGACTCAGTTTGCCATGGGAATTACCGTACTCATTGCCCGTTATCTGGGTGAAAAGAAACCGGAACAGATCGGTTCTGTTATCGGCGGTTCTGTCGTAGTATTTGCCCTGTTTTCTGCCGGACTGTTCATTCTGATGGTCTTTTTCGCCCGTCCGATCTCCATCCTGATGCAGGCTCCTGCAGAAGCACTGGATCTGACCACCAGCTATGTACGTATCTGCGGAGGTGGTATCTTTTTCATCGTAGCTTACAATCTGCTGGCTGCGATCTTCCGTGGTCTGGGTGACAGCAAATCACCATTACTTTTTGTTCTTGTGGCCTGTATTGTAAATATTTTTGGTGACCTGATTCTGGTCGCCGGACTACACATGGACGCATCAGGCGCTGCCATTGCTACTGTCTGCGCTCAAGCCATCAGTGTCGGCTGTGCCATCGTGATCTTACTCAAAAAACATCTTCCATTCAAAATTCAGAGATCCGACTTTCGCCTGAACAGCCAATGCCAGAAGGTCTTAGGCATCGGACTGCCGCTGGCGCTTCAGGAATTTCTGACCCAGGTCTCCTTCCTTGCCCTGTGCGCCTTTATCAACTGCCTTGGTCTGGAAGCCTCATCCGGTTACGGAGTCGCATGCAAAATTGTAAATTTCGCTATGCTGATTCCAAGCTCTCTGATGCAGTCTATGGCTTCCTTTGTCTCACAAAATGTGGGCGCCAATAATCCGAAACGTGCCAGAAAGACCATGTTCACCGGTATCGGACTTGGATTATTCTTTGGATGTATCGTCTTTATACTTGTGATACTCAAAGGCGATCTGCTGGCCGCACTGTTCACTTCCGATGCAGCTGTTATTCAAAATGGATTTGCTTATCTGAAAGGATTCGCACCAGAGACACTGGTCACTGCCGTTCTGTTCAGTATGGTGGGATATTTTAATGGAAACGATCAGACACTCTGGGTGATGATCCAAGGACTGATTCAGACACTGCTGGTCAGACTTCCAATGTCTTACTACATGAGCATCCAGCCAAATGCAAGCCTGACCAAAATCGGTCTTGCAGCACCTGCTTCCACCGCTGTAGGGATTGTGCTAAATGTGTTGTTCTTTCTTTATTTTACAAAAAAACAGAGAAAGAACAATTCCTTATAAAAGCAAAGGTCATCGGATATTACCCGATGGCCTTTTATCTGCTCTGTTATACTTTAAACCGATACCCAACCCCCCAGATCGTCTCTATATACTGTGGCTTGGCTGTGTCAAATTCAATTTTTTCACGAATCTTTTTAATATGTACTGTGACAGTGGCAATATCTCCGACCGATTCCATATCCCAGATCTCCCGGAATAATTCTTCTTTGGTGAATACATGGTTCGGGTTTTCTGCCAGGAAGGTCAGCAGATCAAATTCTTTGGTAGTAAAATTCTTCTCTTCTCCATTGATCCACACTCTCCTGGCTGTCTTGTCGATCTTGATTCCACGAATTTCTACAATATCATTCGCCTTCACATTAGAATTTACCAGACGTTCGTAGCGGGCCAGATGTGCTTTTACCCTGGCCACCAGTTCACTCGGACTAAACGGCTTGGTCATATAATCATCCGCGCCCATGCCAAGACCACGGATCTTATCAATATCATCCTTTTTTGCCGAAACCATAAGAATCGGGATATTTTTTTCTTCCCGGACTTTTTTACAGATCTCAAATCCATCTACGCCCGGAAGCATCAGATCCAGAATCAGCAAATCAAATTTCTCAGACATTGCCTTTTCCAGTCCTGCATTTCCGTCTCTTGCTGTCTCCACCTCAAATCCGCTGAGCTCCAGATAGTCTTTCTCCAGTTCTGCAATACTTTCTTCATCTTCAACAATTAAAATCTTACTCATCAGAGCAGCACCTCCTGATATTTTCTCAATACGAAGTACATCACGGTTCCTTTGCCCACTGTACTGCTGGCCCAGATCTTACCGCCATGATCTTCAATAATTTTTTTCACAATAGACAGTCCTATTCCACTTCCCCCCGCTGAATGACGGGATGCATCCGCGCGATAAAAACGCTCAAAGATATTCGGAAGTTCCTTTGTTCCGATTCCCCGTCCATTGTCTTCAACCTCAATCTGTACAAAATCTCCCACATCCTTCACCCGGATGTCAATGCGTGGATTGCTTTTATCCATATATTTTACAGAGTTGCTGACAATATTGTTGATCACCCGCTTGATCTGCTCCGCATCGGCAATCACTTCCACATCATCCGCCACATTATTCGAATAGGAAAATGCAAATCCCTTGGACTCCAGTTCAATTCCCATCTCTTCCACACAGTCTTCAAAGTAATTCTTCACATTGATCTTATTAAACGTGTATGGAATACGATTGGCATCTATCTTAGAATAAAAAGTCAGTTCATTGATCAGTCTGTCCATATCATTGGTCTTATTATAAATCGTACGGATATAGCGATCCATCTTCTCCGGTGTATCAGCTACCCCATCCATGATTCCTTCCACATAACCCTTTATGGCAGTCAGCGGTGTCTTCAGGTCATGGGAAATATTGCTGATCAGTTCCTTGCTTTCCTGATCGTATTCCAGCTTCTGCTCCGTACTTTCCAGAAGCCTTTTTCTCATCTCTTCAAAATCCCGGCACAGATCACTGATCTCATCTTCTCCGGTCACTTCCATCGTAAAATTCAGATTGCCCTCGGTAATCTTATGCGTTGCATTACGCAGCTTATTCAATGGTACACTGATTCCTGCATAGATCCACAGCATCAGCATCGCCGCTGTCACCACCAGAATAACTATGATAATCGCCGCCATGTCATACAGAAAACTGCGAAACTCCGGCACAATCCCGGCTGCACTGTCTGCCATCTCATCTGTCAGAGCCCCCTTTTCCAGATCTCCGGTCTCCGAAAACTCTATCTGATCTCTGCCCTCTTCCAGATCATCTGCGCCTGTGCCAGGTGTATTACTCGCACTGTATTTTTCCTGATACTTCTGCGCATATCGTTCCAGCGCTTTGAACTGACGATTTCCCACTGTCAGCATCACCATGGTCATCAACATAATCGGAATGATCAAAATTGCCGCAAACGCTATAAATAATCGTGTTTTTAACTTCATAAAAAAACTCCCTTATAGTATTACCTGTTCAGTATACCATAAAGGAGTTTTGAATTCATCTAAACAAAGAAGATGTTTTCTAAATTTTCTGTGAACTTTACCATCTGCTCTGTGGACAGCAGCACCAGATTTCTATAAATATTTCTTTAAGTCCTCTGCCTTATCCAGTTTCTCCCATGGCAGATCCAGATCCAGTCTTCCGAAATGTCCATAAGCTGCTGTCTGTTTGTAAATCGGTCTGCGCAGATCCAGCATTTTGATAATACCAGCCGGACGAAGATCAAAGTTTTCACGTACGATCTCTGTGATCTTTTCATCAGAAAGCTTGCCTGTTCCGAATGTATCTACCATTACAGAAGTAGGCTGCGCCACACCGATCGCATAGGAAAGCTGTACTTCACATTTGTCTGCCAGCCCTGCCGCTACCACGTTCTTTGCTGCATAACGTGCTGCATAAGCTGCTGAACGGTCTACCTTTGTACAGTCTTTTCCGGAAAAGGCTCCGCCGCCGTGTCTTGCATATCCGCCATAAGTATCTACAATAATCTTACGTCCGGTCAGTCCACTGTCTCCATGAGGACCGCCGATTACAAAACGTCCGGTCGGGTTGATAAAGAACTTCGTGCTCTCATCAATCAGTTCCTGTGGAAGAATCTCATCAAACACATATTTCTTAATATCTTTATGAATCTGTTCCTGTGTCACATCCGGGTCATGCTGTGTAGACAGTACCACTGCATCCAGCTTTATCGGCTTGTTATTTTCATCATATTCTACTGTCACCTGAGTCTTTCCATCCGGGCGAAGATATGGCAGTGTACCATTCTTTCTTACTTCTGTCAGACGACGTGACAGCTTGTGTGCCAGCGCGATCGGATACGGCATATACTCTTCTGTTTCGTTGCTCGCATAACCAAACATCATACCCTGGTCTCCGGCACCAATCGCTTCGATTTCACTGTCTGACATCTGATTTTCTTTTGCTTCCAGCGCCTTATCCACACCGAGCGCAATATCTGCAGACTGTTCATCAATTGCAGTGATCACACCACAGGTATCTGCATCAAATCCATATTTTCCTCTTGTATAGCCAATCTCGCGAATCGTCTCGCGCACGATTTTCTGAATATCTACATATGCTTTCGTAGTGATCTCGCCCATAACCAGCACCATACCGGTTGTGGTAGCAGTCTCGCAGGCTACACGGCTCATAGGATCCTGTTCCAGTAATGCATCCAGAATGGCATCTGAAATCGCATCACACATTTTGTCCGGATGTCCTTCTGTAACGGACTCGGAAGTAAATAAACGTCTTTCCATTTTCTTTTTCCTTTCGTAATGAGATAATTGTTAACAGTTATCTGGCCCGGCATTTCCTGATCGTGTGGAATCCTTATATTCTGATATTTGTGCATCAAAAAATGTCCACTCGAATAAGCGGACATTCCATCATCTATGACAGTTCATCCTCTTATTGTTCGATTGCTCGCTCAGGTTGGCACCTTCCGCTGTGCGGGGTTGCCGTGGTTTCTCAGGTCCTCTGTACCTCCACCACTCTGAATAAGAGAAATACCTTATGCTCTTTTTCTATATGCGACATCTGTATCATATGCATCGCATATATAAGATATACCCAGAAAGTACTTTCGTCAAGCACATTCCGGGTATTTTATGGTTTTTTTAGAATTCTGCGTCACAGTATACTCTGTAACTAACAATATCTGGTCAAATCAACCGACTCTTAATTTAAACTTCTGAATCTCTTTTTCGCTGGATACACGTTCGATCTCAGCGCCAAGACCGCGGAGCTTCTGTTCAAAGTTCTCATATCCACGCTGAATATAGACGATATCATCTACGATCGTGATTCCTTCTGCTGCCAGTCCTGCAATGACAAGAGCTGCTCCGGCACGAAGATCCGGCGCACTGACTCTGGCGCCTGTCAGCTTCTCGGTGCCATAAATAACAGCCGTATTACCTTCTACCTTTATATCTGCTCCCATACGAATCAGCTCGTCCACATATTTGAAACGATTCTCAAAAATGCTTTCTGTCACAATACTGGTTCCTCTGGCAATGGCCAGTGCCACACCGATCTGTGGCTGCATATCGGTAGGATAACCCGGATATGGCAGTGTCTTCACATTGGTATTATGCAGACGCTTTGTCGCAACGACACGCACTGCATCATCAAATTCTTCCACCTGGCATCCGATCTCTACCAGCTTCGCTGTCGTAGCCTCCAGATGCTTCGGAATGACATTCTTCACAATGACATCTCCTCTGGTCGCTGCTGCTGCGAACATAAAGGTTCCCGCTTCAATCTGATCCGGGATAATGGAATATTCTGTTGCATGAAGCTTTTCCACACCACGGATACGAATCACATCGGTACCTGCGCCCTTGATGTTGGCTCCCATGCTGTTCAGGAAATTCGCCGCATCTACAACATGCGGTTCCTTTGCTGCGTTCTCTATAATGGTACGTCCCTCTGCCATGGATGCTGCCATCATAATATTGATCGTAGCTCCCACAGATACTGTATCCAGGTAAATATGGCTTCCTCTTAAATGATCAGCTTCTGCAATGATCGATCCGTGAGAGATCCGTACCTTTGCTCCCAATGCCTTAAATCCCTTCAGATGAAGGTCAATCGGTCTGCTTCCGATATTGCATCCTCCCGGAAGCGGTACCTCCGCTTTTTTGTACTTACCAAGCAATGCTCCAAGCAAATAATAGGATGCTCTGATTTTCTTTATATATTCATAGTCAACACTGACTCTTCCGATACCGGATCCGTTGATCAGTGCTGAGGTTCTGCTTACTCTGGTGACACTGGCGCCGATCTCACTGATTGCCTCTAACAGCACATTAATGTCCTGGACATCCGGAAGGTTCTCGATCCGTACTGTCTCATCCGTCATAATTGCTGCAGCAAGAATACCCAATGCCGCGTTCTTCGCACCACCGATCTCTACTTCACCGGCAAGTGGATTTCCGCCTTTGATTATATACTGCTCCATTAGACACCTCGAAAATGTATTTATACTCTTCCCGTTTTTCGGTTACCTGATATTATATTTCTGAAGCGATTTTCCCCTGTTCGCTTTTACCCCTTATAAAATATCTTTATCCATTATACCACAATCTAAAAATTTGTAAATAAGATTTCACATTTCGCAACAAATACGACTCTTTTTGCAATGATTCTGCAACACTATTTTGTGCTACCTGTCTGTTTTTCTTCTGTTTGACACCATATATAGTAACCTTTCTCACAATTTTTACACGAGGAAAAAACAGGATATCCGCAATTTTTTCTATTTTGCGCATATCCTGTTTCCAAAATTTTGTTTTATTGTAGTGAATCGGATATTCGCAATCCGCTTCGCCACTTACCTAATTCCGTTAAAATTTTTCTCCGGTCCACTTTGCAATCTCTTCATCGGTACCGAACACCTGATGCTGACCGCCCATATTATGATAGCTTCCCACATTATAATCAATGCCACTGGTTCTGTAATCATATGTTACAGACTTACGGTATTTTTCCAGCCTCGGATTTGGTTCCGGAATCGCAGATAACAGGCTTCTGGTGTATGGATGTACCGGATTGGAGAAAATCTCATCCGTAGTACCTGTCTCCAGTAAATGTCCCAGATGAAGCACTCCAATACGGTCAGAAATATATTTTACCATCGACAGATCGTGCGCAATAAACAGATATGCCAGTCCGGTTTCTTCCTGAATATCCTTCATCAGATTGACTACCTGGGCCTGAATTGACACATCCAGTGCTGATATACACTCATCTGCAATAATCAGTTTGGGATTCATAATCAGTGCCCGGGCAATTCCCACACGCTGACGCTGTCCGCCGGAGAACTGATGCGGATAACGTGCCGCATGTTCCGGTGCCAATCCCACTTTCGCAAGAATATTTTTGATGATGGTTTCTCTTTCTTCTTTTGTTTTATACAAATGATGAATATCCAGACCTTCTCCCAGAATATCACGCACTTTTTTTCTTGGATTCAAGGATGCCATCGGATCCTGAAAAATCATCTGCATCTGGGTGCGAAGTGCCTGATTTTCTGTTCTGGAAAGTTTTCCGCTGATGTCCATTCCATTAAATCGGATCTCTCCGGCAGTCGGGTCATACAGACGGATCACGCTTCGTCCAATGGTAGATTTTCCGGAACCAGATTCTCCCACAAGCCCATAGGTTTCTCCCGGATAAATCTCAAAAGATACGTTATCCACAGCCTTTACAGTAAAGGTACTGCTGACTTTGAAATACTGTTTTAAGCCTTTGACGGTAAGGATCGGCTCTGCATTATAATTCACTGCCATTTTTTTCTGCCTCCTCCTTCATTCGTTCAATTCGTGCTTTCAATTCTGCCGGCATCTCTACCTTCGGTGCCCGTTCATCCAGCAGCCAGGTCGCTGCATAATGAGTATCTGAGATCTGGAACATCGGCGGCTCCAGCTTATCATCAATCTCCAGTGCATAGCGGTTACGAGGCGCAAATGCATCACCGCTTTTTTCATGAAGCAGATTTGGCGGAGAACCTGGAATGGTATACAGTCTGTGATCATCCGTATTTAAATCCGGCATGGCAGAAAGAAGTCCCCAGGTATACGGATGTCTCGGATCATAGAAAATCTCATCTATCGTACCTTTTTCCACAATCTTACCGGCATACATGACATTGACATAATCAGCCACCTTCGCTACTACGCCCAGATCGTGGGTAATGTAAATAACAGAAATACCACGTTCATCCTGAATCTTTTTAATCAGTTCAATAATCTTTGCCTGAATGGTAACATCCAATGCAGTTGTCGGTTCATCACAGATCAGCAGATCCGGATTGCAGGCCAGCGCAATTGCTATGACTACACGCTGTCTCATACCTCCGGATAACTGATGCGGATAGTTTTTCATACGTTTTTCCGCATCTGAAATGCCAACCTCTTTCAACAGCTCTACTGCTTTATTCCAGGCTTCTTTTTTCGGCGTCTTAAAGTGCCAGATCATGCCCTCCATGATCTGTTTGCCAATCGTCATGGTCGGATCCAGACTGGTCATCGGATCCTGAAATACCATGGCAATTCGTTTTCCGTTGATATGTTTTCGGATCCATTTTTTATCCTTCGTCAGGATATCCACCGTTTCTTTTTTTCCATCTGCATGGGCATAGGTAAATTCTATGCTTCCTTTTCCTGCCACTGCATTGGAAGCCAGAATGCCCATAGCCGCCTTCATGGTAACGGACTTACCAGATCCGGACTCCCCTACAATGGCCACTGTCTCGCCTTTATAAAGATCAATATTTACACCGCGGATTGCATGCACCGGACCGGCTGTGGTCTTGAATGTAATATCAAGATCATTGATTTTAAGAATCTTTTCTTTTGTTTCTGACATCTGTACGCACCTCACATTTCTTTCAGTTTCGGATCCAGTGCTTCACGAAGTCCGTCTGCTACCAGGTTGAAGCTCAGCATCAGCAGCGCCATAACGATAACCGGCGGGATAATCTGAAACGGATGCGTAGTAAAACTGTTAAATCCTTCTGAAATCATGGATCCCAGGGAACACTGCGGCACCGGAATACCAAGACCTACGAAGCTTAAAAATGCCTCTGTAAAAATCGCTGTCGGAATCGAAAACATTACCTGTGTAATGATCGGTCCGATAATATTCGGTAAAAT
The DNA here is from genome assembly GCA_934394985.1 of uncultured Marvinbryantia sp. Classification (GTDB taxonomy): domain Bacteria; phylum Bacillota; class Clostridia; order Lachnospirales; family Lachnospiraceae; genus Marvinbryantia. Next base: position 9,355 of record CAKRRF010000027.1, read on the forward strand.
CTGTTTAAAAATGATAAAGAAATGTCCTGCGCCCAGAGTTCTGGATGCCAGAACAAATTCCTGCTCCTTCAGCTTCAGCATTTCTGCACGGGCGATTCGGCTCATGCCTACCCATTCAGTAAGCATCAGTGCAAAAATAATGGTCAGCATACCCGGCTTTAAGACCAGAAGCAGTAGTGTCACAATAACCAGTCTCGGAATACCGTTGGCGATTTCCAGAATACGCTGCATGATCATGTCTGTTCGTCCGCCAAAATAGCCGGAAATCAATCCATAACTCATTCCAATAATCATATCAATCAGAGCAGCTGCAACCGCTATGATCAGAGAAACTCTGGCACCTTCCCAGGTACGTGTCCAGATGTCACGGCCGAAATTGTCACTTCCAAACCAATAATATACATCAGGCAGATCATTTTCTGTATATTTATCAAATTCTTTTGTTCCTGATGATGTAGTCATTTTTTCCACACCATTAAAAATACCCAGTTTTTCCAGTCCAGGTACACGAGGTGCAAAATTCTTCTGGCTCAGTTCCTGTCCGGAATAAGTATATTCATTCATGCCTGGTCCGACAATTGCCAGCAGGGAAATCACAATAATCAGAAACAGTCCGACCAGAGCACTCGTCTTGCGGATAAAACGAATCAACACGTCTTTCCAGAAGTTCTGCGCCGAAAAATTGGTATCAATGGCGATCTCCCCTGCATTGTCCTTCAGCCGGAAATCAGCGTCTGTCGGAACGTAAGTACTCTGTACTGTCTTCATTGTCTGTTCACTCATTACGTCAATCTCCTTTCTTTGCCAGTCGGATTCTTGGATCAATGATTCCATAAAGAAGGTCTACCACCAGCATAATTGCGATGTACATTGCCGAATAAATAAAGCTCAGGCTGATGACTACATTGTAATCATTGGACTGAATTGCATTCACCAGCAGACTTCCCACACCTGGAATTGCAAAAATCTTTTCCACAACCAACGATCCGGTCATCAAATCCACAATCAATGGTGCCAGTACCGTTACAATCGGAATCAGAGCATTTCTCAGAGCGTGCCGGAATATCAGTGCCGGACCAGATAAGCCCTTACTTTCCGCCAGAAGCATATAATCACTTCCCAGCACCTCCAGCATCTCACTTCGCGTAAAACGTGCAATCGAGGCCATCGTAAACATGGACAGTGAAATACTTGGCAGGACACTGGATCCCATAATATCTTTCTGACTGAACAGCATCGGGAACCACTGCAGCTTAAATCCGAAATTATAACTCAGTGCCAGTGCAAATACATAAGATGGCACAGAAACACCAATAACCGATATGATGGTTGCCAGTGTATCCCAGATGGTATCATGCTTCAGAGCTGCCAGCAGTCCGAGAAGCAGACCCACAACAGCACCAAGGGCTACTGCCATTCCACCGATTCCGATGGAGATTGGCAGACGTGTCTGGATCAACTGAGAAATCGGTGTATTTTTGGAGATCTTATAACTGACACCAAAATCACCTCTCAGCATATTTTTAACATAATTCAGAAATTGAACGATAATCGGCCGGTCCAGGCCATATTTTGCATAGAGTGCTGCCCGCTGATCTGCGTTCAGTTTTTCATCGTTGAACGGAGAGCCCGGCATCAGCTGCATCAAAATAAATAAGATGAGCAAAATAGCCAGCAATGTAAAGATAAATGTCAGCACTCGTTTTAAAGTATACTTTTTCACTTTTCTTCTCCTGTCTGAAAAATTTGTACAGAATGCTTATTGCGACTAAAAGCCGTACGAAAGGACTTTCTCCCTCCGTGCGGCTTTCACACCTTTTCTGAAAAGATATTTTAGTCTTCTTTTACAACATTCTTGTAGACACGATTCAGTGCTACCGGATGCTGCTCCAGACCAGTCACCTTGCTGGAGATCATCTGTGCATTTGCTGCGGTATACAGAGGGAAAATCACTGCATCGTCCATGACGATCTTCTCTGCATCATACATCTTAGCCCAGCGTCCTTCCGGATCCGTACACAGATCACCTGTCGTACATTCATCAATCATTGCATCATAATCTGTATTGCTCCACAGACCATAGTTGTTGGAATTATCTGTTACCCACATACCAAGATATGTCATTGGATCAGCGTAGTCCGGTCCCCAACGGGTAAGAACTACTTCATAGTTTCCATCCTGCATGTCTTCTACACGCTGTTTCTTCGGCTCTACGACCAGATTTACTGTCAGACCAGGAAGTGTAGTCTCCCACTGCTCTTTCAGGACTGTTGCAACCTTCTGTGGTGCATCATCCGCATCTACTGTCATATCCAGTTCAATACTGTCTGTTCCCAGTTCTTCCAGACCCTTTGCCCAGTATTCAGCTGCTTTTTCCGGATCGGATGCACATACATCTGCGAATTTTTCCTGATCTTCAGAGAAATCTGATCCGTCAGGACCTGCTGCAAACTGCATCGGCACTGCTGTATAAGTAGGAATAGAACCGTCTTTTAATACGTCATTTGTGATTGCTTCACGGTCAAGCGCCATAGTCAGGGCAAGACGGATATTCAGGTTCTGAAGTTCTTCCACTGCTGAGATATTAGGGCTCACATACCAGAGATATCCGGCACCTACCGATGCGAATTCAGGATCATCTTCTACCTGATCAACCTGTTCTCCGTTTACCAGTGTAATATCCAGAGCACCTGTCTGATAACTCATCAGTGCAGTCTGAGAATCCTGAATTACCTGATAGTTCAGTCCATCCAGTGAAACAGAATCTGCATTATAGTAATCTTCATTCTTTGTCAGATGGAACGCTGTAGCTGCAGGTTCATAGTCATCCATAACAAAAGCACCGTTTGACAATACGGTATCCGGACTGGTTGCGAAAGTATCTCCACATTCTGTAAAGAATGCTTCATTTACCGGATAGAATGTCGGGAAGTACATCAGAGAAGTAAAGTAGCTGACCGGTACATTCAATTCTACCTTCAGTGTTTTATCATCCACTGCTGTCACGCCAAGCTCACTCTTATCTTTTTCGCCGGCAATGATCTCTGCTGCATTCTTAACCTGTCCGATATCACTTAACATGTAAGAATATTCGGATGCAACATCCGGATCTACTGCTCTCTGCCACGCAAATACAAAGTCGGCTGCAGTAACCGGTTCTCCGTTGCTCCAGTTTGCATCTTCACGGATATGGAAGGTGTAAACGGTACCATCATCAGAGACTTCATAGGATTCTGCCAGTGCTTCTACGGCTTTTCCATCTGCATCCATCTGCATCAGACCATCGGTATAATTTGCAATTACCTCAAAAGAAGTACCGTCTGTTGCGATCTGTGGATCCAGAGATTCCACCGGTGTTTCAACCATGACATTCAGATCAGAAGCCATAGCTGATACTCCCAGTACACTTGCCGCTGCCATCGTCATTACAACGGCGGTTTTCAGTTTATTCATAATAACTCTCCTTCCGTGTACGCGATTCGTGTACATCTGTTCGCGTACCACACATTATAGATATTATATCCCGTAAGGAGCGTTTTGTCTAATTCAAATACTTTATCGCACTAATGCGATTATCGAATAACGTGGTAACATGTCAAATTCCAATTCTTCTGCTATCGCTTTTTCTTTCTTGCCGGCTTTTTCACGGAATACCCAAATGTTCCCAGCCGTTCTCCCAAAGCTTTATATTCCCCATGGGAGTATGCCATCAGTCCGGTATCATTCAGATGGAATTTTCCTTTTTCATCGATATAAGCTTCGTCTACATGTACCTGCAGTACCTCTGCCAGAAACATATGATGAGATCCAAGCTCCAGCACCTCTTTTACTCTGCATTCAATATTAACCGGACACTGTGCAATACACGGGGCCTGAATCTGCACGGACGCCTCCTCCGTCAGATTCATTTCTTTGAATTTATCCACATCACGGCCAGAGCGTACACCGCAGAAATCGGTTGCTTTGGCCAGTTTTTCTGTGGTAAGGTTCACCACAAATTCCCCAGTCTCCCGAATGATATCATAGGAATACCGCTCCGGGCGAACCGAAATATAAAGCATAGCCGGATTTGTGCAGACCGTTCCCGTCCACGCTACGGTAATGATATTGGCTTTTTCACCGGGTCTCTGGCAGCTCACCATCACTGCCGGCAGCGGATATACCATATTTCCTGCTTTCCATATCTGTTTTCCCATATAATTTATCTCCTGTCTTTTTCTTATCCATAACACAAAAAACGAAACATTCTCATGTCTCGTTTTTCGTATTTCTTCCTTTCTATTTCTGCAGTTTGCTCAGCAGACTCGGTATCAGCTGTTTCTTTCTGGAAATCACGTTTGGCAGTATCACCGCTCCGTTTTCCGTTTCTACGCCAAATGCTTCTTTCGCAGTGCGCTCTGCTCCGTCTCCTTCGCACAACAATTCCGTAGTCTCGCTCATAATATCCGTCAGCATAAAGAACAGCATATTCAGTCTCTGTTCCTTTCTTGCCTTTTCCAGATATTCTTTTAACTTCGCTTTGGCAATCTCCAGATCTGACTTTGCCATACAGCTGATCTGTGCCACTCCCACACTCATCTTTTCCACATCATAGACTTTAAAATCCTGGAAAAAGATCTGTTCTGCTGTCTTGCTCTTCATATTGCTGCCGGCCTCGAACATCTCAGCCGCAAAGCTCTCACAGTCAATGCACGCTTTCTGTGCCAGATACCTGGCTGCTTCACAATCCACCGGTGTACAAGTCGGTGACCGGAACAGCAGTGTATCAGAAATAATCGCTGCGCATAGCAATCCTGCAATATGAGACGGAATCTCTATTCCTTTTTCGCAAAACATCTGATATACAATCGTAGCCGTACATCCCACTGGCTGATTTCGGAAAAATACCGGCATGACCGTCTCCAGAGACCCCAGTCTGTGATGATCAATAATCTCCAGGATCTGTGCATCCTCTATATTGTCCACTGCCTGGGTGGTTTCATTATGGTCTACCAGAATCAGTCGTCGTTTCTTGATTCCCAGCAGGTTTCGTCTGGAAATCGTACCTACATACTGTTCCTTTTTGTTCAGTATAGGGAAATCTCTGTGACGTTTGCTGGCCATAATATCCTTGATATCATCCGTAAAATCATCCTCATGAAACAGAATCAGATCCTCTGCCTTCATAAAGTAACTGATCGGCATACTCTGATTGATCAGATGTGCTACCGTATACGTATCATACGGTGTAGCAATGATCGTACAGTTCTTCTCCCGCCCCAGGATCTGAATCGTCTTCGTCACCTTGGCATCTCCACAGAGAATAATGCATCCTGCATTCATCTCAATGGCACAAAGCTGTGTCTCATAACGATTTCCAAGAATGACCATATCGTCCGGCTCTATGTACGCTTCCATGACCTCCGGACTGGAAGCTGCCACTACTACTTTTCCTTTTTCAAAATATGCCTCTTCATCTCCCACATAAAGAGTTCCATCCAGCGTCTCCAGAATGTTCTTATACTGGGTACGCGCCTTGGAAAGAATGGCACTGTCAATGACCGCCATATAAGATCTGGCAATATCGCCAATGCTGATCAGACCTTCCAGCATATTATCCTCTGTCACAATCGGAAGGGTCGTGCCCTTCGTCTCATTCAGAATCGTCCATGCGTTCTTCAGGGAAATACTCTTCTTTACTCCCTCTGTATGACGAATCTCCATATCACTGACCTTCGTCTTTACGTTTGGCACATATCCCGGTGTTTCCACCTGAAACCGATCCAGCACATACTGCGTCTCGGTACTGATGCTTCCCGCACGCTTTGGTACAAACTCCCTTTCGTCTGTCTGATTCTTTAAATATGCATACGCAATAGCTGAACAGATCGAGTCTGTGTCCGGATTCTTATGCCCTATGACATAAATCTGATTCTTTGAATTCTCTTCCATAGTTCCTCCCGCATTTTACTCCTTCGCTGCCACCAAAAGAATAATTGCCTTTCCGCATCAATATAACATACTGATACTTCCGCCTGCAATACATTTCCACTTTTTTCACCCAACCCCCCTTTATAATCCCCCTATAAATGAGGAGTGCCCCCGGTGTCTGGTACACCGGAGGCAATTATGAAAAAATTTATCTATTTGTCTGTCTCATCTCTTGTGACTGTCTATATGATAACAACCAATTATGAACATTCTATGAACATTTTATAATTTTATTGTTATTTTTTATATTTTTTTCTTATTATGATTATTTTTTTTGTAAATTATATCCAGACACAGATCATTTTTCATTTCGTCCTCTAATTCAATTTGATATTTGCAAATAAAGACCCCAGGTTGGTAGTCAGCTCTTCTGATTCTGGTAATTCTACTGTTTCTTCCTGAATCTCTTCTGCTGCCACATCCTGCAGTGCCTTCATACTCAGGCTCAGCTTGCCATCTTTCACAGCAATCACCTTTACCTTGACTTCATCTCCTACATGAAGCACTGCTGCCGGTGTTTTGATTCTCTTTTCGCAAATCTGAGAAATGTGTACCAGACCACTCAGACCGTTTCCAAGATCAATAAATGCACCATATGGCTGAATAGACTCTACTTTTCCTTCTGTTACCAGTCCCACCTGTACATTAGAAATACGTGCTTTTTTCTCCTCGGCTTCTTTTTCACGTAAAATCTCTTTTGCAGAAAGTACCAGTTTGCCATCTGCTTCATCCACAGTAATCACGCGTACTTCCAGTTCTTTTCCCAGCCAGTCATTCAGATCATCTTCATCCACATAATCCAGAGCCAGTTTGGAAGCCGGAATAAATCCACGGATGTCTTCCACATATGCGATTACGCCTGCCTTCACAATTCCTGCTATTTTTACCAGAATATTACTTTGTGTTTCCTTCAGGCTTCTCAGCTTGTCCCAGGCTACCAAATTTGCCGCATCTTTTTTAGACAGCATAATCTGTCCCTGTCCGCCGTCTCTTCTGACTACAGTTGCAGAAATCTCATCCCCCACCTGCACAGCTTCTTTTAAATTCAGAGTCGGATCTGCACTGAAATCTTCCCGTCTGATTACACCTTCTGTATAATATTTCAGATCCAGGACTACCTCATCCTCTGTCACATCAATTACGGTACCTGTAATCACATCTCCTTCATGTATCTGTTTCAGAGATGCATTCAGTTCTTCTTCAAAGTCAGCCATACTCTCTGTACGTGCTGTTGTCTCTGTGTTTTCTGTAAGTTCCTGTCTTTCTTCTGCCATCGTGCTTATCCTCCTGCAACCATCATTTTTCTGTTGTGGAGAAATGCCCCCGCAACAGGAAAATTATACCATTTTTAAGGGCATTCCGTCAATTCCAGGAGAGCCGGTCTGTCAGTTCAAAATCCTGATTCATATCAAAACACAGCACCTCTTCCTGTGTCACAATATAGAACCGGTCACCGGCATAAACGCCCCGGCACCGGGCATCTCCGTCCCAGTACGCCCAGTCACTCATCGTATACGTCAGCAGGTTCTGGAATCCTTTTTCTTCATCATAGGAAAAAACCATATATTCTTCGTCACAGGTAAAGCCGATCAGATTTTTTTCTCCGTCTGCCAGAATTGCCTTATAGTCATAATCTGCCGGCAGATAGTAAGCATCTTTTATTACATATTTATCCACTTCTTTTATCTGCAGTGGATCTGAAATGTCAAACATAGACAGCTTCACACCAGTCTGGTTTCCGGTCTCTTCATCTGCCTCATACCCTACGCCCAGCAGAAGATGATCTCCATATGGATGCAGATATGCAGAAAATCCCGTAAGCTTCAGTTCGCTGAGGATCTGTGGATCTTTCGGATTGGACAGATCTGCGCAAAACAGTGGATCTGTCTGACGGAATGTAACAAAATATGCCATCTCTCCCATAAATCTGGCTGAACGAATCGTCTCGCCATCTGCAAGATCCCGGATCGCACCTGTCAGCTGCATATTCTCATCCAGAATATACAGGCTGTTGCTTTCCCGGTCGTCATCTTCTGTTACAACAACTCGCAGATAGCCTTTATATTCATCCAGTGAAAAGGTATCATTCAGATAACCCGGCAATTCGCACACGGCACCGGCTGTAATCTTCCCATCACTGCATGCAAACCGCAGAATCTCTGTACTGCTTTTTCCGTTCTGCCAGTTGCTGTTACAGATGTACAGACTGTCGCTGCTCATATAAAAGTCCTGCGCACCGGATACAATTGCTTTGGAACTGATCACATTTTCCGGATCCCGGATATCTGTTCCTGATACCACAAGATAGTCTGACTGGCATGCTTGCTCCGGCAGATAGATATCCGAAACTTCCAGCTTCTGTTCATTTACCAGCGGCATCACACTGCTGTCTTCTATCTGATCTCTTACAGACGGACTGTACTGTGTCAGCAGATATATATATTCTCCGTTTTTCCTGCTCTGACGGTAAGAACCTTCCTGACTCATTCTTCCGGTCATCTTTGGCTGCTCGCGATCCGTAATATCATATACGGACAGTGCTGTATAGGTATATCTGTTTACGGTGTAGGTGTCTGTCTCACTTTCCTCCATACTGCTTTCATATCCGCTGGTAACAAGCATCAGGCGGTCATTGTCCAGATACAGATCTTCGATGACTTCATTCAGCTTTTCCGGCCGAATCTCTGCAATTTCCTTCATCTTTGCTTCTCTGATATCCACAATTCTCACACTGCCTGACGACTTCAGAATATACAGATAACTGCCGTCTGTCTTCACCACATCTCCTTCATCCACACCGGCTTCCCGCACATTGGTTTCTGAATAATCTCCCGATACAGACTCCTGTCTGCCGGCAGTACTGTCTGATGCTCCTGCATCCATGGCAACAGAAGTCGCAGCTTCCTCTTCCAGAAGCATGATATCGCCTCCCCGTGCATAACTGCCTGTCTGATTCTGCAACTCCTGAAGTGTATCATAAAGTTCCTCTTCACTTCCAGCCTGTCGAAGTTCTCCTGATGTCACAGTTTCTTCTGTGGATGCTGCCTCTTCTGTCATATCTGTTTCTTCTGTGGGTTCATATTCTTTTGTCAGTGCCGTATTTGCCGGTTCCTTCCACTGCTTGTAAAAATCTGTCTGTGTGCCGCCTGCTGCTACCAGTGCCAGCACTGCCGCTGCTTCTATCCATCTGATCATGATCTTCCTCCTTTGTGTTTTTTTCTGCTGTGCTTCTTTTTTCAGTTTCTCCTCCACCTTCTGCGGTGTCAGCTCCTCTGGTATCTCTATACTTTCCGCAGAATGTCTGATCTTATCCAGTAATTCCTTCTGATCCATTCTGGTTTCCTCCTACTTTTCCAAATACTCTGCCATTTTTTCCAATGCCCGTTTTTGTCTGGACCGAACGGTATTCTCGTTCAGATCCATGATCCTGCCAATCTCTTTGCTGGTATAACCACCGAACAGATTCAGCGACAGAATCAGTCGTTCTTCATCCCCCAGTCTGGCAAAGGCAGCACGCACATCTGCATCCTCCTCGGCATCTCTGCCTGCTGCCTTGAGATCTTCCGGCATCTCCTCTGTCTTATTCAGATAATCCTTTAGCTTCATTCTGCATTTATTGGAAAGTATACGAAATATCCAATTTTTAAATGACTCTGCTTTTCTCAGACTGCCGATCTGTGCCCAGGCATCCGCCACTGTATCACTGACTATATCCTCTGCATCATGACAATTCTTTAATGTATACAGAGCAAAACGGTACAGATCCAGGTAGTATTCCTGATACAAAGCGGCAAAGGCAGATACTCCTCCCCTTTGCGCCTGCCGTACAAGTGCTGTTTCTTTTTCCATTCTATTTCTCCTTTGCATCTGTTCATTTATATAGTGTGAAATATTTCCGGTTTTGTTGCATATATATTTTAAATTTTTATAAAAAGCAATACCAGTATCCAAATGATGCATCTTCTGTCTCTTTAAATTCCGGAAATCCATACATGGCAGCCAGATTTCGGTCCTGTATTCCTCTGTTCAGCCCCGGTATTGCCAGTATGTATTTCCCATTTTCATGCAGTCCAAGAAGCAGATGGTGATATTTCATGTATTTTTGTCTTACAAAAGGACAGACCGCATAGTTCCTTTCTTTTTCTCCCAGAAATGTGATATCTTTCGGAGCAATCTGAATGCATTTCGTAATCTCATTATCTGCAAAAGGTGTAACCTGCGGATAATGATACTGAAACTGTTCCCACCGGTCATGCAGACTGTGCATCTGTGTCGGTTCCTGCTCCTGATTCTGTGCTTCCAGTTCCTGGTCATCGCCCTCTGCCGGATTTTCTGTATTTTTATCCTGCTGAAGCGTGATCGTTTCTGTATTTTCCTGATGTATGACAGGTCTTTCTGTTATCAGCTTTTTGCCATCCACCGGTCGTTCATCCCACACTGTGAGAAAGCTGGCTGATATCTCATTTTCATTCTTTCCGGCCTGTATCCACAGTCCACTGACCTGAGCAAAAGAAAACCCCTGTTCCAGAAATACTTTTTCCTGTGTCACAACCGTGCTGTTACAGATGCCTCCCCGTATTCCTGCCTTCCCCATCAAAATACCATACAACGTTTCTTCTTCATGGAAGAATCCATAAATCCGACATTCTGTCAGTTCTTTCCTGCCACTGTGTATGTTCAGCTGCATCCGGCAGACACCGCTTCGCATGCTCACTTTTACAAATCCTGCGTTCCCCTTCTTTTTTCCATCTTCATATTCATAAATATATGCTATAAAATGGCGATATTCTGACATACTCCACCTGCCCTTTTATTTGTGTAAGTATATGCCAGAATACCGCCATTATGCTTCTTTCTGTGTATCTGTTTCTTCTCTTATTTTACTTTTACTTTCAGTTTTGCAGTCTTTCCGCTGGCACTTCGAACTGTAATCGTTGCCGTTCCTTTCTTTCTCGCCTTTATCTTTCCACGCGCACTGACAGTCGCGATCTTTTTATTGGATGATTTATAAGTCAGTCTGTCATTTGCAGTCAGTGGTACACGGGTATATTTTATAGAAAAGCTTTTACCTTTTTTCAATTCCACGCAGGTTTTTTTCAACTTCAGTTTCTTCGTGGCCACTTTTCCGCTCTGCACCTTTACCTTGCAGGATGCTTTGCCTCCCTTTTGACTGGTCACGGTAATCACTGCCGTTCCTTTTTTCAGTGCTGTCAGCCTGCCGGTTCTTCGATCCACTTTTACCACTCTGCTGTTCGAAGACTTCCAGGCTTTGATACTGTCACCGGCATGTATGCTGGTCACCTTAAGTGCTTTCGTTGTTTTCTTTACCTGCATCGGCAGACTGGTCGCGTTTAAACCAAGCTGATAGGATCCTGCCGTCTTTTTTTCTTTTATCGTCACCTGACAGGAGGCCAGCACTCTAGATTCATAAGAAAGCGTAATCTGTGCCGTTCCGGCTCCCATGGCAGTCACATAAGCCTGACTGGCACTGCCTACTGCCGTCACACTGGCCACAGCGGTATTGGAGCTGCTCCATTTCAGCTTGTCTGACGGAACCTCCGACGGAGAAAGCTGTGCTGTCAGTTTGCTGCTTTTTCCCATATCCATTGTCAGACTGCCCGGTGTCAGAGTGGCTCCCATAGGGATTGTACTGTAGCTGCCATTCTTTTGATAAGCATTTTCTGACAACTGCGGTACATAAAATGCGGTATAATTGTTGTTCGTAAACCTTCCCGCAGCCAGATGATTCTGTCCCACCGTTTCGGAATACAGACCAGGCGTACGATATCCCGCCAGAAAATGTGTCATTCGTGGCGTAGAGGTACCCAGATCGTCCCAGGTACAGTCCACCAGGTACCATTTACCGTCTTCCATCTGTACATAGTTCCAGATATGGTCCATCTGTACTTCGCCTTCCAGCATATCAGAGCCTCCGGCTACCATGATACAGGCAATTCCCTTTTTCTGACACAACAGTTTAAACAGTCTGGCATAGCAGTCACAGACCCCTTTATGTTCATATTTATTCAGCAAACCTCCGGTGATCGTGTGATATGCCAATTTCTCATCACTGGGATAAACCACCAGACGAATCACTTCTTCATAGGCTTTTTTCACTATTTCATATCGACTGTTTCCTGTTACCTTCTGTTCCAGATTCTTCAGCTCTGCATCGGTCAGATTCAGTTCAGAACGGATGTCGCTGTAATAATCGGTAAACCATACGCGAAGCCTGCTGATTTTGTTGCTGCTTCCTTCCGGTATCCAGCGATATCCAAAAATCCAGTAGTTTTCATTATAATCAAATAAAAATGCATCTATTGCCTTTCCCACTTCACTGCAGAGTGTCCGATAGGCAGCTGAAGTGGTACTGTTTGTGGACGGAAGTACCACAGGACTGGCCAGTGGTATCTCAATGGAACTGCTCTGCGATACTGCTCCTTTGATCCGGTTCTGTTGATCTGCGACAATCAGTTCCGCATACACTGCCTGCTCATTTGCAGTCTCAAGCTGTGCACCATAATAGGCTGTCACACTGTTTCGATAGAGCCTCAGTGTTCCGTCAGAAGATCTTCCTTTCTGACCGGAGCTTTCTGTTCCTGCCCTGGGCTGAAGACTTCCGTCTGCCAATATACCATCCTGTCCTTCTGTCGGCCAGTCTGATGCCTGCACATTTCCCACACCAGATAGCATCACAAGCAACAAGCCTAACAGAATACCCGGATGCAGTCTTTGCCATATGCGCTTTTTTTCTTTGTGACATCTTTGCATTTTTTTCACTGTCTTTCCCCTTTTTTCCCCATAAAAGTCCGTTTACTGTGCCTCATTCTGGCTTCAGTCTACCACAGGATATTCATTTTTTCCAGATAAAGTACACCCTGCCAGAATATTCTCATTCCGGCAGGGCGTCTGTCTCTTTTATGCTTTTTTCTTAACGGCAGGCTTTTTCTCCACCGTCTTTTTTACCTCTGTTGTTTCTTTCTTCACAGCACTTTTTCTGGCTGTCGTCTTTTTGACTGCTGTATCTTCTTTCTTTTCTGCAGTCACTTTCTTTACAGCACTTTTTCTGGCTGTTGTCTTTTTGGCTGCTGCGTCTTTTTTCTCATACTGGAAGACAGCTACTCCATATGCCGGAAGACTATATCCGATCGAATATGGCTTACCATCACATTCTTCTTTTCTGGAACGGTAGCTTTTTGCCTTCTTTTCTCCGGTTCCTCCAAAACGCGCTTCATCGCTGTTCAGGACCAGCTTATAGCTTCCGGATTGTGGTACACCCACACGATAATCCGGACGTTCTACCGGTGTAAAGTTCACCACAAAAAGCAGGTTGCTCTTTCCATCCTTAGAATGACGGACAAAGCTGAAGATACTACGGGTATTATCATCTGCATTGACCCACTCAAATCCTTCCCAGTTATCATCCGTTTCATATAATGCCGGGCTGTCCTGATACAGATGGAGCAGTTCTTTCACATATTCCTTCATCTGGATATGCTTTTCCTCTGCCAGCAGATACCAGTCCAGTTCTCTCGCTTCACTCCATTCACGGAACTGTGCAAAATCCTGTCCCATAAACAACAGCTTTTTGCCCGGATGACCGATCATAAAACTGTATCCTGCCTTTAGATTGGCAAATTTATCTTCATATTCTCCCGGCATCTTATTGATCATAGATCCCTTCATATGTACCACTTCATCGTGTGACAGCACCAGTACATACTTTTCAGAGAACGCATACGTCATGGAAAATGTCATTTTGTTGTGATTATAGCTTCTGAAATACGGATCCAGCTTCATGTAATCCAGAAAATCATGCATCCAGCCCATATTCCATTTCATCGTAAATCCCAGACCGCCATCTTCCGGTTTTCCGGTTACCTGCGGCCATGCAGTTGATTCTTCTGCGATGATCATTGTTCCATGATTTCTTCCTGTCACAACTGTATTCAGATGCTTAAAGAATTCGATCGCTTCCAGATTTTTATTCTCGCCGTAAATATTCGGTACCCAGTTGCCCGCGCTGCGGCCATAGTCCAGATACAGCATCGAAGCTACCGCATCCACACGCAGTCCGTCAATATGGAACTGCTCTACCCAGTACAGTGCATTTGCAATCAGAAAATTCTTTACTTCATTTTTTGCATAATCGAACACCTTGGTTCCCCAGTCCGGATGCTCTCCTTTTCTTGGATCTGCATATTCATAGAGAGCCTGACCGTCAAAGTCGGCCAGTCCTGCCGCATCCTTTGGAAAATGTGCCGGTACCCAGTCCAGAATCACACCGATTCCATTTTTATGGAAATAATTTACCATATACTGGAAATCCTCCGGTGTACCGTATCTGGCTGTCGGTGCATAATAACCGATCACCTGATATCCCCAGGAACCGTCAAACGGATGCTCTGCAATACCCATCAGCTCTACATGCGTATATCCCATATCCTTTACATACTCGGTCAGCTCATGAGCCAGCTCCCGATAATTGTAAAATCCATCCGGATCTTCTTCTGTCATCGGATGTTTTCTCCAGGAGCCAGGATGTACTTCATAAATCGCCATCGGAATCTCATCCACGTTCTGCTTTTCTCTCGCCTTGATCCATCTGGCATCTGCCCATTTCAGCTTTGAAAGATCTGTCACTCTGGATGCAGTACCCGGGCGGAATTCTGCCTGATTGCCATATGGATCTGCCTTGTACAGTTTTCTTCCGTCCTGAGTCGTAATCAGGAACTTATACAGTTCTCCTTTTCCGATTCCTTCCACAAACAGCTCATAGATACCGATTTCGCCTACACGAACCATCTCATATGCTTCCTGTTCTTCCCATTCGTTAAAATCACCTACTACATGTACCTGTGCGGCATGTGGTGCCCACACTGCAAAATAAACACCTTTTTTTCCTTCATCGGTCGCAAGATGTGCTCCCAGCTTCTTATATATGTCATAGTGGGTACCCTGGCCAAACAGATACTGATCCAGTTCTCCAATACGTACTTCTTTTAATTCCATGATCCTTTCCCCCTTTTTTTAACTTCATGACCACTGCTTTGGCAGCTTCTCCTGTCATGTCCAGATTCCATACATAAACTGACGTATCAGACTTCGCTTCTGTTCTTCTGATACAGTATAATTCTCATCGCTGTCCTGATATCCAAGAAATAAAATATAATGATTGATCAGTCCCAGAAATCCTATCGCAAACTGCTTCTGCCGTCCGTTCATATTCCCCAACTGTCCTGATGCCTGCTCAAAAAGCTGAACAGTCAGACTGTATAACTGCGTAATATAAGGTCGTACCGCCTGATAGACTTCATTCTCTCTGGCAGAATAACTAAATGCCATCAGCAACATATAGGCTGCATGATTCTGATTGGCAAAATCAGTGAGCGTTCCTGCGAATGCAGTCAACGATTCTTCAATATTATTCTGAAACCGGGCATTCTCCTTCATCCTCTCCATGAACCCGGAAAGTTCCCGCTCCAGAAGCTTCTCCAACAGTCCATATTTACTTCCAAAATAATGATACAGCGTCGGCTTGGTAATCCCGGCAGCCTGACAGATCTCCTGTATGCCGACTGCATCATAGCCTTTCTGATAAAAAAGTTCTAAGGCACATGTCAGTATGTTTTCACGATTGTCCATTCTTCTGCTCTCCATCACCTGTCCGGCAGTTCTCTTTTCATAACTGTCCATGCTTTTGTTGTCTCAAGACCAGTATACCGAACGGTATATTTCATGTCAAGGAAAATACAAAAAACCTTGTAAAATCAGCAACCTGCCAATTTTACAAGGTATAAATTTGTGTACATTTATAGTACCGGAATTATTTGATTTTTCCGAAATATTTGCCTTTGATAATGATACGGTCTTCTGCATCGTACCGCTTTCCTGATACTGTAGAAAACAGCTTTCCAAGGCTGAACTTGTTCGCTTTTTTGATCGCCTTATCCATAATCTCTTTCACATCCAGAACTGCTACCGGCTGTTCGGAATTCTGAAGCACACCAATACCATCATAAAGTGTCAGTACGGCGGAATCATCCATAACACAGTCATTCTGGAGAGCGTAATATTTACCAAACTCTACCAGTTCATCATTGGTCAATGTCGGTACATTCAGTGTAATGTCAAACTTCTGTGCCAGCTGAGGGTTGCGTCCCAGCAGATCCATCAGATATCTTCTTTCATCCTCAAGGAATACAATCAGGCCATCTGTCTTGAAATCCATTGCCATTGACAGCTGCGCTGCTGCATTGTCACTGAGATCTCCCGCTTCTTCAATAATCAGAATACCTCCTGCGATCTTGCTTACCGTTGCGGCAATATCTTTACTGTTCAGATCTTCTGCATAGATCTTTGCTACCTTTTGACTCTGCAGTCCCTTACATCTTCCGATAATTTTTGCAATACCAAGGGCCAGTGTCGTACGTCCGTTTCCGGCATCTCCTATCAGGAGCACATTTCCATGAGCAGATGTCTTGTCTGCCAGAATGCTGCGCATCATCAGCGTCACGACTTCGTTTACCTGCTCATTGATACCGCGAATGCTGCTCCAGAATCCAAGCATACTCTTTTCTTTCTCATCCAGTCCGGTTCTCACATAGCTCATTGGGTCAATCTTTGGCTGTGATTCAGCTTCATTCTCTGACTGCAGTGCTTCCGGCTGTGCGGCCTCCTGCTGCGTCGGCGCTTCCTTCTGCTCTGTCTCCGGCTGTGCTGCTTCCATCTGCGGCACTTCCGTAATCTCTTCCTGTACCGGTGCTTCTTCTGTCACGTTTGGTGTTCTCTGCTTCTGAAGCTGCTCTACCGGCATTTCACGGGTAGACTGTACTGCTGGTTCTGCCACCTGCTGTGCTTCCGGCATCTCTTTTACTACTCTGGTATTCATCACCGGTGCTTCTTTTAATACCGGCTCTTTCACCGGTTCCGGAACAGGAATCTTAACTTCTTCTGCCTGTTTCTGTCTGGCTGCCAGTTCTGCCGCATATGCACGCAGATTACGGTCACCAATCTCTTTATGAATGCTTTCAGACAGATTGATCGTCTCTGCATTTAAAATATCTTCATCCGGCATCATAGTCGGTTTCTGTGGCTGCGCCGCTTCTGCTTTTGGTACTTCCGGTGCTGTCCGAGAAAGTGACTCCTGCTTTTCTTCTGTCACGCTGCCAGTCAGAATATCATCAATGGACATCTGTCCTTCGATCTGCTGTTCTTCTTCCGGCTCCTCTTCTCTGGTTGCTGCAACGGTATCTGCCATCATCTGCTCCGGTTCTGCCACAGGCTTGCTTCCTCTCATTCCGGACAGGATCTGACGCATACTGCTGGCCAGTTCATTCTGCATCTCCACACTGTTGAAATCCTTCGCCTTCGCCGGCTCTGCCTTCTTTGCTTCCTGCTCTGCTTCTTCTTTATGTTCAGCAACTGCTGCCGCAATCTCTTTTTCTGTATTCATCATAATACTGTCGGCAATCACTTCTGACTCAGACTTTGGCAGTTCCTTGGTAATCTCTTCATCCAGCGTAGGTACCGCCGCTTCTATCGCTGCTTCCTTTGTCTCCATGTCTACAATACTGCTTGGATTGTCATAAATGGTCTGCTGTTCCGGAGTCAGTGATGCATATTTCTTCTTCAGCTCCAGTGCCTGAACCACATACTCCCCATTGTGGAACCACAGTGCAAGATCATCACATTCGGCAATACACTTGTCAATCATACCAGCCTGTGCATACAGCTTTGCCAGCTCATATGCCCACTGCTCGGTATATTCCTGACTCTTCAGTTCTTCCAGAACCTGAATCTGTTCTTCGATAGAAGAGCCTCTTCCTTTGTAAATCTCATATTTTAAAATGTATTTATTATTGTCATGAGGGGCAAGATTCACATACTCTGTATAATATTCTACTGCATCATCAAAATCCTGTGTCTGTACACATGCCTCTGTCAGACGATACAGAATCTGTCTGCTGCCAGGAGAACGTCTATATGCACGATATAAAATATTCTTGCTGTCTTCTGCCCGGCCAACGATCTCATAGATCTCACTTACCAGGCAAAGGGTACGTACACTTCTGACTCTCTTCCATTCAATGGTATCTGCAATCGCTGCTGCCTCTTCATATTCTTCTTTATCCACCAGTTTCTTAATTTCTTCCAGCTTTGCCTGGTATTCGTATTTATCCACTTCTATGCACCCCTTATATCTTTTCTCTCTGATACCCACAGAGTTATCATGCATCTGGATGGTATCAGTTTTCTATATCTATTTGTCAAACTATGTCTTACTATCTGTTTTCCGATCTCTATTCTGTTATCATTTAACATAGTTGTAACAATTCTATCACAGAGATATATCCTTGTCAAAGGAAAACCCGTCTGTTTTCACACTTTCCTTACATTCCATTATTTTACAAATATGTAACAATCCGATTTTTCATAAACTCACCCGGGACGCTGATGTTGCAGTTCAACTCCCGGGTGTCTGATCTTTTATTCTTTTCTGCGTTTTCTTACTATCACTGCTGCCGCAAATAACAGGCATGCTACTGCCAGCATCGACAGATAAAGAGTAACGTTGGTCGTATCTCCGGTCTGTACGGAATTTCCTCCGGCGGCAAGCTCTGCTGCCGCTGATGCTGAACCGCCATATCCTGCATATTCTGCATGGTAGGAATTTCTCAGTTCGCTGGACGATACCTTCTGAGCACCTGCAGGCTCTGTAACAAAGTCATTGGTAATCTCTGCGATCAGATCCTTGCTGGCATCCATATGCAGCCCTTCCGTCGGATTATTGACTTTGAAGGTTGCATTGTTTTTCAGTGGATTGCCATCCTTGTCTGTCTCTGCCACATAGTATACGCCTGCAGGAATGTTTTCAAATGTAACTTCTGCATAAACCTGGCTGGTCGTCATGGTCAGTCGGCGCACACCGGCTGCTGTATATCGCTTTGTCAGATTCTTATCTGTAAACAGTGCACAGTAATAGGTTCCGTTTACTTTTATCGCGCTGCCCTTATAAGCTGCTCGCATAACTACACGGATGCTTCCGCTGGCTTTTCTGGTCTGCATGGTAACTGCTGCCTGATTGCCGCTCTTATAGGTATGGAATACTCCTGATCCTGCCAGATCATATCCTTCCGGTGCACCAGTCTCTACCAACGTATATTCTGTACTGGCTGCCAGCACACCTTCCACCAGATGGCCACCTTTTTCACTGGATGTCCATGATATCGGATTACCATTCTGATCTTTTACCACATTGCCATCCTTATCACGGATCTCCAGTTTTGCTCCTGACAGGAGCTTCAGATTGGTGTATTCATAAGCTTTCTTACCGTTTTTGGTCACCTGCGTTCTGCTGTCATAGCCTTTTCTGGACACCAGAACCTTCACGGTATCTGCTGAGATTTCTACGATCTTCTCTTTTTTAGTCTTGGATGACAGACTGATCTGCTTTCCGACGCTGTATGATCCTGAATCTGTCACAGCACCCACAATATATCCTGCCGGAGCTGCTGTCTGGACAATCTGATATTTTGTGTTCGGATTCAGCAGGCCGACTACTTCCACCAGCTGTCCCTCTGTCGTGATCGTCTCTAGAACCTTACCGTCTTTTTTTATTGCAACAGATGCACCCTTTACGTAGCTTCCTGCATACGGAGAAGTCTTGGATACATTGTCAATCACTCCGATTTTGACAACCGTCGGCTGACTGGAAAAGGTAATGATCGGATCTTCTCCTGCCGCGT
Source organism: uncultured Marvinbryantia sp. (assembly GCA_934394985.1). GTDB lineage: Bacteria > Bacillota > Clostridia > Lachnospirales > Lachnospiraceae > Marvinbryantia. The sequence goes on from CAKRRF010000027.1 coordinate 29,073, forward strand.
TTACCGTATAGGTACCGCTGCTCAGATTCTTGCTGGCTGCGCTGTAATATCCGTTCATTCTGGTCTGGGAGATCGTGTATTTTTCACCGCGTTCCAACACACCGGTTACTTTTGCCAGTCCTTCACTGTCTGTTGTCTCAAAAGCCACCGTTTTGTCTGCCTTCTTCACTGTAATCTTTGCATTGGCAAGTGGTTTACCGCTTCTGCTGTTTATTGCCTTCAGGGTAAGCGTCATGGTACTATAGGTCAGATTGACTGCTGATGACAGATTGCCTGACTCGTCCACTGTGATTTCCTGACTTTTTGCTTCTGATTTATATTTTTTCGGAATCGTACCTGCATCCCCGGTCACGGTATATTTGCCTGCCGGAAGCCCTCTGACCATGGCCTTGCCACTGTCGTCGGCTGTCACTGTATAAACCGGCGCAGTTGCACCATCCGGAACGACTGAAAATGACATACCGGCAAACTTACTGTCTGTTTTATCTTTGTCTGACGCAGAAACTGTAACAGCGGAATAAACATTTTCTATTGTCAGTCCCTGACTCTTCTCCATGCTGACTGTGCAACTGCCATCTGTGGAAGGAAGCAGTGTTCCCTCTGCATTCTTATAAACAGTATAGTAATCAGATGTGACAGAAAATCCTATATTTGTCACAAAATTTCCACCGGCATGGATCGTATATGTGGCTGTCTTTGGAGCTTCTGCTGTGGCTCCGTCACCGTTTACCGGCAGATTGGCAATGTGCAGTGTTGTTCCGTTCTCTAATGCTGCAGCCGGAATCGTAATACAATTTTTCTCGATGGTCACACCAGCTACGTCTTTTTCATTCGCACCGGTTCCCTGTGTCACCTTCAGTTCTTTCGCTGAAGTACCCAGAGCCTGTACCGCCGCCTGCAGATCTCCAATATTCGTCGCTGTGAGCACCAGATCCTTTGCAGTTGTCTTTGTTCCTGTCATCTTCATCGTCAGCGTAAGATCTGCCTGTGTGATCTGTGCTTCCCCTTCTCGTACAGCGATCTGTGGTGCGGTCGTCTCAGGCTCTTCTGACTGCGCCGGAGTATCTGGCTGTGTCTCTGTCCCGGCAGTTTCTGATGCAGAAGTCTCCGGTGCCTCCGTTTCCGTCTCTTTGGCTGTCTCGGATTCGGTCTGCTTTTCTTTTGTTACTGCAAAAAGGTAATCTGAAAATCCATCCGTCGAAAATGTAATGGTTTCTTTGCCGTCTTTTTCTTCTGCCTTTTTGATCTTCAGCTTTTCTGCTGTCTGTGTTACTTCTTTTTCTGTCTGATCCTGTTCCTGACTTTCGCTTTCTTCTTTTTTCAGTTTTTCCAGTTCTTCCTCTGTCAGATCACGAATATGAAATACTTCCAGACCTTCTTCTTTCAGATCTTTCTGGAATTCCTTCTTATCGATCGCAATCGTCACCTTAATATCTGCTTTTTCTCTCGGTGTCAGTTCTATCTCTTTCTTATTTTTTTCAAAATGCAGATCATAGATCTGATAACCGGCTATCTCTGTATCATCCCCTGCTGCTTCCTGAGCCAGCTTCAGATCTTCTTTTGCCTCTTTGCTGTCCTTCTTCACGATATTGGCTACCAGGCTGGCACCATCTGGGATCTTGCAGTCATCCGGCACTTCTACGCTTACGGTATACTCTTTTTCTTCTACTGTATAAATGCCATCTTCTGTCTCTTTTTCCGTCTTCTTTTCTGTATCAGTCGGTTTTTCCGTTGATGTCTCCGTAGCGGGAGCCGGTGCTTCCGTCGGTGCTTCTGTAGCCGGAGCCGGTGCTTCTGTTGGTGCCTCTGTGGCAGGGGCAGGCGCTTCTGTCGGTGCTTCTGTAGCCGGAGCCGGTGCTTCTGTCGGTGCCTCTGTAGCCGGAGCCGGTGCTTCCGTCGGTGCCTCCGTAGCCGGAGCCGGTGCTTCCGTCGGTGCTTCTGTAGTCGGGGCAGGTGCTTCCTCTGCCTGTGCGGATGCTTCTTCTGCCTGTGCGGATGCTTCTTCTGCCAGACCTGTTATACTGATATTCGAAAACAACATAGAAGCTGTCAGCAATGCTGCCGCCCCTCTTTTCCAGTTCCTTCTCATCTTATCTATCCTCCATCTGATATGCCATCAGAACAATCTATATCAGGTTTTGTTGTCTATCCCAGTATAGCATGTAACCCCTCTTTTTCCTATCTTAAAATTGTGAACTTTTTGTTAAGGTTTCTTTTAGGTTTTCATCGCAGATACGACCATCCTTACATTGACAAACTGATTTCAGAAAGGGTATGATGTGAGAGACAAAACCAGAAAAAAGCAACATTACAGTGATCACTGAGTCACTGCAGGAGGTGCCTTATGACTGAATCAGAAATCCGCTGTATTATAAACGAACAGCGTCATTTTTTTCTTACCGGAAGTACTCTGGATGTGGAATTTCGTATCCAGTCCCTGCAAAAACTAAAATCCGCCATTTTAAAATATGAAACTGAGATCCATGATGCCATCCGAAAAGATCTGGGCAAAAGTGATTTTGAAAGCTATATGTGCGAAACCGGTCTGACTTTAAGCGAAATCTCGTATATGTTAAAACATATCCGTTCGTTTGCAAAGGAACAGCGTGTGCACACTCCTCTGGCTCAGTTTCCTTCCAGAAGTTATCGCAAACCATCCCCTCATGGTGTGGTTCTAATTATGAGTCCGTGGAATTATCCGTTTCTGCTGACCATCGAACCACTGGTAGATGCCATTGCGGCAGGAAATACTGCTGTGATCAAACCAAGTGCCTATTCTCCAAATACCAGTGCTGTCATTTACCGTATGATCAGTGAATGTTTTTCTCAGGAATATGTTTCTGTTATTACCGGTGGACGCGCAGAAAACACCTGTCTCCTGAATGAAAAGTTTGATTATATTTTCTTTACCGGAAGCCAGGCTGTCGGTAAAGAAGTGATGCGAAAAGCAGCAGACCATCTGACTCCTGTAACCCTTGAACTGGGTGGAAAAAGTCCGTGTATTGTGGACAAAAGTGCGAATCTGAAACTGGCTGCCAAAAGAATTGTATTCGGTAAATATCTGAACTGTGGACAGACCTGTGTGGCACCTGATTATATCTACTGTGATGTGTCCATCAAAGACGCTCTGTTAAAAGAACTCATCTGCCAGATTCGGAAGCAGTTCGGAAAAGATCCTCTGCATAACAAACATTATGGGAAAATTATCAACGAGAAACATTTTCAGCGTATCTGCGGTCTGATTGATCCTGCAAAAGTTGTCATCGGCGGAGAAAGGAACCCTGCTGCTTTGCAGATTGCCCCTACTATTATGGATCAGGTCACTTTCCAGGATGCTGTCATGGAGCAGGAAATCTTTGGACCGGTTCTTCCGATCCTGACCTACCAGAATCTGGATGAAGCGATCAGCAGGATTCAGTCCATGCCACATCCACTGGCTCTGTACTTCTTCACCTCAGATCAGGATGCCGTGCAGAAAGTCACTTCTCGTTGTGGATTCGGCGGTGGCTGTATCAATGATACCATTATTCATCTTGCCACCAGTGAAATGGGATTTGGCGGATTCGGGGAAAGTGGTATGGGATCTTATCATGGAAAGGATGGCTTCGATACTTTCAGTCATTACAAAAGCATTGTGGATAAAAAAACATGGCTGGATCTGCCAATGAGATACCAGCCATATCGCGCTCTGCACAACAAGCTTGTTCACATATTTTTAAAATAGAATATTCTCTGCTTTTTCTCGATACTTTACCACGGATTCAGCTTGCTTCTTTTCTTCCGGGGTAACATACGCCTCATTCTCATAATTCTTACCACAAAACAACAAACTTCTTGTCCGGCGGACATTCGTAATGAAAGCAAGGCACTTCCTTGATTCGGTTTAAACTGACGAGAACGGAGTTTTGTAGCTCTAACGAGCCACAAAACTCCGTCCCCATTGGTTTATTCTACTTTTGTCGGATTTGCTATACTTACTACATGGTCATACCATGTACCTTTTGCACCAAGCAGTGCCAGATCAAATTCTTCATCTACTGCTTCTACCGGAATATCAAAGCCATATACTTCTTCTGTACTTCCATCACTGTATGTCACTTCGTCTGTAGTTGGTTCCAGAATCTGTGCACCATCTTTCTTTGCATCTTCTGCTTTTCCAACAAACAGATTTACAATTTTCTTGGATGCAAGGCTGACATGGAAGGTCATCTCGCCATCTTTCACAGTTAAAGTACCTTTTCCGTCACACGCCTCATTTGCATGGAACATACTGCTGTCCGTATCAAAATCTGCAGTATACGTGCCGTCCTCTAAAGCATTATCTAATTTAGAGTTTTTTTTTCCGTTGTTGCTTCGGTAGTTTCTTCTTCAGATGCTGCTTCTGTAGTCTCTTCTTCAGAGATTGCTTCTGTAGCTTCTTCTGATTCAGCTTCTGCTCCGCCGATCTCATCGATGGCTGCTGCTGTGTGATCTACATAAATCTGCTGAACATCTTCGATTTCTCCAAGTCCTGCGATCTGGCAGTCTACGCTGTCAAATGCTCCACTTGCATCAAACTGGCTCTTCCAGGAATCTTCGTCTTCGCCTGCCATGTCATTGTTTGCATGGTCTCCTGCTACTACCATCAGTGGACGAAGGATGACTTTCTTGTATCCGGCTTCTTTTACTGCTTCGATGACTGCTTCGCATGCGGTCTCTTCCGGTTCGCCTTCTACTGTTCCGATAAAGACATTGTCATAGCCAAGCTCTGCCATCTGTGTCTGCATCTGGCTGTAGCTTACCTTTGCTGTATGAGATGTTCCGTGACCCATGAATACGAATGCGGTTCCATCTTCTTTTGCTGCTTCCAGGTCATCATAGCCTGCTTCTTCTACTGCTGCTGCGGTGATGTATTCTGCTACTTTTTCTTTATCTTCGTTGATTGCTTCTGCGTTATCTCCTACTTCTCCAAGAAGTGGCTCTGCGATGACTACAGAATCAAACTTGTCTGCATATTCATTGACTGCTTCTGTCAGTTCATCGTATTCTGCTCCATGCATCAGATGTGTTGGCTGTACTACCAGGTTCTTTACTCCGTTCTCTACTGCACGGTCCAGTGCCTGCTGCATGTTATCAATGCATTCGCCATCTCTTGCTTCTACATGGTTGATAATGATCTGTGCTGTGAAAGCTCTTCTTACTGACCAGTCAGGATATGCTGCTGCAAGAGCTTTCTCGATTCCTCCGATATCAGCTGTACGGCTGTCATTGAAGGATGTACCGAAGCTGACTACCAGCAGTTCGTTTTCTCCGATTTCATCTCCGTTTAACGGATCATCCTTGCTGGCATCTCCGGTATCTCTTCCGAAATAGTCTGGGTCTGCATTTTCACCCTCTACCAGTTCTTTCTGTTCATCTGTCAGTGCATCCCATGCTTCTTTTGCTTCCTTGCACTGCTCATCTGTATCATCTGTTCTTTCCTGAACATAAATAGCATCAATCAGTTCTGCTACCTTATCTGCTTTTGCCTGGTCATCATCTGCTGCCTCAGATGCTGCCTCAGATGCTGCCTCTGTAGTATCTTCTTCAGATGCTGCCTCAGATGCTGCCTCTGTGGTTTCTTCTTCAGATGCTGCTTCTGTGGTTTCTTCTTCAGATGCTGCTTCTGTAGTCTCTTCCTCGGATGCTGCTTCTGTAGCTTCTTCTGATTCAGCTTCTGCTCCGCCGATCTCATCGATGGCTGCTGCTGTGTGATCTACATAAATCTGCTGAACATCTTCGATTTCTCCAAGTCCTGCGATCTGGCAGTCTACGCTGTCAAATGCTCCACTTGCATCAAACTGGCTCTTCCAGGAATCTTCGTCTTCGCCTGCCATGTCATTGTTTGCATGGTCTCCTGCTACTACCATCAGTGGACGAAGGATGACTTTCTTGTATCCGGCTTCTTTTACTGCTTCGATGACTGCTTCGCATGCGGTCTCTTCCGGTTCGCCTTCTACTGTTCCGATAAAGACATTGTCATAGCCAAGCTCTGCCATCTGTGTCTGCATCTGGCTGTAGCTTACCTTTGCTGTATGAGATGTTCCGTGACCCATGAATACGAATGCGGTTCCATCTTCTTTTGCTGCTTCCAGGTCATCATAGCCTGCTTCTTCTACTGCTGCTGCGGTGATGTATTCTGCTACTTTTTCTTTATCTTCGTTGATTGCTTCTGCGTTATCTCCTACTTCTCCAAGAAGTGGCTCTGCGATGACTACAGAATCAAACTTGTCTGCATATTCATTGACTGCTTCTGTCAGTTCATCGTATTCTGCTCCATGCATCAGATGTGTTGGCTGTACTACCAGGTTCTTTACTCCGTTCTCTACTGCACGGTCCAGTGCCTGCTGCATGTTATCAATGCATTCGCCATCTCTTGCTTCTACATGGTTGATAATGATCTGTGCTGTGAAAGCTCTTCTTACTGACCAGTCAGGATATGCTGCTGCAAGAGCTTTCTCGATTCCTCCGATATCAGCTGTACGGCTGTCATTGAAGGATGTACCGAAGCTGACTACCAGCAGTTCGTTTTCTCCGATTTCATCTCCGTTTAACGGATCATCCTTGCTGGCATCTCCGGTATCTCTTCCGAAATAGTCTGGGTCTGCATTTTCACCCTCTACCAGTTCTTTCTGTTCATCTGTCAGTGCATCCCATGCTTCTTTTGCTTCCTTGCACTGCTCATCTGTATCATCTGTTCTTTCCTGAACATAAATAGCATCAATCAGTTCTGCTACCTTATCTGCTTTTGCCTGGTCATCATCTGCTGCCTCAGAT
>CAKRRF010000028.1 GCA_934394985.1 uncultured Marvinbryantia sp.
GATTATATAGCAGAAAATCCCAATCAGGCGGTGGAAATGAATGTTTCTGAACTGGCTGAGAAGAGCGGAGCCAGTGATGCCACTGTGATCCGTTTGTGTAAGCGGTTGGGGTATAAAGGCTTTTATCAGATGAAGCTTGCGCTTGCGGAAGAACTGGGAAGATATCAGATGACGGGTTATACCAACCCGGCGGATAATCCCCAAAATGCGAGGGAAGTAATACAGTGTCTGACCAGGGATCTGCTGCATATAGCAGATATGCTGGATAATGAGGCGGCAGAACAGTGTGCAGACATGATATGCAGAGCAAAGCGTATTTTTGTGGTAGCTGCAGGCAATACCATTCCGGTGGCCATGGATTTTGCTTTTCGGCTCTGCAGGGTGGGGATAGAAGCCCGGTGCGGCACAGTAGTGGAATATGGTATGGCCAGTATGGTAAGTGGAAGCGATCAGGATCTGCTGATTGCGATTTCTCATTCAGGAATTTCAAAGCATGTGCTGCAGGCAGCAGAGATTGCGACAAATAAGAAAATGCCAATTGTAGCTGTGACCGGTTCCAAAAGCAGTCCTCTTGCAAAGCGGGCAGAACTGATATTTCTGACAAAGATCAAGCAGTCACTGTTTGGAGAATATGGATCCACCACTCATATTTATGATCAGGCGATTCTGGATGCTATCTTATATCTGGTAGCACAGAAACAAAAAATGACGGAGAATATTGAAATGATCGAATCTCTGTTAGCTGAGTATAAGCTGTGATAAAAAAGAAGGACATATGGGGGTTGCAAAATGGCTTATATTGATAATTACAAAAAATATCTGGATGAAATTCCGACAGATATAGAAATGTGTAAGGAGACTGGCCGCAGGATTGTGTTCGGATACACATCAGATCTTGATGTACTGCTTACTTATAATGAAGAAGAATTTAACAAACTGGTAGAGGCCAATGTGAAAGGCGACATTTACCGGGACGGAGATGAAGATATCACCGATATGGAAAGCTTTTCCAGAATCATTGCCTATTATATGGCAAATGGTCTTGGAGGAGAAGCAGATATTACAGACAAGAAAGTGGTTGACTATCTTCTGGAGCATTTTGAACACACTTTTTCACTTGGAGGAACAGCAGCACAGGGTGCAGCAGCGATGGCATCGGTTGGGATGCCGCTTATTGCACACATTTCAGATAAAAGCAAAGAAGTCTGTGATTTGATGGATTACGAAGGACTCAATGCGATTGTTGGAGAGCAGCAGGTCCCTATACGGGAGATACATACGGGTGAACCGGTATATCATGTCGTATTTTCTTATACCAAGGGTGACAGCTTTGTATTACATGGAAAGCGTTATGAGGTACCGATTTCAAATCGGGTAATTCTGGATTACGATACCATTCATAAAGACATCGTGGTGAAGGATGATTTCAAAAACTATCTGGAGCAGCATGCAGATCAGCTGATTTCTTACAATGTCAGCGGATTCAACGGTATTATTGATACTGATCTGGTAAGTCGGAGAATGAAGGAGCTTGGGGTTCATTATAAAAAAGTGAAAGAAAATAATCCGGATTGTCTGATTTATTTTGAAAGTGCACATTATATCAGCCAGGAAGTAAAAAAGATTGTTTACAGAGAAATTGCCAGTTACGTAGATATTATGGGAATGAATGAAGAAGAACTGGTAGCCCATATGAAGGAGCTGGATTTTGAGCCGGACAAAGAAAATCTGAATGATGTTCTGAAAAGTATGGCAGTACTGACAGAGAAGTACCATGTACGTGGAATTATTATGCATACAAAGGATTATTCCATGTACTATGGTGATGAAATTCCGGGGGCAGACATTGAAAAAGCACTGACTATGGGAAATCTTCTTTCCGGTACAAGAGCCAGAGTGGGGCATTATGGAAATCTTTCAGAATGCTATGACAGTCTGAAACTGGAACTGAGCAGTACCGGCGTGAGATTCGCAGATGAATTGGAAAAAATGCATATGGACCGGAAGGTATATCTGGTGCCATCCAGATATATGGAAAAACCAATCTGCACAATAGGTCTGGGAGATACATTCGTGGCAGGAGTACAGTTCGCATTTGTAAAGAACTGAGAAAAGCAGCCTTGTAACTGTGAGATGGCAGAACAGATACAAAAATAAAAGAAAAGGAGAGGAAAGCATTGGGAAATAGTGAGTATATTCTTAATTGCGAAGGTATTTCAAAAGCTTTTGGTGGAACACAGGCACTGAAAGACGTGCAGCTTCACGTAAAAGCCGGAGAAGTACATGCGCTTCTCGGAGAAAATGGTGCCGGAAAATCGACACTGATGAAGTGCGTAATTGGTTTGATTAAGCAGGACGCCGGAACCATGGAGTTTGAAGGTAAGCCGTATCAGGTATCCGGACCGGTTGATGCGCTAAAGAGCGGTATTTCCATGATTCATCAGGAATTAAATCCGGAGCCGCATCTGACCGTAGCAGAAAGTATTTTCCTGAAGCGGGAAAGTACAAAGGGTATTTTCCTGGACAAAAAGACACAGAACAGAGAGTGTCAGAAGATACTGGATAAATTCAATGTACCGTATACAGCAACGACAAAAATGAAGGAACTGACACTTGCACAGGTACAGATGGTAGAAATTATCAAAGCAGTATCCTGTAATTCCAGACTGATCATCATGGATGAACCAACCTCTTCTCTGGATTCTACTGAAACGGACCGATTGTTTGGAGTAATCAAAGAACTGAAAGCCAAAGGAGTAGCGATCATATATATTTCACACCGTATGGAGGAGATTTTTGAAATCTGTGACAGCGTTTCTGTTTTCCGAAATGGTACCTATGTCAATACAAGAAGCCTGGACGGTGTTACAAGAGATGAACTGATTTCCATGATGGTAGGCCGTGATGTAAAAAGCGTATTCCCGAAAGTGGATTGTGAAATCGGTGATGTGGTATTTAAAGTGGATAAGCTTTGCGGTAAAGGCTTCCATGATATCAGCTTCGAAGTACATGCAGGAGAGATCCTTGGTATATCCGGACTGGTTGGTTCGGGAAGAAGTGAGACAATGAGAGCGATCTTCGGACTGGATCCACTGGAATCAGGTACCATGTATCTGGATGGAAAAGAAATTACCAATAAGAGCCCGCGAAGTGCAATTAAAAAAGGTATCTGTATGGTAAACGAAGACAGAAAGAATTATGGCTTATGTCTTTTGAGATCCATCAGAGAGAATATTTCTCTTCCAAATCTTCCGGAAAAGCAGAAGGGTTTGCTGATTAATCAAAAGAGAGAAAAGAAAGAGTGTTCAGAAGCGGCAAGTAAGCTGACCGTAAAGGCAGCCAGCATAGAGCATAATGGATTTTCACTGAGTGGTGGAAATCAGCAGAAGGTGGTTCTGGCAAAATGGATTATGGCAAATCCAAGGGTATTGATTCTGGATGAGCCGACCAGAGGTGTGGATGTAGGTGCCAAGTCAGATATTCATACACTGATGTGCGAATTTGCAGCAAAAGGAATGGCAATCATCATGATTTCCTCTGAGCTTCCGGAGGTAATGGGTATGAGTGATCGAATATTAGTTTATCATGAAGGAACGATAAACGGAATCGTAGACAGATCAGAGATTATGGCAAATAATATCACCCAGAAGGAACTTCTGGAGATGGCATTCGCACAGAATAAATAGGAGGAAAAAAGAAAATGTCAGAATCAAAGAAAAAGAAATTTTATCAGACGGATGGTTTCCGTATGTTCATGGGAAAATATGGAATTGGTGTCATCCTGATATTTATGATCATTGTGATCGCAGCCTTAAAGCCAAGATTTATTTATCCAAGTAATATCCTGAATGTCCTGACACAGATTTCTGTAAACTGCCTGATTGCATATGGTATGTGTCTTTGTATTACGACTGGTGGTATTGACCTTGCAGTAGGAGCACAGCTGGCATTGGTATCTGTATTACTGGGACAGTTTATTGTAGTTCGCGGCATGAATATCGGTGTAGCTATTGTGCTGGCAGTACTGGCAGCAACTGCATTCGGATTCCTGAATGGATTCCTGGTAGCAAAGTTTGATATGGCAGCATTCGTTGTAACATTGGCTACACAGCTGGTCATTCGTTCCATTGCTCAGATTATTTCAAATGGACAGGGAATGTCAATGGCATCCCAGACATTCAAGAATATTTATTCTGGAAATCTGGCAGGCATCCCATATCCGATTATCTATATGATTGTTGTTTCTATTATTATGTACATTGTAATGCATTGGACAAAGTTTGGACGTTATGTATTTGCTGTAGGTGGTAATGTAAATGCAGCAGTGGCATCCGGTGTAAATGTATTCTGGACCAAGACACTTTGCTATACGATTTCCGGTCTGCTTGCAGGTATTGCAGGTGTGATCTTTACAAGTAAGACAGGATCTGCACAGTCCAATATCGGTGTTGCTTATGAAACAGATGCGGTTGCAGCCTGTGTACTTGGAGGAACCTCTTTCGCAGGTGGTATTGCTACTGCACCGGGTGTGCTTCTTGGAGCAGTTATCATCGGATGTATTTACAATGGTATGAACTTCCTGAATATTGGTTCTTACTATCAGTACATGACAAAAGGTATCATCATTATTCTTGCAGTACTTGTAGATATGGCAATTAATAAAAAGAACAGATAAGAAATAAACTGGAAGTGTCCAGATTATTTATAAAATTTTTTCTTATGGAGGGAACAAAAATGAAAAAGAAAGTCGTAGCAGCACTCTTAGTATCCAGTATGGCAATGAGTATGTCAGCATTTGGTTTTACAGCATCTGCTGAAGACGCAACAGAAGCAGCAACGGAAGCTGTTGAAGAAGCAACAGCTGGTGGAGACCTGAACGGTGACGGAAAGATTATCGTAGGATATATCTCAAAGAATACCGTAGACGTATTCCATGCTACACTGAATGGCGCAGCGCAGGAAAGACTGGATGCACTGGTAGAAGACGGAACGATTGATGAATGGACAGGTATTCTGGATGGTAACACAGACGGTGCAAAACAGTGTGACCTGGCTCAGGACTGCATTAACTATCCTTGTGACTATGTTATTATCCTGCCAGCAGAATCCACAGCATCTGACCCTGCAGTTACAGCAATGAAAGAAGCAGGTATTGGTGTAGTAGTAGTTAACTCAAAGACAGACAGCACAGATACAGAAGCCCTTGCATTTGCAGGATCTGATGATGTATATGCCGGAGAACTGATGGGTAACTATGTAATGGAACAGGTTCCGGACGGCGGCGTATTCGTTCATTGCCAGGGTATAATCGGTAACTCCGCTCAGATTCAGCGTGGTGAAGGTATTGCCAACACAATTGAAAAAGATGACAAATGGGAAAAAGCAGCAGATGTACCATGTGACTGGGATGCATCCAAAGCTGTTAATACAGTAGATGATTATCTTGCACAGTATGGTGATGACCTGAAGGCAGTGATCTGTGATAACGATGATATGTCATCCGCAGCTCAGGCTGAATGTAACGCAAAAGATCGTTCTGACATTGTCTGCATCGGTGTTGATGGAAACCAGGGACCTCTGCAGATGGTAAAAGACGGCACTCTTGGCGCAACAGTACTTCAGGATGCAGCTGGACAGGTAAATGCAGGTATCGATGCAATCGTTGCTTCTATCAAGGGCGAAAAGGTAGAGAAGAACTACACTGTACCATTCGTACTGGTTACATCTGAAAACGTAGACGAATATCTGAACTAATTAATATTCGGACCGAGAATAAAAGCCGGAGTGAAAACTCTGTGACAGGAAAGCCCCCTCTGGTTAACTCCAAAGGGGGCTTTTTAAGAAAAAACCACATGAAAAAAAATTTTATAAAATACGTAAAAACTCACAAAAAACTTGACATTCGTGAAAGAAAAAATTATCATATAGGTAGTAAGAAAAACGGGACGATAGATAAGATATTGCGGCCTTTTGACCTCAACATCTGAAATACAATGATTTAAAAATGTAAAGGGGGATTTATCATGAAACGTTCTGTAATTAACACAAATATTGAGTGGGCAATGGATCTCTGTAAGAGAATGAATTTTAACCTTCCGGATTTCTTCTATTGGACACCGCAGGAATGGGAAGAAAAGAAAGATAAGACAGAAAAAATGACTTCTGTTGGTCTTGGATGGGATGTTACAGATTACGGCAGCGGAGATTTTGATAAAATTGGTGCAGTGCTCGGTACATTAAGAAATGGTGTGATGGGAGATATGACCCGTCCATATTGTGAGAAGATCATTGCAATGAAAGATGGTCAGCTGCTGCCACGTCATTTTCATTATGAAAAAACCGAAGACATCATCAACAGATGTGGTGGAACTCTTTGCGTAGAAGTATGGAACTCCAGACCGGAATCAGAAGGATATACAGTAGATGAAGAGTCTGAAGTGACCGTTTACTGTGATGGTATGAAAGTAACCGTTCCGGCAGGTGGCGTGGTAAAAGTCACTCCTGGAAACAGCATTACGCTGACACCATATATTTATCACCGTTTCTATGCAGAAGGCGGAGAACTGATTGTCGGAGAAGTATCAAAGGTAAATGATGATGCTAAGGATAATCATTTCTCAGAAGAAACGCATCATACAATCGAAGAAGACGAACCGGTTCGTCATTTACTTTGTGGTGGTTATGTGATGGAATAAGGTAATAAAAAGAACACCTCCAGATGGCGAATCGTATTTGGGGGTGTTTTTTGTTTCAGAAAAATAAAACTGACGGAGGATAGAACAATGAAAATTGCGATTGGATGTGACCCAAATGCACAGGAAGCAAAAGAAGAATTGATTCGATTTATGGAAAAAAAACAGTATGGTGAGATAACAGATTTTGGCAGCGAGGATCCGATTTATGCAAATGTAGCAATTAAAGTTGCAGAGGAAGTGGCAGCAGGTCATTTTGACAGAGGAATTCTGATCTGCGGAACCGGACTTGGAGTTTCGATTGCAGCCAATAAGGTAAAAGGTGCTTATGCGGCATTGCTTACAGATACCTATTCAGCCCAGAGAGCAAGACTGAGTAATGATGCAAACATTGCCTGTATGGGTGCATTCACAACAGGAAGTAAGGTGAGAGAAGAACTGGTAGATACCTTCCTGACAAATGAATTTGTGCCTGGATGTTCTTCACAGCCAAAGGTAGATGCATTCCGTAAATATGACGAAGAGCACAGCAAATAAAACAGACAGGCTGTAAAGAGGGAAACAGGAGTACTTTTTATGCATGGGTATGTAAAAGTATTCCTGTTTATTGTTTACAAAGAATGCAAGATAAGTTATGATGGAAATAGTCAAAATAACTAACAAAAGGATGGAAACTATGTCTCGGAAAGAAAAAAAACCGGAAACACTGAAGCAGAAGCGGACAAGACAGTATGTACGGATTATGCTGGGAATGTACCTGCTTTATACAGCGTATGGGCTGATAAGGGAAATTCAAAAAGGAACGGGGACAGGGAATAAAGAATTCGGCATTTTAATGGCAGCACTGTTTGTGCTCGGCGGAGCGGCGTTGTGTATAAATGGTTTTATCAAAGCAATGAAAATAAGTGCCCAGGAATTAAAAGAACAGGAAAGTACAGAAGATGAAGAATCAGATGATGCTGATGTGGAGGAAACTTCTGATACAGAAAAAGATGATGATACAGCAGGAATGACAGAAACCAAAGAAGTGTGAATGTGACAGGAGAATTGAAATGAATAAAGTAACAACACCATTTTTATTTGTAAACCCTAAATCATATCTCTGGGGGGAGGAGAGCCTGGAGCTGGCAAAAGCCTGTGATGAAATCTGTGAAAAGACCGGTGTTCTGATATTTTTCACCTGTCCGTATGCCGACATTCGTATGATAGCAGAGAATACCAGGCATGTGGTAGTGACCGCTCAGAATATGGATAGTCTCACACCAGGCAGAGGAATGGGAGCGGTTTTACCGGAATCCCTGGCTGCCGCAGGAGCAAAAGCAGTTGTGCTGAACCATGCAGAGAATCAGAAGACTCTGGCAGAATTATATGCGTGTATCAGAAGAGCGAAAGAGCTGGATATGATTACGATTGTCTGCGCAGATTCCACGACGGAATCGAAGGCAGTGGCAGAGCTTGGGGCAGATGTGATACTTGCAGAGCCGACAGAATTGATTGGGACCGGAACCACAGCAGATGCAAGCTATACAGTGGAATGCTGCAGACAGATCAAGGCAGTAAACCCGGATACAAAAGTAATGATCGCATCTGGAATTACAACGGGGGAAGATGTTTATAAAGTGGTTTATCACGGTGCGGATGGATCAGGCTCCACATCCGGTATTGTAAATGCACCATCCAGAGCAGGAAGAGTCAGAGAAATGGTGGATGCTCTTTTACAGGCAATGCAGGATCGAAAATAAGAAAGTACTTCCCGGAACGAGAAGAGAAGGAGATGGCGGTGAAAGCAAAAGTATTGAATTTTGGGTCCCTGAATATGGATCACGTATATAAGGTAAAGCATTTTGTTATGCCGGGGGAAACATTATCTTCCGAGAATCTGCAGCATTTTTGTGGAGGAAAGGGGCTGAATCAATCGATTGCCCTTGCCAGAGCAGGGGCTAATGTATACCATGCCGGAGCAATTGGGGAAGATGGGATGGTTTTGAAGAGACAGCTGGAAGAGGACGGAGTGGATATCAGTTATCTGAAGATAAATGAATCGGTGGGAACCGGACATGCCATGATACAGGTAGATGAAAAAGGACAGAACTGTATCTTGCTCTATGGAGGTGCCAATCAGAGCATTACAAAAGAACAGGTAGATGATACGTTAAAGAATTTTCAGGCAGGGGATTATCTTCTGCTGCAAAATGAAATAAATGAGCTTGCATATATTATGGAGCAGGCTGGCAGGATTGGAATGAAAATTTTCCTGAATCCGTCGCCATGTAATGAGATGATAGACAGTCTGCCACTGGACCTGGTGGATACTTTTCTGTTGAACGAGATAGAGGGAGAACAGATCAGTGGAGAAAAAGAGAAGATCCTGGATGCCATGTTCAAACGCTATCCGAATGCGCACATTATCCTGACCCTTGGAAGTGAAGGTGCAGTGTATGGCTGGAAAGGACAGCAGATCTTTCAGAAAGCAGAGAAGGTGACTGCAGTCGATACCACAGCTGCAGGTGACACCTTTACAGGATATTATCTGGCAGCGGTCAGTGAGGGAAAAGGAGCGGCAGAGGCATTGCAGCTGGCGTCCAGGGCAGCTGCCATTGCAGTGACCAGACAGGGAGCGGTGCCGTCGATACCATATCAGAGAGAGCTTTTGTAAAGCCCTCGGACTGAGTGAAAACGCTCCGAGAGGATGTGCAGCGATTCTGAGGAGAACAGGTCAGCTTGCGCTGGCCAGAATCATGCACCAGGTCTCACATGCGTTCAATTTGAAAAAAACAGGCAAGGAGATGGATTATGAATTATTTAATGGGCATTGATCTTGGAACGTCCAGCACCAAAACACTCATTATTGACGAGCTTGGCAGAACAGTCGGGATCGGAAATGCCAGTTATGGATTACAGATTCCGCAAATCTCTTATGCGGAGCAGGATCCGGAAGAGTGGTGGCAGGCAGTAAAAAAATCAATTGCGGAAGCATTGAAAAAAGCAGATATTCAGAGTAAGGAGATCCGGGGGATTGGATTTTCCGGACAGATGCATGGAATGGTGGCACTGGATGAGCAGAAAAAGCTGGTTTGCCCGGCGATCATTCATCTGGATCAGAGAAGCGGTGCAGAGTTAGAGGAAATGCGTTCACTGGCCGGAAATCTGATGCGGGAAGAGCTGTTAAATCGACCGAGTGCAGGAATGCTGATCAGTACGATTTACTGGATGAAAAAACATCAGCCGGAACAATATGACAGAATCAGATATGTGATGTCTCCCAAAGACTACATTGCATTTCGGCTTTGCGGTGAGATCGGTACAGAATATACAGATGCAGCAGCCACACTGGCGTTTTCTGTAAAAAATCGCAGATGGTGCAGTGAGTGGTTCCGGTGTCTTGGAATCAAAGAGGACATCTGGGCACCGGTGCATAACAGTTATGATATTATGGGAAAAGTAACGAAAGAGGCAGCAGAAGAAACAGGCTTATCCACAGAAACCTGCGTGGTCTGTGGAGCAGGTGACAGTCTGGCTGCACTCACCGGAAATGGTGTAATCGAAAGCGGCATCATGGCATGCAACATCGGTACTTCTTCCCAGCTGGCAGTCGTAGTGGATAAACCTATTTTTGATTCTGAGATGAGAGTACAGACCTGGTGTCATACAGTGCCGGAGCGCTGGGTAGTGCAGTGTGGCACCTTAAATGGAGGAAGTGCGTTAAGCTGGCTGAGAAATCATATCCTGAAAAGTGACCGGCCTTTTGCAGAGCTGGATGCCGAGGCAGGAAAGACGGATGCCGGTGCAGACGGTCTGTATTTTCTTCCATATCTTGCAGGAGAGCGTACACCGTATAATGAGCCAAATGCCAGAGGCGTATATTTTGGACTGAGTATGATGCATGAACAGGGGCACCTGGTACGCGCGACAATGGAAGGAATTTTATTTAATCTGAAAGAGTGTCTTGGTATTCTGGATGAAATGAAAGTAGATCGATCCAGACTGATTGCATCGGGAGGAGCGGCCAGAGGTGTCACCTGGAAACAGATTCAGGCAGATATTCTGGATATGCCGGTACATACGACAGAAATAAAAGAAGAAGCCTGCCATGGGGCAGCCATTCTTGCAGGTGTAGGGGTCGGGCTGTATGCGAATATAAAAGAAGCGTGTGAGAGAACCATACGTATGAGTACAGCAGTTGTCGAACCGATTCCGGAGCATGTAAAAATCTACAATGAAAAACAACAGATTTTCCATGATCTGTACTTTAGAGTAAAAGATCTGTACCAGTAGCTGCCATGAGAGATGGAGGCTTCGGGTAAAAAAATCACCGGGAGCTTATTAGTTTCCGGTGATTACTTTTAGGAATAATAAAATTAATACGATGATGATAATGGGACGGACAATTTTCGTCCCGTTTTTCATGACCATACCACTGCCTATGTAATGGCCGGCAAGACAGAAAGCTGCACCGGCAAGGCCTGGGGCATACAGAATATATCCGCTGCATAAAAACGTAAACAGTGCAGCAATATTAGAAGATAAATTAATCAGTTTTACATTTCCGGATGCAGTTCGTATGTCCATGCGGGCGAGTCTGGTCAGTGAAAGAAGAAGAAACGTGCCGGTTCCGGGACCATAGAAACCATCATATATGCCGATAAGAAAGGCACAGACAGAGACAATCGCCATGCGTTTTCTCAGGGAAAATGAAGTATCATGTTGGATTTCTTTTTTATCGGTCAGCACACAGACAGCCACGACCGGAAGAACCACCAGCATGACTTTTTTCAGAATGACATCGCTGGTCAGCAGCACCAGATGGGATCCGCAGGTGGAACCGGCTAATGCGCAGAGAATACCTGGGATGGCAATCAGCTTGTCGAAATATCCATGTTTGCAGTAGCGCACAGTGGATGCGGTTGTGCCAATGGAAGAAGAAAGTTTATTTGTGGCCAGTGCGTTGTGAGGCGGGAGACCTGCGAGCAAAAAGGCCGGAAGAGAAATCAGACCACCGCCTCCGGCAATAGAGTCCACCAGACCGGCAAGAAAAGTCAGAGGGCAAATAATAAAAAACGTCAGCATAGAATCCTTTCTGATAGAAATGCTGCTGTATGATTCGCGACACGTTTTCGCTGTCATACGCAGGTTCTGTCATAGCAATTTTTTAATCAAAGCGGATTGCGCATATCCGTTTGACAAATAAGAGTGTTTCATCCAGTAGTTCCTGTGTCTGGATGCTGGTAGTATCCCGGTCAAAATCATGCAGACTGCCGGATGCAATAAAGCGCTGCGCGTGATATTTTTCAGAGAGTTTCTGAAATTCTGCAAATGGTACATCGGTATCTCCGGTGCTGTGAGCACAGAACAGCGGGCATGGCAGTTCCTCACACAGACGAAGAGAATCATACAACAGGAAAAACTTTTCCCGGTCATGAAAAAAAAGAGATTTCCATGTACCTGATTGTCTGGCATAAACATAAGCAGAGTAATGAGTATCCAGAGCACCTTCTGTGTGAGGAATATCGGGCAGATTCGCCAGAATACTCTCAGGCACAGAAGGCAATGTCTGATAATAAGCGCATGGAGTCTCATACCAGAGATCTTCCAGAAAACCATAGCCATAGTAAGAAATGACACCGAGAGGTGTTTTTTTCAATACAGGCAGATCTGCCGGTATCGGAAAGCTACGTTTTCCCAGACTGGATGCGGCAAGAAGAGCAAGATATGCACCACTTGAGCGTCCAAAGAGTACATAGGGAGTGGATTCTGAAAACTGGGATCCAAACAGTTGAGGATGATCGATATAAGTATTGATGGAATCAGATACATCCTGAAGGATCATGCTGATATCACAGGCCGGAGCCAGAGGATAGTCAAAGGCAATTACCGGAAATCCGGCAGACGTGAACCGTTCCAGATGAGTTTCTGGAAGGTCACATCGAGATCCATAGAGCAGCCCGCCGCCGTGAAAGTATAATATGCAGGCTTTGGGAATGATTGTTTCGTTCCTGTAAACAGTGGCAGATTTCTGACAAAAACGCCCCTGCAGAGAAATTGTTTTTATGGTATACATAAGGAATGGTCACTCCGATTATCTAACAGATTTTGTAAAATATCATTATGAAATGCACTTGCGAATCATGGCACTTCCGTGCAGATCGCACACAGGATCTGCAAACAGATGATGTTTCAGACAGAATTCATCGACGGCTTTTCGACACCCGGAGAATTGTGTGCTGTATACATCATGGACAAGGAGCACTCCGCCTGTGGATAAACGCTCATAGAAGAGTGGGAGTGCAGCCGCAGTGGGAGCATAAAGATCAGCATCCAATGATACAAAGCAAAATGTTTCATCGGTGATCTCAACAAAGGTATCCGGAAACCATCCTTTATGGATGATTACCTGACCAGGATCAGGCATGATACGAAGAACAGAATCCACATCAGTAGAGGAGAAGTCACCTGTTTGTGCACGGGACAAATTACCGGAGGCTTCTGCAGCGATATCTTTTTCGGAAAAACCTTCAAACGTATCAAAAAGATGGATGTTCCGGTCTGGAAAGGCTGCGCTGATCAGAGCGGAGAATTCACCCTGAAAAACGCCAAGCTCGGCAACATCGCCCGGAATGCTTCGCTGATAGATCTGTTCCGCCAAAAGGCGCATCACACCAGATCGTGCATCAAATATGCGAAGTGCAGACGGGTCGTGAAATGGACCGTGATAGCCCAGAGCTTTCATCTGTGCGGTCATAGCGTCACGCCGCTCTTTATCCAGGACTCCCAGGATAACCAGGTCGGGAAGAAGAGCGGCGGCATCGTCAGGAGAGCAGACTGGAACAGGACCGATATACTGTCCGTGCCTGCGGGGATCATTATCGGCAAAACACAAAAGCCGGAAGGAACTGTTCAGAAGCCTTGCGGTCATCTGTCCAATCTGTCCGGCACCAAAGATGACTGTCTTGTATACTGGTTTGGTTTTCATTTTTTTATAGAAGCCTTTCTTTTTGCACGAACCTGGATCATCTGTCCTGCGATGGAGATGGCTATTTCAGCCGGTGTCTCTGCCTGGATATGAAGTCCCACAGGTGTGGTAATACGGTCTAATTCCCGTTCGTCAACACCATATTCTTCAACAAGGCGATGAAATACAGCAGCTTTTTTAGCAAGGCTCCCGATGACACCGATATAACATGCAGGTGTGGAAAGAAGCTGTGCCTGTACGACTGTATCATAGGCGTGGCCGCGGGTCATGACACAGCAATAGTCTGCGTCTGAAACAGAAATACTCCGATCCAGATGATGAAAATCACAGAGGATGGTTCCGACTGCATCAGGAAAAAGAGCAGGATCAGTAAATTCCGGACGGTCGTCCAGAACGATACAGTGAAAATCAATGCCGGTCAGTATCGGTACAAGTTTTTGTGAAACATGTCCTCCGCCAAATACATAGACAGTTCCGGAAGTTCCGATCTGCTCGGTGAACAGATCGTATTCTTCGCTGCGATGACGGCATGGCCGTGCAGACAGGGAAGATAAGACAGATGGTGGAACAATGGCATTTCCGGTCAGACCATAGGCAGAACTGTAAAGACTGATATGGGAGGTCGTGCGAAGATCACAGATCAGCCAGAAATCCTTTCGTTCCTCATATAATTTTTCTGCAGTTACTGCGATGTCCATGACAACAGGATCGTTATGATCCAGATACAGAAAAAAGACGGTAACTTCGCCGCCGCAGATCATACCGATATTTTCTACATCCTTGCGATTTAGTCTGAATTCATGTTCACAGGATTCTTTTTTTTCAAGAATATCCAACGCCATAAGGCTGGCACGATACTCAACAGAACCACCCCCGATAGTTCCGGCAATCCGACCATTTTTCCCAATCAGCATACGGGAACCGGCACCTCTTGGTGTGGATCCTGATGAAGCTATGACGGAAGCAAGCACAAGGTCTTCTCCCTTTTGAAATTCCTGTTTTATAATCTGAAATAAGGTTCGCATACAAAATACCTCCTGCAAAATAAATCGTTGTGTAACAGAGGGACTGTACTATATTAGAATAGCTTAATTGTAAGAAAATGTCACCATCTGTTTTTTAAAGGAGCAGATATCGATTACCCATTGAAAAATCCTCTGAAGCATTCTTCAAATATTTTTTCGGAACAGGTACGGGTCTCTTCTGAAAAGCGGGTGTATCGTTTCAGAAATTCTTCTCCATATGGCGTCAGTTCGCTGTGACTGCCTTTTACACCGCCCTGACTTCGGATAATCAGTGGTTCATGAAGCTGTGATTCCAGTGTGTGGATCAGATTCCAGCTGGTGGAATAGGAAATGTGCATGCGTTCACAGGCATCACGAACAGATCCTGTTTCACGGATCAAAGTAAGAAGGGAACAGAGCTGTTCATCAAAAAATACTTTTTCCCGTGCCAGCTGAATATGGATTTCGGAGCGAATCAGATTCTGATTGTGTGCACGAAGAAGTTCGGCATAATCTTCCGGTGTATCAGCGTCATGAATGATCCCGGGATCATCTACATTCAGATAATACATGGGTATTTCACAGTTTTCCACAGCACCTCTGAGACCTGATTTTCCATCATTACGTAAAATGGAATCAATCAGTGCAGAACGAATCAGGATCGGATGTCCGGGAGTGCCGTCACAGACCGGGGTGACAAGAGGCTTCCCAAGAGAGAGCATTTGCGTGACTGTCACGGCTGTGAACAGTGGAACGTCCACAGGGGTAAACAGAACGGTATCCACTTTGTCTTTCAGATATTCCAGTCCGATTCTGACCGAATCAAACATATGAGTGGTTGCATAATCTTCATTACGAAGAAAAATGACATTATTGGAAGCTAAGTGGCGTTCCAGAATATCCGCATGATATCCGGTTACCACAACTATTTTAGAGATTCCGGCCTGCCGGAAATTGTTGATCACACGCTGCGCAATGGATATAGAACCAAGCTGAAGCATGGGTTTGAAGTCACCCATTCGTGATGATTTCCCGGCAGCCACGATGAGTGCACCTGTCTGCATCATAGATACCTCCTGGAAATGATATTGTACAAATTTAATATTATTATAACATAATATATACGAAAAAATGGTTAAAATTTTTATTAAAGCAAAAATATAAAATAAAGTAAAGTAAAAATAGCCAACTGTTATTTTTTTACAATTTGTAAAATTGTGCAAGATTGTGATAAGATGAAGATATACAAAATGACGGAAACAGGAGAACTATTTCATGGATAAGATTTTTGAAATTACCGCAAAAGAAGTTACGATACAGGTAAAAGATGAGCGGACAGGTGCAATATACAGCCGGACGCTGCCGATTGATTATTACGAAAATGCAAATGTGTTAAAGCTCAGCGGTGAGAATCTTGACGGGAGCAGTTCTTCTATCGTGTTCTATTCCGCAAGGGGAATGGAAAGACTCAGAGATCTGACCGGCAGGGGGGCGGATGATGATCCATGCGGAACACATAAGCCGGAAGATCAGTAACATTGGAAGGTGTCATGTTGAAAGGAGGAAGGAATCATGATAAAAAAGACGTTGAAGATTAATGGTGTTGAGAGAATTCTCATTCTTGATAAGGATGAGACACTGGCACAGGTTCTTCGTGATCATCTGCTTCTTACCGGATGTAAGATTGGCTGTGGGGAAGGTCATTGTGGAGCCTGTAATGTGATTATGAACGGAAAAGTGACCAGATCCTGTATTTATAAGATGAGCCGGGTACCGGATCATGCAGAGATTACCACGATTGAAGGTGTGGGAACTATTTCTGACATGCATCCGATCCAGGTTGCATGGATGGCATACGGCTGTGCACAGTGTGGTTTCTGTTCACCTGGTTTTATTATTTCGGCAAAGGTTCTTCTTGATGAGAATCCGAGCCCGACGCGTGAAGAAGTAAGAGACTGGTTCCACAAACAGCGTAACCTTTGCCGCTGTACAGGTTATAAGCCATTGATTGATGCGACCATGGCAGCTGCGGCAGTTCTGCGTGGCGAGATGACAAAAGAAGATCTCGTATTCAAACAGACCGATGATTCTATCGTTGGTACCAATTACATCCGCCCGTCGGCAGCACAGAAAGTAACAGGTACCTGGGATTTCGGAGCAGATGATGCATTAAAGATGCCGTCCGGAACTCTTCGCCTTGCACTTACACAGGCAACGGTTTCTCATGCAAATATTCTGAGTATTGACACAACAGAAGCAGAAAGCATGCCTGGTGTTGTACGCGTAATCACGGCAAAAGATATTAAGGCAGCAGGCGGAACCAATAAGATTAATGGCCTTGTAATGCTTCCAAAACATAATAAGACAGACGGTTTCGAACGACCGGTACTTTGTGACGAAAAGATCTTCCAGTTTGGTGATGCCATTGCAATCGTAGCTGCAGATACAGAAGAACATGCCCGGGCAGCAGCAGATGCAGTGAAAGTGGAAATAGAAGAACTTCCTGCATATATGAATGCAATGGATGCGATTGCACCGGATGCCGCAGAGATCCATCCTGGTATTCCAAATGCATTCTTTGAGACGAACTGTATCAAAGGCCCTGAATTTGACTGGGACAGTATTCCTGATTCACAGCAGATGGAGATCGAATCCTACTGTTCACGTCAGCCACATCTCCATCTGGAGCCGGACTGTGGATATGGCTATATTGATGAAGACGGTATGATAACTGTTCATTCCAAATCCATCGGTATCCATCTTCATATGCCGATGATCGCAGACGGTATCGGCGTACCAATGGAAAATCTGAGACTTGTGCAGAACCATGCGGGAGGAACCTTTGGTTATAAGTTCTCTCCGACAAACGAGGCTCTGATCGGTGCGGCGGTTAAGATTCTGGAACGTCCTGTATCGCTGGTATTTAATCAGTTCCAGAATATTACCTATACAGGAAAGAGATCTCCTGCATTTATGAATATTAAGCTTGCAGCAGATGAACATGGTAAACTGCTTGCACTCTGGGGAAATAACTATGTGGACCACGGTCCTTACTCAGAATTTGGTGATCTGCTTACCATGAGACTTTCTCAGTTTACAGGTGCCGGTTATGGAATTGATTCTATCCGTAACAAATCTACCACGGTGTTTACAAACCATGCATGGGGCTCAGCATT
Source organism: uncultured Marvinbryantia sp. (assembly GCA_934394985.1). GTDB lineage: Bacteria > Bacillota > Clostridia > Lachnospirales > Lachnospiraceae > Marvinbryantia. The sequence continues at coordinate 17,843 of CAKRRF010000028.1, forward strand.
CCGTGCTTATGGTTCTCCACAGTCCTATATGGGTTCAGAGATCGCAATAGATGTGCTGGCAGCCAAAATGGGAATCGATCCGTTCGATATCCGTGAGATGAACTGTTACAAAGAATCAGAAGGAAGTACTATCCCGACAGGTTATCCACCAGAGGTATACTGTGAAGAAGATCTGTTCAGAAAAGCACGTCCTCTGTATGAAGCAGCAAAGAAACGTGTAGCCGAAAAGAATGCAGCTTCTGATGGCAAGATAAAATATGGTATTGGTGTATCCCTCGGTGTATATGGCTGTGGACTGGACGGTGTAGATACATCAAATGCATTTGCGGAACTGAATCCGGACGGAACGGTTACTATGTATGCAGCATGGGAAGATCATGGACAGGGCGCTGATATGGGTGTTCTGGTATCCTCGCATGAAACATTGCGTCAGGCCGGCATCAGACCAGAGCAGATTAAGCTCGTTATGAACGATACAAAGATCTGTCCGAATGCAGGACCTGCAGGTGGATCACGTTCACAGGTTATGTCAGGTAATGCATGCCGTCTGGCAGCAGAAAACCTGGTGGCAGCAATGAAGAAAGAAGACGGAACATTCCGTACCTATGATGAGATGATTGCAGAAGGCCTTGCAACAAAATATGAAGGTAACTGGGTAACCACATTCTGCGCAGATCATCCGATTGATCAGGATACAGCACAGGGTGATCCGTTTGCAACTTATATGTATACCATTTTCCTTCCGGAGGTGGCAGTGAATACAGAAACCGGTAAAGTTACGGTTGAAAAATTCACCTGTGTGGCTGACGTAGGTACGATTATGAACAGACTTCTTGTAGAAGGTAACTTCTACGGTGGACTGGTACAGGGTATCGGCCTTGCTCTTTCAGAAGATTTTGAGGATCTGAACCACGATACGACTCTGAAGAATTGTGGTATCCCTTATCCAAAGGATGCACCGGATGATATAGAGCTTCACTTCAATGAAACCTATCGTCCAAGTGGCCCTTATGGAGCTGCCGGCTGCGGTGAGGCTCCGCTGGATGCACCTCATCCTGCTATTCTGAATGCCATCTACAATGCAACGGGCGCACGTATCACACGTATTCCGGCCCGTCCGGAAAGGGTTCTTGCAGCATTAAAGGAACTTGAGAAATAATTGAAAATGAGAGAATCATGTGGGAGTAAAAGCTGCCAGCTATGATATAATCAGGGGAGACGGGAAACTGCCTCCCCTTTACAGACGAAAGGAGTATCAGGTGATGACATACATACAGGAGAGAGGTTCTACTCATATTTATCATGTAAATCGAATGTCAAAAGAAGAGATGGATCATATGATCAGTCTCTGTGTTCATGAGCAGCCGGCGTACTGTGTGGCAGCCTGCCCTTTCAAAGTAGATACAAAAGAGATGCTGTATTATGCAGCAAAAGGGAATTTTAAGAAAGCACTTGCAATTTATGAGAAAATCACACCATTTCCGATGATTCTCTGTGACGGATGTACGGCGCCCTGTGAGGCATCGTGCAGACTCTGTGAACTTGGCGATGGTGTATCCATACGCGAAGTGGAACGCGCCATTGTCAGGTATGGAGAACCGGGAAAACGAAGCAGTGTGTTTCGGATCAGAAAGAAGAAAAGGGCAGCCATTTTTGGGTCTGGATTATTTCCATTGTTTCTTGCTGGAGAACTGGAAAAGAAGATGTATCCTGCCACAATTTACTGTCAGGAAGAAGATTATGAAGACTATATTGCATCAGCAGCTGCGCACCTTTCAGAGTCAGACCGCAAAAATGAAGCAAAACGTCTGAAGTCCATGGATCTTTCTTTTGAATTTGGATGTAGTCTTACGGTTGCGTTTATCAGAGAAAAAATGGAACTGGCAGATGTGGTATGTGCATCAGAAGAAGTGGCTCAAAAGCTGGCTCCGGAAGAAGAGGCAGATCCGGAGATCATGTTAAGAGAGCAGGCGAAGATTGTCAGCGGATCAACAGAGTCTGTGATGGATGCAGCATTTGCAGCAAAGCGGGCTGCACTGACGGTGGATCTTCTGGTACAGAATCTTTCACCACACAGCAACAGAGGCAGTGAAGGTGCTGTGACCACGAATCTATATACGAATATGGAAGGCATTTCAGGATCAGAAAGAATACCATGTGGCGTGGATGGGTATTCGAAGGAAGAAGCTGTGGAAGAAGCAAAACGCTGTATTCAGTGCCATTGTGACGAGTGTATGAAAGGCTGTGTGTATTTAAGCGAATATAAGAAACATCCGGGTCTGTTGGCTCGTGAGATTTATAATAATACGCAGATCATTATGGGCGACCATCCAATGAACAAACCAATGAATGCCTGTTCGCTTTGCGGGCAGTGTACAGTGACCTGTCCAAATGGATTTGATATGAGTCAGGTGTGTAAGTCTGCAAGAGAAAATATGGTATCTACCGATAAGATGCCGCTGGCACCTCATGAATTTGCACTGATGGATATGCTATTTTCAAATTCGGAGGCATTTTTAAGCAGGCCTCAGCCGGGATTTGAAACCTGCAGGTATGTATTTTTTCCAGGATGCCAGGCAGGTGCCATCGCACCGGATGTGGTCATGCAGGCGTATGAGGATCTGAGTAAGCGGGCAGAAGGCGGCGTTGCGCTGATGCTGGGATGCTGCGGGGCAGTCAGTGAATGGGCAGGACGCTGTGAGATGACAGAAAAAGTAACGGAACAGCTGAAACAGGAGCTGGCCAAGCTGGGCAATCCAATCATAATCGCAGGTTGTCCGAGCTGTATGAAACAGTTAAAAGAAAGGATTGGTGCACAGGTCACCGGAATCTGGGAACTGTTAAAAGAAATCGGCCTTCCGGCACAGGCAAAAGGACTGGAGATACCGGTAGCTATCCATGATGCCTGTGGTGCCAGAGGAGATGCCCGGACACAGGATACGATACGGGAACTGCTGGCTGATATGGGATGTACCGTTGAGGAGACGGAATATTCCAGAGATTTCTCTCCGTGCTGTGGGTATGGTGGCCTGACGGCTTATGCCAATAAAGATATGGCAGCGAAAATGGCAGAAAAGTGTCTGGAACGGTCGGATGCACCATATATCACATATTGCATGGCATGCAGAGATCGGTTTGCCAGAGAAGGCAGAGAATCCAGGCATATCCTGGAGCTTCTGTATGGGGCTGCTGCCAGCAATATGCCGGATATCAGTGAAAAACGATATAACAGGCTGGTATTAAAAGAAACGCTTTTGAAAAATATCTGGAACGAGGAACGGATCATGGAGAAAAAAGAGTATACTGTTACCTATACAGAAGAGGCAATTTGCATGATGGATGAGCGTATGATTCTGAAAAGCGATGTGGAGCGGGTGCTGTCGGATTACAGAGCAAGTCAGGAAGCGATCCTGGATGAAGAAACAAAAGAACTGGTGACGAGAAGCAGACTGGGAAATGTAACGTTCTGGGTGCGTTTTGTGGAAACAGAGGACGGATATCTGGTACGCAGAGCCTATAGTCATCGCATGAATATTATGAAAAGGGTGGGACAGTAATGGCAGCAGAGAGAACTTATTATACGATTGATCCGGAAGGAAAACTGACCTGCATGAAATGCAAGGTCCCTCTTGTAAAAGGAAAGGCGAAATTCATGTATCTGGAAAACGGTTTCCCTGTGGAAATGCCTGTCTGTCCGAAGTGTGGATTTGTTTATGTTCCGGAAGAACTGGCGCTTGGAAAGGTGCTGGCTGTGGAACGTGCGCTGGAGGATAAATAGATGAACAGGCATCCGGGAGGGGAAGAGCAGACACTTCACCTTCTAAAAAGCATAGAACTGAAAAAGGGAATGAAAGCATTGGATCTTGGAGCAGGAGAAGGAGAGACGGTGCGAATTCTGAAATCATTTGGCGTGAATGTGCAGGGTGTGGATCTTTCACCACGAAGCGGTGATGTGGAAAACGGTGATTTTCTGCATCTGCAGTACCCATCAGACAGTATGGATCTTTGTATCAGTCAGTGTGCATTTTTTGTCAGCAGAGATCAGAAAAAAGCACTTTCGGAATGCTGGCGTGTCTTAAAAAAGGGTGGCTTTCTTTTGCTGTCGGATCTGGATACCGGGAAGCTTTCGGAAATGATAAAGCAGATCGGATTTACCATTCTCCTTCAGGAGGATCAGACTGCTCTCTGGCGGGAATATTATCTGGAAGCAATCTGGACGGATTCTTTCTGCTGTGAAGAATATCAGCTTCTGCAGAAGGAATATAAAGGAACGAAACTGAGCTATACCATGGTGGTTGGCAGAAAGGAGTAGCGTATGGATCTTTATGAAAGAATCATAGAACTGAGCAGTATGGGATATCATTGTTCACAGATGATGATGATCATGACACTGGAAACGATCGGGGAAGAGAATCCACAGCTGGTAAAGGCACTGGGCGGCCTGGGCGGTGGGATCGGTTACTGTGGAGATACCTGCGGATGTCTGACCGGAGGTGCCTGTGCGATTTCACTGTTTTTCGGTAATCTGGCGCCGGAGGAAAAAGAAGATCCGCAGATGAAACCGGCTGTGCAGGAATTATATCAGTGGTTTCATAAAAAGACGGAGGAAGAATTCGGAGCTTTTTATTGTAAGGATATTACTGCGCAGTTGGACTGGGGAGTGATTATGGAGAAATGCCCTGCACTGATAGCAGATACTTATACAAAAGTGATGGAAATACTGACAGAACGGGGGATAGTAGAACTTTGATCACGATTGGAAAAACGAAAAGTGTATGTCCGGTATGTGGGAAGGTACTTCCGGCTGAAAAATGCATTGGTGAAGATGGAATTTATCTGATAAAGGAATGCGACCTTCACGGGAAGTTTCAGACACTGATCTGGGAAGGAAGTGCAGCAGAGTACCTGTCCTGGGGAAGGGAAAATCTGTCGGCAGAGACACCCGTAAATCCGAAAATCAGAGAAAGGACCTGTCCGGATAACTGCGGGCTCTGTGAGGAACATGAACGAAAAGGATGCTGTATGATCCTGGAACTCACGAAGCGCTGTAATCTGCACTGTCCTGTCTGCTTTGCTTCAGCAGGAGAATGCCGGGAGAACCCGGATATGTCGATGGAGGAAATAGAAAAGCAGTATGATTTTCTGATGACTCACGGAGGACCATTCAATATACAGCTTTCAGGAGGAGAACCGACTATGCGGGAGGATCTGCCTGAGATCCTGCATATGGGGAGAGAAAAAGGATTTACTTTTTTTCAGCTGAATACCAATGGAATCCGTCTTGCACAGGAAGAAGGCTATGCCAGAAAACTGAAAAAAGCAGGGCTGAACACCGTATTTCTTCAGTTTGACGGTGTGACAGATGATGTGTACCAGATCCTGCGGGGGCAGGCACTGATGGAACTGAAGGAAAAGGCTGTTTTAAACTGCGCAGAAGCGGAGCTTGGGATTGCGTTGGTACCGGTGATTGCGCCAGGAGTAAATGACATGCAGGTTGGAGATATCCTGAAGTTTGCGATGGATCATATGCCATTTGTGCGGGGGGTGCATTTTCAGCCGATCAGCTATTTTGGCAGGTGTTCCCAGCAGCGCCCGAAAACCCCGATTACCATACCCAGGATGCTGAAGCTGATGGAAGAGCAGACAGACGGACTTATGAAAGCAGAGGATTTTGCCGGCGGGGGCGCAGAAAATCCGTACTGTTCCTTTCATGCGAGTTATCTGCGAAAAGGGGAGCGGGAACTGAAACTTCTGGAAAAGAAATCAGGAAAAGGATGCTGTTGTACGACCAGCGACGATTCCAGGCAGTATGTGGAAAATCAGTGGAGCTACAGCACGAAAAAATATGATGACGGAGAAATGACGCAGACCGATGCACTGGATGAGTTTCTCATCCGGATTCATAATGAAACGTTTGCAGTATCCGGCATGATTTTTCAGGACGCCTGGAATCTGGATCTTGACCGCCTGAAGAGGTGCTATATCTGCGAAGTGGATTCTGATTATGGCATGGTGCCGTTTTGTGCATACAATCTGACTAATTCGAAAGGAACCTATTTATACAGAAAGTGAAACGATCCAATATAGATGCAATGATCTGTAAACAGGAAGGCATTACAGAGATTACAAGAGAGGAATTACACAGAATACAGCTGGAAAAACTGAATGCTGTGCTGAAAAGGGAAAAAGAACGGGACGGGTTTTACAGGAATCTGCCAGAAAGGCTGGAGAGCCTGGGTGATCTGAGAAATCTTCCATTTACGACAGAAGCGGATCTGGCACAAGATGGCGGACGCATGCTGTTGTGTTCGCAGGGAGAAGTACAGAAAGTGATTTCAGAACAGACAAGTGGAACCACCGGTGTGGGAAAACGTGTATTTTATACAGAGGGAGACTGCGAACATACGATAGAACTGTTTATGGCAGGACTCGGGGAATTTATTTATCCGGGAAACAGAACGATGGTGGCCATGCCGTTTTCTGGCCCTTTTGGGCTGGGAGAACTGATAGCAGAAGCAGTCAGACGACTGGGCGCAAAACCACTTGCAGTCGGAACCGGAAGAACCTATGGTGAACTAAAAACCATTCTGGAAGAAACGCAGCCGGATACGTATGTTGGTATGCCGGTGGCCTTACTATCCATGCTCAGAATGTGTGGAAAGGGAAGCCTGAAAAGAGCACTGGTATCCGGGGATGCCTGCCCGCAGACTGTCATGAAAGCAATAGAAGAAATTCTGGAAACACGACTCTGGCCGCATTATGGTTCCAGAGAGATGGGACTTGGCGGAGCGATCTGCTGTGCAGCTCATGACGGGATGCATATGAGAGAGAATCACTGTATTACAGAGATTATTGATACAGCCGGAAATGTGCTGCCCGATGGCGAATGGGGAGAACTGGTGATCACAACCATTGGAATGGAAGCACAGCCGTTGATCCGGTATCGAACCGGAGATTATACGCGGATTATCCCGGGACGGTGCAGCTGCAAAAGTGAAGTGAAGCGTCTGGATTTTGTGAAAAGGATCTATCAGTCAGAAAGCATGACAGAGTTGGATGAAGGATTATTTGGAATACCGGAACTGATTGATTATTGCGTGAAAATAGTGAACGGAAAAAAAGAAATGACAGCACTTGTTTCATCAGAAGATGGAGAAGAACGGATCAGGACTGTGCTGGCAGAAAAACAGATCCTCCCATTGAATTGCAGAAAAGCAACCTGGGAGGATCGGGCTCTGTATCCTGCAAAGCGGAGAATCTTACATCAGATGGCTGACTCTGAATAATACGGGCAATCCTCCCGGATACATTCGCGATTGTCTTCACAGTATTTACATGTGACAGAAGACAGAGGAATGGTGACAGAAGAAAATGGACTATAAAAATGAACAGTTTCTTCTATGGCGATCCTGCTGGTACGTTTGCAGCATCGTGGGCCGCCGATATCAGCCAGTCTGGATAAAATGACAGAAACAAGCTTTTGCGGAAACGGCCAGGCATCTTTGTGAAGCGGGCCGGATCCGGTCATAACAGACATAAAAATACCGGCACCTGCCGCAGCACCGCAGACGCCCCAGTAACCACAGGTACCGCCAGGTACCTGTTTTGCTCTTTTACAGATCTCCGATAATGCAGCATCGTAATGCAGAGATTCTCCGTTATTGCGAAGTGCAGTCAGAAGCACACATGGAACGATCGCATGATGTTCCGGTCCGTGCATATGTACAGAAGGAAGATCCATGATTTCTTCCAGAAGAAGGAGCGGATCTTTTTCGGTACTGTCCCTGAGTGCGGCAATTACCGGTACGTAAGTACCATAACTGTGACAGGCATCACAGACAAAATGTCCATTTTCACAGACCGCATTGGTCAATTGCTCTTTATGGCAGATACTGCAGGTCATGACAGAACTCTCCGAACGATATGTGACAGGCGCTCCGCAAATCAGACAGCCCGTAAAATGTTCCGCTTCATCACAGCAACAGGAATTATTTGTATGATCCATTTCTGATCGCCTCCTCAAAAATATTTTTATCAGTATGAACAACTATATAGTAGTATTTAATCGTTTTTTTTTCATATTTGTCAAGACTTTTTCATTAAAAATGTATTGAAAAACAGCGTACTTCTTGCCATAATAGAGACAGTAAAAAGTGGCTGACCACAACAGGAGGAATTTTAATGTTAAAAACAATTGTGAAAAAAGGAAGTTACCATGATTCTGTGGTTCTGATGCTTCTGACCAACCAGATTTCCGCACTGGAAGGAGTCAGAAAGGCATCCATTATGATGGCAACACCAGCGAATAAAGATATTTTCAAACAGAGTGGACTGGATACGAAGGAACTGATGGAAGCAACGGCCAATGATATGGTCGTGGTGGCAGATGTGGAAGATGAACGTCTCCTGGATCAGATTATGGAGACGGCAGAAGAATTTTTCAAAAAACAGTCAACCGTCAGTGCCGGAAAAAAAGAAGAAAGTGTGAAGTCCTGGGATAAGGCTCTGGAAAAGCTTCCGGATGCCAATCTGGCAGTGATCTCCATTCCGGGCATGTACGCAGCACTGGAAGCAGACCGTGCACTGGATGAAGGAATGAATGTCTTCATGTTCAGTGACAATGTGACACTGGAAGACGAAGTGGCATTGAAGAAAAAGGCGCATGAAAAGGGGCTCTCTGTTATGGGACCAGACTGCGGTACCGGAATCATCCAGAGTGTACCGATCGCATTTACGAATAAGGTAGCACCGGGTTCCATCGGTATCATCGGAGCATCCGGAACCGGTATCCAGGAGCTGACTACGATCATTGACCGTCTGGGTGAAGGAGTGAAGAATGCCATTGGAACAGGTGGAAGAGATCTGTCCACAGCGGTAGGCGGCATTACGATGATGGATATGATCGATGCTATGGAAAAAGATGATACCGTGAAGGTGCTGGTGGTCCTTTCCAAGCCGCCAGCAAAAGAAGTCAGAGAAAAGATCTCAGATCGCCTGAGTAATTTCAGTAAACCGGTTATTACCCTGTTCTTAGGAGAAAAACCGGAATACCATGAAGAGAATTTTTATCATACCTATACACTGGATGAGACGGCCCGTCTGGCAGTCAGTCTGGTAAGAGGAGAAGAGATTCCAGAAGCGACAGCAGATGTGGATAAATCTGAGTTTTATAAAGCAGAGGATCAGAAAACAATCAAAGCATATTATTCGGGCGGCACACTGGCAAATGAAGCAGCTATGCTGATTAAGGATGCTATGAACTGTGAGATCCCACCGGAAGATATAGAAGGTTATATGCTGCAGTTAAATGGAAATGTGGTGATTGATCTGGGAGATGATGCTTATACAAAAGGAAAACCACATCCGATGATTGATCCTGCAAAGCGTATCGAATGTATGCGGGAAGCAGTCGATGATGAAAGTACCGGAGCTATTTTATTTGACATCATGCTGGGATATGGCTCTCATGAAGATATGGCAGGAGCGCTGATTCCGACGATTGAAGAATTAAAGAAAAAAGCAGAGGCAGCCCAAAGAAAGGTATTTTTCGTAGCTACTGTATGCGGAACCAGAAAAGATTTCCAGGGATATGATGAGGCCGTAAAGAAACTGAAAGATGCCGGAGTAATTGTATGTGAAAATAACAAACTGGCTGTTCAGACCGCCATTCAGGCAGTGGGTCTGGATTTTACGGAGCCGGTGAAAGAGATTCGTGCCAAAAATACGGTATCTACAGAAAAAGCAGAACCATCCGAAAAGCTGATGCAGCTTCTTTCACAGAAACCAAAGATCATCAATGTAGGATTAAAGAGCTTTGCAGAAGTGGCAGAAGACTTTGGCTGTGAAGTGGTACAGTATGACTGGATGCCGCCTGCGGGGGGAGATGTACGTCTGATTAAGACACTGAATTTCCTGAGAAATTATGAAGGAATTGATGAGGCAAACAAACGTGTGATTGCCAAGGTGGTGGCCAGCCAGCCGGTAATCAGACGGGTAAAACGTGCGAAAGAAGTAATTCCGCAGATCACAGAAGGAAAAGTGATCCTTCATGCAGGACCGCCAATCGAATACAAAAATATGCCGGATCCGGTACAGGGTTCCTGCGTGGGTGCTGTTCTTTTTGAAGAATGGGCAGATAACGAAGCAGATGCCAGAGCACTGCTGGCGTCCGGAGAAGTGAAATTTATTCCTTGCCATCACTGCAATGCAGTCGGACCAATGGGAGGTATCACATCTGCAAATATGCCGGTATTTGTGGTAAAGAATGAGACAGACGGCAATGAAGCGTACTGTACTATGAATGAGGGTATCGGAAAAGTGCTGAGATTCGGGGCATATTCCGAAGAAGTAGTCAATCGTCTCCGCTGGATGCGTGATATCCTTGGTCCGACACTGGATCGTGCCATCACAGAACTGGGCGGGTTAAACGTCAATCCACTGGTGGCAAAGGCAGTGGCGATGGGAGACGAATTCCATCAGAGAAACATCGCTGCATCACTGGCCTTTATGAAAGAAGTGGCACCTGTCATTACCAGATTGGAAATGTCAGAAAAAGACCGCTATGATGTGATCAAATTCCTGGCTGACACTGATCAGTTCTTCTTAAATATTATGATGGCAACTGCAAAATCTGTTATGGACGGTGCGCGTACCATTACAGACGGAACCATTGTTACCGCTATGTGTCGAAATGGTGTGGAGTTTGGTATTCGTATTGCCGGTATGGGAGATGAATGGTTCACGGGGCCGGTAAATACGCCGAAGGGACTGTATTTTACCGGATATGATGAAGAAGACGGATGCCCGGATATGGGGGACAGTGCCATTACAGAAACCTTTGGTGTGGGTGGTATGGCCATGATTGCAGCACCTGCTGTTACCAGATTCCTGGGTGCCGGCGGATACGAAGATGCTCTTCGTGTCAGCAATGAGATGGCGGAGATTACGATTGATCACAATCCGAATTTTATTATTCCGACCTGGAACTTTCAGGGAACCTGTCTGGGAATTGATGCCAGACTGGTGGTGGAAAAAGGTATTACACCGGTAATCAATACCGGTATCGCCCACAAGATTGCAGGTTACGGGCAGGTAGGTGCCGGAACCGTACATCCACCGATTGAATGTTTTGAAAAAGCAATTCTGGCCTATGCAAAGAAGCTGGGCTTTGAAGCATAAAAATATCTTCCTGAATGCGAATAAAAAGACTCCGGAGCATTACAGAATAGTAGGGCTCGGGAGTCTTTTTATCATAACTCATTGAGAATATTACTTTTTTTCATGTAGTACAGTCCAACGATGTCAGCCAGTACCCAACCGATTGGTATGGCCATCCAGATACCGATTTCTCCGATCTGCGAAGCCAGAATGTATGCCAGAAGAACACGGGTGCCGAGGGAGATTACAGTCAGTACCACAGACATTTCTGCACGTTTGATAGCGCGGTAAAAGCCATATAACAGGAACAGACAGCCGATGCAGCAGTAGAAAGCGCCTTCAACACGAAGGTAGCGCACACCTGCGGCGATAACTTCCACTTCTTTGGCACTGATAAAGATTTTCATCAGCGGTGCAGCAAAGATAAATACCAGCGCAGAGATAATCAGGCTGAATACAATGCTGATACAGAAGGCTTCTTTGGTGCCTTTGCGGATGCGTTCCCGGTCATTTGCACCATAGTTCTGTGCAATGAAGGTAGAAAAAGCATTGCCAAAATCCTGTACCGGAAGATAGGCAAAGGTATCAATTTTTACACCCGCAGCGAAAGCTGCCATAACAGTAGGCCCGAAGCTGTTTACCAGCCCCTGTACCATCAGAATGCCAAAGTTCATGACAGACTGCTGAAGGCAGGTCAGGGAAGAAAGACTGGTTATTTCACCAAGAATATTCCGGTCAAAATGTGTTTTCTTGAAATTCGGGAGCAGGTGGCGGCTGTGGCAGAACATATAAATTACAATTCCTATGCCGGATACATACTGGGCAAGGACTGTGGCAAAAGCAGCACCTGCAATTCCCCATGGCAAAACAGCAACAAACAGCAGATCCAGTATAATATTCAGAACTGCAGATACGGCCAGAAATACCAGTGGAATGGTGGAATTTCCAAGGGCTCTTAAAAGGCAGGAAAAGAAGTTATACAGGGATGTGGCAATCAGTCCTGCAAAAATAATCAGGAGGTACTGACGCATGCCAGTCATAATCTCTTCCGGTGTGCGCAGGAACGCAAGAATCGGATTTATAAAAAGATAAACCAGTGCATTCAGCAGAATGGTTACAGACATAATCAGGCAGAAAGCATGGGTAATGGAAGATTTTAAAGAAGTTTCATCATTCTTCCCCCGGTAAATGGAAAACAGGGCACCGGATCCCATGCTCAGTCCCAGAAAAATAGATGTCAGGAAGGTCATAAGGGAGTAGGCGGAACCTACAGCGGCCAGTGCATTTTTTCCAAGCACCCGTCCCACGATCAGGGTATCAGCAATGTTGTAAAACTGCTGAAGCATGTTCCCGGCGATCATCGGAAGGGCAAACAGCATCAGGGAACGGGAAATATTTCCTTTTGTCAGATCACGATACATATTCATCACTCCGTAATTTAATTATTTCTATTAGTACATATCATATACCTAAAAAATACATAACGCAATAATGAAATTACATTTCGTAACAAAAAGATGGTTGGAGTGAGAAAAAGAATATGGTACAATGAAGAAAGAAAAGATACGGAGGCGAAAAGATGTATCTGAGTGGATTGGAAGAATTAGATCGGAAAATATTGGAGCTTTTAAGCGAAAATGCAAGATATACTTATTCAGAGATTGGAGAAAAACTCGGCGTGTCACGTGTTGCCGTGAAAAATCATATTGATGCCATGGAGCAAAAGAAGATTATTGAAGATTACACGGTAATTATTAATCCGCAGAAGCTTGGGGGAGCAGTGTCCTGTTATTTTGAAATCGAGACGGCAGCGGATACGTTTGCAGAGGTGGTAAAGCAGTTAAATGCCTGTCCGACCATTACCCAGATCTACCGTGTGACCGGAGCGAACAAGCTGCATGTACACGCAGTGGCTGCAGATCAGGCAGAGCTGGAGAAACTAATGACAGAATGCCTGGATCAACTGCCTGGTGTGGAAAAAGTGACGACCAATGTGATTTTATCCAGAATCAAAGATGTGAAGGGACTGCGTTTATAGTTTATAGATGAAGCCATCTATTTACATTGACGTAAAGCATAAATAACATTAAAATGATGCCAGGGATTATGGGAGTACGAAGTACGGAATAATCCGTAAGGCATCTTTTGACCGTAACATCATGAAAACAGAACAGATGGGAAAAGAATTATGGAAAAGAGTAAAAGAAGTCCAACTTATAAAAAGGATAATCTGCGTTATCTGAGAAGATACATGGGACTGACACAAAAAGAGTTTATTATGAACTTTTTAAGCGAAGAGAGTGGATTGCCGTGCATGAGTATCGCAACTTACTCAAATCTGGAATCCAGAGGAGGCGTGCGGCTAAACGATGTGGTACTTTCAGTGGCCAAACAACTATCCGTGGATTCTATGATTTTTTCCATGGATTCGGCCGAATTTGCAGAAAAAATTGATATGCTTCTGCCAAGTCAGGAGCGTACCAGACAAATCCGGGAAAATGGCATGCGCAAAGGAAATATCAACCAGCTTTTGTATAGGTTGACGATGTATTTCGCAGATCAGATCTTTGACCATAAGCTAAAAAAAGGAGATCAGATCGAATCAGACAGAGTGCTTGCTGTAAAACTGGGAGTGGGACGTTCTGCCATCCGGGAGGCACTCAAGGTATTGGATGTGCTTGGAATGATCGATATCCGGCCGGGACAGGGAACTTATATCAGCAATGATGAGACGAATTTTTTTATGATTCCATTGTCCTGGTCTCTGTTTTTAAATGGAAAACAGGTGGAACATATTCTGACTGTGCGTAATCTTCTGGAAGTAAAGGCAGCAGAGCTGGCGGCAGAGTGTACCGATGAGGAGGCACTGGAGAATCTGCGAGCAGTGGATGGCAGGATGAATCAGGCTTATGCTGAGCAGGATTATAAAGCGTTTCTGGAGATGGATCTGGAGTTTCATCAGGGAATTGCCAGATGCTCACAGAATACGATTATTCTGAGTATGATGCAGACGATCAGCAGCCTGATGCGGCATGTCAGCGGCAGCGGTATGGTGAATGCCAGACAGCTGAAGGAAAGCGAGGAGGAACACAGCCGGATTTATGACTGCATTCTGAAGCATGACAAGAAAGGTGCGGCAGAGGCCATGCAGTATCACCTGGATCGGGCGGCCGGAAGATATAATTACAGATAATACAAGAATGCCGAGGCATTCTTGAAAGCGGAGGTACAGATCGTCAGATAATCAGGGAAACGAACTATGAGGGAGAAGCAGATACAAGTACGGAGGTTCTATATGAAAAAGAAAATGGTATATGCAGTCATTCTGTCACTCTGCCTCTCAGGTACGTCAGCAGGAAGCTGTGTACAGGCGGCAGGCGGAGGAACCCGAAACCTGATTGGAGTGGGAGATGGAAGTGATTCCAGGACAACGTCAGAATCAAATAAAGTAACAGAAAAAGAGTCAGAACCGACAACGGAAGCAGCAAACGGATGGAAGGTAGCGATTGACCCGGGACATCAGGGAAGCTGGGTGGATATGAGCGCCCAGGAGCCTTCGGCACCTGGATCTTCGGAGACAAAAGCAAAAGCCACGACAGGAACAACCGGCAGATTCAGCGGACTGAACGAGTATGAACTGACGCTGGATGTCTCTCTTTTACTGCGGGATGAACTGGAACGCCGCGGTTATGAAGTGGTGATGACGAGAGAAGATCATGATACAGCAATCAGCAATAAGGAACGGGCAGAGCTGGCGGCAGCGGAAGGCGCTGACATTCTGGTTCGGATTCATGCCAACGGAAGTGAGGATGCCTCGATCAGCGGTGCGCTGACGATGGTGCCGTCTCAGAGCAACCCTTATGTAGGATATATGTATGAAGATTGTTATGAGCTGGGAGAAGATATTTTAAAAGCATATTGCGAGAGTACAGGATTTGTGGATGACGGAGTGCAGTATTATGATAATATGTCCGGTATTAACTGGAGCACCATTCCTGTGACCATTCTGGAAATGGGATTTATGAGTAATCAGAATGATGATCTGATGATGGCAGATAAGACGTTTCAGCCGGTGATGGTTGAGGGCATCGCAGACGGTATTGATGCGTATTTTGAAGACAAAGTGCCGGCTGATAAAGGCGAAGATGCGGAAGATACAGCGAAAAAGAAAGAGCAGACAGAACCGGAGACTTCAAATACGGAATCAGATCATATGACACAGATCGAAAATGAACTGTCAGAGGATCTGGCAGTCCGGTCAGGAGCAGGTGAAAACTGGTCAGCAGCAGTAGTGAATCTGGATACGGAAGACAGCTGTACTGTGAACAATCAGCCGATGCAGGCAGCCAGTCTGATAAAACTGTTTATTATGGGAGCAGTATGTGAACAGTATGACAGTCTGACAGCAGAGTATGGGGTGGATCAGATTCAGACCCTGCTGTCTGATATGATTACAGTCAGTGATAATACAGCAGCCAATACGCTGACCAATTACCTGGGCGATGGAGACGATGTAACTGGACGTGCGGTAGTAAATGAATATTGTGCAGCAAACAGCTATGAAAGCACAACGATGGGACGAATGCTGTTGGCACCGGCAGACAATGGGGATAACATGACTTCTGTCAGTGACTGCAGCGAATTTTTGAGAAAGGTATATAAAGGCGAACTTCCTCATGCGGAAGAAATGCTGGGATATCTGAAAGGACAGCAGCGGACGCACAAGATTCCTGCAGGGCTTCCGGAAGGCGTGGAAAGTGCCAACAAGACGGGAGAACTGGATACCGTGGAAAATGATGCAGCCATTGTTTTTGCAGATACACCGTATATTTTGTGTATTATGTCAGAGAATCTGTCTGATGTAGGAGCGGCGCAGACTGACATTGCCGGAATCTCCACGGATATGTACCGGCTGATAGAGCAACAGTGATCCTGACAAAGAAAGGCAGGAGAAGAGGAGTGTAGTGTATTATGAAAAAGTTACTGAGTGGATTTGTCGGAAAGAAAAACTTCTGGCCAAGAGTTCTGATTGCATTGTTTGCGGTGTTAAATATGGGGGTGACGTTATCTTTTCTGATACAGGTCAATCTGGGAACAGATCCCTGTACCTTGTTGAACCGTGCCCTTTCTGCAAAACTGCATATTAGTCTTGGAAATTGTCAGGCGTTGATGAATATCATTCTGCTGATA
>CAKRRF010000029.1 GCA_934394985.1 uncultured Marvinbryantia sp.
AGACGAACTACTTCTTCAAAATCGGTAATATCACTTCGTCCGCTTACCTGCCACATGCCAGTGATTCCAGGCTTAATCGCAAGTCTTGCACGATGGTGAAGCTCATACAAATTCGTTTCTGAAATCAAGGGTGGGCGAGTACCTATAATCGACATATCGCCTTTCAACACGTTAAAAAACTGCGGAAATTCGTCAATGCTTGTTCTTCTGATAAAATCCCCAATACCAGTCTTATGTGTCCCATCTGGAAGTATCTTATTTCCGATAACACGAGGATCAAAGTCCAATTTGAACATCTTTCCATCTCCAAGTTTGTTATCTTTCATAAGCTCTGCCTTACGTTCTTCGGCATCCATATACATACTGCGGAACTTGTACATCTTGAATCTCTTTCCATTCTTTCCTACACGTTCCTGTGCAAAGAAAATCGGTCCCGGTGATGCTATGTAAATTGCCGGAGCAACAAATATAAACAAAATTCCGGTAATTAAGCATCCTACCAACCCACCTGCAATATCCATCAAACGTTTCAGCATCAGATCTCTTGTAGATACATAGTTAATACTGGTAGTCAGTACTGTATAATCTCCGACTTTTTCTACAAACTGTTTTTTCCCTGGCACGCTTTGTACCTTTGCAAGATTCAAATGAACGGTTACTCCGGTTTCCGTAAACTGCTCGATTAGTTCTTTTGGATATGGAACTACACCGGATATCACAATCAGAACTTCATCAATCCATTCCTTGCAGACATATTCAGCAGCATTTTCCATATTGGCTACTACTTTCACACCATCAATATACTTTCCTGTCATTTCTTTATCTATGACAGCAATTCCAGCAATCTTATACCGGGCATAATTATGCTCTTTCATGCTCTCTACTACTGCACTCACTACATCTGCTGAAACAACTAGCAGTAAGGAACGATTTTCACCATCTTCCATTTTCTTTCTAAGTAAATGTTTCCACAGTTCTCTTACCAGATAAGTAAGTAGAATATAGATAACGATATTCAGTATCAATGCCAGTCTGGAATATTGATGTCCTTCCTGAAGCATAAACAAATAAAGCAATAAACATGCTCCAAGAATTACTCCATGCTGTGCTGTTACAACAAAATCTTTATAGTATCCTCTTTTCAAAACGTTTTTCAATGTTCCCATTGCAAACAGCACTACCAAATCTGCTACTTCCATAAAGACAGCCATATTTCTGTAAAGAATTAGCTGGTATGGATTAGCTCCATATCCGCTTAACGCATACGCCAGAACGAACGCCACCTGCAAACAGATCAAGTCCAAGATGATAAAATCCACATGTTTTATCCATCCTGTAGAGTCTTTTCTATACATACTTTCTTTCCCCTTAAATCATTTTTCAGATAATACTAATATACCTGCAGATAATTAGACGGAATGCTGTGAAAATGGCAGTCGAACCGGATCCACAGCGCAGCAAAGTATGAGATAATCACTGCCAGAAAGTCATAGATCATCAGTAGAAGGGTCACAACCTCCCAGTGCTCCATAAAATGTTTTCTTTTTTCTTTTGCCTTTTCGCCCATTGTTCTCTTCCCTCATTAGTTCTCTTTTTCTCTCGTTTATCCCTGTGATCTCTTTTACAATTGATCATTTCCACAGCCGGGATCCTTCGATCCTGCCCATGAAAAGAATCAACTGTCCCCTGCGTGGGAGGGGCGGTTAATTATTTTACTTTTACAGTAATCACTTTCTTGGCATCTTTATAGTTCTTAGCGCCTTTTACGTAAACGGTTACTTTGTAAGTACCCTTTTTCGTTCCTTTTGCTACAACAATCTTGCCATTTTTTACTTTGATGTTGGCATTGTTTGTCTTGTAAGATACCTTTCCGGCTTTCTTTGTTACTTTGACTTTCTGTGAAACAGCTTTCTTAGCAACTTTAGAAGCTTTTACGTTAATTGTGCTCTTAGAAACTTTAACTTTCTGAGAAGCTTTTTTGATGGTATAAGTTGTGTTCTGTTTCAGTCCTTTGTATTTACCTTTTACGACTTTAACAGTTACTGTATATTTACCGGCATCTTTACCTTTTTTAATAGTTACTTTGTAGTTTTTTGCAGACAGCTTTTTGCCGTTTACTTTTACAACTACCTGTGAAGCCTTTGGTGCCTGCTTCTTACCATTGTATGTGAACTCTGCTTTCTTCAGAGAAGCTGACAGAGTCTGTTTGGTTGGTGAATCAGCAGCAAATACAGACATACTGCAGATCATCATAACAGATAACATGATAAGAGCGATCTTTTTTAATGTTTTCATTTTTCTCACTCCTTAGTTACATATATCAATAAATGCAGCTTCCCACGCCCACTCCATTTATCCGTGATAAGTGGTGCCTGATGCACCGGTTCTATATGCGGATTACCGGGGCTGACAGGACTGTCTGCCCGTATAGGATAATCCTGTGTCAGGAAAAGCAGCCATCTGACTACTTTTCTTTTTTCTCTTCCTTTTCATAGCCGTAGCCATATCCATAGCCATACTTATTGGCGTATTTGCCATAATATTTGCCATAGGCGCGGCTCTTGACCTCAGCACGGTTCAGCACCGTACCGAGAAGCTTGCAGCCTGACTGCTCGATCTCATGCAAGGACTGTCGGATCATGGCCTTTGGTGTCTCTCCGGCGCAAACTACCAGTACTGCTCCGTCACACATGGAAGCAATCAGCGCACCATCGGATACACTGCCCAGTGGCGGGGTATCGATGATCACAAAACGGTAATGTTCTGCCAGCTTATCCAGCAGTTCTCTAAAACGGACATCTTCCAGCAGCGCCGATGGATTCTCCAGCAGCTGGGTGCATGGCACAAGACAGCCGTTCTGGATATTGGTCTCATAGACCACCTCATCATACTCGGCCAGTCCGGACAGATAGTGGTTCAGTCCCTTCATGTCCTCTTCATATTCGATCTGAAAGCGCTTTTTCATAACGGACTTTCTCAGGTCCACATCCACCAGTACCGTAGGAAAGCCTGCTTCGGCAAGCATCTTCCAGAGATAGGCAGATATGGTGCTTTTGCCCTCGTTTGGCAGACAGCTGGTCAATAAGATCTTTCTTGTGTTCTTTCCGCAGAACTTGATATTGATACGCAGGCGGTTCATCGCCTCTTCTACTGCGTATGGCAGTTCCGGAAGTGTAATCGTCAACTGCTTCATCTCTTGTGTCCTCTCTTTCTGGTGCTTACTTCTTCGTCGTTTTCCATCACCCGGTCACTTTCCGGAATGGTGGTCAGCGGTACCAGACCAAAGTATTTTTCCATATCTTCTGCAGTATGTATGGTATCATCCATGAGATATTGTACTACCAGAAGGCCTGCCATCAGGATCAGTCCCAGCAGTGCACCCATCACGGTATATTTCATGTAGCTCGGTCCTGCCTTGTGATCTGCCAGCTTTGCATGCTGGGCGATATTTGGTGCCTTGGTACTCATGGTGTCTGGCAGATAAGATACTGCCACCTCTGCCATAGTTTCTGCCAGATCCATGGAAAACTGCGGATCTGTGGTGGTAGCCGTGATCTGAAGAATACGGGTATCACTCGGATTGTTCAGCGTATATAGTCTCTTCAGTGAATCGGCAGTCATATCCAGCTTCAGCTTATCAATGACCTGGTTCAATACCGGATAGCTGAGCATCAGTTCTTCGTAGTCTGCCGTCAGAGAGGTTCCCAGATTCAGGTCGCTTAAGCTGACCACAGAGTCATCGGAAGCAGATACGACATACAGCTTGGATGTGGATTCGTAAGTTGGCTCGATGAAGAAAAAGGAATAGGCATTGAAGAGCAGTGCTCCTGCCAGCAGACAAAGCAACAGATAATGCCATTTGTCCAGCAGCATATAGGCCAAATCCAGAAGGTCAATCTCCATCTCATCATTCATTTGTTTCTGGTTCATGTTGGTGTTCTCCTCATGTATTTTTCTATTTTCGGTTCTCTTTTGAACTTCAGATTTTCTCTTTATAAAACAGTTCCAGAATGGCTTCCTGGAGGCTGTCCTCGTCCGGCGTGAAGGTCTGCCATTCATTCTCATCCGTTCCATAGGTGCCGGTGATGGTCACAGGCGTCTCTTCCTGATCGTCAATCATCAGCAATGCAATACGGCTGAACTTTCTGGCGCTGATGTTGGTCGTCATATACGCTTCCAGTCCATGGTAGAAATCCAGCGGGAAAGTATTGTCCTCACTGCACTTTGCTGCAAAGGCGGCCTTCAGCCCTTCTTCGTACTGTGCCTGACGGGCCAGACGGTTCTGGTTGGTGTCATCCTCCTTCATGGATCTGCGTCCCCGGACAAAGTTCTCTGCCTGCTCGCCGGTCAGTGTAACCGTCTCTCCTTTTTTCAGGGTATCGTCTACACCGGTAAAATCGTCCTCGACGGTAACTGTGACACCCCCTACCAGATCATTGACGATCTGGATGGCGCTCATATTTACCATGGCATAGTCATCGATCTGAGCCCCTCCCAGCAGGTTGGATACCGCTTCGATAGTATTTTCCGCACATCCCTCTGCACTGGAATGGTCGGCTCCCATGGAATGTGCCAGTGAGATCTGCACCTCAGCGGTGCCCTGACTGCTTCCATTTTCCCCATAGAACTGCACCGGTGTGATGATATTCCGGTCAATGGTCAGCAGCTTACACTGCTCGGTACTGCGATCCCGGACAAGCAGGATCAGTACATCACACTGTCCCGGGTTCTTCGCATCCCGCTCGGCTACGGTGCCTGTCGCATCGATACCGGAGAAGAGGTAGGTCTCCAGATTTTCCTTTGGCGTATAGGTCTTGCCCTTGTATACGATATCCTCTGACTTCGCCTCTTCCTTCTCATACTGAAGCTGCTTTTTATCTGCTGCGCTCAATACTCCGGCGACTATGCCGATCCCGGCTGCCAGTGCCATCGCTGCGATCCCCAGCTTCTTATATAGTTTTTTCTTTTTTTCTCTTCTGCTTTGATATTGGGTCATAGTTTGCTGTCCCTTCTAATGCATCATGGAGTTAAGCATCGCTGCTCCTCCTGTCGGATGGCTCATCTCACAGGCCATCAGTGCTGCAAGTGCCAGAAATAAAATCACGCTGATCACTATTGCTGTCTTTTTACTCATCTGTCTTTACCTCCTCTAGTAGTATGGTTCCTCTCTGATCAAGCTGATCCAGAATGGATCGGCCCAGCTTCTTTTCGATCACTGCCCGTCCCTCTGCCAGATTCGGCACCCGGTGATGGGCTCCATGGCAGTCACTGCCAAGCACATGGGCTCTGCCCTCTTTCAGAAGCTTCAACAGTGTGTGGCGATGCCTCCAGTCCAACAGACATTCTGCATTCAGCTGTATCGTCACAGGAAGCTCCATCAGTCTCTGTACCTGCTTCTTATTGCCTGGAATCCACAGGAACCGCTCCAGATGTGCGATCATCAGATGCAGTCCTCTCTCTTTGATCAGCCTCTCCACTTCTATGAGATTCTGATCCGTCCATGGTACAAATGGCATCTCCAGCAGAAGCAGTCGTGTGCCTTCCAGGGTCAGAGCTTCGATCTCCTTCGCTCTGCTGATCCCGTCAAAGAATGCCACTTCGCTTCCGAGAAGAATCTGCGGAACTGCATTCATCTGATGCTCACTGATTGCATGAAAAAAGACATCACGGGCTGTTTCTCTTTTCTTCAGAAATGTGGCGATTCTGTCCTTTGCCGCATAAAAATGCGGAGTCGCCGCCATGATGTCTATCTGTTGTGTCTGTATCTGCTCCAGCATCGCCAATGCGCTGTCAATATTCCTGGCACCGTCATCTATACCGGGCAGGATATGTGAATGAAAATCTATAACTGCCAAACGATCATCCTTTCTGTGGCATGAAAAAGGAGCATCATTGTTCTGACGCTCCTGTAGGTCTCAATATTTCTGTCTCATCATCAGACCATTCCAATGTCATGGCAAGTCTGTTTGCATATGCAACTGGCTGCCATTGTCTTCCTCTACCCCCCCCCGATCAGAAAATGCTTCTGTCAGAAAAGTAAGGTCACTGTCAGGCCCTATAGTTTTGCGTCATAACCTTTCGGTCATTTTGCCTTTTAATTTAGCACGTTAAATTTTAAAATACTAATCAAGTATATCCATATTCTGTCTAAAATGCAATGATTATTTTGTACTTTTTTATATACAATTTATTTTTCTTTATGTTTTCGTTCTCTGCGGTTGATCTCTTCTGTCACGTCTTCCCAGGATACCTGATATTCTGCCATCAGATCTGTCATGTGATACAGTACATCTGCTGCCTGTTTTTTCACAGCTGAATGATCAATCAACACATCTTTCCGATCCTTTGCTTTTTCGTAGAGATGATGAAGCGTATCCATCGGATCGATCTCATCGTATTCTTTCCGAACCAGATCACGATAGAAGCAGCTGCGGTTGCCGGTATGGCAGGCTGCCCCCACCTGTACTACGTAAGCCAGCAGGGTATCGTTGTCGCAGTCAATGGCCAGGCGCTTTACGTACTGGAAGTGGCCGGAGGTCTCTCCCTTGATCCACAGCTCCTGACGGCTGCGGCTCCAGTAGGTCATCCGCCCGGTCTTGACGGTCTTGTCAAAAGCTTCTTCATTCATATACGCCAGCATCAGGACTTCATTGTTGCGGTAATCCTGCACGATGACCGGAATCAGCCCGTCACTGTTCAGCTTGAATTCTGACCAGTCGATCGCTGACTTTTGCTGCCGCATAGTCAGTCCCTTCATCTGCAGCAGGTCCTTCAGTTCAAACAGATCGATCTCTGTATTGGAGATCACGTTGCCGGAGATACCGGATACGTTGTCTTCTTTTAATAATACATAGACTCTCTGGTAATCGATCATATCCATCAGCGGAATACAGTTCACCGGCAGACTGCGGACTGCCTCATACAGGTGTCTGTTGTCTCCCAGAAGCAGCACTTCATCTGCGTATTTTTCGATTTTTTCATTTTCTTCTTCTGGAAAGGTGAAGTCGGTGATGCAGACAGCAATGTGTTCTTTTCCGAACTGTTTCTCTGCTAAAGGCAGCATTTCCCGGTTTTCTTCTCTGGAGATGTTCAAAAATACCTTCTGACATCCCATATCCATCAGCATCTCCATATCCCGCAGGTCATCAATGTGTCCTCCTGCCAGAATCGGGATCTGGCTGCGGCTGCACAGACATTTGATGATACGCTGATGGAGCTTGTGTTCTTCCTCTGTCCGGGACAGGTCGAAAAGGATCAGCGCATCTGCGCCTTTATGCTCGTAATATTTTGCCAGTTCCGGAATCGAACGTTCTCCGAATCTATGAAAATTCGACAGCCCGGTCACGGCTTTTCCGTTTTTCATAAAAATATGCGCCAGCAAATTTTTTTTATTGCATTCTTTCATAATTTACAGACTTCCTTTCTCGTTTACAGGCTTCCTTTTGTGGACAGCACCCCGGTGATGCGTTCATCAAAACCGGTGGCCATATCCAGTGCTTTGGCAAAGGCCTTGAATGCACATTCTGCAATGTGATGGTTGTTCACGCCGGACAGCTGCTTGAAATGCAGGTTCATTCCTGCGGAATAGGAAATGGCATAGAAGAATTCCCGCACCATCTCCGTGTCCATATCGCCGATTTTCTCACAGGTGAATGTGAGGTCGGAGCTGTAATACGGTCTGCCGGAAAGATCTATGGCACACAGCACCAGAGCGTCATCCATAGGCAGGATGGCGGATCCGAACCGGCGGATGCCTCGCTTGTCACCGATGGCTTCTTTGATGGCTTCTCCCAGGACGATACCTGTATCTTCTATGGTATGATGGGAGTCCACTTCCACATCTCCACGGATATGTCCGCTCAGGTCAAACAGACCATGTCTGGTGAATCCGTTCAGCATATGGTCGAAGAATGGAATCCCGGATTCCAGGTCAAAATTCCCCTGTCCGTCAATGCAAAACTGCAGACGGATCTCGGTCTCGGATGTAAATCGTTTGATTTCTGCTTTGCGCTCTGCCATAACTGTTTCCTCCTGCTTACCGCTTTTCAAATCTGACATGGATCGAATTGGCATGAGCTGTCAGCTGCTCTGCCTTTGCAAATTTCTCTATATCTTCATGTACGGCCTCCAGTGCTTCTCTGGAATAGTATACGATGCTGGATTTTTTTACGAAATCATCTACATTTAATGGAGAGAAAAACCGGGAGGTGCCATTGGTTGGCAGTACGTGGTTTGGTCCTGCAAAATAGTCGCCCAGCGGTTCGCTGCTGTATTCTCCGATGAAGATGGCTCCGGCGTTGCGGATCTTTGTCATGACCTCAAATGGATTGGCCGTCACGATCTCCAGATGCTCGGAAGCGATCTCGTTGGCTGCATCTATGGCATCCTGCATGTTTTCTGCTACCAGAATATATCCGAACTGCTCCAGGGACTTGCTGATGATGTCTTTTCGGGAAAGCACTTTAACAAATCCGTCTACCTCTTCGGATACTTTTTGGGCCAGTTCCATGCTGGTGGTAATCAAAATGGCGGATGCCATCTCGTCATGCTCTGCCTGTGACAGCAGGTCGGCCGCCACGTATCTTGGATTGGCTGTCTCATCCGCCAGCACCAGGATCTCGCTTGGTCCGGCAATAGAATCAATATTGACAAATCCGTAGACCGCTTTTTTGGCAAGGGCTACGTAAATGTTGCCCGGTCCGACGATTTTGTCTACTTTTTCGATGGATTCTGTACCAAATGCCAGCGCTGCGATGGCCTGTGCGCCGCCAACCTTGTAGACCTCATCGGCTCCGGCTTCGTTGGCTGCCACCAGTGTGGTCGGATTGACTTTTCCTTCGGCATTGCATGGGGTCGTCATAAGGATTTTTCCCACTCCGGCTACCTTTGCCGGTACGATATTCATCAGCACGGAGGATGGATAAACTGCCTTGCCGCCCGGTACGTAGACTCCGACTCTGGCCAGCGGTGTGATCTTCTGTCCTAAAAGGGTACCGTCTTCTTTGCTGTCAAACCAGCTGGTACGCTTCTGTTTTTCGTGATAGGAACGGATATTGACCAGTGCCTTGCGGATCACTTCGATCAGCTCCGGATCGACCTGGCTATAGGCTTCCTCCAATTCCTCTTTTGTGACTCTGATATTGGATGCATCGATGTGTGCATGGTCAAATTTTTCGGTATATGCAAATACTGCTTCGTCTTTCCGTTTTCTTACATCGTCTACGATCGCAGCTACTTTGTCTTCATAGGCGCCGTAGTTGTTGGGACTTCTTTTTAATAAATCCTCCAGAAGATTTTGCTTTGTCTCCTGAGTCAGTGTAACAATTCTCATGGTGTGCCTCCTTATAATACGGCTTTTAGTTTATTTAAGATTTCGGTAATCCGCTCGCTCTCCATCTGCATGCTGACCCGGTTCACCACGACTCTGGCGGACAACGGGCACACCTCTTCCAGTACCTGCAGACCATTTTCTCTTAACGTGGAGCCTGTCTCTACGATATCCACGATCACATCTGCCAGTCCGACGATCGGTGCCAGCTCGATGGAGCCGTTCAGCTTGATGATCTCTACCGTCTGACACTTTTTATTATAGAAGTATTCCTTTGCAATCCGCGGATATTTGGTGGCTACCCGGATGCGCTGCTGGTGCTTCAGCAGATCTGCTGCTTCTGCCGGTCCGCAGACGCACATCCGGCATTTTCCGAATCCCAGATCCAGGACTTCATACAGCTTGCGGTTCTCTTCGTCAATGGTATCTTTTCCCACCACGCCGATGTCTGCTGCCCCGTACTCTACATAGGTCGGCACGTCCGGACCTTTTGCCAGAAAGAACTTTAGCTTCAGTTCTTCATTGACAAAAATCAGCTTACGGGAATCGGTATCTTTCATTTCTTCGCAGGTGATACCTACCTGTTCCAAAAGTGCCAGAGTCTGTCTGGCCAGTCGGCCCTTGGTTAAGGCAAATGTCAAATAACGCATGATGGTTCCTCGATTCTTATGGTGTTATTATGCCACATGGATGATGCCGAGTCAAACGGTCTGTATCCACATGAGTCATGAGTCTTCTTATAAAAGCTTGTTTAAAATGGCTGCCTGTTCCGGTCCAAATTCTTTGCCGCAATCCTTCAGGACTACTTTTTTGCCCTGGCGGCGCATGGTGCAGGCCAGCTGTACCGCAGCACGTTCATGTGCTTTGTCGTATGGTATGGTCAGGATCTCGTCCAGCGGCTCTGTCTCGATCTTCTGATGCTTTAATGCTGACAGAAGTTCATCGATCACCACGACAAATCCGATGGCCGGTGCATCTTTTCCAAAGTGCTTCAGCAGGTTGTCGTATCGTCCGCCTTTGACGATCGCATCTCCGCTTCCGTAGGTATATCCGCGGAAAAAGATACCGGTATAGTAGTTGTAACGGCTGAGCATACTCAGGTCGAAGCTGATGTACTGCGCTACATCGTAGTATTCCAGAATGCGGTAGATTTCTTTTAATCGGATAATGGATGCCTGTGCTTCTTTATTTGTGGCATATTCCATGGCTTTTTCCAGGATATCAACGGAGCCGTACAGCTCTGGAAGTGCCATCAGTGCAGTCCTTGCTTTTCCGTGTATCTCCAACTGGTCTAAGATGGATTCTACACCGAAGATATTGCGGTTGGCGATGAAATCTTTTAGTCTGCCTTCGGATTCTTCATCGATGATCACATCCTTCAGGATGCTTTTGAAGTAATCCAGCTGTCCGATGCTGATCTGCAGTTCTTCCAGTCCGGCGCTTTTCAGGCAGTCCACTACCATGGCTACAATCTCGGCATCCGCCTGTGGGGAATCTGTGCCGATAAATTCTGCGCCCAGATGGGTGGTCTCTTTCAGCCTTCCCTGATAGCTGGAGTTGTTAATAAATGTATTTCCCTGATAGCAGAGGCGGATTTCGCCTTCTTCTTGCTGAAAATACTTGGACACTGCTCTGGCGATGGACGGGGTAATGTCCGGCCGGAGTACCAGAGTATTTCCCTCCCGGTCAAAGAACTTGTATAGATCTCGGGAAGGGGTGGTACCCACAGACCTGCTGAATACATCAAAGAATTCAAAAGTCGGTGTCTCGATATCCCGATATCCATAACTCTTCAGCACTTCATGCAGTCTGTTCTGAAGGCGTACCTTTCTCTCGCATTCGTCATTATAGATGTCCCGGACTCCGTCCGGCGTATGTAATAATCGTTCCATAAATGCTCCCTTTTGCACTTTTATATAGTACAGTGCTAATTCGTTAAATTACCGTCTTATTATAAAAGCCTGTTGCGCTCTTGTCAATCCCTCTGTGTCAAATCTTTTTGCAGCCCGTCCAGATAAGGAACAAAAATCCCCTGTTTCGGTGTCAGGATAAAATCTGTATCCAGTTCCTCGATTCGGAAGCTTTTCCGCCCTCCGGCTTCTTTTCTGTTCCAGAACTTCATCATATCCTGGTATGGCAGATACCAGAACTGATCCCGCCTGCTGTAATAAATCAGCAAAAATGCCACACCGCCCTGTTTTTCAAAGTCCGTCATGAACTGCACCTGATGCGCATGCAGATTCTGCAAGGCAAATGTATCACTGACACATTCCTTGGCGTCAAAGCAGACCGGTATTCCCTGTACACACCCAATATAGTCTACCGTACTCTTCTGTTCAAAATAAGCCAGTGTAATATGACGGCTCTGCTTGTCGATCTGGATCGGCGTAATCGGCGTCGGAATCTTCTGAATCAACGCCAGTCCCTTTTCCAGATAAATTTCATTGGATCGGTTGACCAGATCCTCCAGCACAGAACCACGCAGTCCTCTTGAATTCCACGTAGCCATCTTACATCACTCCTTTAGATGGGTGTTGTTCTTTTGCAGATTTATTAGTGTGCCGACGCTTCGCTGGCCTTGGGCCTTTTGAGGAGTTTCCGGGACGAGGCACTTCTGTGGGCCTTGGGTCTTTTGAAAGCTGTGGGTAAACGCCTGACTGCTGCCATTTTAATGGCAGTGGAGCTGTAAATGTCTGCCCTGACAAGTATTCCAGTACTCCACTCATGTGCTCCGGAAATACTACTTTAGCCGCATGAAGCATCTGACTGCGAATCCCATATCTTTCCTGATAGTAACGGTTGATGTTCCGATCACCATATTTGGTATCGCCAATAATCGGATGCCCGATGCTGGCCAAATGTGCACGAATCTGATGTGACCGTCCCGTAACCAGAAGCACTTCCAGAAGGGTAACATCCAGATTAGATTCTTCCGGACGATATTCTGTGATAATTCTTTGGGCTTCCGGTATTTCGTTCTGTAATATAGTGACCTTATTTGTTTTTTCATCCTTATACAGCCATCCTTCAATATGTCTGCTTTCTGTAATCTGCCCTGCCACACAGGCCGCATAGTATTTGTGCATGGAACGATCCTTTAACAATTTGGACAATTCCTGCAGGCCAATCAGCGTCTTTCCCGCAAGCATCAGTCCGCTGGTGTTGCGATCCAGACGATTGCAGACTGCTGGCCGAAATGTTTGCAGACTGTTTTCCGTAATCTGTCCACTCTGCAGCAGATAGGATATCAGTTGCTCATTGACAGAAATATCCTTTGGCTGTGCCTTCTGAGAAAGAATCCCAACAGGTTTGTTAAGTAAAAGAATGTGTTCATCCTCATAAATGATCTGGTCTTTTTTCAATGGCGGAATCTTGTACCATGCAGAAGCTTGTGAATGAGTGCCCGTCTTAGCCAGTGCAGAGGAATGCAGATGAGAAGCCATCTTGGCTTCTGTGGGAGAATACGAGGTGTCGGCTACCTTCGCTCCTGCAAGGGAAGGTGAGATATCGGCTGCCTCCGTTCCTGTGGAGGATTGTGGGGTATCGGCTGCCTTCGTTCCTGTAGAGGATTGTGGGGTCATCTGAACTGTACTGAATTTGCTCCAGGTATCATCACTCAGAAAGATTCTGACACAATCACCAGCCTGCACCATTTCTTTTCCTGCTGCTTTCTTGCCATTTAAAGTAATATTCTTTTTTCGCATCATTTTATATAAAAAGCTGACTGGGGCGGTATTCAAATATCGCCCCAGAAGCTTGTCAAGTCTCTGTCCCGCTTCATTCTGGGACACCAGAATTTCCTGCATAATTTATCTCCTGTTTTAAAGTTGCTTCCTAATTCCCGGGGTAGGAACAGTCACATTTTTCCTGTAGATTACCACGGGATAAGCTTGTTTCTTGATTTCCGGGGTTGTAACTCTCCTGGCTCACGGTACTTTACCACGAGATTCCACTTGATTCTTATTTTCCGGGGTATTAATTCTCACGTTTCGCCTGTATCTTACCACGGAATGAACTTATTTTTTCTTTCTCGGGGTAGAAGCACTACAATTCACCGTTATTTTACCACGAGATAAGCTTGTTTCTTGATTCTCGGGGTTGTAACCCTCCTGGCTCTCAATACCTTACCACGAGATTCCACTTGTTTCTTTTTCTCGGGGTCTCACCTCTCCTGACTCTCGATACCTTACCACGAGATTCCACTTGCTTCTTTTTCTCGGGGTCGTAACTCTCCTGGCTCACGGTACCTTACCACGAGATTCCACTTGCTTCTTTTTCTCGGGGGTCTCAGATACTGATGGCCAGAATCACTGCTTTGACTAGCTCATTTCTGGTAGCATTCGGATAGCGTTCGTCCTGAGTAAATGGCACCTGAGCTTCTTTTTCCAGATGATCCGGATAGAGTTCGTCTACTCTGCGGAGAAATTGCTTCTGATCAGTGAACACTTTTACATTTGCCTTAAAACCATTTCCCTGCAATATTTTCTTGATGTGTTTTTCTGCAAATGCAGGATCAGCTTTTGGTGCCTCAGTCAGACCAATCACGTTCAGGCCGCTGACCACAATGCTGACAAATGGCGTGTTTTTCTCATAGGCACTGACTGTTGCCTCGTAGATCACAGTCATGTCTTTGACATGCGATGCAATCTCATCATGCTGCTGCTGACTGATCGGCTTTTGCAGCCATATCATAATCATATTCACAGCAAATTTGCTTGCCGGAAGGCAGCCGAGAATGGCCACCAGCGTGAACATGTTTTTTCTTGTATGGGTAATATATAACCCGGTCAGGAAGATGATAACCGGGATGGCAAACATCAATATTGTGATTGCCACTCGCTTCTTTCTCTGACTTTTGATATACCCAAAATCTCCTTTTTGTATTTTCGCCATAGATTACTCTCTTTCTGCAATATTAGGACTTTGTCTTTGATTTCTTTCTATTTCGTATTGTCTTTTTCTTCTTTCCTGGTCCATTGTAGCCATTCGCATCCCTGCTGACAGATGCACTTCGACCTTTTCCAGTCCGTTCTTTTCGACTGTCTGCCATCTGGCCGTGACCGTGCCCTTTTCGGCTATCTGCTACCTGACTGTAGCCGTACCCTTTTCGACTATCCGCCATCTGGCCTGTCTGGTTTCCAGTCTGATTTCTTCTGTCTCCTGTCTTACCATCTCTGCTCTTCTGGCCAATTCCTTTTCTTGGTTTGATCAGGCATGCTGTCCCAAATCCGATCAGGTCTTCCCGGTGTTCTTTTAACAGAGCTTCTTTGACCAGATCATAGTTTTTCGGATCACGGTACTGGATCAGTGCCCGCTGCATGGCTTTTTCATGTGGGTTCTTCGGCACATAGACTGGTTGCATGGTTCGTGGATCGACACCGGTATAGTACATACAGGTGGATATCGTAGACGGTGTCGGATAGAAGTCCTGCACCTGCTCTGGCATATAGCCAAGATCACGAAGATATTCCGCCAGGTCTATGGCCTCTTTCAGCGTTGAACCTGGATGAGAGGACATCAGATACGGAACCAGATACTGATTCATGCCGTATTCCTTGTTTAGTTTCTGGTATTTGCTCACAAATTTCTGATAAACTGCATTTTCCGGCTTTCCCATTTTTTCAAGAACCGCATCCGAAATATGCTCCGGTGCCACCTTCAGCTGCCCGCTGACATGATATTGGATCAGTTCACGGAAAAATGTAGTATCCGGGTCAGCGATCAGATAATCAAACCGAATGCCGGATCGGATGAAGACTTTTTTCACCTTCGGAAGTGCCCGCAATTTCCGCAGAAGCTGCAAATAATCGGAATGATCTACACGAAGATTTTTACATGGTCGCGGAAACAGGCATTGCTTTTTGACACAGACACCTTTTTCCAGCTGCTTTTCACAGGCCGGTTGTCGGAAATTGGCTGTCGGTCCGCCCACATCATGGATATATCCTTTGAAATCTTTATCGTCGATGAATTTTTTCGCTTCGCTGATCAGTGATTCATGGCTTCGGGTCTGGATAATTCTTCCCTGATGAAATGTCAGCGCACAGAAATTGCAGCCTCCATAACATCCACGGTTGCTGACCAGTGAAAACTTCACTTCTTCGATAGCTGGCACTCCGCCTTCTTTGTCATACATTGGATGCCAGGTTCGCTGATAATCCAGTCCGTAGACAATATCCATCTCATCCTGGGTAAGTGGCTTCTGCGGTGGATTCTGCACCACGGCAATTCCATTTGGGTACTCCTCGGCCAGCCTTTTTCCGCTGAATGGATCGGTATTGCAGTACTGCGTATAGAAGCTTCTGGCATAATTCAGCTTATCCTCTGTCAGCGATTCATAGTTCGGAAGCTTCGTCACATCATAGACATCCTCCAGATGACTGGTCTTGTAGACTGTCCCATCTATAAATGTGATATCTTTTATATCAATGCCGGAATTCAAAGCATCTGCGATCTCTACGATACAGCGCTCGCCCATGCCATAAGACAGCAGATCCGCTCCGGAATCCAGCAAAATGGATCGTTTCAGAGAATCTGACCAATAATCGTAATGAGCCAGTCTTCGCAGGCTGGCTTCGATACCGCCGATGATGATCGGAGTCTTTTTATATGTCCGGCGAATCAGGTTGCTGTATACTACCGTGGCATGATCGGGACGTTTTCCCATGACACCTCCCGGTGTAAACGCATCAGTTCTTCTTCTTTTTTTGGAAACGGAATAGTGATTTACCATGGAATCCATATTTCCACCGGACACCAGAAATCCCAGCCGCGGCTCTCCAAGTATGGTGATGCTGGCATCCTCCTTCCAGTCCGGCTGTGCAATGATCCCCACTGTGTAGCCGTTGTGCTCCAGAATTCTGCTGATGACCGCATGGGCAAAGGACGGATGATCCACATAAGCATCTCCTGTCACATATATAAAATCCAGCTGTTTGATGTTGCGTTGTGCCATATCTTTTGCTGACACAGGTAAAAATCCATTTGCCATTGTTGCTCCTTATTGTTTCTGAAAATTTATCAATTCTTTGATTTCCTGTGGGGTAAGTTTTCGGTATGCGCCTTTTTCCAGACTGTCATCCAGCTTCAGACTTCCCATGGAAATGCGCCTCAGATAAGTGACTTCGCACCCGACTGCATGGCACATACGTTTTACCTGATGAAATCTTCCTTCATGGATGGTCAGTTCGATCTCACTGCTCTCGCCCTCCGGATCGTTTTTCAGGATCTTCAGCTCGGCCGGAAGTGTCGGTTTTTCATCTCCGATATCCAGTCCTTCTGCAAATCTTCGGGCAGCCTGTTCTGGCAGTATTCCGCTCACTCTTGCATAATAAGTCTTTGGTACATGCTTTTTCGGTGAAAGCAGATGATGCGCCAGCGGACCATCATCTGTAATCAGCAACAGTCCTTCCGTATCTTTATCCAGGCGTCCCACCGGAAACAGTCTGTCTTTGACAGGTGATGCAATCAGATCCATCACCGTGGTATCTCTGTTGTCCTTTGTAGCTGTCACACAGCCTGATGGCTTGTGCAGCAAAATGTACTCCTGCTTCTGGCTGCTGACTTCTTTTCCGTCTACACAGATCGTCTGCTTTTCCGGATCAATTTTTCCGTCACCGTTTTTCGGAATATCCCCGTCCACCTGCACCCGCTTTTGACGGATCAGTTTTTTCACTTCAGTTCTGGTTCCAAATCCTGCATTGGCCAGAAATTTATCTAATCGTTCTGTCATACTTTAAATTCTATCCTCTGTGCTTTGTAGCCTTCTGCGATAATATCCAGATTTTTATGAAAACGGATGAGTTTTTCCAGATTGTCTTCTTTATATACCTCATAGAACTCGCTCTGGATCTTGGCCACATCTCTCCGACTGGCCACTTCATACAGATTCTGAATTGTCATCAGGATCTCTGTCACAATGTTCGCCTGAATCTGTCTGGAATTCTGCGCATCCATGATTTCGCTGCGCACTTCTGACATCTCTCGGTCCAGTACCTCTATCGCATCCGCTGCGTTGCTTAGCTTCTCTCTGATATGCTCCGGTATATTCTGTTTGTATTTGTATTGAAGGGAATGTTCTATGGTCGACCAGAAATTCATACCCATGGTACGAATCTGAATCTCTACTTTCAGGGTTTTCGGCCCGTTCAGGGTCTGTACCTGATAATCCACGATCATATGATAGCTCCGGTATCCACTGGTTTTTTCATTGGTAATATAATCTTTTTCCAGTCGGACTGTCATGTCGGTACGCGACCGAATGATGGAAACTACTTTTTCAATATCTTCTACAAACTGGCAAATAAGCCGGATGCCCGCCAGGTCGTCCAGTTCTTCTTCCATCTGATCCATATCCAGATTTTTTTTCTTTAATTTATCCAATATGCTGGACACGGATTTCACCCGTCCGGTGACATCTTCGATCGGGCAATACAGTCCTCTTGCTTTATGTTCGTATTTTAAATGTTCAAATTTGGTAATCAGCTCTTTGACCGCCAGATCGTATGGATCCAGCAGCTCCCGCCATAATTGTATCTTCATTGTTCTACACCTGCTTTTCGTTCTATTACAGACTGAGTCAAAATAAAGTATACCACAGACTTTTTTTCAATTCAAACGGAAAGGCGTGTTTTTATGAAACAGTTTGTTTTCAATGCCCTGATTTTATGGTCTACTACATTGGTACCCTGCCTGCTTCCGATCATGATCGTATCTCGCCTGCTGATTGCATCGAATGCGTTTTTTCTGCTTCTGAGACCCTTTTCTTTTCTTTGCAGAAAGCTGCTTCGCCTTTCTCCGGGCGGCTCTTATGCGCTTCTGCTGGGTTACACCTGCGGTTATCCGATGGGCGTTAAAATGCTGGCTGATCTGCGCTCCGTCAATGCCATCAGTCAGGAAGAAGCCTGCTATCTGGCCGGATTTATCAATCATGTCAGTCCGGCTTTTCTGATCACTTATGTCTGTCAAGAATTGCTTAACAGTCGAACTTTTATGATGCCCTGTATGGTGATGATTTACGGAGCATCCCTGCTCTACGGAGTGCTAAAACAGTTTGTCCCAAAAAGCAATTTCCCATCTGATTCCGAATACCATCCAAAAAAGAGCAATCACGGCTATCATTTCAGGCGGAATGGTCTGCAGCAACCCGTTTCCTTTCTGGCTCTTCTGGATGCCGTCATCGAAGACAGTCTCATGCAAATGTTAAAAATCGGTGGCTATATGGTGCTTTTTTCGCTTCTTTCCTTCTTGGTCTGTCATATCCCCGGTTTATCAGATGTGCCAAAAGCCTCTCTGTGTGCGCTTTTGGAAATTTCTCTTGGCTGTAAGCTGCTGGCCAGTCTCTCTGTGCCTTTCTTCTGGAAATATCTTCTGCTCATTGGAGCACTGACTTTTGGCGGACTGTGCAGTGCTTTTCAATCTGCCTCTTTTTTAAAAAAGATTGGTCTTCCTTTGAAACAATACCTGAAAGACAAGGCGATAACCGTTGTCATCGCCATAGGCATGTTTCTGATCTATGTATGATCGTCTGCCAAAAAAGAAGGTTACAGCAACTGGCACTCGTATAACGTACAAAAATTAACCATACTCATAACACAGAATGGATTTTCATTCTGCAAAGAAGAAAAATGCAAGCATAGCGGTCTACGTCAAGTTTTTCTGATGCAGCAGATGGAAATTCAGGCAAGTTATGTGGTATGATTCTTTGCAGGGCGATGTACCAGTTCGTTTCTCACGACTATATTCGGCGTTAAGGTTTTATTTTGAAAACTGTTTTATTTTAGAAAACGTTTTATTTTAGAAAATGTTTTATTACAGATATGATTTCATCTGTCCCAAGAGGTACTGATGCAGTTTCCTCTGTAATAATCAGGTTATCGCCCACATAAATTCCATCTTTTCGGTAATCTTTTATTCTTTGTACGGTATGTTTCAGGTATCCTCTGTCATCCATCATACCTCGATGCTCCCAATATACTTCGCGACGGTTTCGAATATCCAACAGTGTGAAGTCTGGATAAATAATTCTTCCATCGGAAAGTGTAAGAGGACATTCATATTTATACGGTACATTCATCTTACAAAGAAGATTTGCTATATTTAATTCGGACTTTGATCGCACACGTTCCTCGTGACTGGTAAGAAACACAGGAAGTTCTTCTGAAATAGCTTTATGAACATAGGGAACAGAAAGCCATTGATTGATGTACTCTTCATCAGAGCTATCTATTGGATTTATGTATTTCCTGATTTCCAGCGGATACTCAGAATATAGATTTTGAAGTTTCTCAGAATTTGATTTCGAATATTTTAAGAAATGTTCAAGACTGCTTATTTCAGCATTTACTTGTTTTATTGCAGTTTCATCATACTTCTTTTGAAGAAATATTTTTATGTTGCGTTCATCTTTTTTCGATAAATATGTTCCTGTCTTATCCTTGGAATTTTTTCGTAAATAATACTGAATTCCTGTGCCTTTTCTGGTAATGTGGATTTTGCCGGCCGGATAAGTCCTCAGACGCGACTCCAGTGTCTTCCGGACAAAAACAAGCTCATTCAGCCTTCGTTGAGCTTCCTCATAAAGATTGGTCGGTTCTAAATAAGAATTTTCTTTCATATATCTCCTTTCTGTTTCTCAGTGGGGTATTAGGATCTGCTTCCATAATGACTTGCCACAAAATTTACTTGCATATTTATATCCGGGGTAGTTTTTGCTCCGGTTTCCCGGTATGTTACCACGGAATCAACAAGTTTCTTTGCTTCCGGGGTTGGCTTGCTCTATTTCGCCGTTTTTTTACCACGGATTCAACAAGTTTCTTTGCTTCCGTGGTAAGTTCTCCCTCACTAGCTACTCATACCGCGCTCTCACACTACTTCCCACACTATGCTTCCATACCGCGCTCCCACATCACTTTTCTTATACGAAAATCCCGATACTTTTCCCTCTTTCAGGGATTTTCGTATCGGGATTTTGATTCTTCCGTCGTCTTATCACAAGTACTGCCGACGGATGCTTTTCTTTTGTATGTTTTTCTAATCTGATATTTTATTCTTCGATTTCTTCCTCGTCTGCTGCAGCCAGGTCTTCTGTACTGTAGTTGCTGGCATTCTGAGACTGTGGGGACAATTCGCTTCTGTTCTTGGTTACGATATCGTAGCAGGACTGAATAGAATTGATAAATGTGTTGTATTTTGCGCTGACTGTATCGGATGCATGGCTCATGATCTGTTCCAGATTGGCCAGCATATCATCTGTGTAGCTGATTGCGCTCATACGGATATTGTTCGCATCTTCAGTAGCTGAGTCCAGGATCTGCTGTGCCTGCTGACGGCTCTGATCCAGTAACTGCTGAGACTGAGATCTCGCCTCTCGCATGATCTCGTTCTCTTCTACCATCTGCTGCTGTCTCTCTGTAGCATCTGCAATCAGTGCATCTGCTTTGGTCTGTGCATCTGCCAGAATAGCATCTTTATTGCTGATGATCTTCTGATATCTCTTGATCTCATCCGGAGTCTTCATACGAAGCTCTCTTAAAAGTTCTTCCAGTTCTTCTTTATTTACAACAATCTTTGTAGAAGACAGTGGCTGAAACTTACAACTATCCACGTATTCTTCAATTTCTTCAATAATCTGCTCAATTCTGCTGCTCATCTTATCTCTCCTTCTTTACTGATTATTCAGAATGCTTTCCGATCGGCATACTCTGCCAGTCTGTCATACCTGCACCTTTTTCTGAATATTTTTCATTTTCATAATAATCTCTGATACTACTTCTTCCGGAACAAACTTTGATATGTCTCCCCCATATAAAGCCACTTCTTTGACGGTCGATGAACTCAGGTAAGCATACTCCAGACTGGTCGTCAGGAATATTGTATCAATCTCCGGATCCATGATTCTGTTGGTCTGTGCCATCTGCAGTTCAAATTCAAAGTCTGTGATTGCACGCAATCCTCTGACCAGAAACTGGGCATGACATTCTTTTACAAAATCTATTGATAACCCATCAAAGGACTCTATCCGTATATTTGGAATATCCTTTGTCACTTTCTTTAGTATATTAACACGTTCTTCTACAGAAAACAACGGATTTTTTTTGTTGTTCTGCAGAACCGCCACGATCAGTTCATCCACCAGTGCAGCGGAACGCTTCATCACATCAAGATGTCCGAATGTTACCGGGTCAAAGCTTCCCGGATATACAGCTCTTTTCATGTTCTCTTCTTTCCTCACTGTATCATGCATCTTTCTTTTCGATAAATACATGTGCATTTGTCTTATATTTTTTATATTTTCTGATCTGATATCCCATCGTTTCAAGATAAGAAAAATCAGTCTGAAGGGACGCCTCTGTAATAATCACCGTATATGTATCCACCAGATCTGTATCACACAATGCCTTCAGCACCTGCTTCTCCAGATCCTGATTGTAAGGAGGATCCATAAAGATGAAGTCATACGCTCCCCGTCCTCTCAGACGACTGATCGCCTGAAATACATCTGTCTGCATCAACAGTGCATGCTCTTCCAGATGGGTGAACTTCAGATTTTCACGGATGCATTCTGCCGCCTTAGGTGCAGACTCTACCAGAACTGCTTCTGCTGCCCCACGGCTCAGTGCTTCGATACCGATTGCACCGCTTCCACTGAACAGATCCAAAAATCTGCATCCCGGAACATCGGTCTGTATCATATTGAACAATGTCTCCTTGATCCGATCTGTGGTCGGTCTGGTATCCATTCCTTCGATTGTTTTCAGATTCAGATGTTTGGCCGAACCGGCTATTACTCTCATAGTTTTTTATCCTTCATTCTCACTGATTACATAACCGGCAAGATTGTAAGCATGGTCGGAAATACGCTCCAGATTGCTGAGAATATCCAG
Source organism: uncultured Marvinbryantia sp. (assembly GCA_934394985.1). GTDB lineage: Bacteria > Bacillota > Clostridia > Lachnospirales > Lachnospiraceae > Marvinbryantia. The sequence continues at coordinate 22,213 of CAKRRF010000029.1, forward strand.
AAAAGCCACACCGCTGGCCGGCTTGCAAAGCTGCTTTGCCATACGGTCAATATGCTGATCTCTCAGCTCATCTTCCATATCATCCACCCGTTCTTCATACTTTCCAACCAGAACAGCCTGATCGATATTGCCGGTACCAATTGCATGAATCGCACAGGAGAAGCTGTCTTTTACCAGACTCATCATCTCAGAAAGTTCACGCTCTGCCTCTTCAGAGAAAATGATTCTTCCTTCTGAATCCTCTCCATCTACCAGCTCTGCAATATTTTCTACATGATCTCCCACACGTTCAATATCACTTACCGAATAAAACAGATTTTTCACCAGTTCATGCTGCTTCTCTGTCAGTGACAAATTTTCGATCTCAACCAGATATTCTGTAATCAGTTCTTCCATTTTATTAATTGTCTTCTCAGTAGATAATACCTTGTCAATCAGGGCCTTGTCATAACTCATAACTGCCTGACAGGCATTTTTTAGATTCTCATTGGCAATCTCACCCATGTGAACCACTTCTTTAATGGCATTCTCCACAGCAAAATCCGGGGATTTTAAGATACGACGATCCAGATGACGCAGGGTCGCTTTTGCATCGTTCTCTTCTGCCAGACGGTCGGCTTCGGTTTCTCTGACTACCAGTCCGGACAGCTTCACCAGTCCCATTGCAAACGGGAACTGTATGATAACATCCACAATCTTTGCTCCTGTGTGGAATACAGAGATTCCCACACTGTCAATGGCTGTATGCGCAAAGCCCGGCATAATACGGAACAGAAGAAATCCTGCTGTTCCCAGCACAATGGCTCCTATCACATTGAAGATCAGGTGAATCGCTGCTACTCTCTTTGCATTTCTCTGCGCACCGATACTGGATAATACCGCCGGCATACAGGATCCGATGTCTGCGCCCAGACAGATGAATACTGCTGCACTGGTAGTAACCGCACCACTGGTGGCTGCCAGAGTCTGAAGGACACCGACAGACGCTGATGAACTCTGCATAATCACAGTCACGATCAGACCGACTGCGATACCAAGAAGCGGATTATTTCCTACTGCCATAAATGCATTGGTGATGATCGGGGAATCCATATAGCTCTTAGCTGCAGTTCCCATATAATCCAGACCAATGAACAGAAGACCAAGACCGATCAGGATCTCTGCAATCGTCTTCTTTTTGGATGACTTGGAAAATACAGTGATAAATACGCCGATTCCAAGAATCAATGGGGCATACAGTGATGGAGACATTGCCTTAAAACTGTCCCCCAACTGACCCAATGACACAATCCATGCTGTGATACAGGTACCGATATTGGCACCCATGATCACTCCTACTGCCTGCGGAAGGCTCATAATGCCTGCATTTACAAATCCAAGAACCATGACGGTAGTGGCACCACTGCTCTGTATGATAGCAGTCAGTCCCGCACCAACCAGAACTGCCACCAGACGGTTGTTTGTCAGGATCCCAAGCAATTCCTGCATCTTGCTTCCTGCGGACTTCTGAATACCGCCGGACATGGCATGCATTCCATACAGGAACATTCCGAGACCTCCAATGAACATAAACAGATTCGAGACGTCATTTATCGACATAAGTTATCCCCCTGATTTTCGTATTCTGTAAATCATAAGTTATTTTTCAGCAGGTACCTCATACTGCCCGCTGAATAGCTCTGTTGTTACACAATGTTTCTCCAGTCCAGATCTCCGTTGGAAAGTCCCAGCAACAGAGATTCTGCTGTAGCGATATTCGTCGCAATCGGGATATTATATTTATCGCAACATCTGGTAATACTGTCTATGTCTGCCTGACGTGGATCATAAAGCAGTGGATTATAAAAGAAAATGACCATATCCATATCATTACGCTCGATCATCTCCGTGAACTGCTTATCTCCGCCGACTGCTCCCGGTAAAAACTTGTGTACTCTCAGGTTTGTTACCTCTTCGATTCGTCTGCCTGTGCCGCCTGTTGCATATAATTCATGTTTGCTGAGTATTCTTTTATAAGCAAGGCAAAAGTTCTCCATAAGGCTTTTTTTGCTGTTATGTGCAATAAATCCTATTTTCATATATTCATCCCTTTCCCCGAATTAGCCCATATTACTTTTCAAGTATACCATCATTTTTTTGTAATAGCAAATACATTTTGTTCCGTTTCATGCAACAACTGCCAGTTTAAGTTTTTTCATATTCCACATACTATTCTCGCAATACAAAATTGCAAATAACCAGTACAAAGGAGGTAACAGTCATGAGTAGTCGTTCATCTAATACCACAGCGGTTCCCGAGGCAAAAGGTGCATTAGACCGTTTCAAATATGAGGTGGCCAGCGAACTGGGAGTTCCGCTTACGAATGGTTATAACGGAAACCTGACTTCCAAACAGAATGGTTCTGTCGGTGGTTATATGGTGAAAAAAATGATCGAAGAACAGGAAAGACAGATGAGCAGCAAATCCCAGAATTCTATGCAGTAATCTGTGAAAATCGGGCAGATAAAAGGCAGGGGCCATATTGGTTCCTGCCTTTTCTGAGCTTATAAACTGAGATTTTTCAGATCATGGTTCATATAAATGTCCAGCCTCTTTTTCAGATCTCTGTGATTCTCCCGTGCCAGCTCCGGATCCTCTCTGCGAATCCGTTCTGCTTCTTTTCCGGCATTTTTTAAGATCTGCGCGTCTGCGTAAATATCTCCGATTTTAAATTCCATGGCACCGCTCTGACGAACGCCCAGCAGTTCCCCCGGTCCACGCAGCTTCAGATCTTCATTTGCAATATAGAATCCGTCATTTGAACGATTCAGAATATCCAGACGTTTCTGATTCTGTCCGCTTTCACTGCCATTAATCATAATGCAGTAAGACTGATCGCCCCCTCTTCCTACGCGTCCGCGCAGCTGATGAAGTTGAGCCAGTCCGAAACGCTCTGCATTTTCAATCATCATGACTGTCGCATTTGGCACATTTACCCCCACCTCTACCACTGTGGTGGATACCAGTACCTGAATCTGATTTTCCAAAAATCTCTGCATGATTTCATTTTTTTCTTTTGGTTTCATCTTGCCGTGCAAATATTCCACACAAATCTGTGGCGGAAGCTGTTCTTTGAGTTTTTCTGTATAAGAAATAACATCTTCAGCTTCTATCATTTCGCTTTCTTCCACCATCGGGCAGATCACATATGCCTGATGGCCTGCCAGTACCTCTTTTGTGATAAAATCATAGGCTTTTTTTCGATAAGATGTGTTTACCACACAGTTTTTGATCGGAATACGGTTGGACGGCAGTTCATCAATGGTGGATATTTCCAGATCACCATATAAAATCACTGCCAGTGTACGTGGAATCGGCGTAGCACTCATAACCATGGTATGGGGCATTTTTCCTGCTTTTTCACCGAGTGCTTCTCTCTGGCGGACGCCAAAACGATGCTGTTCGTCAGTGATCACAAGCCCCAGCCGGTCAAATACCACTTTTTCCTGGATGACAGCATGTGTCCCAATCACCACATCCACTTCATGCGCAGCGATTTTTTCATATGCTTCTCTTTTTTGTCTGGCTGTCATAGATCCGGTAAGTAAAACTGCCCGAACCGGTAGATTCTGCTCAGCAGCCAGACGACAGAATGCATCAAAATGTTGATTTGCCAGCACCTCTGTCGGCACCATCAGTGCGCTCTGTAGCAGATGTTTCGCTGCCAGTATCATCGCCAGAAATGCTATAATCGTCTTACCGGATCCCACATCTCCCTGAATCAGCCGGTTCATCGTGCTTTTTCCGCTCATATCCCGGCGGATCTCTTTCCATACCTGTCTCTGGGCACTGGTCAGTTCATATCCCAACCTGCCAATCACATCATCCAGTGGATCCTCCTCCACAGGAAATGGATTTTCCTGTTCTGAGGTCTGCTCTTTCCATGCCCTGATTGCCAGAATAAATAAGAAAAATTCATCAAATACCAGCCGTTCTCTGGCCAGCTTCAGATGATGCTCATCCTGTGGAAAATGTATTTCTTCCATGGCATAGTCATACGCTGCCAGATGATAGGTTTCTCGAATATCGGCCGGAAGGAAATCTCTGGATAAATCCACGGATTCCATTGCCTGACGAATCAGCTTTGTCAACATATGATTCGTCACACCTTTCGTCAGCATATAGACCGGCTGTAAAGCCTTTTGCAGTTCTTCATATTGAGCCGGCGGATAGATCGCAGGCTGATCCAGCACCAGCATGGATCCTTTCTGGCTGATTTTTCCATAAAATACATACCACTGCCCGGAAATCACAGTATTTTTCAGATACGGCATCCGAAACCATCTGGCCATAATACCGGCCTCTCCATCTCCAAGCTGTGCAGTCGTGATCTGCATCCGTTTTACATACTGCACGGAAAGTGGTCGTACAGCCTGTGCCAGGACGGCTACCGTCTGTCCTGCCTGCAGCTGTCCAATCGGTACCGGTGCTTCAAACTTTCGGTAATCTCGTGGATAGCAGGTCAGCAGATCGTCCAACGTACGGATCTCCAGCTTTTCCATTAGTTTTCTGGTTTTTTCGCCTACTCCTTTTAAGTTGTCAATCGTGGAAAATCTGTCCATTCTCTACTCCTGAAACAGGGTGGCAGATCCTGTCTGTCACCCTGTTATTTTACTGATATTGATCCTGTCTATTCAACGGACACTACGTAATAGTAAATCGGCTGTCCGCCTTCGTACACTTCTACTTCACAGTCCGGATACTGCTCCTGAAGCTCATCCCCCAGTGCCTGTGCTGCTTCTTCTGTGATATCTTCGCCATAGTATACACTGATCAGCTCAGAATCTTCATCTACCATCAATCCTATGGTTTCTTTTGTGATCTCTGCAATGTCCTTGCCGACTGCCAGAATGGAGTGATCACCGATACCCATGATATCTCCTTCTTTGATCTCTTTGTCATCGATGTGGGTATCACGTACCGCATAAGTAATCTGCCCTGTCTTCACCATGGAAAGTGCCTCTTTCATGGTTTCTTCATTTTCTTCTGGTGTTCTGGTGGCATCAAAGCTGATAATCGCTGAAATACCCTGCGGAACTGTCTTTGTCGGAATGACGATTACTTTCTTATCTTCTGTCAGAGCCTGTGCCTGATTTGCCGCAAGAATAATATTCTTATTATTCGGGAAAATGAAGATCGTATCTGCATTTACCTCTGCAATCGCATTCAGCATATCTTCTGTACTTGGATTCATGGTCTGTCCGCCTTCAATCAGATAATCCACACCCAGTCCTTTGAAGATTTCTCCGATGCCGTCTCCGATGCTGACTGAAATAAATCCTGTCTCTTTATGAGGCATTGCCGGTTTTGCAGCCTGTGCCGCTGCTAGTTTTTCTGCATCTTTGATCAGCTTTTCACGATGCTCTTCTCTCATATTGTCAATCTTCATACGGGAAAGTTCGCCATATGTTAGTGCCTTACTGATCGCTACACCCGGATCATTGGTATGCACATGTACTTTTACAATCTCTTCATCTGATACGACTACAATAGAATCGCCGATACTTTCCAGAAATGCCTTAAACTTCTGCTCTTCTTCCTGTGACATCGGCTTCTTTGTCATGATAATAAACTCGGTACAATAACCAAATTTGATATCTGCCTCTGTTCTGGTATCTGCCTGAACAGGTTCTCCCGTGCTCTGTGGCTTCTCAATGGTATAATCTACTTCCTTGCCAAGATATGCATCTAAAGCACCTTTCAGTACCTGAATCAATCCCTGTCCGCCTGAGTCTACCACACCTGCTTCTTTTAATACCGGAAGCATGTCCGGTGTCTTTGCAAGCACTTCTTCTGCATACTGTAATGCAGTCTTCAGAAGCTCTTCCATCTCCACATTCTCTGTCAGCGCCAGCTCTGTTGCCTTGTCCGCAAATCCTTTGGCTACCGTCAGAATGGTACCTTCTTTTGGCTTCATAACTGCCTTGTATGCAGTCGCAACTGCCTTCTGGAATGCCTCGGTGATGGCAATCACATCGATCTGCTGTGTATCACGAATCCCCTTGGTAAACCCTCTCAGAAGCTGTGAAAGAATCACACCAGAGTTACCTCTTGCTCCTCTTAAAGAGCCTGAGGAAATGGCCTTTGCCAGTGTCTCCATGTTCACGATCTCCAGACGTGCCACTTCTGTTGCTGCTGACATAATCGTCAGCGTCATATTGGTACCTGTATCTCCGTCAGGAACCGGAAATACATTCAGTTCATTAATCCACTCTTTATTTGCCTCCAGGTTCTTGGCACCTGCCAGGAACATTTTTGCGCAAAGTTCGGCATTTATCGTACTATTACCCACTTCTTGCGGTCCTCCTTAATCAATTGCTCTTACGCCTTCTACATAAATGTTTAACTTATCGATCTCCATACCTGTAAATTCCTGTACGCGATACTTTACATTTTCCATCAAATTCTCGCATACTGCTGTAATATTTACTCCATATGAAACAATCACATGAAAATCAAGGGAAATCCGATTATCTTCCCCAATCGTTACATTGATTCCATGTTTTAAGCTGTCACGCTTAAGCAATCTTACAAGACCGTCCTTCATGCTGAATGCAGCCATACCGACTATTCCGAAACATTCTACTGCCACACTGCCTGCATAGGTCGCTATAACATCTAAATCAATCGAAATCGAACCAAGTTCGTTATTCA
>CAKRRF010000030.1 GCA_934394985.1 uncultured Marvinbryantia sp.
GCAATTTCCATTGCCCATAAGACTTCCTTCAAGTCAATTCTGACCAGTGGATTGAGTCTGTTTGCAGCGACGATTGGCGTGGCACTGTATTCGAATATTGATATGATTCGTTCTATTGTAATTTTGCTGTGCCGTGGTGCGATTATCAGTATGATCATTGTACTGGTATTGTTGCCGGCAATGTTGACATTATTTGATAAATTGATCTGTTATACCACCATTGGTATGCGGGAATGTGCCAAAAAGTAAGCTGTCAGGGAGGGTGTTTTCTGAATCTGCAGATTCAGAAAACACCCTCCTTTTGGGTTAAAAAAGTCTTGACAACTAATTGAGGTTAGCATATACTTACACCGTAGTCATTGAAATGTTTGAAAAGGAGAGGGTGAGCATATGCCATTAACGATGGCCAAAACCGGAGAAGAATGTATCATAAAAAAAGTGGGTGGCAAATCGGAAACCAGACGTTTTCTGGAAAGTCTTGGATTTGTGGCTGGCGCCATTGTAATAGTGATCTCCGAGAATGCCGGCAATCTTATTGTGAATATCAAAGAATCAAGAGTTGCCATTGACAGAACGATGGCTAATAAGATCATGGTTTAACAGGAAGGAGAATTTATGAAGACATTAAGAGCTGTTTCTGTGGGAAATACTGTGACAGTAAAAAGACTGCATGGAGAAGGCCCTGTAAAGAGACGTATCATGGATATGGGAATTACAAAAGGCGTGCAGATTTACGTAAGAAAAGTGGCACCGCTTGGAGATCCGATTGAAGTAACAGTAAGAGATTACGAATTATCTCTTCGTAAAGCGGATGCGGAAATGATCGAAGTAGAATAATTTTTTTAGTCAAAGGTTTGACAAAACTAATACTTTATAGAATGACGCAACGACGGTGAGCTAATGAAATAAAAATATAGTCTCATAAAACAAGAAGGAGTAAAAATTATGTCAGTCAAGATTGCACTAGCAGGTAACCCAAACTGCGGTAAAACGACACTGTTTAATGCACTGACCGGTTCCAATCAGTTTGTCGGTAACTGGCCGGGTGTTACGGTTGAAAAAAAGGAAGGAAAACTGAAGGGACACAAAGATGTCACGATCATGGACCTTCCGGGTATCTATTCCCTGTCCCCATATACCTTGGAAGAGGTTGTAGCGAGAAATTATTTGATCGCAGAGAGGCCGGATGCGATTCTGAATATTATTGACGGAACAAATCTGGAAAGAAACCTGTATCTGTCCACACAGCTGATGGAACTTGGCATTCCGGTTATTATGGCTGTTAATATGATGGATATCGTAGAAAAAAACGGAGATCACATACATATTGATAAACTGAGCAAGGCTCTTGGATGCGAAGTAGTAAAGATTTCTGCTTTAAAGGGTACCGGAATCAAAGAAGCAGCTGAAAAAGCAGTGAAGATTGCGCAGAATAAGAAAATTTCTGCTCCGGTTCATGAATTCCAGCCGGATGTGGAAGCTGTGATCAGTGAAGTGGAGCATAAACTGGGATATTCCGTTCCGGAAGAGCAGAAGAGATTCTTTGCCATTAAGCTTCTGGAAAGAGATGACAAGATCAAGGCACAGATGACCTCGGCACCGGATGTGACAGCGGAAATTAACGAATTGGAAAATAAGATGGATGATGATACAGAAAGTATTATCACAAATGAGAGATACGTCTATATTTCATCTATTATCAAAAACTGTTATACAAAGAATAAAACTGGTGAGAAACTTACGGTTTCAGATAAAATTGACCGCTGGGTGACAAACAGATTCCTGGCATTGCCAATTTTTGCAGCAATTATGTATATTGTCTATTATGTATCGATTACCACAGTAGGTGGTTTCCTGACAGATTGGACCAATGATGTGCTGTTTGGTGAAATCATTCCACCAGCCATTGAACATCTGCTGGTTGCAGTTCACTGTGCTGACTGGCTGCAGGGACTGATTCTGGATGGTATCGTAGCCGGTGTTGGAGCGGTACTTGGTTTTGTGCCACAGATGCTGGTATTATTTATATTCCTGGCATTTCTGGAATCCTGTGGATATATGGCCCGTGTAGCATTTATTATGGACCGTATCTTCCGTAAATTCGGTCTTTCAGGAAAATCTTTTATTCCAATGCTGATCGGTACAGGATGTGGAGTTCCGGGTATTATGGCGTCCAGAACAATCGAAAATGAACGTGACAGACGTATGACCATTATGACCACGACATTTATTCCATGTGGTGCAAAGCTTCCGATTATTGCACTGATTGCAGGTGCGTTATTTGACGGTGCTTCCTGGGTTGCACCAAGTGCTTATTTTATCGGTGTTGCAGCAATTATTATTTCAGGTATTATTTTAAAGAAAACCAAAATGTTTGCCGGAGATCCTGCACCGTTCGTTATGGAGCTGCCAGCATACCACTGGCCGACAGTTGGAAATATTTTGAGAAGTATGTGGGAGCGTGGATGGTCCTTCATTAAAAAAGCCGGAACGATCATTCTTCTTTCTACCATTATTTTGTGGTTCCTGATGAGCTTTGGCTGGGTGGATGGATCTTTCACCATGCTGGAAGCAGAACAATTGGATGCAAGTATTCTTTCTAAGATTGGCAGTGCAATTGCGTGGCTGTTTGCTCCTCTGGGATGGGGGAACTGGAAGATGGCAGTGGCAGCAGTCAGTGGTCTGATCGCAAAAGAAAACGTAGTCGGAACATTTGGTATGTTGTATGGTTTTGCAGAAGTCGCAGAAGATGGTACCGAGATCTGGGGACAGCTGGCAGGCAGCATGACTCAGCTGGCAGCATATTCCTACCTGGTATTCAATCTGCTGTGTGCTCCTTGCTTTGCGGCTATGGGTGCAATCAAGAGAGAAATGAATAATACAAAGTGGTTCTGGTTTGCAATCGGATATCAGTGCCTGTTTGCTTATATTGTTTCTCTGTGTATTTACCAGATCGGTATGCTGGTAAGTGGCGGTGGATTTGGAATCTTTACGGCAGTGGCAATCATTCTGATTGCAGGTATCATCTATCTGTTATTCCGTCCTTATAAAGAAAGCACAACATTAACAGCAAATATAAAAGTAAAAGCCAAATAAAAAATGAAATTGGTGCACCTGAAAAACCAGGTGCACTGATTTGCATTCTGTAAAATATGCTATATAATAAAAATGATACAATCGTGGGAGTGCCATGCATAGAATAATCCACAGGTATCATGGTTGAGGACTTATGACCTTAACGTCTGGAAACAGAGAAAGGAAGCTTAAGATATGGGAACAGTGGTAGTTGGAGCAATTGTAGTGTTGGTGGTAGCAGTGATTATTCGCAGTATGGTGAAGGATAAAAAAGCAGGAAAATCGCTTCAGTGCGGTATGGATTGCAAGCATTGCGGGGGACACTGTAGTCATCATTAAATCATAACAGAAAGTCTTTTTTACGGTTGCCAAAAAGGTTGAGTTCGCGGTATAATAAACCACGGGCTCAGCCTCTTTTTTTTACCGAATCAAGCAAGTTACCTGCTTCAATTGCGCAGAGCAATAAGCAGTTACAGGAGAAAATGGATGAAAGATGAATCTTTAAATAAACTGGCGGTAAAGTCAGGCATTTTTTTTGTAGTCTGTCAGATGTTGATTCGTGGAATCAGTTTTGCCACTACACCGATTTATACAAGACTTTTATCGACAGAACAGTTTGGACAGATTCGGGTCTATGAATCGTGGCTTCAGATAGCTGTGCCGATCATGTCTCTGTGCCTCTGGAGGAGCGTGGAGCGGGCCAAATATGATATGCGGGAGAAGTTTGATGCATATACCTCTGCTGTGCAGAATCTGTCTTATATTTCGATTGCACTGATGGTGGGACTCTGTCTGTTGTTTAAGCCACAGATTCAGAGATTTTGCGGAATGGATGATGTGATGCTGTACACAGCATTCGGATATATTTTTTCTTATACCAGTGTTCTGTATATGAATCGAAGAGAAAAGCAAAGTATGCGTTACAGGTTTGCTACGGTTGCATCTATTCTGTTGATGATACCGGCTACAGTGATTTCCATTGGCTGGCTTTATATAGGAAATGTCAGAGGAGAATTTGACCAGCTTGTGCATTATCGGATTCTTGGATTTTATATTCCTCAGATCGTTGGCGGTCTGATCATTGCTCTGATCATGGCAGTACAGGGAAGGAAGCTGTTTTCTCTGAAATATTGGAAGTACGGGCTGTTATACAGTGTTCCTCTGATTCCGGAAGTACTCTCTATTCAGATTATGAATCAGGCAGATAAAATTATGATTCAGAATATGGTGGGAGAATGGGAAACCGGAATTTTTGCCGTAGGTACCACGGTTTCTTTTATTATCTGGATCCTGGAAGATTCCGTATGGAGTGCCTGGCTTCCGTGGTTCTTTGAGAAGATATCCAGAAATGAGTCAGGAGATGTGAAAAAGCCATGGGAGACGATTATGCAGACGTTTGGCATGATTTCATGGTTTGTAGTGATGCTGACACCGGAGATCGTCTGGATTTTGGGCGGAAAAAAGAATATGGCAGCGATCTGGGTGATTGCGCCTATGGTGACCGGCACGTTGTTTCGGTTTTACAGCTACAGTTACACTGCTATTCAGAACTATTATAAGAAAACCGCGCAGGTGGCACTGGGGACAATGCTTGCCATGGTCGTAAATGTGGTGTTGAATTATATCTGCATCTTACAGTTCGGATACCAGGCAGCGGCTTATACAACAGCAGTCAGCTACGCTTTTCTGTTGGTACTGCAGGGATGGCAGGAGATGAAGATTACCGGGCAGCGGATGATACCGCTTCGGACCACGTTGAAATATGCGGCAGTCTTCTTTGGAATGAATCTGCTATCCATGCTTTCCTATCATCTTCCGTGGTATTTGCGTTATGTGCTGATCCTTGCAGGAATCGGATTTGCAGCGAAATATATACTGCCGCAGTTCCTTGGAATTCTGAAAAATATACGGAAGAAAAAAAGTAGGTAAGCATAAGTTGAAAGAAGACTGAAATTATGTTATAACCTTATTAATATTGATATAATGATACACGATACAGACGCAGGAGGAAGGAATACAATGAAGCTTTTGGAAGACCGCATCCGCAAGGATGGAAAGATAAAAGAAGGGAATGTGCTGAAGGTAGACAGCTTTTTAAATCATCAGATGGATGTGAAGCTATTTCATGAAATTGGCCTGGAATTCAAACGCAGATTTGAGGGACAGGAGATCAATAAGATTCTTACCATTGAAGCATCAGGAATCGGAATAGCCTGTGTAGTAGCGGAAGTATTTGATGTGCCGGTAGTATTTGCAAAGAAGACACAGACCAAGAATATTGCAGGGGAAGTATATCGTACACAGGTGGAATCATTCACTCATGGAAGAGTATATGATATCATTGTGGCAAAAGAATTTCTCGGCAAGGACGATAAGGTACTGCTGATTGATGATTTCCTGGCAAATGGCAAAGCGCTGGAAGGTCTGATCACACTGGTACAGGATTCCGGTGCAGAGCTGGTAGGTGCAGGTATTGTCATTGAAAAAGGCTTCCAGGTCGGAGGAAAAATCATCCGTGATAAAGGAATACATCTGGAATCACTGGCCATTGTGGAAAGCATGGACGATAAGAACGGAACGATCGAATTCCGCGAGCAGTAAAGAAACAGAGATAGGAAGAAACATATGTCATTTGTAATAGAAAAAAAACTGAAGAATGTAATGACCTTTTATTATCTTATGAAACTGGATAAGAAAATTCCCACAGACCGGGAGTTTATCCGGAAGCGTCAGGGAAAAAAGGTTCATGAACTGATGGTAAGTGCCTACAAGATACCGTTTTATCGTGAACGGTTTGAACAGTGCCATCTGACACCTGATGATTTTCACTGTGCAGAAGATCTGCAGAAGTTTCCGGTACTGACCAGGGCGGACCTGAGAGGCTGGATGCAGAAGGAATATGATGCGCATCCGGAGATGCATGAGAGATGGAATGTGCTCAGCACCAGCGGATCTTCAGGAACCCCGTTAAAGTTCCTGCAGACACAGAGAGAGTCTGCCTGTGTGGATGCAAACTGGATTCGTGTGCTGATGTATGCAGGTTATCGGCCACTTCGCGGAAAGCTGTTTTCTTTTGAGACCAGTCACAAACATGTGGATGCCAAAAAGGGAGATTCGATTATACAGAAATTCGGGCTGATGAGACGCCGTGTTGTTTCAGAAAAGAATTGTGTGGGAGAAGGCATCAGAGACATTCTGAATGAAGTGAATGCTTATGAACCGGATGTGCTTTGCTTTCGCCGTAACTGTCTGGTGCGTATGGCATTATATGCACAGCGCCATAATATGAAAGTGCATAAGCCAAAGATTTATGTACCAGTAAGTGAGATGGTGGATGATATGACACGAAAGGTGCTGGCAGAGACCTTTGGTGATGGACTGATGGATGCCTATGGCAGTTCTGAGACAGGTAGCTGTATCATTCAGGTGCCGGGAGAAGAACTGTATTATATCAACAGTGATACGCATGTGGTAAATATCTATGATGAAGATATGCAGCTTGCAGATGAAGGAAAAGTGATTATCACGACTTTGTTTAAGAAGGATTTTCCGATTATTAATTATGAGATTGGTGACCGTGCTTCTTCTGTTACGCTGGATGGAGTTCGATATATCAGGACCATTAAGGGACGTGTCAACGATCTTGTCAGACATGAACAGGGCGATGAGACCTCTGCACTGGAGCTGATGAAGATACCGAATGGCATTGTTGGTATTGCACAGTTCCGTTATATCCAGGAGTCTTATCACGATATGAGGATTCAGCTGGTAAAGGATCCGGGAAATGATGCTCATACAAAAGAGGAAATCGAAGACTTCTTCCGGAAAAAGATGGCAGATCTGTTCGGAGAAGAATTTCAGCTTCATTTTGACTGGCTGGATCTGATCCCGCCAGATGAGAATGGAAAAATGCGCTGCTTTGCCTGCAAGATGCAGTAAAGCAGGGCAGAAAGTAAAACAGATATCTGGTATCCGTAAAGATATGGAACGGATAAAAGTGATTTAGGAGGTGACCGGGATGTTATATTCGATTGTGATTCCCTGTTATAAATCTTCAAAGACCATCCGTAAAGTAGTCGAGATGACCATGCAGGAGATGGACAGGCTGGATCGCAGGGAATATGAATTCGTACTGGTAGATGACTGTTCACCGGATAATGGAGAAACCATGGCGGCTCTTATGGGACTGGTAAGAGATTATGCATGTGTAAAAGTAGTAGAACTGGCGAAAAATGCAGGACAGCATAATGCGGTAATGGCAGGATTAAATGAGGGCAGCGGAGATGTATTTATCGCCATGGATGATGATATGCAGACGCATCCTTCTCAGCTTGGAAAGCTGTTGGATGAGTTTGATCAGGGATATGATATTGTATATGGATATTATGAGCATAAGGAGCACAGTAAGTTCCGCAACTTTGGAAGTTATGTAAACTATATGACGGTGCGTGTATTGCTGAAAAAGCCAAAGGATCTGAAGACATCCAGTTTCTGGGTAATCCGGAAGTTTGTACGCGACTATGCGGTAGAGTACAAGAGTGCTTATACTCATCTGCAGGGACTGTTCCTGCGGACGACGAGGAAGATCAGTTCTGTACCGATTCAGCATTTCAAAAGAGAAGTAGGTACTTCCAATTATACATTGAAAAAGCTGCTGAAGCTTTGGTCTAATATTCTTGGTTTTTCTATTGTACCACTGCAGCTGGCTACCTATACGGGGTTCTTTTTTTCTGTACTGGGAATATTGGCAGCAATAGGAGTCATTATTTTAAAATTTGTACGTCCGGCAACATATATAGGATGGCCATCTATGATGGCTACGATATGTTTCTTTTCCGGGCTGAATCTGATGTTTATGGGAATCATTGGAGAATATGTGGGAAGAATTTTCCTTGGCATGAGCAAGAACCCGCAGTATGTAGTACGTAAGGTTCATAAAAAGGAAGCGGAATTTACCGAAAAGCAGAAGGAGAAAGCATGAAAAAGCTGATGATTATGGGCGCAGGTATCTACCAGGTGCCATTAATAAAAAAAGCAAAAGAAATGGGGATTTACACGATTGTAGTCAGCATTCCTGGAAATTATCCGGGATTTGCTCTTGCAGATAAAGTAATCTATGAGAATACGGTAGATTATGAAAAGATCCTGGAAGTGGCAAAGGCAGAAGAGATTGACGGAATTGTTACAGCAGGAACGGATGTGGCAGTTATCACAATCGGAAAAGTATGTGATGAACTGGGACTGGCAGGTATCAGTTTTGAAGCGGCAAAGATCGCTTCGAATAAAATTCTTATGAAAAGAAAATATGAGGAATATGGAGTGCGTACCGCACGATTCCGTGAAATTGGATTTGATGAGGATCTGATGGAAAAGATTCAGGGTCTGAATTATCCGATGATTATGAAGGCAGTGGACAGTTCCGGAAGCAGAGGTATTACAAGGGTTAACAGCGAAGCTGAATTAGAAGATGCCCTGAAGGCAGTAAAATCTGTGACCAGAACAGATCACTATATTGTGGAAGAGTTCATTGAAGGAAAAGAGTTTGGAGCACAGGCGTTTGTACAGAATGGTAAGTTGAAGTTTGCGCTGCCTCATGGAGATTATGTATTCCAGGGAGATACCGGTGTACCAATCGGACATTTTGCACCATATGATTTAAATGAAGAAGTCATCGCAGATGCTGAAGAACAGCTGGAAAAAGCAATTCAGGCAATGGGGCTGAATAACTGTGCGATCAATGCAGACTTTATTCTGAAAGACAATACAACCTATGTATTGGAACTGGGTGGCCGTTCCGGTGCAACCTGTCTGGCAGAACTGGTATCGATCTATTATGGATATGATTACTATGAAAAACTGATCCGCGCTGCGTTGGGCGAAGATGTGGAATTTCCACAGAATCATGCGACACCGAATGCCAGCATGCTGCTGCGCAGTGACAGGGATGGTATCATCCAGTCTGTTACAAATCGTAATGTGGAAGATCCGGATATTTGTGAAATCCAGTTTGATTATAAAGTCGGAGATGAAGTGAAGAAGTTCCATGTGGGACCACATCGTATCGGTCATGTAATCACGAAGGGAGAAACGCTGGAAAAAGCAGTGGATAAGCTGCAGGAAGCATTAGACAACATAGAAATAGTAGTTTCCTGAAGGAAACTATGAGAAACACGCTCCGCGTAAATCAAAAGAACTGTGTTTTTGCAGAAGAAAGTCTGTGAAAATACAGTTCTTTTGATTTATGGGATAGGAGATTCCTACTTGCAAATATTAAGAAAATAAGATATAATAATTACAAAAATGTTACATGATTGAAAAATAAAGGAGAAATTCATGAGAACGAGAAGAAAATCAATGCTTGTTATTCTGATGATTATGCTGGTGTGTGTGTCAGCTATGTCAGTATCTGCATCGGCAGCGAAGCTGAATAAAAAAAGTGCCACCATGTATGCCGGAAAGACCTTGCGCCTGAAGGTATCAGGTACTTCAGAAGATGTGATCTGGAGCAGCAGCAAAGCTTCAGTAGCCAGAGTAGATCGGAATGGAAAAATCAAAGCATTAAAAAAGGGGACTGCGGTCATTCGTGCCAAGGCAGGAAAGAAGACCTATAAATGCAAAGTAACAGTAAAGCAGAGAGCAAAAGGCATTTCTCTGAATAAAAGCTCCTATTTCATGATTCCTGGAAAGACCTGGACACCAAAGGTCACAGTGAAACCATCTAATACAAATGATAAGCGGATTCAGTGGAGCAGCAGTAATAAGGCTGTAGCAAAGGTGAACAGCAAAGGTAAAATCACAGCAGTGTCAAACGGGACAGCAGTGATTACAGCAACGACCAGGGATGGAAGTAAGAAAAAGGCATCCTGCACGATCTATGTGCTGAAGGGCGGAACTGGAGCGCAAAAGAAAGAAGAGTCTTCCGGATCAGGTACGACAACCACAGGACCTGTCGCAGGAACTTCTCAGGCAGGGGAATCTGTGCTGGCACGAAAGTTTCTTGCATTGCTGGAAAAATATTCTCAGCAGGTGCAGAGTGATTCCGCCAACGGAACAGCAAAGTGGATCTATTCGAATGCCGGAAGTGTTGGATATACCTGGAACCTGGCATTGAATGATGCAAAGACAAAAGGACAAAGTGCATGTAACTGTGCACTGCTGGCTCGCTGGGGATTAAGAGATCTGGGTATTATAAATAAGAAAAATTTCTGGGGTGAAAAAGGTGGAGAAATTACATACAGAGGTGATGTGAAAGAACAGCTTTTGGCACATTGTGAGATTATCCGGGTTTACAAGACTCCGAATCAGCTGCTGGCAGAAGGCGCTCTGCTTCCTGGAGATATCTGCACATGGGTAGAATATGGACATACCAATGTTTATGCTGGAAACGGACTCTGGTATGATGCAGGAAGAAATGGAAACATTGGTGGTTACAAAAATGGAAAATTCCAGTTCCAATCATTTGGTCCGGCAGCAACTGTGAATATGAGCGGTACAAGGGTGGGATACATTATCCGCCTGGTAAAATAAAAAAGACAGAAAAAAGAGATCTCAGTTTCGTGAGATCTCTTTTTTGATAAGCTGTCCGGGGACAGTCATGTTCTGGTTTTATTTATGTAAAACGTACTTCTTGATAGCTTCAAAGCTTTCCGGGCTGATAACGTGCTCCATTTTGCATGCATCTTCAGTAGCAACAGTTGGGTCAACACCAAGACCGATCAGCCAGGATGAAAGCAGCTGATGACGCTCATAGATCATATCAGCTATTTTGCGACCACTTTCCGTCAGATAGATAAAACCGGCATCAGTGACGGTAATATGTTCTTTTTCTCTGAGATTTTTCATTGCAATGCTGACACTGGATTTTTTAAACCCAAGTTCATTTGCTATATCGACGGAGCGAACCACCGGAAGGCGCTTGCTCAAAATCAGTATTGTTTCCAAATAGTTTTCCGCAGATTCATTTACTACCATGTTAATATCCCCTACCCTTTATATACAAACAATCATTATTTGTTAAGTATAACACAATTTAGTTGGATAGGCAAACAGATATTTATTGCATTTCACAATAAACCGTACTAGAATAGTTCCATATGCGGAAAGGAAAAGAGAGAATATGAATAAGAAACAGTTAAAAAGTGGCGGTATTTTATTATTGACTGCTATTATATGGGGATTTGCGTTTGTGGCACAGAGCGTAGGAATGGACTATGTAGGACCATTTACCTTTGGCTGTGTACGGTTTTTTATAGGAGGTCTGATACTGATCCCGTGTATTGCGATTCTGAAAAAATGCAATGGTGCGGAAGAGAAGCGAAAAGAGGAAGATACGAAGACCTTGTGGATCGGGGGAATTTGCTGTGGAATCGCATTGGCAGCGGCGAGCACGCTTCAGCAGATTGGCATCATGCATACCACAGTAGGAAAGGCAGGCTTTATTACTGCCTGTTATATTCTTCTGGTACCGGTGTTTGGATTATTTTTTCATAAAAAGTGTGGCATTCTGGTATGGATCGGAGTGCTTCTGGCGGTAGCCGGACTGTATTTCCTTTGTATCAATGAGAATCTGACCATTGGAAAAGGAGATCTGCTGGTATTTTTATGTGCCATTGTATTTGCCGTACATATTTTGGTTATCGATCATTTTTCACCGAAAGTAGATGGCGTCAAAATGTCCTGTATTCAGTTTTTTGTCAGTGGTACCATCTGCCTGGTGCCGACGCTTTTGCTGGAGCATCCGCATGTAGCACAGCTGCTGGCGGCCTGGCAGCCGATTCTGTATGCCGGTGTATTGTCCTGCGGTGTTGCCTATACACTTCAGATTATCGGTCAGAAGGGCATGAACCCAACAGTGGCATCACTGATTCTGAGTCTGGAATCCGTGATATCGGTGCTGGCAGGCATATTGATCCTGCATCAGACACCGACATCACGGGAAGTGCTGGGATGTATTCTGATGTTTACTGCGATTCTTCTGGCACAGCTGCCGACTCCGGAGAAGAAAAATCGGTAATAGTACCCTCTGCTGTCAGGTCCAGGAAAGTCAGAGCAGTTTCTGTGTGTTTGCTTCCGGAAGTGATGCACAGAATTGCCTGATCAGCGGTACCGCCATAGTAAGAATAAAGCGGAGTGTCTGAAATATCAATACCATAAGGAAGCGTGGAACCGGTGTCGATGATCTGTCCCTGCTCATCCGTTTCTTCGGTATGCCCCATAATCAGATGATCGGAGAATGCAGAGGAAGCGACAGAAGAAAGTGCATTGGTAAGATCCAGATACAGTCCGGAAGCACTTTCGGAATCAAATGTTTCCTGATCGCAGATGACGATATCAACATCGCCGGTCACCAGTTTGGTAGTGAAAGCGATCTGCTGGTTTGGGTCTTCCAGATAATAGTTGGAGACTGTGATCAGCTTATGCTTTCCATCTGCCTGAAAGTAATCCTGAAGATATGCTGTAAGACCCTCTGCGTCTGCCAGAGAAGTATCGTTGATCACAGCGATATTCAGGAGGGTTTCCTGATGACGGAAAAAAACAGTATAGATCAGGCTGATACTCATTGCCAGAAGTACGGCGGCAAGAATACAGAACTTCAGGTAATAGTCTTTAAAATATTGCAGCTTCTGACGGCCGGAAAGAGAGGAGATATCCTTTTTTCCGATAGAATCATCCCGTTTCTGATACAGGATGGAATCATCGTCAAGAGCTGTTTTTTTCTGGTTTATGTCCATGATGAAACCTTCTTTCATTTGTTTATGTAAAGTCTAACACGGAATGAAAAAAAAGTGTATTAAATCTTTGTGAAGTATGTTATACTGTGAATAAGTGAGTGCTGTGTGCACTGCACTCAGAAAGTTATCGACAAAGGGGTAAAAGATGAAACGAGTATTACTGAAATTAAGCGGAGAAGCTCTGGCAGGCGATAAGAAGATGGGCTTTGATGAACCGACAGTTCTCAGAGTTGCAGAACAGGTAAAGCAGTTATCCGATGCAAGGATCGAGATCGGTATCGTGATCGGCGGAGGTAATTTCTGGAGAGGAAGATCCAGTGAGAATATTGACCGTACCAAGGCTGATCAGATCGGAATGCTGGCTACGGTTATGAACTGTATTTATGTTTCTGAGATTTTCCGTTCGGTTGGAATGATGACACAGGTCCTGACACCATTTGAATGTGGATCCTTTACCAAGCTGTTTTCCAAAGACAGAGCGAACAAGTATTTTTCCAGAGGAATCGTGACATTCTTTGCAGGTGGCACCGGACATCCGTATTTTTCTACCGATACTGCAACAGTACTTCGTGCCATTGAGATTGAGGCAGATGTTATCCTTCTTGCAAAATCCATTGACGGAGTATATGACAGTGATCCGAAGTCTAATCCGGATGCTAAGAAGTATGATGAGATCAGCATTCAGGAAGTGATTGACAAGAGACTGGGCGTAGTAGATCTGGCAGCATCGATTCTGTGTATGGAGAATAAGATGCCATTGCTGGTATTTGGGCTGAATGAAGAGAACAGTATTGTGAATACGGTAAACGGAGTATTCAGCGGAACAAAAGTGACTGTATAACAGAGAAAATCAGGAGGACAGAATATGGACGAAAGAATTAAATTATATGACGAGAAGATGACAAAGACTTATAATAACCTGCTTTCCGAATTCGGATCGATCAGAGCAGGTCGTGCGAATCCACATGTGTTGGATCGTATTATGGTAGACTATTATGGAACACCGACACCGATTCAGCAGGTGGGTAATGTAAATGTACCGGAACCACGTATGATTCAGATTCAGCCATGGGATGGCAGTATGCTGAAAGCAATTGAAAAAGCAATTATGACTTCAGATCTTGGTATCAATCCGACCAATGACGGTAAAGTGATTCGTCTGGTATTCCCGGAACTGACTGAGGAACGCAGAAAAGATCTGGCGAAAGAAGTTAAGAAAAAAGGAGAAGCTGCCAAGGTTGCAGTGAGAAATATCCGCCGTGATGCGAATGATGCATTTAAGAAACTGAAGGGTTCTGATGTATCAGAAGATACCATCAAAGAACTGGAAGAACAGGTTCAGAAGCTGACAGATAAATACATCAAAGAAGTAGATAAGGCAATTGAAGAAAAATCAAAGGAAATCATGACAGTATAGTAGAGAATGCAAGGATACGCGGCTGCTGCAGATGGAAGTCTGCGGCAGCCATTCTTGCTTACTGTATAAAAGACGGAGGATTTATGGAACAAGGAAGAGAAGCTTTACGTATCCCTCAGCATGTGGCAATTATTCTGGATGGTAACGGTCGCTGGGCAAAGAGCAAGGGGATGCCGAGAAATTATGGACATTCCAGAGGGGCTAAAAATCTGGAAGTCATCTGCGAAGATGCATATAATATCGGGATAAAATATCTGACCGTGTATCTGTTTTCCACAGAGAACTGGAAACGCTCCAAAGAGGAAGTAGACGGACTGATGCGTCTGTTTCGCAGTTATACAAAAACCTGTATTAAGACTGCGCAGAAGAACAATATGAAAGTACGTGTTCTCGGAGATCCGACCGCATTGGATCAGGATTTGCAGGAAAGCCTGAGAAAACTGGTGGAAAGCTCGAAGGACAATACAGGACTGAATTTTCAGATTGCCATTAATTATGGTAGCCGCGATGAGATCGTGCGTGCGATTCGAAAAGTGGCGGGAGACTGTGTAGATGGAAGGCTAAAGCCAGAAGATATCACAGAAGAACTGTTTTCCGGATATCTGGATACCAGAGAAGTACCGGATCCGGATTTGCTGATCCGTACCAGCGGCGAACTGCGTCTTTCTAATTATCTGATGTGGCAGCTGGCCTATACAGAGTTTTATTTTACCGATATTCCATGGCCGGCATTTACCAAAGAAAACTTATGGCAGGCCATCGAAAAATACAATAAGAGAGAGCGTCGGTATGGCGGCGTCATAGAGGAGAAATAAGATGTTTGGTGTAAGACTTCGAAGCGGAATCATTCTGGTAGCCCTTGCTCTTTTGACGATTATTTCAGGTGGTTATGTGTTGTTTGGCACATTACTGGCTATTTCACTGATCGGTCTGGGAGAATTGTACCGTGCGGCTAACATAGAGAAAAAAGGTTTCATGGGACTGGCGGTAACAGGATATCTGGCAACACTGGTATATTATGGAGTGCTTCTGCTGAAGCTGGAAAGCTACAGTACCATTTTGCTGATATTTATTCTGGTAGCATTTTTATTTGTATATGTATTTACTTTTCCTAAATATCACAGTGAACAGGTGATGGGAGCGTTTTTTGGTGTCGTTTATGTCAGTGTGATGCTGTCCTATATTTATCAGACAAGAAATCTTACAGATGGAGTCTATCTGGTCTGGCTGATTTTCCTGTGTTCATGGGGATGTGATACCTGTGCCTACTGTGTGGGTATGCTGATTGGAAAACACAAGATGTCACCGATCTTAAGTCCGAAAAAATCGGTGGAAGGTGCAGTTGGCGGTGTAGTGGGTGCGGCACTTCTTGGTGCCATTTATGCTGCGATAGTAGGTAAATATCTGCAGGCAGAAAATCAGGTCGTAATCTATGCGGTGATCTGTGCGGCAGGAGCCCTGATTTCCATGGTAGGGGATCTGGCAGCATCTGCCATTAAAAGAAATCATGAAATCAAGGATTATGGAACACTGATTCCGGGACATGGCGGAATTCTGGATCGCTTTGACAGTGTTATTTTTACAGCACCGATTATTTATTTTTTGGCAAGTACTTTCATCAAATAGACACAAAGTTATGAGAGAATAGCAGAGGTAACAGGTATGAAGACAATCGCAGTACTCGGTTCAACCGGGTCGATAGGAACACAGACTCTGGATGTGGCCAGAGCCAATGGAGATCTGAGAGTCGCTGCACTGGCAGCAGGACGTAATATAAAGCTTCTGGAGAAGCAGATTCGTGAGTTTTCACCGAAAGTGGTGGCCGTGTGGGAAGAAGATGCAGCAAAGGAATTAAGAACCGCGGTCAGTGATCTGGATGTGAAGATTGTAGCTGGAATGGATGGTCTGATTGAGATTGCCACCTTGCCGGAAGTGGAAACGCTGGTAACAGCGATTGTTGGGATGATTGGCATTCGTCCCACAGTTGAAGCGATCAAGACAGGAAAAGATATTGCTCTGGCAAATAAGGAGACTCTGGTGACAGCCGGTCATATTATCATGCCGCTGGCAAAAGAGCATGGGGTAAAGATCCTTCCAGTGGACAGTGAACACAGTGCTATTTTCCAGTCTCTGAATGGAGAACAGCATGGTCAGATTGATAAATTGTTGATTACGGCATCTGGTGGACCATTCCGTGGTAAGAAAAGAGCAGATCTGGAAAAAGTAAAAGTAGAAGATGCCCTGAAGCATCCAAACTGGGCAATGGGACAGAAAATCACGATAGATTCGGCCACACTGGTGAACAAAGGTTTGGAAGTGATGGAAGCTAAGTGGCTGTTTGGGGTAGATCTGGACCAGATTGAAGTGGTGGTACAGCCACAGAGTGTGATTCACTCCATGGTGCAGTTTGTAGACGGAGCGGTGATTGCACAGCTGGGAACACCGGATATGAAGCTTCCGATTCAGTATGCACTGTATTATCCGGATCGCCGTTATCTGGCAGGAGAGCGTCTGGACTTTGCAAAGCTGGGACAGATTACATTTGAGAAACCGGATATGGACACATTTCTGGGGCTGCCGCTGGCACTGAAGGCATCCAGAGCAGGCGGTTCTATGCCGACAGTTTTCAATGCAGCAAATGAGCGTGCTGTCAGCAAGTTCCTTCACCGTGAGATCGGATTTACGGATATTTATGAGATCATTACGGAGTGTATGGGACAGCACAAGATTGTCTGTGATCCTGATATAGAAGAAATTCTCGATACTGAGAAGGCAACTTATGAATTCATTGAGAGCAGGTGGTAAAGATTGAGCATTCTGATAGCACTGATGATATTCAGTCTGATTATTATTTTTCATGAGCTGGGACATTTTCTGCTGGCAAAAGCAAATGGAATTACGGTAGTGGAATTTTCCCTTGGCATGGGACCAAGGATTCTAAGCAAGGAGTGGCGTGGCACCAGGTATTCCTGGAAATTGCTGCCTTTTGGCGGTTCCTGCATGATGCTGGGAGAAGATGAGGCAGCCGGGGAAGAGGGATCTTTTGGCAGTAAGTCTGCATTGGCCCGAATTTCAGTGATTGCGGCCGGTCCGGTTTTCAATTTTATTATGGCGTTTGTGGCAGCTACGATTATTACGGCCTGTGTCGGTTATGATCCGGCAGTTGTCTACAAGGCTTCAGATGGTTTCCCGGCGCAGGAAGCTGGCATTCAGACCGGAGATGTGATTACTGCAATGAATGGAAAACACATTCAGCTTGCTAGAGAAGTAAGCAATTATGTATCTTTTCATCAAGGAGAGACTGTGACCGTCACTTATGAAAGAGATGGAAAAACCTATGTGACTACACTGGAACCTAAGGAAACAGAAGATGGCAGATATCTGCTGGGGCTGTTTATGAATAGTGGATATGTCAATGGCGGTGTGGGAAAAACATTATTCTATGGCGCTTATGAGGTGAAATATTGGATTGACATTACCCTGCAGAGTCTGAAGATGCTGGTGAAAGGCCAGGTAGGTGTCAAAGATATGTCTGGTCCGGTTGGGGTGGTAGATATGATCGGAGAAACTTACACAGAGAGTGTGCAGATCAGCTGGTTTGCAGTGTTTGTAAATATGCTGAATATTGCCATTCTTCTGTCGGCCAATCTGGGTGTCATGAATCTTCTGCCATTACCGGCACTGGATGGTGGACGTCTGGTATTCCTGGTTCTGGAGTTGATCCGTGGCAAACGTATCAATCCGGAAAAAGAGGGCATGGTACATTTTATTGGACTAATGGCACTGATGGCGCTCATGGTAGTGGTTCTGTTTAGTGATGTGATGAAATTAATGTAAGATATCAACAAAGCGTCTGTGTGAAAACACACAGGCGTTTTTTGAACAATTATGGGGAAAGAGAACAGATATGAGTATTGAAGTAGAGATCAAATTGAAGATCCGTGACAAGAACAGGCTGATAGAAAGTTTGCGTGATGTTGGATTCCAACAGGGAGATCTGGTATCGGAATCAGATATTTACTATACATCCCGGCATCATGATTTTGAAAAACTGGATGAGGCACTTCGCATTCGCAGTATCCAGAATCTATCTACGGGAGAAACGTCTTCTGTGATTACGTTCAAGGGAGCTAAGACAGACAAACGCTCCATGACCAGGAAAGAACTGGAGACGAAAGTGGGAGATCCAAAGATTGCCAGAGAGATTTTGGAAAGTATTGGATTCACTCCGGTTCCGTCAGTGGAAAAGGAACGTCAGCATTTTTATATGCAAAAGATCACAGCTTGTGTGGACAGGGTAAAAAATCTGGGTGATTACCTGGAACTGGAAAAGATGGTGGATGTGGAAGAAGAAAAAACAGAAGCCTTGCAAGAACTGGAAGAAGTATTGCAAAGATTGGGTTATTCTATGGAAGATACCACAAGAACTTCTTATTTGAGTATGTTAATGAAACACAAACAGATGACAGGAGAGTGTGGGGAATGGAAAAAACAGATAGAAAAAAAGACGATTTTTACAGGCAGATGATTCGACTGACAATCCCAATTATCATTCAGAATCTGTTAAGTGCAGCAGTGAACTCAGCAGATGTCATTATGTTGAATTATGTGGGGCAGTCGTCCATATCGGCTGTGTCTCTGGCAGCCAATTATTCAAACGTTTTATTTATGGTATATTATGGGCTGGGAACGGGAGCATCTCTTTTGTGTGCCCAGTATTTTGGAAGGAATAACATAGATGCCATTCATGCCATAGAAGGGATAACCTTACGGTTTTCCCTGGCTATCTCAGGGATCGTGGCTTTACTGGCGTTTACCGTTCCACAATATATGATGCAGCTCTTCACCGCAGACCCGGAGCTGATTGCCATTGGTTCTTCCTACCTGAGAATCATGGGAATTACCTATCTGTGCTGGGGCGTGACAGAGGTGTATCTGTCGATTTTGCGTAGTGTAGGAAGAGTGACCGTGAGTATGGTACTGAATGTGCTGGCTTTTGGACTGAACATTATCCTGAATGCTACGTTCATTTTTGGATTGTTTGGTGCACCAAGACTGGGAACGTTGGGAGTAGCTATCGCAACGGCATCATCCAGAGCCATTGAGCTCATTGGATGTTTTATCGTCTCCATTTTCAGCAAAGATGTGAAGTTAAAGCTGTCCTATATGTTTATTCAAAGCAAGGTATTACTGAAAGACTTTATCCGCCTTTCACTGCCGGCGCTGGGAAATGATGTGTCCTGGAGCGTGGGATTTGCCATGTATTCAGTGATACTGGGGCATCTGTCTACCGATGTGGTAGCTGCCAATTCTCTGGTTACCGTAGTAAGAAATATCGGATCAGTATTTTGCTTTGCCATTGCCAGTGCGGGAACGATTCTGCTTGGTAATATTATGGGAAAAGGGGATCTGGAAAAGTCCAGGGAATATGCATCCAGAATGTTGAAAATGACGGTGATTGCCGGTGCAGCCGGTGGGCTGATCGTATTGGCAGTGACTCCGTTTGTGCTACATTTTGCATCCCTGAATGAAAATGCCATGCATTATCTTAAGATTATGCTGTTGATCAATACGTATTATATTATGGGATCCGCAGTGAATACTGCACTAATTGCCGGAGTGTTCCGGGCAGGAGGAGATACCAGGTTTGGACTGATCTGTGATACCATTGATATGTGGTGTTATGCTGTACCACTGGGATTTTTTGCAGCCTTTGTACTAAAGCTGCCGGTGCTTTGGGTATATTTCCTGCTGTGTACTGATGAATTTGTAAAATGGCCGTGGGTATTTCATCATTACCGTCAGGGTAAGTGGGCGCAGAATATAACCAGAGAAGAAGTATTTGATGAAGCATAACAGACGGTATGCAAGGCTGGTAAAACTGCAGACAGAATCTGCACAGTGGAAGATAAACACCAACTAATGCAATCGGTAAATACAATTATTTTCTGGAACAAAATTTACTTTTCCAACCAACAGAGATAATGTTATAATGTAGTAGATATAAAATCTTACTTGCGATTAATATTAATGATGAAAGTTGTGTTGTAAAAAAGGAGTGTAAAATTATGGATTGGGATCTAAAAATAACGGATATGGCAGGAGCTACACCGGAACACTCTGCTGTAATCGTAAATTTTGTCGCCGCAATCAGATATCAGTTAAAGAATAGTACATGCTATGTATATTCGGATAATGTTCAATATCGCTTCAAAGATAATCAGGGTAACAACAAGATAGTAATTCCTGATGCGTCCATAAACTGTCGTACAAAATCAAGACGTGGAAATACATTTACAGATGCGCCACGTTTTGTTATGGAGGTTCTGTCTCCATCAACAGAAAATTATGACCGGACAGAGAAAATGCAGCTATATTGCGAACAGGAGATTGAAGAATACTGGATTGTTGACTGGCGTAAAAAAACAGTTGAAATCTACGAACTGGATTATGAAGGAGAGACTCCGAAGTATTATCTTTTAAAAACAATTACAGAAGAAAATAAGGATGAGTTACAATTACTTCATTTTCCAAAGATAAAGATTACCTTTGATGAATTATTTGAGGAAATTGCTTAGTGGCTTTTGGTAAAAAATGACGATATTGCATGAAAATCCAAGATCCCCAAAAAGGAAAATATCTGTTATTTTACATCAGCAGAAGAAGAGAGCGGAAAACACCATCAGAATACAGAAAACATATTTAATCGAAAACAGACTGGCTGCGTGACCAGAAACGCAGCCAGTCTGTTTTTTAGAATTTGATCAGTACGTTTGCCAACGGCCATAAGACAAACATGATGATCAGAAAATCCAGTACAAGAAAGATGGCACAGTATTTGGCTTCGTTTTTCATTGTAATGTGTTCTGGTCCAAAGAAGAGTGGAGATGGAACCGCAGCGGCAGGAGTCAAAAGTCCCATGATAGCTGCAAAACCGATGATCATTACAAAAGCAGGAAGATTGATGCCTGATGTAGATAATATAGCGGTACCTACAGCGTACATTAGATAAATGGTAACGGTATCAGACATAAACTGTGTGATAAGAGCTGCCAGGAAAACAACAAGAACCATTACAGCAAAAGTTGGAAGACCTGATAAAGCCGGTGTCAGCAGGTTAGACAACCAGGCGCTGATGCCTGTTGAATCCATATTGATAGCTGAACCAAGAACTGTGACACATGCAGTAAAGACCAGCATACCCATAGGAATATTTTTTACTGTATCCGCAAATCTGGCAATTGGTTTACCATCAACATGAATGATAAATATTGCGGTCAGCCCTAATACAGGTGGGACACAGGCACCGACTTTATTCAGATATGTTACAAGTCCTGGTGCAATGCTTTTTCCAAACTGTGGGAAGAGCCAGAAAAAGACAACGATCAGAAAGATCACAACAGAGATTTTTCCCTGTGTGGACAGCGGTCTGGCATTTCTTCGTGTGGCTTCCAGATCATAATTTTCAAATAAGGTGGTATCTGGCTTCCAGATAAAACGGAAAACAAACATCTCGATGGCAAAAGCCATGATCTCAAATGGAATACCGATCATCAGCCATTGGCCAAAAGAGATCGTAACTCCGAGAACCGGACCGGCAGCTGCAATCAGAAGCAGCGGCAGTACATGAGAGATAGGAGAACCAGCAGATACAATGGAATTGTTCCAGTACAGACCGGCCATAACAACGGTATAAAATTTATCCCCTTTTTTATAACCAAGTTTGTCGAGAATGTTTTTAGCCAGATCAATGTACATAATGGCAACTGCTGTAGCTTCCATAAAGGTACCTACAATCAGATTGGATAGCAGGAACATGAAAAGAAAGGCATATGGGCGGCCCTGTACAAATTTTCTGGTGATAAACCATGTTGCTATTTTTTCAATCACACCAGTCTGTGTGAGTACGGCAGAAAGTGCCATACAGGAAATAACCGTAATGATGATAAAATTCCCCATGGAACCGGCATATACATCTGCATAATAGTTTTTTCCATTATTCATGACACCCGTCATAACAAGGGCAATGATGGCTGCCAGACTGACCCAGTCAGTACCAACTGTGATCCACAGATAGATGACCGGAATCAGAATGCCGAGCATGTGCACTCCATCGGCGGTCAGGCCATTGCCAACCGGAAGCAGAAACATAAGAAGGGCACCTAAAATAACGGCTGTCAGTATATGAAGGTAAGTTTTCTTTGCATTCATTTTTTCTCTCCTTTTTTGTTTACAGAATATCAAATTTGATCTTCTCGTATTCATCCATAATAATAGCCTGCCATTCAGGACGACACAGAATCAGGCATGGAATGTAAAATCCACCTTTTCCATTTCGGTGAAGGGTATTCCTGGTGAAAGTGCGAACCTGTTCTTCGGTGACAGGCTGTGCAGCATCCATCACATCCAGGGCACGAGTATTCATAAATACGTTATATACGACTTTGTCACCAGTCAGTTTTTTCAATTCTGGAATATGATTGATTTCCATGATGTTCAGAGCATCTGGCTTTAGATCTTCTACGATTTCTGGAATCAGATCATGAATATCACCATCACTGTGAAGTTCAAACAGAATCCCCTTGCTGTGTACATGGTCAATAATTCGTTTGGTTGGCTCTTTAATCAGATCACGCCATGTCTCCGGGGAGAAAAACAATCCACGTTCGGTTCCCCAGTCATCGTGATAGCAGATGATATCTGGCTGATAATATTTTGCAATATAGTCGATCAGCTTACATTTATAGTCTGCCAAGGCATCGAAAAATTCTGCAATTTCATCAGGATCGGTCAGTAATGCACAAAGGGCATCTTCAAATCCCATTAAGGTGTGCAGACGTTCGAACAAACCATTATGGATCATCTGGTAAAGCAGATTGTGTTCACGATCAAAGGCAGGAATGCGGTCTTTACGGGCAGCTTCTTCCCAGTCGAAGTTGTCAAGATCCGGAAAATGAAGGACATCCTTCCAGTCGCAGATATCTTCTAACAGAATTTCATTGGATGGAAAAGAAGCTGGTTCCTCTTCTGGCCAGATCCATTCTACACCAAACCAGTCACGACCACGGCTGCCACGACCACCGCCTCGTTCCTGATAACCGGTTACAGGTACATTGTTGATGATGCCCTGTCCCATAAATGGCTGATATTCCGGCATCTTATGCTGGTACAGGCGACTCACATTTTCTTTTGCACTTATCATAATAAAACCCTCCTTCAGACAACTGTTTTTGTTGTCTATAGAATAGCAGACAACAGGTTTTTCTGTTATGGCCGGTAAATACAAAAGAAAGAAAAAGAATTGTGCAATTTTGTACAGCACAGAAGCAATAGCTGGATTTTAAAATAAAAAACAGCTATAATAGGAGCAGAAAGAAACGGAGAGGAGAAGGTAGATGAAATTGACACTGGCACTTTTGACTGAAAAAATGTCTCAGGAGTACCCGTCCCTGCAGCTGACAGATACGAAGTATCGCAAGATCAGTCATATAGCCTTTTTTTCATCGGAAAAACATTGCATGGAAAAAACAACGCTATATATCATTGCAGACAAAAATCAGTTGCAGCGGTGTGATACGGAAAAGATATCTCAGGAGTATCTGTTTTTTTATCCCCAGGGAATGGAATGGTTACATGGAATCGCATATCCGACTGATCAGGAACTGTATCAGATGATCAATCACCTCTATTTCTGGTTCGAGAAATTTCAGCAGTGGGAAAAGGATGTCATGCTGGCTGTCAGAGAAAACAGGAGTCTTTCAGAAATATTGAATCTGAGTACACAGGTTACACCGGATACCATCTGGGTCAGTGATCCTAATCTGAAAATGCTGGGACATACATCCCCTACCTTGATGGATGCAGTCAGTGCAATCTGGCGATATCAGGTGAAATATCACTATGTACCGATGAATGTGGTTCAGAAACTGATCGAAAGTGGGGAACTGCAGATGTTATCGGAGCGACATAGAGTATTTACCAATCCAAGAGAGAGTTTTAATCTGCCCTATACCTGCAGAAATATATTTTTAGATGGCGAGTTGAAAGCACATATTTTTATTGTCAGCATTTATTCTCAGCCAAACCGGACAAACTGGGAAGTGGCGGATCATCTGGGGGAGCTGTTATTGCCTTATATCCGCAATCATCCAGAATTGTCAGCCGGGTCCGGGTCTTTTCATGGAGGATATTTCAGGGACATTCTGGAAGGAAAACTAAAGGATGTGACTTTGATCAAGCAGCAGCTTTCTTATTTTTCCTGGGATATGAATGATATATTTGTCCTGGTGTTGCTAAAGGCAGAAGAGGAAAAGAGTACACCGGATGTGATCTCAAGTCTGCTTGCATCCTGTTTGGGCAAAAAGCAGATTGGTGACTGTCAGATTTTCACAAAACAAAATTATGCGCTGGCGCTGGTACGGGAACCGGATATAGAAAAATTGCGAAAATTGCTGGAGGCATTTGCAGAAGAAAAACAGTTATATGTTTCGCTTAGCCGAAGCTTTTCACCTTTGACAAAATTACCGTTTCAATATGAGAATACAGAACAGCTTTTAAAAACGGGAGTTTCTTTTTCGCCAAAAAAATTTTTTTATTGCAATGCAGACTATGGATTATACATGATCATGGATGAATTGTTAAAAAAACATGCTATTACAGAAGTATGTCATGAAGGTGTGATGCAGTTGTATACCATCGACCGGGAGAAACATACAGAATATGTGGAAACATTATATGCATATTTGTCTAATGACAGGAACATTTTACGAACCGCAAAGGTACTGTATATTCATCGCAACACACTTAATTACAGGTTACAGCATATTTTTTCCTATATAAATATTCCAGAATTAAAACCAGAGGAACTGCATTATATTCTGTTATCGTTGTATGCGCTGAAATATGGAAAGTATTTAAAAGAAAAACAATGCCAGGTCCATTTGTAATGATTCCGAATTTATGCGTTTTTTAGCGTTTTGCAAACGCCTGGTATTCCATGAAGTGGAAAGGAGAACTATGGTATATATATGCAAATATAAGTCACCATTAGGGGATATTTTATTGGCTGCGGATGAAATTGGGCTTACCGGTTTGTGGTTTGAAGGACAGAACTATTTTGCAGACATACTTCCGGATGAGCATATCAAACAGGAGACAGAGATTCTCAGAGAGACAAAAAAATGGCTGGATATGTATTTCGCAGGGGAAGAACCGAAATTTACTCCGCATCTTCATCCTGCCGGATCAGAATTCAGACAGACGGTGTGGAAAATCTTATTACAGATACCCTACGGTCAGACGATTTCCTATGGAGCAATTGCCCGAAAAATGGCTGAGATGAAAAAAATCAGCCATATGTCTGCACAGGCAGTTGGCGGTGCAGTTGGCCATAATAAAATATCCATTATTATTCCCTGTCATCGTGTAGTAGGCGCAAATGGAAATCTGACAGGATATGCAGGAGGAATTGATAAAAAAATTTCACTGCTTGAACTGGAACATGCGGATATGAGGAACTTATTTATAAACTAAGAATGTCTTTCAGACCCTGGATTGCGAAATCTAATTCATCCTCCGTATTTTCAGGCCCAAAGGAGAAGCGGATTGTTCCGGCAGGATAAGTACCAAGTGTCTTATGTGCATTTGGTGCGCAGTGCAGACCCACCCGGGTCATGACCCCGTATTCACTATCCAGCTGCCATGCCACCTGGGACATGTCGATCTCCGGTGTCTGGATGGAAACTACGGCATTCCGGTCAGTGAGATCTTTTTTCCCAATGATACGGATGTGTCTGCCGGTATCATCCAATGCCAGCAACTGCTCAAGAAAATAACCGGTAAGAGACAGTTCTCTTTCACAGAGGGACTGCATTGGCGATTCAGCTACCTGTGGCTGTGCATTCAGAAATAGCAGCGCCTCATGCAGTCCGTAAATTCCCGGAAGATTGGGCGTTCCCGATTCAAACCGATCCGGCAGAAAATCCGGAATCTCCTCTGTATGGGACACACTTCCAGTGCCGCCCGAAATCAACGGCTCCATCTGCTCTGCCAGTTCCTGGGACACCAGAAAACCGCCCGTCCCCTGTGGCCCGCGAAGCCCTTTATGACCGGTAAAAGCCAGTGCATCAATATGCATTCTTTCCATATCAACAGGTACAATTCCAGCCGTCTGTGCGGAATCCACAATAAAAGAAAGATGATGCCGCTGGCAGATTTCACCGAGTGCGTCAAGGGGCATTCTGGTTCCGCAGACATTAGAAGCATGCAAAGTAACAATTGCCCTGGTCTGTGGCCGGATCATGCCTTCTACTTCCTCCAGAATCATAGAGCCATCCTCCCGGCAGGGAATCCGGTCAAATGAAATCCCCTGAGAAGCCAGCTGCACCACTGGCCGCATAACGGCATTATGCTCCATAGCCGACACCAGGATGTGATCTCCTGGTCTCAGAAATCCTTTCAATATGAAATTGAGACTGGTGGTGACATTCGGTGTAAAAATCACATTTTTGCACTTTGAAAAGTGGAAAAGCTCTGCCAGGAGCTGGCGTGTCTCATAGATTACTTCCTCCGCAGAGTAAGCACTGGAATAGACACCGCGGTTCACATTCACTCCATTCATAGTCAGATAATCCATCATAGCCTGTGCCACACCTGGAGCTTTTGGAAAAGAGGTGCTGGCCTGGTCGAGGTAAATTCGATTCATAGTCAGATCCTTTCTTAGGTTTCGTAATATGAAAATCATACCACAATCTATAGAAAATATCTATAAATCCAGAAAATAGTCCCGGATAATCAATTAGAGTTTTCTGACAAAAAATGTTAAAATATAAAACGATTTGACAGTTACTGAAGGAGGAAAGAGTATGAAAGAAACATTGTCAAAGAAAGAAACGCCTGTAATCATTGGGGCAGGCATCATCATCGGAATCATTGCAGTAGCACTGGTATACTTCGGAAACCCTGCAAACATGGGATTTTGCATCGCCTGTTTCCTGCGTGA
>CAKRRF010000031.1 GCA_934394985.1 uncultured Marvinbryantia sp.
GGTGCAGCTGTATGGCAGACACTGGAAAATGGTCTGAACATGATCGGTGCACAGGTAGGTATCCAGCGAGTAGTCATCGGTGTCATCGTAGTAGTAGCCGTTCTTCTGGACGTAGTCGTACGTAACGGAAAATTCGGAAAAAGAAAATAGTAAATCATGAGGCAAAAAGATGCCATATGGATTGTTTCGTACAATTCAGACCAAATATGAACTAAGCCGCAAAATATGGGTTGCGGATAGTAAATAAAACAAATTATATTTTTTAGGAGGGTTTTAAAAATGAAAAAGAAATTATTAGCAGCTATCTGCGCAGCAACAATGGTATTCTCAATGGGAACAGTAGCATTTGCAGATGACGAAGTAAAGGCAACCGGAGACGAGAAGATCGCTCTGATCACTATGGACTCCATCGACCAGCACTGGATCACATTGAATGAAGGTGCACAGAAAGCAGCTGAAGAATTTGGTGTAACCGTAGACTTCATGTCCCCGAATACCAAAGATGATGCACAGCAGATCGAATGTGTAAACAACGCAGTAGCAGGCGGCTACGGTGCCATCATGGTAGCGGCAAACGGACCGGATGCAATTTCATCTGCATTACAGGAAGCAGTAGACGGCGGAGTTAAGATCGTATACGTTGACTCCCCTGCAAACGTAGAAGCATCCGCTACATTCTCCACAGACAACAAGGCAGCAGGCCAGACAGCCGGCGAAGAAATGATCAAAGCTCTGGAAGATGCAGGCGTTACATCCGGTAAGATCGGTATCATCAATGTAAACGCAGCAACAGACTCCTGTGTAAACAGAGAAGAAGGCTTCCGTGCAGCATTTGACGGATCTGACTTCGAACTGATGGAAACACAGTACGGCGAAGGTGATGCAGCAAAATCTCAGAGTATCGCAGAAAACTATATTACACAGGGTGTTGTCGGTATCTTTGGTTGTAACGAAGGATCCACAACAGGTGCCGGCAATGCCATCAAAGCTTCCGGAAACGATGCAATCGTCGGTGTTGGTTTTGACAAATCTGATGCAATCCTGAACCTGATCGATGACGGATATCTGTATGCAACTATGGCTCAGAACCCAGACGTTATGGGATACGAAGGCGTAAAAGCAGCCATCCAGGCAATCAACGGCGAAGACCTTGGCGGCGAAGTAACAGATACCGGTGTATCCGTACTGACAAAAGAAAGCAAATAAACCTCGCATAGAATCATTCTGAGAAAAACCGTCGCACCCCCGCGGCGGTTTTTCCGGTTACAGAAAATTGACCGAAAAGCGAAAGTATGAGACAATATAAATATAAATGTTTTTGGGGAAGAGAAAATGGGAAACTTGAAAGTTGTTATTGCAGACGATGAGGAACGGATCTGCCAGCTGATTCAGGCATTAATTAACTGGGACAGTCTGGAAATGGAGATCGCAGGGATGGCACACAACGGGATCGAAGCATTTGATGCGGTACAGAAGGTGTGTCCGGATATCCTGATCACAGACATCCGGATGCCTGGATTGTCAGGTCTGGAATTAATTGAGAAAGTAAAGGCAGCATGCCCGGAGGTGGAGATTATAATTATCAGCGGGTATGCCCATTTTGAATATGCGCAGCAGGCTATCCGGTTTGGTGTAGGCCACTATCTGTTAAAGCCGATTAATAAGGCGGAACTGACAGAGACACTGGAGAAGCTGAAGAGTAAGATCGGTCAGCGGCAGGAATCCGAGCGGGACAAGCAGATCCTGATCCAGAAGGCACAGAAGAATGAAGATTATATGCGCAGCAAGCTGCTGACACAGCTTTTAAACGGGGAACCGGTATCCCTGACAGAAGAGATTCTGCAGAATCAGTACGGGATTACGCTGAAAGCCGGGCTGATTCAGCCATTTAGCCTGAAGATGGACTGCGAGGAAGAGGCACTTGGTGTGTCCTCAGTATCGGTTTTAATGGAAAAAGCACTGGAGATTCTGGACCGGAACCTTCGGGAAAAAGGACTGGATCCGATTATGGAATGCCAGGGATTTTACTGTATCGGTCTGTTGAATTATGAAAGCAGGCAGCAGGAGGATGTGCGCAGGATTCTGAAGAATGCGCTGGCGCAGATGGAACTGCAGAAGGCCATTTTCAAATCGGTAGAGTTTTCCATGGCACTGGGAAAAGCCGTGAGAAGAGCAGAAGAACTGGAAGATGCAGGACCGGAGTTGTCCAGGCTGATCTGCCAGAGGCTGGTAAAGGGCAGCGGTCGGATTCTGGAGCAGCAGGAGAACTATTCTTCCCTGCAGGGAGAACGGCTGCTGGACAAATATATTCGTGAGATCACCCATGCAGTGGAAGTGATGAGTACAGATCTTGCGGATGAATCGGCTGTTTATCTGCAGAAAAAGGTCAGTGAGGCAAGGAATCCACGGGGGTGCGATATCCTGGATCTGGTATACAGCGCAGCAGATGTCTTTACAGCGTGCATACAGATCGCTAACCGCACCGAATGTCTGGAAGTTTTTCGCAGACAGTGTGAACAGTGTGCAAGTGGGGAAAAACTTTTTGCCACTTTGCGGGAATTCCAGAAGAAATACATTCGTGAGATAGAAGAAAAACGGGAAAATGACCGTGTGCGTCCGATCCGGAAGGCTAAGGAATATATTCAGAATCACTATGGAGAACCGATTACCCTGGAAGAGGTCAGTGGAGAAGTGGGATTGAGCCCTACTTATTTCAGTGTGTTATTTAAAAAGACAGAAGGGGAGGGATTTGCCAGATATCTGATTAATGTACGGATGGAGCAGGCGAAGATCCTTTTACGCGAAACCAATCTTCCTGTGGTAGAGATCTGTAAGAAGGTAGGCTACAATGATCTGAAGCATTTTACACAGACATTTGAAAAAGCAACAGAAGTCAAACCATCTACTTATCGTAAATTATACGGATAATCAGGGAGTGAATATGCGATGAAGAAAAAAAGAAGTATTCGTTATATTTCAGGAAGAGTCTGGTGGATGGGAATGGCAGTGCTGACGCTTCTGTGTATACTGGCAGTGACTCAGGTGGTATTATTTTCTCGTGATCAGGCACCTTTGTGGAGTATGCTGATGACAGTCACAGCTCTGATTGCCTATCTGGTGACCGCAAATTTCTGGGTTCGCAGACCATATGATCAGGCTGAGAAGACCATGCAGCGTTTTCTGGAAGGATATATGATTATGGAAGGGGATGGCGCCAGGGCCGCCTTACTGACACCGACTACTGCGGAAGAAATGAAGTTTATGGAAAGGTTTCTGCATTCTCCGCAGATGATGGATCTGAATAAACGGCAGGCACAGTATCTGGCACTTCAGAATCAGATCAATCCACATTTCCTGTATAATACGTTAGAAAGTATCCGGGGCGAGGCTTTGATTGCTGGGCTGGACGGAGTGGCAGACATGACAGAGGCGCTGGCGAAGTTTTTCCGGTACACCATCACGAAAGTAGAAAATCTGGTATCTGTAGAAGAGGAACTGGACAACTGTGAGACCTATTTTGGGATCCAGAAGTATCGATTTGGGGATCGGTTAAATCTGCATATTGAATATGATCCGAAAGAATACGAGAAGATTATGAACTGCCGGATTCCGAAGCTGACGCTGCAGCCAATCCTGGAGAATAGTATTATTCACGGAACAGAACTGAAGATCGGGGCAGGAAATCTGTATATTCGGTTTGCCTGCACCCAGGACCGGCTGATTATCTGTATTTCAGATGATGGAGTGGGAATGGACGAAGAGACTCTGGCAGCGCTGAATCGGAAGCTGGGACGGGGAAATGATTCCTTTGGATCTTCTGATGAAAAGAAAGGCGGTATTGCCCTGGTGAATGTAAACAACCGTATCCACCTGATCTTTGGAGATGAATATGGTATGCATATTTATTCTGTTCCGCAAAGGGGAACCGATGTGGAGATTACCATTCCGATCACGGCAAATGACCGGGATGTGAAGAATCGGAGTGGGCTGGCATGAGAAAAGAAATCTTACGAATGGAGCGAGTTACTTATAAAGATGCAGATATGACTCGTCTGGAGGATTTTAATCTGCAGATTTATGAGGGGGAGATTATGGGAATGCTGCCCTTTAACGGACAGGGCATGATGGCTCTCTTAAAACTGCTGCAGGTAAATCTGCCATTGTATGACGGTTATATTTATTATAATGGAGAGCTGGTGAATTCCTGGAAGGAATCCTCCGGAACGCATAATCGAATTGGAATCATTCAGGCGGAGAGCTCTCTGGTGGAGTCCATGACGATTGCGGATAATGTGTTTGTTATGCGGCATGGATTTAAGCAGGAGATTATTCATACGGAGTTGTTGAATCGTCAGCTTCAGCCATTTTTAAAGGAAATCGGAATGGAGATGACAGCGGAGACGAAGGTAGAGAGACTGACGGTGTTTCAGCGAATTATTGTGGAACTTCTCCGTTCGGTGGTAGCTGGCAATCATCTGATTGTACTGGAAGAGATTGGCGCACTGATCAGTGACCGGGAACTGGAACAACTGCATCAGATCCTGCATCATTATGCAGAAAAAGGATTTTCCTTTCTGTACATCAGCCCTCACTTTGAAGAGGAGAAGAATTTCTGTGACAGGGTGTCATTTCTGACTAACGGACGGATCTGGAAAGTCATTCCCAAAGAGATGATGAAAAATCAGACCTGGGAGATCTACGATTACAACCACTACAATATGGAATATAATCAGATGGTGCGTTTCCATCTGGAAAAAAGAGAACGGGAAGGTACGGAGCGAGAATTATACACTGTTTGGCGTTCTTTCAGTGAGGCGATCAACAGAAACATTGAGTTCCCTGTCTACAGGGGAGAATATCTGGCTGTTCAGATTCATGAGAATAAGATTCTCCAGGAAATGATTGAAAAACTGCAGACCGATATCATAAAAGATGAGAAAGCGGCAATTATTCAGGAATCGCCCACGTCCAGTATGATTTTCCATGGACTAAGCTACATGGATAATCTGTGTATGTCGCTTTCCAGAAGAATGGGAAATATCTGGAAAAACAACAGTATACGGGGAAGTATCCGCAGAGAATACGAAGACATTCTGGGGGAAGATGCGTTTGACATGAAAGTGGAAGATCTTAGTGAGAGACAGAAATACCAGCTGATTTACAGCCGTGTGATGCTTCAGAATCCCCAGATTGTATATTGCATTAAACCATTTAAAGGAGCAGACCTGGCTCACCGAATTCATATCTGGAAACTCCTGAAGATGCTGCTGGATCGTGGAATCACAGTAGTGGATATTTCGCTGAATCTTTCAGATTCGCTGTCCCTGGCAGACCGACTATTGATGATTGAGCATGATGGCACTGTCCGGGAGATCCCAAAAGAAAACTTTGCATTTGTGCCACGGAATGTTCCGTGGGGAACCTTCTACAGAGGAGGTAAAACACAGGGAGCATATCACGAAAAATGATATGCTCCCTGAATCGTTGTCAGGAAATCAGCCAGTCGATAAGATTGATGGATTTTATACCGGCATAAGTAGAATCTGCTCTTCTGTGATGCCGCTTTCTTTCAGATGAAGAGTCATGAGTTTCAGCAGGCTGGATTTATGTATAATGTTTTATGTGTTTGTTTTATAAAAAGTTTTGACACCTCTTATATGTTATGATACAATTAAAAACAAAGAGATGTGTGAAGAAAGGAGGAATACCATGGCTGTATTTGCAAAACCAGTTAGACAAATGATAAGGGTAAAGGCTGAAGATACAGAGGATTTTTTGAAAAGATTTAATGAACATGTGATTACAAAGGAACAGATAGATTTATGCGAAGCAGCAGGACGGCTTTTTATGCATGAAGGAAAAAGACAGAAGTAAAGAGAGAAAATATTTGACAGATTTTCATCCTGATGTTGTGCAGCTTACAGAACGATACCAGTATGAGGCTCAGAGATTTGATGCAGGCAATGGAAATAAGGCATTTAGTTTTTTCCTGAAAAATGAAGAATGGAAAGATTGTTTGTATGACAGAGAGGGCGTAACTTTTATTGTATTAGACAGTCTTTCAAATAATGAAAAAAAGATAGTAGCGTATTATACCATTTCTATGGGAGCAATTCCCTACACCGATCGGTGGCTAATTCCAGAAGAAGAAAGAGAAGATCTGATAAATCAATATGATGAAAAAGAGTGTGGCATTTCTGCAGTGGAAATCAAGATGTTTGCTGTGGCAAAGGAATATCAGGACATATTTTTTGTATTTGAGGGAAAAGAACAGCCTGTTTCAGCATGGATATTGCATGAGGTATTGAACCGTATACAACGAATTTCTGTGAAAGAGATATCGACAAAAGCTGTGTTTTTAAATGCTGTTCCGGAAGCAGAAAAATTTTATTTGAATAATGGATTTGATTATGTGCAACCTGGTATGCACGCATTTTATACAAATGATTCAGAGTATAAAACAATGTATTTACCATTAACAGAGCTGAGAATCCATTATGATAAATAAAAAAGCAGACATTTTTTCATGTAAACGATTCATCGATTGACGAAAATGCGCACAATAGTGTATACCAGAGTCAGAAAAAGATCTTGAAGATGACTGGGTAGTGGGGTATAGTTATAACCAGATTGATCTGCAACCGGATGTCTATTGTGTAGCCTTTACTTATTATGCCAATGCAGAAGACGCAGAAACTGGTGAAGAAAGCTGCTACGGATATGATATTCAGGTGGATTCGGATTATAAAATAATCATAAAAGAGGAAAGCACTGCGATTGGTGAAGATATGTGGACGGAGATGTCCGAGGAGAGTGAAAATGAAGTATCATGAGATCAAACCAAGCAGCTAAGGCAGTGCGGAAAAAGGACGGTATAGATATATGAGATACAAATTAGTCATATTTGATTTAGACGGAACCATTTTAGATACTTTAGAAGATCTGGCAGACAGCACGAATTATGCGTTGTCTGTTTATCATATGCCAGAGCATACGATAGATGAGGTACGCTGGTTTGTGGGTAATGGCATACATAAGCTGATCGAGCGTGCAGTTCCGAAGGACAGTAGCGAAGATGTGATCGAACAGGTATTTACTACATTTAAAGAATATTATAAAGATCACTGTGCCGTGAAGACATGCCCTTATGATGGAATGATGGAATTATTGAAAACATTACGAGAACAGGGAATACTGACAGCGGTAGTTTCTAATAAAGGAGATTTTGCGGTACAGATTCTCTGCAAAGACTATTTCCCGGAAATGTTTGACTTTGCAGTAGGAGAAAGGGAAGATATTCGACGAAAACCGGCGCCGGACAGTGTACTGGCAGTATTAGAAAAATTCCAGATCAGCAAGGACGAAGCAGTTTATATCGGCGATTCCGAAGTAGACATTCAGACAGCTGACAACGCCGGTATGAAAGAAATTGCGGTTACATGGGGATTCCGCCCGGAAGCATTCTTAAAAGAAAATGGTGCAGACTGTATCGTCCACACCACGGAAGAATTGTTGAAGGCACTTACTTAAATTTAAATATAGGAAAAAAGAAATTAAAATATACATAAATAAACTTATTATTTTATATTTTTTATTGACGTGAAAAGAATTGACACAACCAGTTTTTTATTATACAGTTATAATTGTGAGCACTTATATCAC
Source organism: uncultured Marvinbryantia sp. (assembly GCA_934394985.1). GTDB lineage: Bacteria > Bacillota > Clostridia > Lachnospirales > Lachnospiraceae > Marvinbryantia. Next base: position 7,663 of record CAKRRF010000031.1, read on the forward strand.
TTTTACATTTTGGAGGAGGACGTAGAGGATGAAACGTACAAAATTACTTACAGTTTTAATGACAACTGCCATCGCAGCAATAGGTGCGGTATGTGCAGCAGATGCAGAAGGTATTCCGGCAGAGGATCTGAAGGTCGGAGCCATCTATATCGGTGATGAGAATGAAGGTTATACCGCTGCACATATGGCAGGTATTGATGCGATGATGGAACAGTTTGGTCTGGATGAATCTCAGGTGATTGAGAAGACTCTGATCGGAGAAGATGAAACCTGCTACGATGCAGCAGCAGACCTGGCAGATCAGGGATGCCAGATTATCTTTGGTACCAGCTTTGGCCATGAGACTTATCTGATTCAGGCAGCAGGAGAGTTCCCGGATGTACAGTTCTGTCATGCAACCGGTTATCAGGCTGCAAGCTGTGGACTGGACAATATGCACAACTATTTTGATAACATTTATGAAGCAAGATATGTATCCGGTGTAGTTGCAGGTATGAAGCTGAATGAAATGATCGAGAACGGTGATATCACAGAAGATCAGGCAAGAATCGGATATGTAGGTGCTTATCCATATGCGGAAGTAATTTCCGGATTTACATCCTTCTATCTTGGTGCTAAGAGCCAGTGTCCGTCTGTTACTATGGAAGTAAAATATACGAACAGCTGGGCAAGTTTCGACCTGGAAAAAGAATGTGCTGAAGCTCTGATCGCAGACGGATGTGTTCTGATCGGACAGCATGCAGATACAACAGGCGCTCCGACAGCCGCTCAGGCAGCAGGCGTTCCTTGTGTTGGATACAATGTAGACATGATCGAGACAGCTCCTGACTCTGCACTGACCTCCTCATCAAATAACTGGGGTGTATACTACACCTACGCAGTACAGTGCATGGTAGACGGAACAGAAATCGACAAAGACTGGACATCAGGCCTGAAAGATGGTGCAGTTTTGATTACTCCGCTGAATGAAAATATTGTTGCGGAAGGAACACAGGAAAAAGTAGACGAAGTAGAAGCAGCAATTGAAGATGGATCTCTTCATGTGTTTGATACAGCTACATGGACTGTGGATGGAGAAACACTGGATACTTACGAAAAGAATGGTGTAGAATATATCTCCGACGGATATTTCCATGAATCTGAATATGGTTCAGCTCCGGCATTCGATATCATCATTGATGGCATTGATTCTATCGTAGAATAAAAAGAGGCGAAGCTTTATACGGGGGTTGCAGAGATGCAACCCCTATCTTTATCGTAGGAGGAACATACGTGGAGCAGACATACGCAATAGAACTGCACAACATCACCAAACGTTTCGGAAGTGTTACAGCGAATGAAAAGGTAGACCTGGAAGTAAGAAAGGGAGAGATTCTCTGTCTGCTTGGTGAAAACGGCAGTGGAAAGACCACATTAATGAATATGATATCCGGTATTTATTATCCGGATGAAGGAAAGATAAAAGTAGACGGACGCGAGGTAAAAATACGATCTCCGAAAGATTCCTTTGATCTGGGGATTGGAATGGTGCACCAGCACTTTAAGCTGGTGGACATCCTGACTGCAGCAGAAAATATCATTCTCGGACTGCCGGGAAAACAGATCCTGAATATGAAACAGGTGAACAGAGAAATTTTAGAGCTTGCTGCAAAATATGGATTTGAAATTGATCCCAAAAAGAAAATCTATCAGATGTCTGTATCAGAAAAACAGACAGTAGAGATTGTCAAATTGTTATATCGTGGCGCCCGGATACTGATTCTGGATGAACCGACAGCAGTGCTGACACCGCAGGAGTCAGACCGTCTTTTTGAAGTGTTGAGAAATATGAAAAAAGACGGATGTTCGATTATACTGATTACGCACAAGTTACATGAAGTATTGTCGGTATCAGATCGGGTGTCCATTCTGAGAAAGGGACTATACATTGATACAGTCAAGACTTCAGAGGCTACAGTAGAATCTCTGACCGAGATGATGGTAGGGGCTAAAGTAGAGCTGAATATTGACCGGCCGGATCCGGTGAATCCGATCAAACGTCTGGAGCTGAAAAATGTTACCTGCAAAGATAACAATGAGGTAGTGACACTGGATCATGCAGATCTTACCGTATATGGCGGAGAGATACTGGGTATCGCAGGTATTTCAGGAGGCGGCCAGAAAGAACTTCTGGAGGCAATTGCAGGACTTCAGCATGTATCAGAAGGAAGCATTACGTTTTATCCGGAAGAAAATCAGGCAAGAGAGATTACAAACCGTGATGTGGGAGATATTCGTGCATTAGGTGTGCGTCTGGCATTTGTACCGGAAGACCGTCTGGGAATGGGACTGGTAGCTTCTATGGATATGACAGATAACATTATGCTGAGAAGTTATCAGAAGGGAAAATCCTCTTTCCTGGATCGTAAGACTCCGGGAGAACTGGCTCAAAAAATCAAAGACCAGCTGGAGATTGTTACACCGAGTATATCCGCTCCGGTAGGACAGATGTCTGGCGGAAATGTGCAGAAGGTACTGGTTGGCCGTGAAATTGCACAGAAGCCAAAGGTATTGATGGTGGCCTATCCGACCAGAGGAATTGATATCAATTCTTCATATGCTATCTACAATCTGTTAAATGAGCAGAAGAAAAAAGGTGTAGCAGTGATCTGTGTCATTGAAGACCTGGATGTGCTTCTGGAATTGTGTGACCGTATTGCAGTACTTTGCGGCGGACAGATTACCGGTATTCTTGATGGAAGAACTGCGAAAAAAGACGAGGTTGGTGTATTGATGACAAAGCATGAGAAGGGAGGCGTTTCCCATGAATAAAGAACCGATGTTTCATATGTCCAAACGGGAATCCGTCAGTCTTGGAAAACGAATAGCCATTTATATTATGGCCATTATCCTTGCCCTGATTGTCTGTGCAGCAGTTATTGTAGGACTGGTACACATGAATCCGCTGGAAGTCTATAAAGCTATTTTTGATGGAGCGCTGGGAAGCAGCCGTCGTATCTGGATTACGATTCGTGATATGCTGGTACTTTTATGTATTGCAGTTGGTCTGGCTCCGGCATTTAAAATGCGTTTCTGGAATATTGGCGCAGAAGGACAGGTACTGATCGGAGGCGTAGTATCCGCAGCCTGCATGATCTATCTGGGAGGAAAAATACCAAATGCAGTTCTGATTCTGCTTATGATAGCGCTCAGCGCCATAGGTGGACTGATCTGGGGTCTGATTCCTACTTTCTTTAAGGCACACTGGAATACCAATGAGACATTATTTACTTTGATGATGAACTATGTGGCAATGCAGGTAGTCACATTCTGCATTTGCTTCTGGGAGAATCCAAAAGGATCGAACAGTGTAGGTATCATCAATCAGGCCACACAGGCAGGATGGCTTCCACCGGTAGCAGGAAATGTTTATTTCTGGAATGTAGTGATTGTTACTATACTGACAGTTGCAATGTTCATTTATCTGAAATACAGTAAGCAGGGATATGAAGTGGCAGTTGTGGGAGAAAGTGACAATACTGCCCGTTATGCCGGTATTAATGTTGGCAAAGTAATGATGCGTACCATGGCGATTTCCGGAGCAATCTGCGGTATTGCAGGATTTATTCTGGTCAGCGGATCAGGCCATACCATTTCCACATCGACAGCAAATGGCCGCGGTTTCACTGCTATTATCGTAGCCTGGATGGCGAAGTTTAATACATTTGTTATGATTCTGATTGCGTTTGGACTGGTATTTATGGAAAAGGGTGCCACGCAGATTGCATCACAGTATGGACTGAATGAGAATGCATCCAGTATCATGCTGGGTATTATTCTTTTCTTCCTGCTTGGCGCAGAATTCTTTATGAACTATAAAATAGAAAGAAATAAAAAATAGGAGGAACTTGCATTGAGCACACTTATTATTTTTATTCAAAAAGCAATCGTTCAGGGCATGGGAATCCTGTTTGGAGCAGAAGGCGAGATCCTGACAGAAAAATCCGGTAACCTGAACCTGGGAATCCCGGGAATCATGTATATGGGGGGAATTGCCGGACTGATGGGCGCTTTTTTCTATGAAAAAAGCACGGAAAATCCGAGTGCTGTGATGGGAATGCTGATTTCCCTGCTCTGTGCATTTGTATGTGCGATGCTGGGTGGTCTGATTTACAGTGTCCTGACGATTACCCTGCGCGCAAATCAGAATGTAACAGGTCTGGCGCTGACTACCTTTGGTACCGGCTTTGGTAACTTCTTTGGAGGATCTATTTCCAAGCTGGCAGGAGGTGTGGGACAAATCTCTGTCAGCACCACAGCCGGAGCTTATCAGGCGAAGATTCCGGGGCTGTCGAAGATCCCGGTGATCGGAAATATATTCTTCTCCTACGGTTTCCTGACTTATACAGCCATTTTACTGGCGGTAGTATTATCATTCTTTCTGTTCCGTACCAGGAATGGACTGAATCTTCGTGCAATAGGAGAAAATCCGGGTACTGCGGATGCAGCCGGAATCAATGTCAGCAAATACAAGTATCTGGCTACCTGCATTGGATCTGGTATTGCAGGACTTGGCGGATTGTATTTTGTTATGGAATACAGTGGTGGTACCTGGACGGATAATGGATTTGGTGACAGAGGATGGCTTGCAGTTGCACTGGTTATTTTTGCCATGTGGAAACCATTAAATGCCATTTGGGGTTCTATCCTTTTTGGTGCATTATATATTCTGTATCTGTATATTCCGGGACTTGGAAGAAGTACCCAGGAAATTTTTAAAGCACTGCCGTATGTGGTAACCATTATCGTATTGGTAGTCATCAGCTTCCGTAAAAAGAAAGAAGATCAGCCGCCGGAAGGATTGGGGCAGGCTTACTTCAGGGAGGAACGCTAACAGAAAGGAAACTGAATGGGAAAAAAATTAGAAACGGGAAAAAGAGCATATCTCAGATACACCCTTTGTTTTCTGATTACCGGAGCCTTTGTGTTTGGCTGGTTTGCAGTCAGCGGAAAATCAATGGTATGGAAATTTGACGGAGTATACCAGCATTTCAACACGCTGGTATACTATGGCAAATATTTGCGTAAAATCCTGCGCAGCCTGCTGGTGGAACACCATTTCAGTGTTCCTATGTGGGATATGAGCATTGGATATGGAGCAGATATTTTGACTACGTTAAACTACTATGCCATTGGTGATCCGCTGACTTTGTTATGTGTATTGGTTCCGGGAGCATTGACGGAATATTTATATGCAGCATTGATTATTCTGCGCTTTTATCTTGCGGGAGCGACATTTACGATCTATTGTCGTTATCATAAAAATGAGGGCACCGGAGTGCTGCTGGGATCTCTTGTGTATGCATTTTCAGGATTTGCTCTTTTTTGCGGAGTAAGACATCCGTATTTTGTAAATCCGATGATTTATTTGCCGCTGATTCTGATGGGAATCGATAAGATTTTCAGAAAAGAAAAACCCTGGCTGTTTGTGTTTATGACAGCAGTCAGTGCAATCAGTAATTTTTATTTTTTCTATATGATTGTGTTGATGATGGTGCTTTATGCGGTGATCCGTTATCTGATGATCTATAAAAAGATCCGTATAGGAGAACTGATTCCCTGCTTTCTGGAATTTGTGGGATGGTCTTTACTGGGAGTTGGGATTTCGCTTCCGGTATTATTACCGTCTGCTATGTACGTGCTGGGAACCGGCAGAATGTCAGCAAAAAATTATGTGCCGGTATTCTATCCGATCGCACACTATGCCAGACTGTTAAATGATTTTTTTGGAGTGGATTATACTATGGCCAGCAGCAGGTATTATACGGTGATGGGATTTGCTCCGATTGTACTGACAGCCATGCTGGTCCTTCTGGTTCGCAGGAAAAAAAATATGGAACTGAAGGCTGGCTGGCTGATTCTGACTATGTTACTTTTGATCCCGTTTACAGGGCACGTCATCAATGGTTTTTCCTATGTATCCAATCGATGGATCTGGGCATATGGGATGTTATTGTCCTATATTCTGGTAAAGATGTATCCGGAGTTTGGAAAATTGGAAAAGCGGGAAAAAATCGTACTGGCGGTGCTAGGGTGTATCGTACTTCCGGTAGGGCAGTATCTGATGAAAACATCTGCTACGATGCATGGATGGCTGGGAGTCGGACTGACAGCAATTCTGACTGTGATGGTTCTGGTATATGGACATATAGTACAGATGGCATCTGATACAGAGAACAGAATGCGGGTACAGCGCATATTTGCGGCATTTCTGACCGGCATTACGGTACTGTCCCTTGCAGTGAACGCCTATTTCTTATATTCCCCTGACCGGACGAATTATATCGGAGATTTTCGAGAGCAGGGGGCACCGTATGCAATGTTAACCACGAAAGCACAGAACAGGATCGTGCAGGAGATTGGTGATACGGATACGTTTTATCGATATGATCAGTATGGAACTACTGCCAGAGAAAACACGGCCATGCAGAATCGTCTTTATGGAACAGATTTTTATTATAGCGTAACCAACAGCGCGGTAGCAGAGTTCCTGCGGGAAATGTGTACCTCTAATTCTATGGAGCAGATGTACGACGGGCTGGATGGACGAACGATACTGGACAGACTGACCGGCGTAAAATATTATATTGTAAAAAAAGGAAAGGAACAGTATCTGCCGTATGGATATACGGAAAAAGCAGCAGAAAATGAAAAATATGCCGTATATCGTACCGATGCGGCACTTCCATTTGGGTATACGTACGATACTGTGATTTCATCCGAAGAATGGGAAACATTTACCACAATGGAAAAACAGCAGGCAATGCTTCAGGGTGCCTATGTCATGGAAGAAGCTGCAGAAGTACAGGAACTTCCGGAGACAGAACCGAAGTTTATGGATGTAATACCGGAATGTGAGATTACCACGGATGGAAAAATCACGATATCCGGAAATCAGTATCAGGTTCTGGAAAAAGGAGCAACCATTACATTTCATTATCAGGGAATAGAAAACTGTGAAACCAGTCTGGTAATGGAAGGCTTGAAGTATGAGGGAACAGCGACAAAGTTTTCTTTGAAAATGAACAGGGATGATGTGGAAAAAACAGGCTCTGTATACACGTACCGCAACAGCTTTTACAGCGGAAAAGAAGATTTCCTCTATAACCTGGGATATCATAAGAAAGCATCGACTGAAATAACATTAACTTTTAAGCAAAAAGGGACATATACCATCGAGAAGATGTATATTTCAGAACAACCGGTGGATCAGCTGGATGAACAGACGCAGGCACTGCAGGAAGATACGCTTGAAAATCTGGAGATCTGTGATAATCTTATAAAGGGAAGCATTTCTTTGAGTCAGAAAAAGCTGCTGGTATTATCTGTGGCATACAGCAACGGATGGACAGCATATGTGGACGGACAGAAAAAGCCGTTGTATCAGGTGAATGGGATGTTTACCGGTCTGATGCTGGAGGCGGGAGACCATACGGTTGAACTGCGATATCGGACGCCATATCTGATTCCGGGACTGATGATCAGTATTTGTTGTATAGTAGTATGTGCAGCGCTGGAGATCAGATGGAGAAAAAAGAAATAGCTGTCTGGTAATGGAGAGAATTCTGAAAAGGGGAGATTTATGCAAAAGAAAAAAGTAACAGAAAGAAACATAGCGGGAAATAAGAAAAAGTTCAGAAAACGTACAGGAATACTGCTGCTGATGATGCTTTTGCTTTTGAATGCGACAGTGCCGGTCAGTGCCAAAAGCAAAGCGAGATTTACCACCGCGACACGCATTACTGCAAAAGTGCTGGATGGACTGGATCTTCAAAAAGTCGATAAGGTAATGATTGTGGCTCATCCGGATGATGAGATGCTCTGGGGAGGGATGCATCTGATTCAGGATGACTATCTGGTAGTATGTCTGACAAATGCGAACACCAGGACTTATGGAAGAACCAGAATGCGGGAATTTAAAAAGGTGATGGAAAAGACCGGAGATATTGGCCTGATGCTGAATTATCCGGATTACAGTAATCGGGGAGGAATCGCTGACTGGACATCCTGCTCTGATCAGATTCGGAAAGATATCGATACACTTCTGGCATATAAAAACTGGAAAGAAGTAGTGACACATAACAAAAAAGGGGAATATGGGCATAAGCATCATAAAAAAACCAATCGTATTGTGACAGGAGCTTTTGAAAAAGCGAAGCTTACGGATGCTACATTAAAATATTTTGGAAAATATCATGGAAGAAAGTATAATAAGCCATCAAAATACACCAGGGCACAATTGAGACAAAAGAGAAAGATTGTCCGGTTGTATCGAAGCCAGAGAAGTATTTATACATTTGCTCATATGAATGGATATGAGGACTGGATAACTGTAAAATAAGACAAAAAAGACCGTTTCTCCAATATTGGATGAGACGGTCTTTTCTTCTTAGTTTTTATTTTACTACTTTGATCCATCCTTCCGGAGCTTCCAGATGACCCATCTGGATACCGGTCAGTGTTTCACGCAGCTTTTTGGTGATTGGTCCCATATCTTCCATACCGCTTGGGAAGCAGATTTCTTTGCCATGATCGTTGATCTTTCCGACAGGAGAGATCACGGCAGCTGTACCACAGAGACCACATTCAGCAAAATCTTTTACCTCATCGAAGTATACTTCACGTTCTTCCACTTCCAGACCAAGATATTCTTTGGCCACATAAATCAGGGAACGACGTGTAATGGATGGCAGAATACTGTTGGACTTTGGAGTAACCACTTTATTGTCTTTGGTAACAAAGATGAAATTTGCTCCGCCGGTTTCTTCTACCTTGGTTCTGGTGGCAGCATCCAGATACATATTTTCGGCAAATCCCTGACGATGAGCATCCATAATAGGATAAAGGCTCATTGCGTAGTTCAGTCCGGCTTTGATGTGTCCGGTTCCATGAGGTGCAGCACGGTCAAAATCGCTGACACGAATCGTGATTGGTTTTGCACCGCCCTTGAAGTAAGGACCAACCGGCGTAGAGAATACACGGAACTGATATTCATTAGAAGGTTTTACACCGATGACAGGATCACTTCCGAACATATATGGACGAATGTAAAGAGTGGCACCGGATCCGTAAGGCGGAACGAATGATTCATTGGCTTCTACTACTTTTACAACAGCTTCTACGAATTTATCCTCCGGGAAGACCGGCATCTCCAGTCTGCGGCAGGAATCCGCCATACGTGCTGCATTTAAGTCAGGGCGGAAAATCACGGTATGTCCGTCTTCAGTAGTATAAGCTTTCATACCTTCAAAGCAGGTCTGAGCATACTGAAGAACACCGGCACATTCTGAAATGGTAACGGTGGCATCTGTAGTCAGACCGCCTTCCTCCCATGCACCGTCTTTATAGTTGGCTACAAAACGATAATCAGTAGGCATATAGCCAAATCCAAGATTTGACCAGTCGATATTTTTCTTTTCCATAATGATATCCTCCTAATATATGGATCACTTTAGCAATACTTTATCGCACTAAAGAATTTATTGTTCTAAGTTTACACCCGAATAAAAGGAGCGTCAAGAACTTTCCTGAGGACTAAAATTAATCATTGACGTAAAAATAAAAAAGTAATAACATTAATTGATTTGAATGCAGATCGCGAAGCGACTGCGTTCATGAGCAAGTAGCGAAGCGGATTGCGAATGTCCGCTTTACGTAAGGGGGAAACGGACATGAGAATGATGTTGGTTGGCGCCGGAGCAGTCGGCGAAAGTATTGTAAAAGTTATGCAGTGGAGAGATCCGAAGGGAGAGTGGCTGGAGTATGTGTTGGTCTGCGATTATGACAGGAACAGAGCGCAGGAAGTAGTGAATAAGCTGCATGGTGACAAACGTTTTGAGGCGGAGAAAGTAAATGCTACAGACAGAGAAGAAATGAAGGAACTGATCCGTGAGCATCAGATCGATTTTGTTATGGATGCGGCACCGCCTTTTGCCAGTAATATGATTTTCGATGCAGCATATGCGTCCCATGTGAATTATGGAAGCATGGGTACCTGGTCAGTCCCAATGGATGAACCAAAGCTGGGACTGGGGATTGAAAACAGCTATACGGAACCAATGACGAAGTATAATTTTGATCGCCATGAGGACTGGAAGAAGCAGGGAAACATGGCAGTGATCTGTATGGGAATTGACCCGGGAGTTGTGAATGTATTTGCCAGATATGCAGCAACCCATTTATTTGATGAAATGACCGAGGCTCATGTAAAAGATGGAGGCAATCTGGCAGTTCCGGGAGCAGATCCGGACGATATTATGTTTGGATTTAATGTATGGACTGTACTGGATGAGGTGATGAATCCAAATGTAGAATACGATGAAGAAAAAGGTGGATTTATTGTAGAGAAAGCCTTTGCAGGACAGGAAGTGTTTGATATGCCGGATGGTGTCGGACCGAACACACTGGTTAAAGTGGAACATGAAGAAGTAGTGACAATGGCACGTTTTCTGAAGCAGTACGGACTGAAAAAAGCTACTTTCAAGATCAGTCTGGATGAAAATTTGATTACGGCATTGAAGGTGTTGGATAAGCTGGGACTTCGCAGCATTCATCCGGTTCAGGTGGGAAATGTATCCGTCGTTCCAAGAGACGTGGTAGCAGCCTGTGCGCCACAGCCGAAGGATATCGGTGATGAGATGGTTGGAAAAATGCTGGTCGGAGTTCATTGTATCGGAAAGAAAGATGGGCAGCACAAAGAATATTTCCTGTATCAGCCATTTGATAATCAGGAATCCATGAAACGCTGGGGAAATCAGGCTGTGACAGCGCAGACAGGATTTGGTGCGGCGCTTGCACTGGAACTGATCGGTAAAGGGATCTGGAAGGAGGCTGGTGTGTATGCACCGGAATATTTTGATCCGGAACCATATATGCAGCTGATGGATGAAAGCGGGTATGAATATAAAATTCTGGAAATAAATGCATAAGATTCTGAAATCCCTCTGCCATACGGTACAGAGGGATTTTATACGAAATCAGGAATTCGGTTGAAATCCGTCTTTGTATAGTCTATAATATGACGCGTAACGTCAGACAACTACTTATTTATAAAGGAAATGATATGGATACACCAATTCAGAGACTGGACTTTCCTAATCACAGAAACGTCCGGTTATATTGTAAGAGAGAGGATCTGCTGCCGTTTTCCCTTGGTGGAAATAAAGTGCGGATTGGCAGAGCATTTTATGCAGATATGCTGGAGAAAGGAAAAGACTGCATGATTGTCTATGGCAACAGCAGATCGAATCTGTGCCGTGTACTGGCAAATCTGTGCTGTGCCGGTAAAATTCCATGCTATATGATCTGTTCCAGTGAAGAACATGATGAGAAAGGAACAGAGACAAATAACAGCCGGCTGATGAAGTGGCTGGGAGCAGAAGTGATTCCCTGTGAGAAAACGAATATCGCACAGACGGTGGAAGATACCCTGAATCGTCTGACTGCGGAGGGAAAGCACCCATACTATATTTTTGGAGATAAATACGGCACTGGGAATGAAGCAACACCGGTGCAGGCTTATGTGGATGGCTATCGGGAGATACGTCAGTGGGAAGAAGAGAAAGGTGTTCGATTTTCTCATATCTTTTTTGCGTCTGGTACCGGTTCTACCCAATGCGGTCTGGTCAGTGGTAAGATTCTGGAACAGGGCAGGGAGAAGATCGTGGGAATCTCCATTTCATCCAGAGAATATGAGCGGGCCATGAAAGTGATGGAGACGGGGATTCAGGAGTATTTTGAAAAAAGACATCTGGAACTGCCAGCGGATTTTCAGAAGGAGCTTCATCTGGAAATGGGATATCGTCAGGCCGGATATGGTCAGTATGATGACAGAATTATGCAGGTGATTCGAGAGGAGTTTTGCCAGAACGGTCTGCCACTGGATCCGACCTATACCGGTAAGGCTTTCTGGGGTATGAAAGAATATATAGAAGAACATCAGTTGGAAGACTGCGATGTACTGTTCCTGCACACCGGAGGAACGCCGCTTTTTTATGATTGTCTTCCGGGAGGAGAGTTATGAAATTAATATCAATTGTCATTCCGTGTTATAATTCGCAGGCCACGATTCGAAAAGTGGTAGAGATGGTCATGGAAGAATTTCAGAAAATGGATCAGTATGAGTGCGAATTTGTGCTGGTGAATGACGGTTCACCAAAGGATGATACCTATGGAGAGATTCGCCGTCTGGGTAAGGATTATACAAATGTGAAAGGTGTAAATCTGCTGCGTAACTTTGGACAGCATAATGCACTGATGGCAGCGCTTCACTACACTTCAGGAGACTATATCCTGGGTATGGATGATGATATGCAGACACATCCGTCCCAGATCAGTAAGCTGATTCATAAAATGGAAGAAGGCTTCGACCTGGTATATGGATGTTATCCGAAGAAGAAGAATTCTTTTCTTAAGAATCTGTCAAGCAAGCTGAATGAGGTATCCTCCCGTATTTTGCTGGGAAGACCAAAGGATATTGTGTCCAGTAACTTCTGGATGATTACCAGACAGGTGCGGGATGAGGTAATCAAGTATGACAGTTTTAATCCATATATTGACGGTATTTTTTATCGTACCACTCACAAGATTGGAAATGTAGAAGTAGAGCATTTTAAAAGAGAAGTGGGTACGTCCAATTATACTTTGAAAAAACTGATGAAGCTGTGGCTGGCTTACTGGAATTATTCTGTGATTCCGCTGCGTATTTCCTCAGTACTTGGATGTATTTCGGCAGCAGGCGGATTTCTTGCAGCAATATGCATTATTATCTACAAGTTGATTGATCCGACCGTAATTGTGGGCTGGTCTTCGACTATGTGTATAGTCGTGGTATTCGCAGGACTCATCCTCATGGTACTGGGCATTATCGGAGAATATCTGGGAAAGATGATATTGATATTGAACCGCACACCGCAGTTTATAGTACGGGAAACGATTAACATAGCAGATAAGGATTGAAAAACAGTGAAAAAAATCATGATTTTAGGAGCGGGAACCTATCAGGTTCCCCTTATTCAAACCGCCCGGAAAATGGGGCTTTATACGATAGTAGTCAGTATCCCGGGAGATTATCAGGGCTTTGCGCTGGCAGATAAGATTTATGAGCTGGATACCAGAGATAAAGAAGGAATATTAGAGGCGGCAAGGGAAGAACAGATCGATGGTATCTGTACATCCGGTACGGATGTGGCAGTAAGCACGATCGGATATGTCTGCGAAAAGATGGGGCTATCTGGTATTCCACAGACAGCAGCAGCCATTCTGACAGATAAGGCATTGATGAAAGAAGCGTTTTTAAAGGGCAAAGTATCTGCGTCTTACGGAATGCGTGCATATAGTCTGGAAGAAGCAAAAGCAGCGGCTGAACGGGTAGGATATCCGGTTGTAGTAAAAAGGGTAGACAGTTCGGGAAGTCGGGGAATCACGGTGGTGAAGCAGAAAGAAGAACTGGAAGAGGCATGGCATTATGCCAGCAGACGTTCCACCAGAGATTATGTGCTGGTAGAAGGCTTTATCCGGGGAACGGAAATTGGAGTGGATGGATTTGTGCAGAATGGTCAGCTGGTATTTCTGGCACCTCATGAGAAGTTTGTTTATCACGGAAAAAATACAACCATTCCGGTAGGACATGCATTTCCATATCAGTGTAGTGAGAGGCTTTATCATGAGATCGGAAGACAGATGCAGGCGGCGGTTACCGCATCCGGAGCAGATCAGTGTTCGGTAAATGCAGATATTTTTGTAGACGGAGAAAAAGTATCCATCATTGAGATGGGCGGAAGAACAGGAGCAACCTGCATTCCGGAACTGATTTCCATATATTATGGATTTGATTTTTATGAAAAAATGATCCGCAGTGCACTGGGCGAACAGGTGGAATTTAACTGTAAAGGCAGTCAGCCGTGTATGGCCAAGCTGCTTCTCAGTCCGGTGGAAGGAAAGATTACGGCAATCGACCAGGAAGGAATTCGCGCGCTGAAAGAAAAAGGCGTGACAATATCTCTGGATTTTCCGGTGGGACATAAAGTATTTGCCATGGCGGATGGTACAGACCGAATAGGCCATATCATTGCGAAGACGCAGGAGGAGAGCCAGCTGGATGCGTGGATGATGGAAGCATATCGCTGTATTTATGTGGATGGAGTATCGTTGGAGGATATATGGAAAAGATAAAAAAATATATATTGCTGCATCTGACGGTGATGCTGTTCTCCTTTACCAGTGTCTACTCCAAGGCAGCATCCGGATTTTACAACAGAGAGGGACTGACCTCTCCGATGCTGTATTTATTTTTATTTCTGATGCTGTTGAACTGTGCTGTTTATGCAGTAGTCTGGCAGAAGGTCATTAAGAAGTTTGAACTGAATGTGGCTTATGCCAACCGTACCGTATATCTGATCTGGTCCCAGATCTGGGCGGTTGTCATTTTTCATGAAAATTTATCGGTGAACAACATCATTGGCATGGTGATTGTGTTCATCGGAGTACTGGTGGTTGCCCATGAATAAATATTTGATGATTATGTTTATTGCGACTTTTTTTTCAGCATCCTCTCAGATTCTGCTGAAACAAAGTGCAAATCAGACACATAAAAATGTTATTTTTGAATATCTGAACTGGCGGGTAATTCTGTCTTACTTTATTTTCTTTGCGGTACTTTTGGTAAACACGTATGCTTATACCAGGGTAGATATGAAATATGGTGCTGTGATTGACACCTGCACCTATGTGTTTGTTATGATTCTGTCTGGTGTGATTCTTCATGAAAGATTCACGAAATGGAAGCTTATCGGAAATCTGATTATCATAGCAGGCGTGATTGTATACACATTATAAGATATTTGGCTTCGTATCTGTGAAGGTACGGAATACTTACAATATTTTATGGAAAAGGAAAGATATATGGAAGAGAAAAAAAGTAAGAATACGGATGGTATCTGCCCGTATCATAAAAAGTGTGGCGGCTGTCAGTATCAGGGAATGGAGTATGCACAGCAGCTGAAAAAGAAGCAGAAAGAGATGAATAAGCTGCTGAGAGAGTTTGGTCATCCGGAGCCTGTCATAGGTATGAAGGATCCTCTTCACTATCGAAATAAAGTACATGCGGTATTTGGAAGGACGAAACGGGGCGAGATTGTGTCCGGAACTTATGAAGCCGGTACACACAAGATCGTGAATATTGACGATTGCATGATCGAGGATGAAATTTCACAGTCCATCATCCACACGATTCGCAGGCTGCTGAAGTCTTTTAAGATCAAAACTTATGATGAAGATACCGGATACGGGCTGCTTCGTCATGTGCTGGTACGCCGAGGCTTTTCCAGTGGGCAGGTGATGGTAGTGCTGGTACTGTCATCTCCGATTTTGCCATCAAAAAATAATTTTGTGAAGGCACTGCGGAAAGAACATCCGGAAATCACTACGGTAGTATTGAATGTGAATGATAAAAAAACAAGTATGGTACTTGGTGAACGTGACATTATTCTTTATGGAAAGGGATATATAGAAGATATGCTGTGCGGATGTCGGTTCCGTATTTCTCCACAGTCTTTTTATCAGATCAATCCGGTGCAGACAGAACGCCTGTACCAGACTGCTATGGATTATGCAGGTCTGTCCGGAAAAGAAAGAGTGATAGATGCTTACTGCGGAATAGGAACGATTGGTATGGTGGCCGCAAAGCGTGCAAAAGAAGTAATCGGAGTGGAATTAAACCGTAACGCAGTGCGGGATGCCAGAATCAATGCGAAAATCAATCAGATCAGCAATATCCGATTTTATGAAGCGGATGCAGGAAAATTCATGGTAACTATGGCTGAAGCAGGAGAAAAAGCAGATGTGGTCTTTATGGATCCACCGAGAAGCGGCAGCGATGAAGCCTTTCTTTCTTCTGTAGTCCGTCTGCATCCACAGCGAATCGTATATGTATCCTGTGGCCCGGATACGCTGGCAAGAGATCTGAAGTATCTCACAGGGCATGGTTATGCTGTGAAAAAAATGCAGCCGGTAGATATGTTTGGATACACGCAGCATTGTGAAGTCTGCGTAAAGCTGATGAGAAAATAAAACAGATAAGAACAAAAAATGACCGGTTCAGAATAGAAATCCTGACCGGTCGTTTTGTACGTTTATTTTTTCTTTTTTGAATTTTTTGCAGCTGTATTAGCTGCTTCTTTATCAAGAGTATCCTGTGCCTTATTACGTAACTTTGCAAAAAAGCCCTTTTTCTTCACAGGCTGCTCCAGCGGACCTCTTACTCCACGGACATCTGTAATGTAAATACCGCTTACCGTAGCTTTTACTTCCTTCTTTACCGGAATCACATCATACACCTTGGCATCAGCAACCAGTGTCATGATTCTTGGACCAACTTTTGCCTTTACAATAGGAAGCTTGGAACGTCTCATAAGCTTTGGAGTCTGGTCAATGACCATCTGAGGAAGTCCGGAATCTTTTAAACGTAACATCTTCTTATCAATCACCAGCATGGAAACGGTCTGTTTCACAGCTTCCATCTGCTCCATCTGTGCGGCCTGTTTTTTCTGGGCTTTTCGTCCAAAATAATACATTACGCCGAGAGCAATCACTAAAATGACAAGAATAATAATCAATACGTTAAGAAATGTCATTTTTCTCCTCCTCTGAATTCGCTTTTTTTATTCTAACATTCTTTTTTCAAAAGTGCAATAATCTTTCCGATTGTTTTTTGGGTAAACTTATGATAAAGTAAAAAAGAATATCTTTTATATGAAGGGATGAAGGCTTATGGGGTTTGAAGAAGATACACAAGCACGGGCGGCCAGAAGAAAAAAAAGAAAACGAAGACAGAGAACCATGGGATTTCTGATTTTGATTCTGATTATTTTGCTGATAGCCGGCGCAGCAGGCTTTGTGATATTGGGAAATGGCGGAGACAATCTGGAACTGGTAAAAAACGGATTGGGCACCGCCGGAGAGACTGTTTCGGGGTGGATTCAGTCAGGAAAAAAAGCATTGCCGAATGGGATAAAAGAAAAGCTTCCGGCAGGATGGTTTGAGGCTGAGACAGAAAGTGAAACAGAGACAGAGACACAGCCGCAGACAGAAACGGAGACAGAAGACCATTCTGATGAAGAAGCAGCTCAGCTGATTGCACAGGCAGATCAGATGGCGGTATCGTATGATTATGACGGTGCAACGGCACTTTTGAAGGCATCTCCATTATATGGGACAAGAACAGACCTTCAGCAGAAAGCGGCAGATTATGAAGCTCAGAAGGCAGCCTGTGTGGCGATTACACCGGAAGAAGTGACGCATGTGTTCTATCATACACTGGTTGTAGAACCGGCTAAGGCATTTAATCCTGATCTGGATGGATATGCCGGATGGCAGCAGTGGATGACTACAGTTTCTGAATTCGATGAGATTACCCAGGAGATGTATGACAGGGGCTATGTACTGGTTGGCATTCATGATCTGATTAAGAAAAAGACGAATGAAGATGGTACGGTGACCCTTGAACCAAATACGATCTATCTTCCGGAAGGGAAGAAGGCATTTGTAATGTCACTGGATGATCTGTGCTATTATCACACCTATGATAATCATGGAGTGGCATCTAAGATTGTACTGGATGAGAATGGAAAACCAACCTGTGAATATATACAGGATGACGGTACAGTGGTGACCGGTGCTTATGATGCAGTGCCGAGACTGGATGCATTTCTGGAAGAGCATCCGGACGGATGCTACAAAGGTGCAAGAGGAATCATTGCGCTGACCGGTTATAACGGAATTCTCGGATATCGCACAGACGGAACCTACAGTGAGGACCATAATACAAATTCAGAGGTTTACTATCGCGATGATCTGCAGTCTGAATGGCTGGCGAATCATCCGGATTTTAACTGGGAACAGGAATGTGCCGATGCCAAAGCTGTGGCAGAAGCCATGAAAGCAGACGGATGGGAGTTTGCAAGTCATACCTGGGGTCACAAGAATGTGGGTGAAACACCATATGATGATCTGGTAAGAGACACGGAGAGATGGTTTGAGTATGTATCACCGCTGATTGGTGAGACAGATGCGATCATTTTTGCACATGGTGCGGATATTGCATCCGGTGGATACACCAGTGATAATGAAAAATATACGTACCTTAAGAGCAAGGGATTTGATATTTACTGTCCGGTAGATTCAGAAGCTTATACGACAACCCTGACTTCGGAATATCTTCATCAGGGCAGACGGGATCTGGATGGTTACAGAATTTATAATGATGCCATTTCAGAGAACCCGATGACAGCAGATCTGTTTGATGCAAATAAAGTGCTGGATCCGGACAGACCACTTCCGGTACCGGATCTGTAAAAGAGTATAAAGACTGATCAGCAGTCTGAGCATGATGTGATGAGGCAGAGCCTTTTTCATAAAGAGGGAATATCTTGATAGTGTGGAAGAAAAGAGGATAGAATCATGAAAAGAAAATCAGTAGTAGCATTACTGGCCT
Source organism: uncultured Marvinbryantia sp. (assembly GCA_934394985.1). Classification (GTDB taxonomy): domain Bacteria; phylum Bacillota; class Clostridia; order Lachnospirales; family Lachnospiraceae; genus Marvinbryantia. Next base: position 26,192 of record CAKRRF010000031.1, read on the forward strand.
GTGTGGCACTGGCTGCAACAGGTTGCGGAAGCAGCGAAAAAGAAACAGAAAAGGTAACAGAAAAAGTTACGACCGAAGCAGCGACGGAAGCAGAGACGACGGAAGCTGCATCTGAAACAGAGAGTGAGAGCGAAACAGCCACTACAGAAGCAGAATCAGAAAGTGAGACTGCAGCAGAGACAGAAAGCGAATCTGAAAGTGATAAAGCTGAATCTGAAACAGAAACGGAAACAGCATCGGAAGAAGCAGCAGAATTGAAGACAGGTAAAGCAGTAGCCGAAACAGAGACAGAAACAGAGAGCGAAAGCGAGACAACATCTGAGACAGAGACAGAAACAGAGAGCGAAAGCGAGACAGCATCTGAGACAGAGACAGAAACAGAGAGCGAAAGCGAGACAGCATCTGAGAC